>NZ_LAPT01000022.1 GCF_003194385.1 Pokkaliibacter plantistimulans
GCGGTGTGGAGGCGGGGGCAGGCTGGCGTTCGGGGCGTACTGCCCGTGCGCCATCCAGCCAGTAGGGCTGGTCTTTGGCTTGAAAGTCCGGCGCGATCTGGGTCCAGCGAAAAGGCGGGGTGGCCTGCTCGGCAGGATGAAACACCGGCGTGGTGCTGTCATTGGGTAGCGGAGCGGGGAAGACCCACATAGCCCCTTTACCATCGGGCACCTGAATCTGGCATTTGAATATGGGGTATTCGGCCGACTTCAGCACTTGTGCGGGGCCTGGGGCATCGCTCCATTGGGTCTCGCCCAGTGTCAGGTAGTAGTTTTCGCCCAGCGGGGTAATTTCAGTGAATGTGGGCTGTAGTGGTCGGGTGGATATTGTTGCACGTGGTCTGCGACCACTGACGGAGATGGCCTGGAAGCGGGGTAAATAGAGTGCCTGGTTAAAGAATCTTCCCAGACAGCTTTGTACGCTGATGCGGGCATTGCATTCCCCAATGCGCGGGTGAATTTGCCGCACCGCCACAAAGTCGCTGGCTTTTTGATCGGCAGATACATAGTCGTAATAGGGGCTGGTGCTGACCTCAATGCGGTAGGCGGCCAGCAGGTTAATCAGCCGATACCATGCTTCCTCCGGTGCATTGAGCAGGTGGGCAAACTGGCTGCCGGGGCTGCGTGAGAGGGGGCCGTCCTGCAGGTAAATCTGCAGGGGCTGGCGGTTAATGGCGATATAGATGGCCAGCCCGGCCACCGTCAGCACCATGCCGATCACCCCCAGCCACACCATACTGCTGGCAAAGGAAAAGGCCACGGTCAGCAGGCTGGCACCGACACCGGCTGCCAGCAGGGCAAAGGCGGCAGGGCGGTCCCCCTCATGCCATTCATTCAGCGCATCCATAAAAAATACGGCGGCGGTCAGGGCATTGCCAACCACGCCAATGGCTGCGGCAACTTTGATTTCATTCGGCAATAGGGTAACAAGCTTTTTCATCAGTGCATTATCAGCGACCTTTTCCATCCACTGGCGTTTGATGGATACGTCAAACGCCACGGACTCCAGAGTGCGATTAATCCCTTGCAGGGCTTGCCAGCGCTGATCAAAGAGGGAAAGCAGCTTGGCTGTGGCATTGCCTAAATCCCATAAGGCAGAGATATTTCCCGTGATACTTCGAGATAATCTATCCGAGTTCCAAGCTCTCAACTCATACGACAAGTTCCACCCTTCCACGCCCAGCATAAAGGCGGAAAACCCTACTGAGTTGAGCAGCTTATGCACTGCCTGAGCGGTGTCACTGCGTGCCACTCGCACCACCATGGCGCGATGGTATGCTTCATAGTCTTTGGCGGCCTGACCTTCTAGGGTATACACCCCCATGCGCGTCGTGGTGCCTGCCTGCTGCCCAGTGGCCTTGGTGTACCGGTTTTTATTGCTATCGCCGATAAGCTTGTCGCCCAGATACCACTGGCCGTAAAGTTTTTTGGGCTCGGTGTCGGGTGTGGTGATACCCAGTGTCAACTCGCCCAGCACGAGACCAACAACGGTCAGACCCTGCTCGGGTTGCTTGCCATTCGGTGGCAGCCACCTCAATTGCCGCAGCACATCGGTGCTGGCGGAGCTGCGCACCATGTCAGCCAGTGGGCCGTAAGCATCTATATATCGAGCGGTAGGGGCAACTTTAGGGGCCAGTGACTGCATCGCATTAATCAGTCCACCCAGCGCGGCCTCGACATCGTTGGCGACCCGCTTGACCAGTGGCCCCAGGGTACTGTCTACCGATTGCAGGGCTTTCTGCGAGGCAACAGCCCACATATCCAGTAGTGTCACTTCATGGGTTTTGTCCTCCGGGTTGGCCATTTGTTTGTCAGGTTGCCGGTAGCGCAGCTCGGCGCTGAATAAGGACAGGCCCGCCATCAGGTCAATGCGGTAATTACCATCCCCCGGGTTGGGCTGGAGGGGGTAGTCTTTCGGGTTAAACGGTTTGGTAGGGTCTATCACCCTGGGTTTGGGGAAGAGGAAACGGCTTAGCCCATGCTGATAGGCCAATATCTGAGTGATGAGTGCTTCTGCACTCTGGTTATAGGCTCCCGACCAGATGGCATGAGGTGTCTGATACGTATCCAGGCGCTCCGGGTTGGGTGATGCCATGGCCAGGGCATCACCCAGCAATTTGAAACCGGCGTAGTAGTCACTGTGATTTTTGCTGAACAGGTCGGCCAGCACTGCTTCTGTGTCTTTGCGGCTGAGCAGCGTCAGGGTCTTTTGTTGCCAGGTGCTCAGATGCTGCCGGGCCGCAGCACGATAGGACGGATAGAGTATTTTGAACATGGGCGAGCCAGGGCTCAGATCAACATAGCTGGCGTTGTCTTCATACCAGGGATTGGTAGTGCTGGTTTGCTTGCCCTCGGCATTGGTCGCCATCATCTGTCTGGGCAGGATGGTGTGATTGACCAGCTCGGCAAAACGATGCAGCGGGTGAGTGCCGGTGAGGGTCAATAGCGTCTGCAGCAGGTCCTGGGCATGTTGCCCCTGCTGAGTGTAGTGACGCAGGCGGCCAATGGCGTCATCCAGCATTAATACGCAGATGGCGCGGGGTTTGAGCTCGCGGTAGATGTCTTCTTCGCTGGCCTGTGCCTGCCACCAGAGCGGGTCTGTGTCTGGTTGGGGGTAAGCCACTTCGGTGTTGGCTGATTGCCCCTTGATTCCCTGATCCAGCTTTTGCCTGGCCTGAGCCTGCTGCAGGCGCGGCTGTTCTTTCACCAGCAGCGCCTGCTTGAGTGCCAGTGTAGAGACGGTGTTGTCATACGCCTGACGTGAGGGATTACTGACCAGATCCACCGCCTGGTGATATTCCTGCTGCGGGGCTTTGCCGCTCAGATCGGTCAGGAATACATCCGGCTGGGGATAGTGCCATTCCTGCAGGGGGGAGCGCTGGCGTTGGGCGGGCATGTCGTCTATCCACAGCAGCATTCCGGCAGGAACGGGGCTGTACTGAGGCTGCTTGCTCAGGCGCTGGTAGTCATAGCCCAGGTGAACCTGATGCGCTTTAAACTGGCTGACGTACATGGGGGTGCCGCAGCGTGAGCGAATGGCGCGGGCTGCGATCTGATCAGGGTAGCTCTCCATATAGTTGATACGCTCAGCGGTCAGCTGGACATCGGAAAAAAACAGCTGAAAAGTCGCCAGCATCTGCCCGCTGGCCGTCACAGGCAGCCAGACCTCCTTATGCCAGTCGCTGATGAACTTGCGTTGATAGACGGTGCTGACAGGCGTCTGCTCACTGCCACCCCGTGCTGCCAGGATATTGCTGTCGCGAAACTGCGGGGTACCAGCCTGTTCGTCCTTGCCGACCTCCAGCTCACGCCATAATCGCCCCTTACGGAAGATATAGAGATAACCGTTGCGACAGGCGACCGGGGTCTTGAAGACGCTGTCGATCTGCTCGACAGGGACGAAGGGGGCGATCACATACTGCTGCCGACCGCCGCAACGGCTGGTTTGCTTCAGCTTGGGGACAACAAACAGGTCCTGATCACTCGCCGCGCCATCGAACAGAGGAATCTTAAAGCTACCCTTGCTGCCTTTGATTTCAATCCAGCTTTTGAGTGGTGGCGCGGCGGCACCGACGGCCTTTTCCCAGAAATGCAGCGTACTTTTCCCCCAGGCCTTGCCTCCATCAACAGGTTCAATGCGCGTGGGGGCGCCGTTGTTCTCCAGCACGATCTTTTGGCTATCAGGATGATCGTGACCGAGGATTTCAATGATATAGGCGGGCTTCGAGCAGCTTTGCTGTACGTCTGTCATGGCATTCCCTTGCTAACTTAGTCCATCCCTGAAGTGGGTTCTTCCACCTCATAGCCCAGCCAGTAGTCGATATAGCTGGGCGTTTTTTCTGCTTGCGTCTTTGCTGGCTGCGCCTGATTGGCAGGCTGGCGAGGCGCGTCATGGGCATCCAGTGCTGCCACCTGGGCATCACTGAGTGCAAACCAGCCCTGGCCCCGACCTGCCTGCCCTGGTGTATGGGCCATCCAGCTCCATCGCTGTTCACCTGTTCCCGATGGGCTGAACCAGGCCCAGCATTCGGCGGGGCCCAGCAAGGCTGCTGCCTCGTTGTCAGTCAGGCTGGGTGCCCAGGTGTCAAGGATGGTAGGAGCATAAAAACGCATGAGCAAGGTTTTATCCTGCTGGCGCATCCAGATCAGACTGCGCAGGTGCTGGCGCACGTGCTCGTAGTCGCCGGGGTAGCTGATCAGCAGGCAGTGTTGCTGCCAGTCGGGATCCGTCAGCCAGTCCTGATATAAGGCGGTATGTGTCTCAAGGCGCAGCAACACGGGTGAACATTCATAGAACGGATGTTCCAGTGATGTGTCTTCAAACAGGATATCCCAGCGCAGCTGATCAGCCTTGCAGGAGGCGGTGTAGATCCAGTCTGGCAGGTTGATGCGGTCTATCACCAGCAGCAAGGGACCCTGCAGACTGGCTAGCGGCAAGATTTCAGGCCCCTGTTCGGGATAGAAACACTGTCCGGCGCGGATCATTTAGCTGCTTCCTTGCAGGGGCAGTTTGGCTCAACACAGATAGTGGGCTGGCCATCTTTCTGACAGACCATGACGCGTGACAGTTGGCGGCGGGCCAGGGCCTGCACCTTGCCGTTACTCGCCGAGCCACCGTTGCTGCTGTAGGTTTGGTCTCCTATCAGTACAGTGGCATTGCCCGCCACGATGACACCGCCGTGCTCGGTGCTGTCGCCCATACGGGCAGCCGGTTTGCCATTGATAAACACTGAGGCTGAGCCTTGTTTGATCGTGTCCGGTGGTGCATTACATACCAGCTTGTCACCGACGCGCGCCGCAGGCATTCCGCCGATTGTCACGTCACCAGACCCCCCGGCGACTGGGCCTCCAACGTGTGGGGTATCACCCCGATATTGGGGGCAGATGTGAAAATGCCCCAGAGTGGCGGCGGGTTTACCCATAGTAATCTCCCTTAATGGACGCTGAGGCCAGGGCGTTTGCTGGCGAAGGAGTGTTGTGCCAGAGGCTGAAGCAACGATGACCTTTGCAGGTCATGTCCAGCATCAGTGCCTGTTGATCACGGTGCAGGTGGTGTTGCAGGTACAGCAGACGATAGGGCAACTGTAGGCTGCCCAGCTCGCCGAATGCCTGTTCGGGATGGTGGACTTTGAGGGTGTCTGCTGCTCGGTGGCTGATGTGCTCGTAAAGATCGAGCCACTGTGCCTGCTGCAGGCATCCTGCCGGTGGCAGAAGATGGTGGAGAGGTTCTGTGCTGGTCGCCAGACACTGCCGGAGCAGTGTTGTATCGGCCGTGCTGCCCTCACTGAAGGAATGTAGCAACCGAAATCCACTAGCGACTGAACCTAAGGTGAGACCTGCGGTGGCAGGTTGTAACGACAGCACTATCAGCCCTTCACAAGCAGTGCCACCCAGCAAATGCGATGCAACTGCAGGAACAGGGCTGTCAAAGGCAAGTAGCGATAGTGGCCGTCCCTTGTCCAGTTGCTGCTGTAATGTTGGCCAGTGCTGGAGATAGCGGTCGGGCTGGCTATCAAGGTAAATCACTTCCGCTGAAGTGCCCACACACAGTCCTTTGAGCGTTGACTGAAGCTGGCTGCTTTGCGGTGCAGATAACCAAGCAGGTAATAGTACATACAGTGGCCCGGTGAGATCGGCTAATACATTGCGATAATGCTGCAGCAATATATCCAGCCGCCGGAAGCGGCTGGATTCCACTCCGATAGCCGGGTGAAAGCGCAAAGGATAGGCTGCGGTAGAGGCATCCATCAGTACCTCATCCTGCATAAACATCGTCACGTTAGCTGCCTGCGGCCAGCTATCGAGCTGAGCGACCGCAAATACCAGAGAAGAGAGTGTGAAGGGGCGATAGCGCGATGGGTTTACCAAGGAATCGGTCATGGCAATGAGGCTCCTTGCCATCCACATGCACTGACGGGCGGATGTTGCCAGTGCAAATGATTGATCAACAACTCGACCACGAAGCGATGGCCCTGATGGCCATGCTGCCAGTGCTGCTGCAAGGTGGCGTAGTCCAATTCAGACGTTAAGGGGTAACCATTGAGATAGGGAGTATGAGTCGAGCTGTAATGATGATCCTGCAGCCATGCTTGCAGTTGTTGGATATGAGCGCTGGCAAACGTGGCTAAGGCGGAGCCATCTCTCTCGGCCAGTAAGTTCACTCCTGCGGGTTCAGCTAGTTTCAAGCCATGACGTAACCACAGTCGGTCGCGCGCTGCGAGAGAAGAGGTCGGTGCTTGCAAAGCGACAAGGTCCGCCTTTCCCGTAGCAGGAGCGAGCGGCGTTATTACGGCTTGATGATACGAGGGTAGGGGGCGTGAGTGTGTGGAGAACAAGGCCGTCAGTGCGGGCAATGAGCTGATTCCGCTGCTTCGCAATACTGTCCCGGCCAGGGCTGGAAATGACAGCGCTTCAACGCTTAGCAGGCTACTCAGTGTGGCGTTGGAGATTAATGGCCACTCTTCAGGCATTTGACACAAACGCGTCAAAATAGAGACGGGCAGATCCAGGGTATGGCTCTGATGGGCCTTATGTAAAACCTCGGTTGTCTGTAGCGAGGGTTGCTCAAGTATTGTGCGTAACCATGCAATGCATACCGGATAGGCGCTCAGCAGCTGGGGGTCAATCGGCTGCCGGTTCAGGGCCAGGGCATCGCAATACCAGTCAGCGGTCACCTGTGACACGGCCTCCCCCTGATACAGCTGCTCAGCGATGACACGATGACAGTGCGTCATAAAGCTATCTAGCGACGCTGTTGATACCTGTTGCCACAGTTGTAGCAGGTATCGGCGCTCTGATGAGGGACAGGGAAAGAGGCTCATCAGCAAGGCATCGGCATTGGGGGCTGTCACTAATAGTAGCCAGGACAGCGCGGGCGGAAGTTGGCTCTGTCTGAGTTGCAAAGACTGTAACAATATCGGCAGGCCAGTATCACAGTCAGCTAAATCGTTGAGAGAGGCCCCCCAGTCCAGTGCCTGTTGCCACCTTAGCTTGTAATGATGCGCACAGTACTCAAGCGTGGTATGCACTGATGATCAACCATTCAGTTTGATACTGGTAGCCTGCTTGATTATCTGTGTGGCCTTTTCGGTGCTCTTATTGCCCTTCAGCGTAATGGTGCCATCACTCTCCATCACCAGGGTGGAGGCACCGACTTCCAGCTCAATCCGGCTGCCTGCCTTGAGCTTGAACACCTTGCCCACCTCCAGCACATCGTTGTTCTTGATGGTGGTCTGGCGATCCATGCCGATATCGGTCAGCAGATTGTTTTTGATCAGCTCCTGCTGGTCTTTTTCGGCCTGGGTGTAGAACAGCTCCTGCCCTTTGAGGTCTTCAAACACCAGCGCGTTGTAGTTGTCTTTGCCGCCGCCTTTGCTGCTGCGGCTGATGATGCCGCTCTGGGTCTTACTTTCCGGCAGCGCCGTGGGGTAGGGGTTAGTGCCGTTATAGAGGCTGCCGACGATGACCGGCTGGTCGGGGTCACCGCTCAGGTACTGGACGATGACCTCATCACCGATACGGGGGAAGAAAAAGGCGCCGCGGCTATTGCCCGCCCAGGCCTGAGCCACCCGAATCCAGCAGGAGCTGCGCTGTTCCAGATCCCAGTGGAAGCACACATGCACCCGGCCGTACTTGTCGATGTGTACCTCTTCGCTGCCATCGCTGTTGGCTTCGGCGACCACCCGCGCGGTCTGTGAACCAAAGATGCGCGGCAGGTAGGGCAGCAGGTAGTTGTTGCGGTCACCGCCCTCGCGCGCGGCGATTTCATCGCGGGCCAGACGAGGGCGGAACACCGCATCACTGGGCAATACGCTGATCTCATTCTTGTAGTTATCCCCTTCCTGCGCCTGTTCACCCTGGTTATCCGCCGAGGAGGCTTCCACCTTGATGCGGATAACGACATAGCTCTTGCCCTCTTCGCGCTTGTCTTCGTGGCGCTTGAAGCTGAACAGGCCCGCCGGGCGGAAGGAGCGGCAGTTGCTTTTGCCTTCACCGCCCAGCTGGTCATGCTGCAGGGCCTCCAGCTGCGTCTGCGCGGTGGCCTGAGTGCGGCTGATGTTCTCGGCTTCGGCGATGTACTCAAAAGCCTCGGTGGTGCCCTGCTGTTCGGCCTGACCGGGGTTCTCGACCAGCGCCTTGGCCAGCGCGGTGGGGGTCAGAAAGTTGTAGCCCTGCTGACGGACCTTGCCGCTGGCAATCTGTTCGATACCGCTCCAGACATACAGGTGAGACTCGGCCAGATCGCCGGTGAAGTAAGCCACCTCCTGCTCCAGACACGGACTGTAGACGGTGCTGTCATCGGCCAGAACCAGGGTATGGTCACCGGCGCTGTGCTCGAAATAGAAAAACACCCCTTCGTGCTGCAACAGACGGCAGACGAAGTTCCAGTCGGTCTCATCAAACTGCACCTTGTACTCGAAGGTGGGGAAGCTGCCGCTGGTGCGGTCATCGAACTTGACGCTGTGCTCGCTGAGAATCTGCGTCACGATATCCAGCGCGGTACGTTGCTGGAAAATCCGGTTCTGCCGCCGCTGGGTGAGGAAGTAGGCCTGCGGCTGCAAGGTCAGCTCGTAGTCACGGTGGACTTCATCCAGCGCTTCGGCCGGGGTACGGCTGCCTTTGGAGGCAATGCGGGTGACCACGGCGTTATACAGCTGCTGACCCACTTCCCCCTGATCATCGTGGATGGGAATGGTCAGGGTCACGGCCTTACCCAGCAGCTCGTGGGGGTCGACCTGCTGGCTGTTGGTATGCACGCAGGCGGTCATCTGCGACAGCTGCGACAAACCTTCGTGGATCGTCGCTTTATCAAGAATCAGGGCATCCTGACCCAGTGGGGTGGTGATGAAGATGTTCTTGCTGGATTGAACCGCGCGCATAACCACTGTCCTGCAAATAAAAAAGGCCGGTACACCAAAAGGCAACACAAGGGGGTGGGGTGCCCGGCCGTCGAACACGGGAAAGGCGCCTGCGTCAGCCGCAGTGCGCCAGAATGAGATAAAAGGACGTTGCTACCTGGCTTGCAGACCTTTCTCCACCAGATCGGCCTCTGCCATGGCCTTCTGTGCTTCACGTAACTGGTCGGCATTGATCAGCTGCTTGGCCAGATCACGATAGGCCTGCGCCAGTTGGTGGGTGAGGGTGACCAGGGGTTCAAAGTCCGAGGGTAAGCCCCGCCCATAGCTGGCCAGCGCATTTTCGGCTTCGGTCAGGGCCTCAGGGTCGGTGGCAGCACTGATCTGGCTGGCCAGCGCCGCGGTTTTTTCCTGATAGACAATGGCCGCGGCGGCATGGGGGAAGGGCAGTTTCTGCCCCTGCTGGCGAGCGGTCTTGTAGGCATCCATGGTCTGCTGAGCCTGCTGCACTTCATCCACCTGCTCGACACTCTGCTCGGCCACGGGCATGCCGGCAAAGAAAGTTTCACCAATCTTGCGCAGCCGGTTGAGCTGGTCTTCGTCAGCGGTCTTGCTCAGCGCTTCCTGCATGACCTGCTGGTAGGTGGCACTGGCTTTTTCTGAAGGCAGTGGCTGGTAGTCATGGTTGAGACGCTTAAGGCCGCTGAACTGGGTCAGCAGGTTGTCGAAGTCGGCCTTAGTCTGGTATTTGCCCTGCTCCAGCATGGCGTTGAGCTGCTCATCCAGTGCCTGAGTGCTGCCACGCCAGCTTTGTTGCAGGGTGTCCAGCAGGGTGTGCAGGCGGGCAGAATCAGGAAACACTTTCAGCCCTTCCTCCACCGTACGGGTGACGCTGTAATAATCAGGGTAGCCGGACTGCTGCTGTTGCAACTGGCTTTCCACCTCGCCTTCAAAGTAATCCAGCACACGGGCACGCTGTTGCTGCAGGATACCGGTCACCAGCGCCTGCTGATCAGCAGGGGCCTGTGCCAGGGCATCGAGCAGGGCCGTGGGCGTGGCGCCCTGCAGGTAGTCATAACGATGGCTGTCAGCCAGCCGGGTATCGAGCTGTTGCAGCCGTTGCTGATAGCCCTGGTATTGCTGATAGCCCATGCCCGCAGCGGCCAGTACCACTACCAGTGCGGCACTCCAGCCTGCCAGACGAGGCCAGGCCGAGGGCTGCTCCATCAGGTTGAGCAAGGTCAGTAGCTGTGCCGGGCGTTTGCGTTCTTCAAAGGCCAGGCCCTGTTGCAGCTGAGCCCAGCGCTTGCTGCTCAGGGCGGCGGGCGCATCTGCCCTGAGTTTTTGCTGCTGTGCCTTGTCGGCAGGCTGGCGCTGGAAGGGATGTTTACTGGTCAGCAGCTCGTAAGCGATGCAACAGAAAGAGTAGATATCATCACGGTGCGTCGGCTTGTTGCCTGCCAGCAGTTGTGGGCTGGCATACGCCGGGGTATAGCCCTGCACAGGTTCAGTCGCATCGTTATCCGGGACGGCGTAAATATCCTGATGCAGGGGGTCGGAGCCCGCCACACCGAAATCCAGCACTTTGATATGACCATCACGGGTCAGCATGACGTTGCTGGGCTTGAGGTCGGCATGCACCACCCCCTGTGAGGAGGCGTAGTCGAGGGCGGCCGCGATCTGCCGCAAAATCTGCATGGCGCCGTCATAGTTGAGGCCACGTGGACGGGAGCGTTTGATCACCAGGTCAAGGGTTTCACCGTCGAGCCATTCCATCACCAGAAAGGTGCAGGCGCTGTCGCGACCTTCCAGCGCTTCATGGCCGAAGCTGAATACCCGGATGATGTTGGGGTGCGACAGTTGCTGGGATTTGCGCGCTTCGGCAATCAGCAGATGTCTGGCCTGAGGATGATCCTGCAGATGAGGTTGGAGCAGCTTGACGGCAATGTGGTTATCCTTGATGCCGTTCTGCTCCAGCAGCAGGTCACGGGCGCGGTAAATATCGCACATGCCACCACGGCCAATCTGGTCTTCCAGCAGGTAGCGTTGCTGCAGGACGGTGCCTTTGAGCTGATTGCGGCCTTCAGTTTGCGGTGAAGGGACATCCAGCACCTGAGTCGCATCGCAGAATACAGCGGTCAGGTCGCTGTTATCACTGCTGCTCGGCGGGGTGCTGGCTGCCGGGCTGGTGGTACTGTGCTGCGGCTGGCTGTGGTAGTCGTCCTGGCTACCGGCAAGCAGCGTATCCGTATCCCTGGTATCCGTGTTCACCCTGTCCATGTCTTCCCCCGCATCCTGGCTGAAGTCAATTGCCTGAGAAATGTATCCATTCGGCGGGCGGTACGTTACATAAAACTCTATGTGTAAATCAAGGATAAGTTTTGTAACTTTATTTGTCTAAAGGTGTTGACTTGTCGGTATCGACTCCGTAGTTTTGTCGCCCAGATTGTTGGTGGCCCGAGTAGCGTTTCCTCAGATATGAAGGAGCGTGGACTGGCCACCTATATGCTTTTGGTAACCCTATGGATAGGTCTGGACATATGGATATGGAGCTTGAACTGTCGGTCATCAGTTATCATCGCCTGTCTCCCGGTCAGGAGTCGGTCCGGGTATTTGATCACCGCGGCGGCACCCTGGGGCGCTCGGAGCAGTGTGACTGGTGTCTGCCTGATCCGGAGCGTGTGCTGTCGGGTACCCATGCACGGGTCGAGGCTGATGCTGAAGGGTTTGTCGTCACTGACCTGTCCACCAATGGCCTGTTTATCAACCGCCGGGTAGAAGCGCTGGGCAAGGGTAATCGTCACCGTCTGAACAGCAATGATGTGCTGGGTCTGGGTGACTATGAGATTCGTGCCCAGCTGCGCCCGCGCTCTGCCCCTGTTACGCCACCACTCCCGCATGCCCAGCCGCTGCTGCATACCGCTGAGGTGAACACCGCCAGTGTCGCTGCGCAGCCTGCTGCCAGTGTCCAACCCAGCGTCACTCAGGCCAGCGTCACTCAGGCCAGCGTCACTCAGCCTGTGGCATCCACCGCATCAGTACAGGCCCCTTCCATGCAACGCAGCATGAGCCAGCTGGGTCTCAATGATCATTTTCCTCTCCCTCAGGGTAAGAACCCGGCCGCCTCACAACAACGCATTGAACCCGCCGTCACTATTCCGGAAGACTGGGATCAGCAGTGGCTGGGTGGTCCGCATGAGCCGCTGGAGCCAGCCGTTGAGGTCTCTTCACGATTTGATGCTTTCCTGACAGATACGCCGGTGACTGAGCCTGTCGTGACTCTGCCAGCAGAGGTGGCCAGCCTGACTGCCGTTGAGGTAGCTGCCGCCAGTGCCCAGGCACCTGCTGACAGAGTGATCCAGCCTGTGCAGGCAGAAGCCAGGCCTGTTACCACGGTTCAGGCCGCTGTTGAACCGGCCTTAGCCGTTGCTGCCGCTGACAGTGCCATGCTGGCGCAGACTCCGTTAACCGAAGTGCAGGTGGCGACTAGCACTGTGGTGGCTCCCGCTGTTGCTCCCTCTCTATCGCCTGCCACCCTTGTAGCGACTGTTGTACCTGCTCAGGCGCCATCAGCACCCGTGGCTGTGTCGTCAGCACCTCTGGCTGTGTCGTCGCTTCAGCAGGATACATTGCGTATGCCGGAACAGGTGCTCGCGCCGCAGCCATCCACCCCTGCTACATCCGCTGAACCCGGCGTGATGGCAGCCGCTCCCCAGCCTAAACCTTCAAGCCCGGCCGTGGCCGCGATGGAAGGCAATGAACAGCAGGCGCTGCGCGCCTATCTGCGGGGGCTGGGTATTCATCCTGAGATGGCGCCGGCCAATCATGACCCGGAATGGTGGCAGCGTCTGGGTGAAGCCAGCCGCCAGCTGCTGGAAGGGCTGATCGTGGCACTGCGTGAGCGCTCACGTTTCAAGAGCGAGTTCCGTGTTAATCACACCCAGTTCCGTACCACTGAAAACAATCCGCTGAAATTCTCCGCTGGCGTCGAAGATGCCGTGCACAACCTGTTCAACCGGCGCAGCAGTTCCTTCATGCCGGCTGACAAAGCCATTGCCGATGCCTTTGCTGATATCGCCAGCCATGAGCAGGCGCTGCTGCGTGGTGTGGAAGGAGCAGTGGCAGGGTTGCTGCGGCAGATGGATCCGCAGCAGATTTCGCAGCGCCAGTTCCGTGAAGGCATGCTCGATAAGCTTAACCCGGCGCGGCGTCAGGCCAGTTACTGGCAGCTGTATGCCGAGTTGCATCAGACTCTGAGTGAGGATGTGCGTAGTCAGCAGCAATGCTATCTGGATGACTTCATTCAGGCTTACGAAGCGGCCGATCATTCCTTGCGTGGCAGCAGCCATTGAGATGTGGGCGTGCAGCACCGTCCAGACAGGAGCAGTCAGATGAGCACAACGGTACGTTTATTCTGCATGGTATGGCTGACCGCCGTGGCAATGCTAAGCGGCTGCGGCACGGTCAACAGCGTGGTGCCTCCCTCCACCGATCTGGATTTTAAGGTATCCAAACAGGTCAACCCCGATCCGAACGGTCGGCCATCCCCGCTGGTCGTGCGCATTTATGAGCTGAGCTCGCGCAGTGTGTTCGATTCACAGGATTTCTTTGCCCTGTATGACAATCCGGATCAGGTACTGAGCCAGGACATGCTGAGCAAGGACGAGCTGGTGCTGGAACCCGGCAGCAAGAAGACCATTACCCTGCGGCTGGATCGCAAGACCCGCTACATCGCGGTCATGGCGGCCTTCCGTGATATCGAGAATGCCCGCTGGCGGGACGTGGTGGTGGCCGACCCGGAAGGCTATGACGATTTTGACGTCAATATCGAAAAACTGTCGGTCACGCTGCGTGACTAGCTGCACAGCGGCGTAGCGTAAGGACGGTCAGTGACAGACAGGGTGAGGCAGGGATAGCAGATGAGTCAGTACAGTCGAGTGGTATGGAGCGAAGGCATGTTTCTTCGTCCCCAGCATTTCCAGCAGCAGGAACGTTTCTGGGGCGACCAGCAGGCTGCCCTGCATAGTCTGGTCGAGGCCTATGGCTGGGGTGTGCTGACGCTGGATATCGACGACGGCATGCTCAATCTGGGCAAGCTGGCGCTGCGTGATGCCGTGCTGGTGCTGCCAGATTTCACTGTGGCCAAAATGCCCGCCAAGGAGCCGCTTCCTGCACCTTTGCAGGTGCCCGCAGGCATCCGCGATGAAGTGGTTTATCTGGCGCTGGCGGTGGAGAAGACCAAGGGCCTCAATATCGGCAGTGGCCGGGCCGAGGAAGGGGTGACCCGCTACCGCTGGCACGATGAGGAAGTGATCGACAACAGCGTCGGTCAGGATGCCAGCGATACCCTGCAGGTGGCGAAGCTGGCGCTCAGTCTGAGGTTTGCCAGTGATGATCTGACCGGCTATGTCACCATGCCGCTGTGCCGCATCCGCGAAGTGGGTGAAGAAGGCACGGTACGCCTCGACAAACGTTATATCCCGCCGAGTCTGTGTGTACATCGCAACGACATTCTGGCCGGTATGCTGACCGAGGTGGTGGGTATGCTCAAACAGCGTGCCGATGTACTGGCCAGCCGGTTGAGTCAGGCCCAGGCGGCGGTCAGCTCGCTGTCGGACTTTCTCTTTCTGCAGCTGCTCAATCGCTATGAAGCGGTACTGTTGCACCTGAAAGGCATTGGTCAGTTGCATCCCGAGCGGCTGTACGCCGAGCTGGTCGCCCTGGTCGGTGAGCTGGCGACCTTTGTACAGGAGGATAAGCGTCCACCGCTGTTGCCCTCCTACCGCCATGATCAGCTGACCGAAGTGTTCGGTAACCTGCTGGTGGTTCTCAATCAGTCACTGAGTACGGTGCTGGAGCAGACAGCGACGCAGCTGACCATGACCATCAGCAAGTTCGGTATCCGTGTGGCCGAGCTGCATGACAAAAAAATGCTGCGCGATGCGCAGTTTGTGCTGGCGGTGCGCGCCGATATGCCAGTGGAAGAGCTGCGCAAACACATGCCGGCACAGATCAAGATCGGCCCGGTGGAGCTGATCCGCACCCTGGTCAACAACCAGATTCCGGGGGTGGCCATTGCGCCGCTGCCGGTGGCACCGCGTGAGGTGCCCTACCATGCGGGCTATCACTACTTCCAGCTGGAGAAGAACAGCGAGTACTGGCAACGCCTGTCCAGCAGTGGTGGTATCGCCATTCACCTGTCGGGCGAATATCCCGCACTGGATATGGAACTCTGGGCCATTGCTGGCTGAGAGGCGCAACACACGGACGTGTAGTGGAGAACAAGGATGACTGACGCAACCATCATCAAGCCCCGCCCCGGTGGACGACTGGGCGCAGAGGAACGCTCTGCCGCCCGCCGTGCTGACCAGACGGCACCGCACATGCTGGAAGACCGCACCGTCATCCATAAACCGGCGGCCAGTGCCCGTATACAACGCCTGCCCACGCTGGATGCCAATCCGCTGGTGGACTACGCCGGGCCGATGTTGTCACTGGTCAGTTATCTGCGCCGGGTCACAAGTCATGCCGATGTCGAGTCGCTGCGGCTGCGCTGTATCGACATGGTGCGCGAATACGAAGCGGCTCTGCGCCAGCAGGATACCACCGCCGAACAGCGTGAAGCGGCGCGCTACTGCATGTGTTCCTTTATTGATGAGGTGGTGCTCAACACCCTGTGGGGCGAACAGTCCAGCTGGTCACTCAACAGCCTGCTGTCCACTTTTCACAATGAAACCTGGGGCGGTGAACACTTTTATATTCTGCTGGATGCCGCCCTCAAGCGCCCTGCCGATCATGAGCAGATGCTGGAACTGCAGTATCTGTGTCTGAGCCTGGGCTTCATGGGCAAGTTACGGGTCGAGCAGCAGGGCAGCGAGAAGCTTGAGCGCTATCGTGAGCAGGCCTATCAGGCTCTGCGCGGCCAGCGCGGTGAGCGTGACAAGGCGCTGGCGCCGGGCTGGAAAGGGGCGGTGCAGATTCGCGAGATGAACTTGCGTGATGGCATGCCGCTGTGGGTGATCTACGCGCTGGTCGCTGTCACCCTGCTCGGCACCTACATGACCTTCAATTATTTGCTTAACCGGGATTCGCGCCAGCTTTACAGTCAGCTGTCGTCACTGGTTGCGGCGCCAGCGCCGGCCCCCGTCGAGGATACACCTCCCGAGCGCAATGAGGTGGAGCGCCTGACCCAGCTGTTGCAGACCGAGATTAATAAGGGGCTGGTGGAAATTACCGCAATGCCGGATCGCACCCGTATCACCATGGGCACAGAGGCGCTGTTCCCCTCCGGCAGTGCAGAACTGAAAGAAGCGCTGTGGCCGGTGTTGAGCAAGATCGGCACGGTACTGGAAGGTACGGAAGGGCGCATCATGATTACCGGTCACACCGACAATCAGCCGATTGCCACCAGCAAATACCCCTCCAACTGGCATCTGTCGCTGGCCCGCGCTACCGCCGTGTCTGATTACCTGACGGAGCATGCAAAACTGAAGGGAAGGCTATGGCCGGAAGGCCGTGGCGATGCCGAGCCGCGCTTCGGCACTACAACGCCCGAGGAATGGGCGAAGAACCGACGGGTCGAAATCGACCTGCTGTACTGACCCGTTGCATTCAAGGTAAAGGAATTACTGCCATGACGTTTCGACAAGCTGGCCACATGCTCTGGAACTTCCTCACCTCACGGCTGTTTCTCAGTGCCGTGGGAGTACTCTGTCTGGCCCTGCTGATCTGGTTCGGCGGCCCGTTGCTGGCCATTGCCGGGGCCGAGCCACTGGCCAGTGTGATGAACCGGGTGGTGCTGATCGCCGCCATTGTCTTTGTCTGGGTGGTGTGCAGCTGGGTCAGTTACCACTATCGCAGCAAGCGTGAGCAGGAAGCGGTCAACAAGCTGGTGGGAGAGAAGAAAACCCAGCAGGATGAAGGGGAGGACGAAGACGCCATTCAGGACGAAAACACCCGGCTGGAAATCGATACCCTGCACGAGCGCATCAGCCGTGCCATGGATATCCTCAAGCGTACCCAGCTGAGCAAGGGCCGCAGTATCTATCAGCTGCCGTGGTACATCATGGTCGGGCCGCCCGGTTCCGGTAAAACCACCGCACTGCACCAGTCCGGGCTGGAGTTCCCGCTGAAGCGCGAAATGGGTATTGATGCCCTGCAGGGCGTCGGTGGCACCCGTTATTGCGACTGGTGGTTTACTAACAAGGCGGTGCTGATTGATACCGCTGGCCGTTACACCACGCAGGACAGTCACTCCGAGCACGATGCCCGCTCCTGGCTGGGCTTCCTCGGTCTGCTGAAAAAATTCCGCCCCCGCCGTCCCATCAACGGCGTGATCATCGCCATGAGCATGGCTGACCTGATCAGCAAGACCCGTACCGAGCGCAATCTGCATGCCCGTGCCATCAAGCACCGCATTCAGGAGCTAAAGAACCAGCTCGGTATGAATTTCCCGGTCTATGTGCTGCTGACCAAGTCGGATCTGGTCGCCGGTTTCAGCGAGTTTTTTGCTGAACTGACACCAGAGGAACGTGAGCAGGTATGGGGTATTACTTTCGATCCGCAGGCTGCCGACAACGAGAAGGGCGTCGTCGGTGAGTTCAACAAGGAGTTCCATGCCTTGCTGGTGCGTCTCAATGAGATGGTGCCGGAGCGCCTGCGGGTCGAACGCAGTATGGAAAAACGTGCCGCCATTTATGAATTTCCACGGCAGATGCGTCTGCTGCAGGCGGCCGCCGATGACTTCCTAAAGGAAGTATTCACCCCCAATGCCTTTGAAGAAGCACCGCTGCTGCGTGGGGTCTACATTGCCAGCGCCACGCAGGAAGGGAAGCCGATTGAGCGGGTGCACTCGCAGCTGGCCAGTGGTCTGGGCCTGCAGGATGTGCCCAGTGAGAACCACGGCTATCACGAAGGCCGCAGCTTCTTCATTCGCCAGCTGCTGGAAAGCGTGGTGTTCCCCGAGCAGAACCTGGCGTCCACCAATCAGTATCACGACCGCCAGAATTCCTGGCTGTGGCGCGGCACCCTGGCCGCCTCAGTACTGCTGCTGGCGGGGGGCGGCTATGTGTGGTGGAACAGCTATCAGTGGAATCTGGGCCTGATCCGCGCAGCCGAAGCGGCAGTGCAGGATTATCAGAGCCAGCATGAAGACCCTAAGCAGGATATCAGTCTGGTGCTGTCCCAGCTCAGTGCTTCGCTGAATGCGCTGGTGCAGTTGCCTGCCGGTGTCACTGGTGCCGAGCTGCAGCGCGAGGGCATCCGCGGCTTTGGCCTGTATCAGGGTGATCAGCTGCATGGGCCAGCCACGGCCGCCTATCAGCGTGCGCTGCAATATCAGTTTGTGCCGCATCTCAACCGGGTGCTGGTCAGTGAAATGCAGGCTGTGCAGGGTCAGACAGAGAATCTGGAGTACCTGTACGAAACCCTCAAGACCTATCTGATGCTGTATCAGCCCGAACATCGCGACAATGGCCAGATTCAGGACTGGTATCAGGCCTATCTGCAGCGCTATCTCAAGGGCGAGCAGAACGATGGCATACGCGCCTCCCTGCAGGCCCATCTGGACCGCATGCTGGCGATGGATATCCCGATTGCCGGTATCGATAACGCCGCCGTGGATCAGGCCCGCAAGGAACTGACCTCGATGACGCTGGCCGAGCGTGCTTATCAGCGCCTGCGCAAGGAACTGCTGCACAGTCGTATTCCTGACTTCCGTCTGACCGACGTGCTCGGCAGCCAGAGTCTCAGCATTTTCGAGCGGGCGGACGGCAAGCCGCTGCAGGAAGGGATTCCCGGCCTCTATACCTACAACGGCTTCCATGGCCTGTTCCAGGTTGAGAGCAAACGCATCCTCAAGCGCCTGACCGATGACGCCTGGGTCTATGGCGACGATGCCAGTGAGCTGGGCACGCTGGACGGTGATGTGATCGCCGAGCAGGTGCGGCAGAAGTACTACCGCGATTACAGCTTCCAGTGGCAGAGCCTGCTGGCCGAGATCCGCCTGAAGAAGTTCGACACCATCACCGAGGGCGCGCGTATTGCCCGTGTGCTGAGCGGCAGTGAGCAGCCGCTGCAGTCCATCATCCGGGGTGTGCAGCGCAATGTGGCGCTGACCCGGGTCAATACCGACAACGTGGTCAACAAGCAGGTGGGCGAAGTGGCGGAAAAGGTCATGGAAACCCGTACCAACCGCCTGACTCGCTACCTGCCTGACTCGCCCATTGATCAGATCAGTATGCTGCCCGGTAAGGAAGTGGAGCAGCAGTTCGGCAATATCGTCGGCTTCGATGAAGCCCAGATGAGTTCGCTGGAGGCTGAACTGCAACGGTTGTACAGCTACCTCGACAATCTGGCCAGTGCCGACGGCAGCGACAAGACGGCCTTCATGTCACAGGTGGATGGCAAGGGGACGCAGGAGCTGAACAGGACCTTCCGTGATATCCAGCGGGAACTGCCGCTGGAGCTGGGCACCCTGCTGGGGCCGCTCAATACCCAGTCGCAGGAGCTGGCCAAGGAAGGCGCCAAGACTCATCTCAATGACGTGTGGAAATCCAAGGTCTATGGCGAGTTCCGCCGTGCTCTGCAGGGGCGCTATCCGCTGGCAGTGAAAGCCGATCAGGAAGTGACACTGAAGGATTTCGGTCGCTTCTTTGGCTACGGCGGCACGCTGGATCGCTACTTCGAGGAATACATCGCCCCGGTGGTGGATACCTCGGCCAGCACCTGGCAGTTCGAGAAGGATATCGGCGTGTCAGACAAGAGCCTGAAGATGTTTCAGGATGCCCGTCAGATTCGCGATGCCTTCTTTGAGCCCGGCAGCCAGATTCCCAAGGTCGATTTTGCCCTCAAGCCGAAGACGCTGGATGAAGACGTCATCAGCTTCCTGCTGGAAGTGGATGGCCAGAGTCTGGTCTACCGTCATGGTCCCACCCGCCTGAGCAACTTTTCCTGGCCGGGGGATGGCAGCAAGCCGGGGGTGCGTCTGGTATTCACTGAGCCGGATTCAGGTAAGACCATCACCAACGATTACCCGGGTGCCTGGGGCTGGTATCGCCTGCTGGACCGACTGGCCAGCCTGCGTAAGGCCACCATCAAGGACAAACAGCTGGATATCAACGTCAAGGGCTACAAGGCCAGTCTCGAACTGGTACCGAGCAGTGTGTACAACCCATTTTGGAGTGCGGAGTTGAGGGGGTTCGAATGTCCGGCGACGCTGTAAAGGGATATGGCTACTTCGGCAAAGTGCCGGTGCGCGGTGACTTCGTCTCCGACCGTTTGAGCCGCAATTTTATCGAGGGATTTAACGAGTGGCTGCAGGCCGTGCTGGCGGTCAGTCAGGAGCAGTTGCTGGATGACTGGCTGGAGGCCTATCTGACCGCCCCGGTCTGGCATTTTGCCCTGTCGCGCGGGGTGGTCGGTGAGCACGCCATGGCGGGCAGCCTGATGCCCAGCGTCGATCAGGTCGGGCGCCGCTTCCCGTTTCTGCTGGCCTGTGAAACCGCGCTGTCACCAGTGCGGCTGTGGGCCAACCGTGACTGGAGTGAGGCCACTGCCGACCATCTGCTGCAGATTCTGGAAGACGGCCAGGAGCTCAGTGACTGGGTCAGTGCGTTGGCTCAGTTACCGCTGCCCAGTGGTGCGGAGCCGCGCCCGCTGCAGCCCCGTGGTGAAGCCGGTAAACGCCAGCTGGCCTGGCAGAGTGCCAGTGACAGCCGCTGCGAAGACCTGCTGCATCCGTTGCTGCGGCAGCAGTTTCCCCGCTACTGCCTGTGGTGGACCAGTGGCTCTGAACGGGTGCCCGGTTCGCTGCTGGTCAGCTCCGGTCTGCCGCAGGTCAGCCAGTTTGCTGCCATGCTCGATGGTCAGTTCGAGGTGTGGGGATGGTAGGCGTCAATATGGTCATGGGCGCGCACCCCAACGACATGCAGCTGGTCAGTTTTGCCCAGAGTCACAAGGGCAAGATTCGCGATCACAACGAGGATGCCTATCTGGAGCTGGCCGAGTGCGGCGTCTGGGTCGTGGCGGACGGTATGGGCGGTCACGCTGCAGGCGATGTGGCCAGTCAGATGGTGGTCGATACGCTGGAAATGGAGCTGGCACATCTGCCGCGTCATCAGATCAGCGTCGAGCAACTGGTAGGCGCCATTCGTCGGGCCAATCGCAATGTCCAGCACTACGCCAGTACCCAGATGCAGGGCAAGACGGTCGGCTCGACGGTAGTGGCGCTGCTGGTACGCAACGAGGAGTACCACCTGTGCTGGGTCGGCGACAGTCGGGCCTATCTGCTGCGTGATGGTCAGTTGCAGCAATGCACCCGCGATCACAGTCAGGTACAGGACATGGTCGAGCAGGGGCTGATCAGTCGTGATGATGCCGAGTTTCATCCGCTGGCCAATGTGGTTACCCGCGCCATTGGCGGGCAGGAAGAGGTAGAAGTGGATGTGGTCAGCGGGCTGTTGCAGCCAGGTGATCTGTTCCTGCTGTGCAGTGATGGCCTGAGCAAGGAGCTGAGCTTTCATCAGCTCAGCCAGATTCTGAATACCCCCAGTGTGGTTGATGCCTGCATGGCGCTGACGCATTCCGCGCTGGTGCATGGCGGTCGTGACAATATCACCAGCGTGCTGGTGCGGGCCTGTCAGGGGCGCAGTCAGGGTGAGCTGGATGATCCCACCCTGCCGCTGGTGCAGGGCCACTGGGTGCGGACCTGAAGGGAGCGGGAAGAATAATGAGCATGTTGGATTTCGACGCCATTCTGGCACCCATCAGCAGTGAGGCGCCGCAGGGACAGGATCCGCGTCAGGATGTGTCACCGGCGTCGGCCTATTACCAGCTGAAGGATGTACGTAATCAGGCGCGCGCGGCTGAGCGTAACGCCCTGATCGAGGACGAACCGTTGCAGTCGTGCGCTGCCCTGTGGCGGCCGATTGTCGAGCGGGTGCCTGAGGTACTGGCCAACGAGGGTAAGGATCTTGAGCTGGTGGCCTGGCTGATTGAGGCACTGGCGCGCTATCAGGGATTTGCCGGTCTGGCCGAAGGTTTCACCCTGGCACGGCAGCTGATTGAAGCCCACTGGGATGGCCTGTATCCGCTCCCCGATGAAGACGGTCAGGAGACCCGCGTGGCGCCTCTGATCGGCCTCAATGGTTATGACAATGAAGGCGCGCTGCTGATGCCGATCAGCACCATCGCCCTGACTGCAGGCAGCAGCAGCGGTCCTTTTGCCCTGTGGGAATATCAGCAGGCGCAGGAACTGGAACGCCTTGACGATGCCAAGAAAGCGCAGCGTCTGAAGGCGGGTGCGGTGGAAATGAGCGCCATTACCACCGCCGCACGGGAAACCACCGCCGAGCAGTTCCAGCAGCTGCATGACCAGCTGCTGGCCGCCATGGCGGCGTACCAGCAGCTGGTGGTCTGTATGGATCAGGCCGTCGGCAGCCCGATACCCAGCTCACGTATCAGCAAGCGGCTGGAGGAATGTCTGGCCTGTGTCCGCCATCTGGCCGGCGACCGCATCAAGGTGCCCAAGCCCGCCGTAGAGGAGGTTGCTGATATCGCCCTGAGCGGGGACGGGGCAGAGCCGCTACCTGGCGCGGTGGCTGCCGCACCCACCGGTGTACTGCAATTGCAACAGCGTGAGCAGGCGATCCAGACCCTGGTACAGGTGTCGGAGTTTTTCCGCAAGACCGAACCGCACTCACCCATGTCCTATGCCATCGATCAGGTGGTGCGCTGGAGTGAGCTGAGTCTGCCGGAACTGCTGCAGGAATTAATTGCCGATCAGGATGCGCGCAAAGGCTTTTTCCGCCTGACCGGCATCCCTTCAGATAACCCCTGACATCCAGAACCGTGGCCGGCAGGGGTTGGCATCGCGCGGTGAATGGATAATTAAGTGATAGGAGATCAAACAGTGAGTGTACACAGCAAACTGGCCAGGGTAAGAAAGCCGCGCGTGCATATTACCTATGACCTGGAAACCGAAGGTCTGTCGGTACGCAAGGAACTGGCCTTTGTGGTCGGAGTCATGGGTGATTTCGCCGGTGACAATACCGAAGCGCTGAAGCCGTTGAAGGACCGCCGCTTCATTCACATCGATCACGATAACTTTGACTCGGTGCTGCGCCGCATGAGCCCGCGCCTGCGCCTGCGGGTGGACAACAAGCTCGGTGGTGATGACGAGCAGTTCCACGTCAATCTGGAGTTCAAGTCGATGGCCGACTTTGAGCCTGCGGCAGTCGTGCGTCAGGTCGAGCCACTGCGCAAGCTGATGGAAACCCGCAACAAGCTGCGTGACCTGATGACCAAGGTTGATCGCTCCGAAGACCTGGAAAACATTCTGGAAAACGTTCTCAACAATACGGATGAACTGGGCCGTCTGGCTGACCAGTTGAATATCAAGCAGGGAGAGCCGCTGGCATGAGCGCCAAACAACAGCACGCCGCCGTTGACGCCGCGTTGAGCGAAAACAGCATTGGCATTCTGGAACAGGCCATCAAGGCCACCAAACAGACTGAAGCCTCACGGGCCGAAGAACTGATCCGTACCCTGGCCGAAGAGGCCCTGAAGGGCACGCTGACCTGGAGTCGCAACCTGTCGGTGACCTTCAACGAGGCCATCGCCCGTATCGATCAGCTGATCTCCGAACAGCTGTCGGAAATTATGCACCACGACAAGTTCCAGAAACTGGAAGGCAGCTGGCGTGGTCTGAGCTATCTGGTCAACAACAGTGACACCAGCCACACCCTGAAGATCCGCATGCTCAGCCTGAGCAAGAAGGAACTGCACCGTGACCTGACCAAGGCGGTGGATTTCGATCAGAGCAATATCTTCAAGAAGGTCTACGAGGCCGAGTTCGGTACACCCGGTGGCGAGCCTTACGGCGCACTGATCGGTGACTATGAATTCACCAACCACCCGGAAGATATCGAAACGCTGGGGCTGATCTCCAACGTTGCCGCGGCTGGCTTCTCGCCCTTTATTTCTGCGGCGTCACCGGCGCTGTTTGGCTTTGATGACTGGCGCGAACTGTCCAAGCCACGGGATCTGGAAAAGATCTTCGAATCCTTCGAGTACACCAAGTGGCGTGGCTTCCGCGAAAGCGATGACAGCCGCTTCGTCACGCTGACCATGCCGCGCGTG
Organism: Pokkaliibacter plantistimulans; assembly: GCF_003194385.1. Classification (GTDB taxonomy): domain Bacteria; phylum Pseudomonadota; class Gammaproteobacteria; order Pseudomonadales; family Balneatricaceae; genus Pokkaliibacter; species Pokkaliibacter plantistimulans. The sequence goes on from NZ_LAPT01000022.1 coordinate 24,033, forward strand.
CTGGCACGCCTGCCCTATGGTCAGCAGACCCGCGCAGTGGAAGAGTTCCGTTACGAGGAGTTCCCGCTGGATGACCGTACCCAGTACGCCCTGACCGCGGATCACGAACACTACTGCTGGATGAATGCTGCCTATGTGATGGGCACCCGTCTGACCGAGGCCTTCTCCAAGTACGGTTTCTGTACCGCCATTCGCGGTGCCGAGGGCGGTGGCCGGGTCGACAACTTGCCGTCACACATCTTCATCAGTGATGACGGTGATCCCGATCTGAAGTGCCCGACCGAAATCGGTATCACCGACCGTCGTGAGGCCGAACTGGGCAAGATGGGCTTCCTGCCGCTGTGCCATTACAAGAACACCGACTACGCCGTGTTCTTCGGTGGCCAGACCTGCCAGAAGCCAGCTAAGTTCGACAACCCCGATGCGACGGCCAACGCGGCGATCTCCGCGCGTCTGCCCTACATGATGGCGACCTCGCGCTTTGCGCACTACCTGAAGGTCATGGCTCGCGACAAGATCGGCAGCTACATGGAAGCCTCCGACGTCGAAGCCTGGCTGAATCGCTGGATTCTCAGCTACGTCAACGCCTCGGAAGGGGGCGGTCAGGAAATCCGTGCCAAGTACCCGCTGGCGGATGCCAAGGTCAAGGTCAAGGAAATTCCCGGTCAGCCCGGTGCCTACAACGCCATTGCCTGGCTGCGTCCGTGGTTGCAGATGGAAGAGCTGACCACCTCGCTGCGGCTGGTGGCTAAGATCCCTGAAATCGGTAACTGATCAGGGTGGAGTACCTGCTGACAGCGCCGGGCGCTGTCAGCAGGTGACGGGGAATGGATTTTCAGCAAACAGCCAGCAGTGACGGAGTCAGGGATTGACGGAGTCGGATCTATACCGGGAAGCGGGATTCAACTATGCCTTTGCCACCGATGATGCGGTGCAGCTTGAGGGCGGAGTCGCTTCTGCCTTCTCGCAGTCGCAGGGCCATGAGGATGAGCCGGACTGGCAGAGCGAGGAGTTTCTTGATCGCTTTCTGCGCGAACAGGATCCGTTGCGGGCGCTGCGGGTGTGGCTGGCCCGCGATGACGATGCCGGCAGTGTGTCTGATGACGAGCTGCGGCAATTGTTATGGCAGGGGATCAGTGCCATCGACCAGTTGCTGGAGGCGCAGGTCAATCACATTCTCCATCACCCGGGCTTTCAGCGCATGGAAGCCAGCTGGCGCAGTCTGCACTATCTGGTGCAGCAGACCGCCCAGGTAGACCGCGAACAGCGGGTCAAGATCAAGCTGCTCAACCTTAGCTGGCCAGACCTGAGCAAGGACATGGCGCGGGTCATCGAGTTTGATCAGAGTGACTTCCACCGGCTTATCTACAGCAATGAATTCGATCATGCCGGTGGCGAGCCCTTTGGCCTGCTGATCGGCGACTATCAGATATCGCTGACGCCGCAACCCGGCTTGCCGACGCAGGATCTCGACGTACTGTCGTCCGTGGCGCGTACGGCGGCGGCCGCCTTTGTGCCCTTCGTGACGTCGGTGCAGCCGTCCTTTCTTGGTGTCGAACGCTTCTCTGAACTTGGCTCGGTGCGCCAGTTCCAGCAGCAGTTCGAGCTGCCCGAATACGTCAAGTGGCGCAGTTTTCGCGAGCGTGAGGAAGCCCGCTTTGTCGGTATGGTGTTGCCGCAGGTACTGATGCGCACGCCCTATGAGGCGGATGGTACCCGCAGGGAGCAGTTCAGCTTTCGTGAGCAGCTGGCCAGCGAGGAGGACTATCTCTGGGGTAATGCCGCCTATTGTCTGGCGACGGTGATGGTGCGGGCCTTTGCCGAGTCAGGCTGGTTCAGCCATATCCGCGGCTTCAAGCCCGGCAAGGTCAGTCAGGGCATGGTGTGTGATCTGCCGGTGCTGTTCTGTGAAACCGAGCGCTATCCCCATACCCGGCTGGCGCCGCTCAACCTGCAGGTCGGGGACCGGCTGGAGCGGGCGCTGTCCGATACCGGTTTTATCCCGGTGCTGCCGGTGCCGATGACCGGCCATCTGGTGTTTCTCAGCAACGCCTCGGTAATGAAGCCCAGACGTTACGAAAGCGACAACGCCAGCGTCAATGTACAGCTGTCGTCGATGCTGCAGTACACCCTCTGCGTGTCGCGCTTCGCTCATTACATCAAGCACATGGGACGCGACAAGGTGGGTAAGTACGAATCGGCCTACACCATCGAAAACGATCTGCAGCGCTGGCTGCACCAGTACACCACCGCTTCTGATACTGCCTCCGACGAAGTGCGGGCACGCTATCCACTGGGCGAGGCCACCATCAAGGTCAAGGCCAAGGCGGGACAGCCCGGCCACTACTATTCAGTGATCCGTCTGCGGCCGCATCTGCAGCTGGACCAGCTGGTGTCATCGGTACGGCTGGTGACTGAGCTGTCATCAGGGCGGTAGCGTCTTATTAATAGGGGAAAAAACGGCCTGCAAGGTCGGGGAGCAAGGATTTTATGAACACTATCAAAGACCTGCTGCAACAGGGCGAACTTAGTGCGGCGATTGAGCAGCTGCAGCTGGCATTGCGGGACGACCCACGCAATCAGGCCCTGCGTGGCAGTTACATCGAGCTGCTGTGTATCGATGGCCAGCTGGAAAAAGCCGATCAGCAGCTGGATATGCTGGTGCGCCAGCAACCGGAATACGCCTCCGGTGCCAGCAATCTGCGTCATCTGATCCGTGCCGCACAGGCCCGGCTGGACTTTTATCAGGGCGGGGATACATCGTCCCTGCTAGGCGAGGCTGATGCTGAGGTGGCGGCCCTGCTCAAACTGCGGCTGGCACTGGTGCAGGAGTCCACCCGTGAAGAGCTGGAACGTGCTGCGCTGGCACTGGAAGCGGTGCGTAAGCCGCTGGCACTGACCATCAATGAAGAGCAGTTCGATGACCTGCGCGATATCGATGACAGCCTCTGTGGCTTCCTCGAACTGCTCGGTACCGATGGTCGCTATTACCTGGTGCCCTGGCGTGATGTGGAACAGCTGCAGCTGCAACCTGTCAGCTCGCTGGTTGAGCAGGTCTGGCGGCGGGCGGAGATTCAGACGCGCAGCGGCGCCGGTGGTGATGTGTTCGTGCCGCTGACCTATGCCGCCAGTCACACCGACCGGCAGAAGCTGGGCCGCGAAACCGACTGGCTGCAGCAGGGTGAGGCGGAGGTCTTCTGTGGTGTGGGTCTGAAGCAGCTGCTGGCCGGAGAAGAGGCGATCAATCTGGCCGACGTGCAGAGCCTGGCACCCTCTGCCACGGCGGTGGCGGTCTGAACGGTCTGGAGTAGTGCAGCATGGCCGCTGACAGCAAAGTGCGGATCGTACCGAGCATCCTTGACCGCCTGCTCGACGATGACCCCGGTGATCATACGCTGGCGGCGCAGGATCCTGCCTTCAATCTGCGGCAGATGCGCGCCAGTGTGCGTCGTGATCTGGAAGACCTGCTTAACAGCCGGGTCAGCTGGCAGACCTGGCCGGAGGCCTATACCGAGCTGCAGCAGTCGCTGCTCAGCTATGGCCTGCCGGACTTTTCCATCATGCCGGTCAGCAGTCAGGATGCCCGCCAGCGCCTGTGCCGCATCGTCGAAGACACCATCCGCAAGTTTGAGCCGCGTTTTGCTGACGTGCGGGTGGAAGTGGCGGAAGAGGGCGGGCTGGCCACGACCCTGCGGCTGCGCATCAATGCGGTGATGTATGCCATTCCGGTGCCGGAGGAAGTGTCATTCGATACCGAACTGGAGCCGGTCACGCTGGGCCTGCGCCTGCTGGAGAAGCTGTAAATGAGTGATGATCTGCTGAAGTACTACAACCAGGAGCTGAGCTATCTGCGTCACCTGGGGGCGGAGTTTGCGGAGCGTTATCCGAAGGTGGCGGGGCGCCTGAAGCTGACCGATGAGGTGATTGAAGATCCCCATGTGTCGCGGCTGCTGGAAGGGGTGTCGTTCATGACCGCACGCATCCGGCAGAAGCTGGACGACAGTTTTCCCGAGCTGACCGATGCGCTGCTGGGCCATATGTTTCCTGACTATCAGGCTCCGATCCCGTCCATGGCGGTGGTGCAGGTGCAGCCGAAGAACCTGAACGACTTTGGCGTCACCCTGCCTCGTGGCTGTCGCCTGATCACCGATATTGCCAATTTTTCCGAATGCCGTTTCCGTACCTGTTATGACACCCGGCTGTGGCCGGTAGAAGTGGAAGCAGTACGTTTCCAGAATGCGCCGTTCCGTGCGCCCAAGCCGATCTGGCGTGACACTGCGGCGGCAGTGCTGAAGATCACCGTGAAGAGCAGTGCCCCCAAGGTGGCGATGGAGGAGATCGGCATCGATCACCTGCGCTTCTTCCTCAATGGCCAGTTGCGGCACAGCTTTGCCCTCTACCAGCACCTGTTCCGCGACACCATCGGTCTGGCCATTACGCCGCGTGACAACCTCAAGCAGGTGCGTTTTCTGGAGCGACGCCATCTGCGCTCGGTGGGCTTCGAGGAAGAGCACGGTGTGCTGCCCTATCAGCAGCAGTCCTTCTCCGGTTATCGCCTGCTGGTGGAGCACTTCCTGTTTCCGCACAAGTTCCTGTTTGCCGAGCTGGATGACCTCAGGCAGTGCTGGAGCGGGATGGGCACCGCAGTGGATATCTACGTGTATTTCTCCGAAGGCTCGGCCGAGCTGGAACAGCAGGTCAGCGATAACCAGCTGCTGCTGGGCTGTACGCCGATCATCAATCTGTATGAAGAGCGGCTGGAGCCGATTCGGCTGGAAACCGCCGAGCACGATTACCGCCTCAACGCCTCCTATGCCAAAGCGGATACCAGTGAGGTGATCCGGCCGCTGGAGGTGGAGGTGTTCAATCACAGCCGTCAGCGCCGCAATGTGCGTCCTTACTATGCGGAAGGCCATCCGGCTTATCTGGATGACGATGAACTGTTCTGGACCCTGCGTCGTGAGACGCGCAGCTGGGCCGGTGGCGCTGCCGAACCGGGTACGGAAGCGGTGATGACCGTGGTTGACCGGCTGGCCCGCGGTGCCGCGTTTGAGCACAACGAAGGCTGGATGCTGGGCATCAAGGCGCTGTGCTCCAACCGTAACCTGCCGGCCCGTCTGCCCTATGGCGGCGGACAGCCAGCAATGCGCAGCAGCACCCATGCCGATGTGGTGGATGGCATTCGCTGTCTGACCCCGCCCACGGCCACGGTGCGTCCGTCACTGGGTGAGGATACCCGCTGGCAGCTGGTCAGCCATCTGACCCTCAATCATTTCACTGGCGAGGATGCGGTGCAGCGGGTACGGGAAATCCTCAAGCTCTATGACTTCCGTGCCAGCCCGGAAACCAAGGTGCTGATTCAGGCCATCCATCAGGTGCAGATCAAGCCTGCCAGTGCCCGGCTGGTGCGGCAGGGTCGTGTCGCCTTTGCGCAGGGCAGCGATATCCAGCTGGTCTTTACCCAGCATGAGGCAGCCGGTGCCAGTTTGTTCTTCCTCGGCTCGGTGCTGGATCATTTCTTTTCCCAGTTCGCTGTGGTCAACAGTTTCACCCGTTTGTCGATCCGCATTCTTGATGAAGAGCGGCCGGTGCATCAGTGGCCCGCGCGGGCGGGGGGAGTGCCGCTGCTATGAGCAGTCAGACCCTGATGCCGCTGTCTTCACCCTCGCTTAACCGGCTGCTGAGCGAACCGGAGCAGTACTCCTTCTATCAGGCAGTGCGCCTGCTGCAGTTGCAGCTGGAATCCAGCGAGCAGCAGCACCGGGTGGGTCATGACAGCCGTCCGGACCGTGAACTGGTGCGCTTCAGCAGTGCCCAGCATCTGGGCTTTGCCGGACGGGCGATCAGCCAGATTGAGGTACATCCGGCCAGAGGGCAGGCCCTGAAAGCGCAGCTGCAGGTGTCCTTTGCCGGTCTGACCGGTGCCAACGGCGTGCTGCCACAGCACTACACCGAGCTGATCATGGCGCGGGTCAAACAGCGCGATCATGCCATGCGCGACTTCTTCGATCTGTTCAATCACCGCCTGATCTCGCTGTATTACCGGGCCTGGGAGAAGTATCGCATTGCCGAGCAGATCCGCCCCGTGCCAGAGCGACTGGTTACGGTAGGCCGGGTCAAAGCCGATCCCTTCAGCCGTATCCTGACGGCGCTGACTGGCAGTCGTCAGCCCCTGAGCCTGATGTATGCCGGGCTGTTCAGCCGCCTGCCGCGCTCGGCCCGAGGGCTGGAGCTGCTGCTGAGCGGTATCACCGGGGCGGCGGTCCGGGTCGATCAGTTTGTCGGCTGCTGGCTGACGCTGGACGCCGGTGAGCAGACGGCACTGGCGTCCCGGCGCGGGCTGGAAGGGCAGTTCTCCAGACTAGGGGTGGATGCTGCCATCGGCAGCCGCTGCTGGGACGTGTCCTCCACCCTGGCTATCAGCATTGAAGCCCACAGCGCCAGCCTGAGCCGGGCACTGATGCCCGCCGGTGAACTGAACCGTCGTCTTAACCGGCTGGTGCAGGAGTTCATGGGCAAACCCCTGCGGGTGCACTGGCATCTGCGCCTGCCTGCGAAGCACGCCAATCTGCTGCGTCTGGGCCAGCAGCCACTGGGGCTGGGCCGTGGTGATTATCTGTATATCCCTGCCAACCGGCGTGATCGCTGGCTGGATATCCGTTTTTGATGCGCCCGCGGGTGCGATGTTAAAGAAAGGAATCTGTTGTCATGTCGTCGATGACTCTCAAGCATCTGGTGGAAAAACTGAATCCCACCTGCCGTAGTGCCCTGGAAGCCGCCGCTGCCCTGTGTCAGTCGCGCAGCCATTTCAGTGTTGAGGTACAGCACTGGCTGACCCCGCTGGCAGCCAATGAGCACAGCGACCTGCATTTGCTACTGCGCTGCTTTGAAGTGCAGCCCGAAGATTTTCATGGCGAGCTGCAGCGTGCGCTGGAAGCCCTGCGCACCGGTAACGATGCCGTTCCCGGCCTGTCAGCCCAGCTGGTGCACTTGCTGCAGGAGAGCTGGGTGGCCTGCAGTATTGCCTTTCAGGATGACAGCATCCGCTCTGCCCATCTGCTCTATGCGCTGGTCAAGGACGAAGGGCTGGCACTGCTGTGGCAACGTTACATGCCGTCGCTGGCCAGGCTGGATGCTGCCCAGCTGCTGAACGCCTGGCCGCAGCTGCGCCATGAGTCGGGAGAGCATCAGGGCGGGGCTGCTGCGCCAGCCGCCGCCCGGGCCGAAGGGGACAGCAGCAAAATCAGCCGTACCCCGGCACTGGATCAGTTCACTCAGGATCTCACCGCTCAGGCGCGTGACGGCAAGCTCGACCCCATCCTCGGGCGCGATGATGAAATCCGCCAGATGATCGACATCCTTACCCGGCGACGCCAGAACAACCCAATCCTCACTGGCGAAGCCGGGGTGGGCAAAACCGCGGTGGTGGAAGGGCTGGCTCAGCGTATTGCCGCGGGCGACGTGCCAGAGGTGCTGAAAGCGGTCAGCGTCCGGGTGCTGGATCTGGCCCTGCTGCAGGCCGGGGCAGGGATGAAGGGCGAGTTTGAGAATCGCCTGAAAGGGGTCATCAGCGAGGTCAGGGCATCGGCCACGCCCATCATCCTGTTTATTGACGAAGCCCACACCCTGATCGGCAGTGGTGGGCAGGCAGGGCAGAACGATGCGGCCAATCTGCTCAAGCCAGCACTGGCCCGTGGTGAGCTGCGGACCATCGCCGCCACCACTTGGGCCGAATACAAAAAGTATTTCGAGAAGGATGCGGCACTGACCCGACGTTTTCAGGTAGTGAAAGTGGAGGAGCCCAGTGCCGAGCAGGCCATCATCATGCTACGTGGCCTGTTGCCGGTGATGCAGCGTCACCACGGCGTCAGCATTGCCGATGCTGCGCTGAAAGCGGCGGTGCATCTGTCGCAACGCTATATCAACGGTCGCCAGCTGCCGGACAAGGCCGTTGCTCTGCTGGATACCGCCTGTGCGCGGGTGGCCATGAGTCAGGCGGCAGTACCGGCGCGGGTCGAGCAGTTGCAGCGTCAGGCGGAAGCGCTGTCTGCCGAGATCAGTCAGCTGCGTGCTGAGCAGCTGGCAACCGGCGAGCACACCGAGGTGCTGGTGACCCTGCAAGGTCAACAGCAGGAGGTGGAGGCTGAGCTGCAGCGCGAGCAGGCTGTGTGGCAGGCGGAGAAGCTGGCGGTACAGCAGGCTGACAGCCATTACCGCAAACTGGCCGACGATACGCTGCATGATGACGAAAGGGAGCAGGAGCAACAGGCCTTCCGGCAGTTTCTGCAGCACTATGCCGACAACGGCCAGCCGATGGTGCACTGGCAGGTGGATGAGCAGCTGGTCGCTGCGGTGGTGTCTGACTGGACCGGTATTCCGCTCGGGCGCATGCAGGCCGATGAGATCAGCGCCATTCTCGGGCTGGAGCAGCGACTGGCCGAACGGGTCATCGGCCAGCCCCATGCCCTGCGGCTGATCAGCCAGACGGTGCAGACCGCCCGCGCCCAGCTGGCCGATGAAAATCGTCCCAATGGCATCTTCCTGCTGACCGGCCCCAGTGGCGTTGGCAAGACGGAAACAGCGCTGGCTCTGGCCGAGCAGGTGTTTGGCAGCGAAGACAAGGTCACTGTGATCAATATGTCGGAGTTCAAGGAGGAGCATAAGGTCAGCCTGCTGCTGGGCTCGCCGCCCGGTTATGTTGGCTATGGCGAGGGTGGCGTGCTGACCGAAGCGGTGCGGCGCAAGCCTTACAGCGTGATCCTGCTGGATGAGATGGAAAAAGCCCATCCCGGCGTGCAGGACATTTTCTATCAGGTCTTCGACAAGGGCACCATCAAGGACGGTGAAGGCCGCGATATCGATTTCCGCAATACCATCATCATCATGACCTGCAATGTCGGCAGTGATACCACTCTACAGCTGTTCGAGGATCCGGAGACTGCACCGGGGGTAGAGGGGCTGCGCAAGGCGTTGCAGGAAGACCTGCTCAAGGTGTTCAAGCCGGCCTTCCTCGGTCGCCTCAATGTGGTGCCTTATGTGCCACTGAGCAGTGAGATGCTGACCGCCATCGCCCAGCTGCAGCTGGCGCGCATTGAGCGCCGGTTGCGCCAGCATCATCAGACCGAACTGGTGTACGGCGAGGAAGTGCTGAGCTATATCGTGCAGGGCTGTCAGGATGCGGGCTCCGGAGCGCGAACGATTCACAACACCCTGCATAACCAGCTGCTGCCCCTGTTGTCGGTAGCCATTCTCAATGCGGTAGCAGAGCGTCGGGCCCTGGCACAGATCAAAGTGAACTGCGGCAATGATGGCTTTGTGCTCGATACTGGCTGCGATATGGAAGATGCGGTGTCAATGTTTTGAGTCACAATGTGAAATAAATAATTACGTTTTAATAAATTAATTTACAGGTGGTGGCGAAAGGATTATTTTAGGGCGCGCAACACAAGGGGTGTGCCCACCCCTTCCAGGGAAGGCCAAAAGCCTGTGGGTCGGTCAGTCCCGGTTGTTGCTGACGTATAGAGATAGCGGGCGTCAGCACACCGGAGTGACACAAGGGATGTTGTCGCTACTACCGCTGGAAGGGTGATAAGTGACGGGGAGACGCCGTATAAACGGCGCCAGGCTGTGGCAAAGTCAGGTCCGGTCCGTCGATCAAGGAAGTCCGTCCGTAAGGACGGTTATCAACCCAAATGCTTAGGAGAAAAGCATGCAAAGTAATACCTACCTGAATTATGAAGGCATCAAGGGCGAAGCCACTGCCGAACAGTTCAAGGATCTGATCACCTTGTTGTCCATGGACTGGGCAATCGACCGTGTGATTACCGCTCATACTGGTACTGCGATGGACCGTGAAGCCAGTGCCGCTCGTCTGGGTGACATCACCATCACCAAATTCCAGGACCGCTCCTCACCTGACCTGTTCAAGGAAGCCACCATCGGTAAAGCCAAAACCGCGGTGTTCCACATGACCAAACAGGGCGAGAAGATCGAAGAGATCATGAAAATCGAACTGACCGACGCCATGATTTCCCACTACAGCGTGTCTATCCAGAATGACCGCCCAGTGGAAACCATCCGCATTTCCTACACCGAAATGATGATGACCGTGACCCCCACCGACGACGACAACAATGTCATGGCGCCGTTGGTCTACGGTTACAGCGGTCTCAAAGGCCAGCAGATGTAATCTCCCGCGACCCTATCGCGTACGATTACACTGTTACGGAAAGGCTCCTTCGGGAGCCTTTTCTATTCGGCATCTATAAAGTGTTTAGGGACAAATGTCATGGAAGTTAGAATTACTATTTCTTCGCTGGCGCTTGGTATTCCGAAAACTGGCTTTGGCTTTAATATCGCATCTGGCGCTTATGTTGAGGTTCGTGCCGGGCAAGCAGCTACGAGACATCTGTACGGCATGACAGACTTATTCAGCCTGGGCACTAAAAGTGGCACTCTGGGCTTTGGTCATATACAGACGCCGTGGTTGTACGTTGATCCAGCGAAGAACGCCTCGTTAAACACTGCGAGCCTGAATGGTGCAGAGCTGGAAATAGCTGTTACTGGTGCGCTTATTGGCAGTGGGAAAGTCGATGTAGTGCTCAGTAAAATCGATGAGCATGGCCAGACAACTGAATTGTTGAACCTGAAATCCGTTAAAGTACCTGGCGCCAGTGGCCAGTTATCTTCGACAAGTATTCGCAATAAAGCGAAGTTTATGAAAGTGCTCCCAGCTGAAGAGTAGTAGTTATGTGGAAGTGGCTTAATTATCTTTTAATCTTTCTGCAGATAAGCATATTCCCTTCCTTGGCTATCATGCTTTCTTCTATTCAAGAGCAGTTCAAAGATTTTTTGAATCAGGAGGGTAGGCCAGCAGTTTATATATTGGCTAACACTTGGCTGGCATGGGTTTTCTTTGTCGTTGCTCTTTTTGTTCTCATTGCGATAAATCGTGTAGGTGACCTTAAAAAACGTGCCACTTATAACACCATAGCGCTAGCCGTATACTCCACTGCTGCCTTTATGGTGGTTGTTAGTCTTTATCCTTTCTGATTGCAGTAGTGGAATGGCCACGGTATTTTCCGCTGTTCCCTCATGACTCGGCTCTCTATACTGGGAGCCACTTTTCTAGCCTCTACCCATTGCTGCTCTGACTACCATGTCCCGCAAATCTGTACCACCTGTTGCTGCCAAACCTTCACCGCTGCATCCGCGCAATCGTCATCAGCAACGTTATGATTTTGCTGCCCTGACCGCGGTCTGCCCTGATCTGGCGGGCTTTATCCGCCTGACTCCCAAGGGTAACCATTCCATCGATTTTACTGATCCGCAGGCGATCAAGGCCCTCAACCGGGCACTGCTGCAGCACTGGTATCAGATTGAAAACTGGGATATTCCCGCAGGCTATCTGTGTCCACCCATTCCCGGGCGGGCCGACTATATCCACTATCTCGCCGATCTGCTGGCGACGGCCAACGGTGGCAAACAGCCTGCCGGCAAACGTATTCAGGTGCTGGATATTGGCTGTGGTGCCAACTGCATCTACCCGCTGATCGGTAGCAGTGAATATGGCTGGCAGTTTGTCGCCGCAGATATTGAAGCGGCCTCACTGGCGTCGGCGGAGCGCATTCTGGCGGCCAACCCGGCGCTACAGCAGAAGATCAGCCTGCGACAACAGCCTGATGCACAGCGCTGTTTTACCCACATCGTGCAGCCTGATGATTATCTTGACCTGACCCTGTGCAATCCGCCTTTTCATGAGTCAGTGGAGCAGATGGTGCGGGGTAATCAGCGCAAGTGGCAGAACCTCGGCAAATGGGATGAACAGAAAGAGGCCAGTGCGGAGCAGCTGAATTTCGGCGGACAGAGCAATGAGCTGTGGTGTGAAGGCGGCGAGCTGGCTTTTATCAGCCGCATGATGCGTGAGAGTGCGGGTTACGCCAGTCAGGTGTACTGGTTTACCTCTCTGGTATCGAAACAGGCCAATCTGCCGCTGCTGGAGAAGGTGCTGAAAGAGGTCGGGGCGGTGCAACAGCAGGTAGTGGCGATGGCACAGGGCCAGAAAAACAGCCGCTTTATCGCCTGGAGCTTTCTCAACCCGGAGCAGCAGAAAATCTGGCGACAGATGCGCTGGCACAGCAGGGTCTGAGCCGGGGTGTGAACTGCAGAATGACAAAAAGCCCCATCAGGGGCTTTTTGCTATCACGAAGACAGGGCGAATCAGGCCTTGTTACGTGATTTGTATTCGTTGGTGCGGGTATCGATAACGATGCTGTCACCGATTTCGCAGAAGCCGGAAACCATCATTTCGGTGCCGTTGTTCAGACGGGCAGGCTTCATGATCTTGCCAGAGGTGTCGCCACGTACTGAAGGCTCAGTGTAGGCAATCACACGCTCGATGCTGGTGGGCAGGCTGACGGAGATTACTTTGCCGTTGTAGAAAACCGCTTCGCAGACGTCGGTCATGCCGTCTTCCAGATACATCAGGACGTCGCCCAGATCATCTTTCTCGATTTCGTACTGTTCGTAGTCAGAATCCATGAATACGTACAGAGGATCAGCGAAGTAGGAGTAGGTTACTTCCTTGCGATCCAGGATGATGTCTTCGAACTTGTCGTCGGCTTTGTAGACGCTTTCAGTAGCGATGCCAGACAGCAGGTTTTTCAGTTTCATTTTCACGACCGCAGCGTTACGGCCGGATTTGTTGAATTCAGCTTTCTGGATTACCCAGGGAGAGCCGTTGATGCTGATCACCTGACCAGCGCGAAGTTCTTGTGCTGTTTTCATGAGATGAACTCAAAAAAGTTAAATTGAGTGCGTGCGACTGTAACAGCCTGCGCCCGCTACTTTGATCCAGTGCGCGCCACTATAGCCGATTTTGCAAAATCGCAAAGGGGGCAAGAAGCCTTTAATCACTGTGATTTTGCAAAAACTGCAGCATGTTTGCGGCGAGATCACCCTGTTTAAGCAGGGTCTCGGCCCAACGCCGCGCATCGTGTTGCCAGTCTGCCAGAGCCGCCAGCAAGGCAGCCCAGTCGGGATGTGCACTGTCCGGCTGATTCCAGGCTCGCCAGCAGGTCAGAACCTGCGTGGCCAGCGCCGGTGGCAGGGTCTGACTGTAGCGCTGCAGGAAGGCCTCGAGCTTGTCGAGGTGGGCGTCATCCGCTTGCGGATAGATCTGCCAGATCAGTGGCCGCCCGGCCCATTGCGCACGTACGAAGGAGTCTTCTCCCCGTACCAGGTTCAGGTCGCAGCTCCACAGCAGCCGATCGTAATCACGCTGCTCCAGAAAAGGCAGCACCTGTACCGTCAGATTCCCCTGCTGCAGGCAGTCTCCCCGTCGCAACGGAGCGCAGCCGAGGGCAGTGGCAACCTGGGGCAGGATTTTACCTTCAGGCACCAGGCAAAGCACGGGATTTGTGCTCATGCTGAGCGTCTGTAACAAAGCGGCTACGGCCGGGTTCTGGTAGGCAAACAGCGAGATCAGCAGGGGATCGCGCTGATTTGTGCTGGTGTCCCAGGCAACGCCAAGGCGTTGCAGCAGTGTCGCCCGCTGCTGCGGATCAGCCTGCCAGGCATCGCGCTCGTCCAGCAGGTTTGCTTCACACAGCAGGCCACCGGTGCGCGGACTGAAGCCGGGAAAGTAGAACTGCTTACGCAGGCCATTGGCCGGGTGCATGGAGGTCAGGCCGTGGCAGTCATCGGCCCAGTCTTCCGTGGCCAGGTATTCGAGATTGAGCCAGCGCGGTTGCTTGCCGCGGGCGGCGACGGTTGCCATGGCATCGATATAATCGGCGGGCAGCTCGCAGGCGAAGGCCTCAATGACCAGATCGGCGATGGCCTCGGGGCTGAAGTCAGCGCTGCACGGCGTGGCGTCGGTGGTTTGCTGTTGCTCAGCAGCGGGTTGCCAGCGATAGACGTCGATCTGCTCCAGTTGCTGATAAGGCAGCAGTGTGGCTTGCGGACAGAGCATCTGCAGGGCCTGCAACTCATCGACAAACAGCCTGACCTGCATCTGGTATTGCTGCTGTAACTGTCTGGCGAGGCGCCAGCACACGCCAATATCACCGAAGTTGTCAATGACAGTACAAAAGATGTCACAGCGTCGAATCGACACGATAAAGACCTGTCAGCCGGGATCAGGGCGGGCATGATACCAGTCAGACAGGGTGGCGATAAGTCAGGACGACATCCTTGTTGTTGCTCAACATTTACGCAATCAAAACACTGCTGCTACACTCTGCCGCTGCATTTGCTGCCGGACGAGTCCCTGCCAGGGGCTGCCGGTGAGTAAAGCCCGTTTCCACTGACAGGAGAGACCTATGCACAGACGCTGTTGCACGCTGCAGATATGGCCGCTATTCAGCCGTATCTGCCTGGGCCTGCTGTTGCTGGTGGCGTTGCCACTGCGCGCCGATGACAGCGTGCTGTCGATTACCGGCACCGATGCCAGGGTACATGAACTGAGCCTCAGCCAGCTGGAGGCCATGCCGCAGGTCAGCTACACCACCCGTCTGCCGGAAGTGCCCGGCGGTGAGACGGCGTCTACCTGGCAGGGCGTGCGCCTCAGTGATCTGGTCAAACTGGCGGGCAGTACACCGCAGACCCTGAAGCTATGGGCGCTGGATGATTACAGCGTGATCATTCCCGACTCTGATCTGGCAGCCTTTGAACCCATCGTGGCGTTGCGCCGGGATGGTCAGCTGATCCCCATTGAATCCCTTGGACCACTGATCGTGGTCTATCCCCTGGATGATCGTCAGGAGCTGCGGACCCAGGAATACTACAACCGCACGATCTGGCAACTGCGCTCGATCAGTCTGGAGTGACCGTGGATAAGCTGCAGCGCAAACCCTGTCAGGGCAGCTCCCGCCTGAGCCTCGGGCTGCTGTTCGGGGTCATTGCCATCTCGGCAGCCATTATCATCACCAGCCTGATGCTGGTGATTGATCAGGGTCGTTTGCTGGCACAGCCCAATGACCCTCACTCACTGTGGAAGGGCTACAACCTGCAGCACAATATCCGGCGTCTGGACGCCATGGTGCAGCAGCCCGTTCCTGCGGCGCAGGTGCTGACTCAGCTGCGGGTACTGCAGAGCCAGATCACCCTCCTCAACATGAATACGCCCTTTGAATACATGCCGGTACTGGGTGCACAGGCACGGCAGGATCTGCAGGCCCTGCAGCAGCAGGTGCAAGGCTGGGCGGTGGCCATAAACACGGGCAATGCCACGCCAGTGCTGGAGGATATTCGCCGCGATCTGCCTGCCAGCCTGCAGAATATCCATCGCATGATGAATGTCATCGAGAATGCCAACACCAATCGCAATGATGAACACCGTCAGCACATGCTGGTCTATTTTGATCACCTGACCTGGCTGCTGCTGGGGCTGGCGGGCGGCGGCAGCCTGTTGGTGGGCTACCTGCTGATGTTTATCCTGCGCCTGCGCAGCATGCGCAGCCATCTGGAAGAAGCCAATCACACTCTTGAACGGCGGGTGGATGAGCGTACCCGCGAGCTGAGCATTCTGGCGAGCATGGACATGCTTACCGGACTGTATAACCGCCGTACCGTTATCGAGCGCGCCAACCACTGGCTGGCTCAGCATGATGACGGTGGCGCGGTGCTGATGCTGGACCTCGACCACTTCAAACAGATCAATGACAGCTATGGTCATCAGGCCGGTGACAAGGCACTGAAGTACGTCGCCCGGTTGATGAAAGAGCAGCTCAGGGACAAGGGCCTGTTTGGCCGGATGGGCGGCGAAGAATTTGCCATCCTGCTGTTTGCGGTGGATGAGCAGCAGGCGCTGGCGACGGCAGAGTCGTTGCGTCAGGGCATCAGCCAGCTGCAATGTCGCTTCGATGAGGTACTGATTCCGCTCAGTGCCAGCGTCGGCATTGCCTATCGGCTGGGTGAGCGCCATGTCGATCCGCTGCTTGCCCGTGCCGACAAGGCGCTGTATCGGGCCAAGCATGAAGGACGTAATCGCGTTGTTGCCTGACGGCGTGATCGTGCTCTGAGCGCCGTTCTTGCTGAAACTTCTTACTGCCTGAAAAGCACAAGGCCAGCATCATGCTGGCCTTGTTCGTTATTGCACGCTCAATCAGTTATTGCCGTACACCAGATGCGGCAGCCAGGTAGCCAGCGAAGGCCAGGCTGACAGCAGGCCCAGCATCAGCAGCTGGATAAAGATGAACGGAATCACGCCCTTGTAGATGGTGCCGGTAGAAATGCTGTCCGGTGCCACACCGCGCAGATAGAACAGCGCGAAGCCGAACGGCGGCGTGAGGAAGGATGTCTGCAGGTTGATGGCAAACATGATACCCAGCCAGATCGGATCGATGCCCATCATCAGCAGTACCGGTGCGACGATAGGGACCACCACAAAGGTGATTTCCATAAAGTCGAGGAAGAAGCCGAGGAAGAACATCACCAGCATAACGATGATCATCGCGCCGACTTCGCCACCGGGCAGGTTGTGCAGGAAGTCGCGGACCAGATCATCACCACCGTAGCCACGGAAAACCAGCGAGAATACCGCCGCACCGACCAGGATCATGAACACCATGGAGCTGACCTGAGTGGTGCTGCGCATGACGTCCTTCAGAATCGGCCAGCTCAGGTTGCGGCGGAAGGCTGACAGCACCACGGCACCAATGGCACCGACCGAAGCGGCTTCGGTGGGGGTGGCCAGACCACCGAGAATGGAACCCAGCACCAGCACCACCAGCAACAGCGGCGGAATCAGTACCTTGAAGATGCGGGTGCCCAGATCGTTCACCTTGCCACGCTCTTCCGCCGGAATGGCCGGTACGCTGTCCGGGTCAACGACGGACTTGAAGATCAGATAGCCGATATAGCCGACCACCAGCAGCAGGCCGGGAATCAGTGCGCCAAGGAACAGGTCACCAACTGTGACTGACTTGGGTGAGTAGATGCCCATGTCCAGCTGAGCCTGCTGATAAGCAGAAGAAATTACATCGCCCAGCAGCACCAGCACGATGGAAGGCGGAATGATCTGGCCGAGGGTGCCCGAGGCACAGATGACGCCGGTTGCCACCTTCGGATCATAGCCACGACGGACCATGGTCGGCAGTGACAGCAGACCCATGGTAACCACGGTGGCGCCGACGATACCGGTACTGGCCGCCAGCAGCATGCCGACGATGCACACGGAAATGCCGAGGCCACCGCGCATGGGGCCAAACAGCAGCGCCATGGTGTCGAGCAGTTCCTCGGCTATCTTGGCCTTTTCCAGCATCACGCCCATGAACACGAACAGCGGCACGGCAATCAGGGTTTCATTGCCCATAACACCGAAAATACGGTTGGGCACCGCCTCAAGGAAGGCTGGGTCAAACAGATCAAACACATAGCCGATACCGGCAAACAGCAGGCCGGTGCCGGCCAGAGAAATAGCGACCGGATAACCGATCAGCAGAATGACAACCGCTGCAGCGAACAGCAGCAATGACATGATTTCGCTCATACCATGGGCTCCTGTTCTACAACCAGATGGGCCTTGCCAGCAATCACCAGCAGGTCACGCAGCAACTCACCGATACCCTGAATGATGATCAGGATGGGCATGGCGATCTGTGCGGTTTTGAGGATGTAGCGGAACGGAATGCCACCGGCTTCCTGCGAGGCTTCCTTGATGGCCCAGGAGGCGGCAACGTAATCCCAGGATACCCAGAGGAAGAAGATGCACACCGGCATCAGCATGAACAGGTTGCCGAACAGGTTGACCCAGGCTTTGCCGCGTTCGGACAGGGGGCGATAGATGATGTCGACGCGCACATGGCCGTCGTGCTTGAGGGTGTAGGCCGCCCCCAGCAGAAACACAAAGGAGTGCATATAGATCACGGACTCCTGCACGGCCACGTTACCCACGTTGAACAGGTAACGCATCACCACGATGACAAAGGTGACCAGCACCATCGCCAGGGTGAGCCATGAGATGGCACGTCCTGTGACCTCACTGAAGCAGTCGATTCCTCTGACCACCCGTACCAGCGGATTGTTGTCTTTATTCATAAGGCTTCATTATTTGTCGTTGTTATTGAAGGAGCAGCAAGTGCGGCAGAACAGCCAACTGGCCGGCGGGCCAGGTTGTCATCTGCAGGCAAACAGCATGCCATAGCTGAACAGCTGCTGCCTATCCCCTGTCAGCATCCTGAGCTGGGGTCTCCCTGACGCCGCCGTATCGAACCACCGTGTCAGGATACATGCCGTTAAGCTTAATAGCTTGGCGTGATTTTGCCTGCACAACTTTTGGGGGAGACGAAGAGAAGGGAAGCGGGCAGAGGCGTGACGGGGCACGCCTGAGTGAAGCGCGCCGTGTGACTGGCGCGCGGCAGATCGTTTTCTGTTCTCAGTCGCTATCAATCAGCGAGTTACTGCGGGTGTCCTTCATGCTGATATAGACCAGCAGGGAAATGGCAATACAGCCGGTCACATACCAGTAGTAACCGCTTTCCATGCCGATGCTCTTGAAGTACAGAGCAATGTATTCAGCCGTGCCGCCAAAGATCGATACCGTCAGGGCATAGGGCAGACCCACGCCCAGAGCACGAATTTCGGTGGGGAACAGCTCGGCTTTCACTACCGCGTTGATCGAGGTGTAGAAGCTGACAATCAGCAGTGCCGCCATGATCAGGAAGAAAGCGCCCCACCAGGTACTGATATTGTGCAGAGTGCTGAGGATGGGGTAGGTGAACAGCGTACCCATCACGCCGAAGGCGATCAGAATCGGGCGGCGGCCAATTTTGTCGGACAGCCCACCGATCACCGGCTGTATCACCATGAACAGGAACAGCGTGGCGGCAGAGATCAGGGTCGAGTCGCTTTTGCTCATGCCCACCGAATTGACCAGATACTTCTGCATATAGGTGGTGTAGGTGTAGAACGCCAGGGTGCCGCCCATGGTCAGGCCGACCACTGTCAGCAGCTCTTTCGGATGTTTCATCAGCAGCGCCATGGTGCTGGTTTTGGGCTTGTCGCTCTGTTTCTTGGTGAAGGACTCGGTCTCCGCCATATCACGACGCAGCAGCATGGCCACCACCGCACACAGGGCACCGATCACAAAAGGAATACGCCAGCCCCAGCTTTCCAGCTGCGCGCTGGTGAGGAACACCTGCTGCAGCAGAATCAGCACACCCAGCGCCAGCAGCTGGCCGGAAATCAGCGTCACGTACTGGAAGCTGGAGTAGAACCCACGACGCTCTTTGGTGGCCATCTCGGACAGATAGGTCGCCGAAGTGCCGTATTCACCGCCGACCGACAGGCCCTGCAGCAGCCGCGCCAGCACCAGCAGGATCGGCGCACCGATGCCGATGGTTTCATAGCTCGGGGTCAGGGCGATGATCAGTGAGCCAAGGCACATGATCCATACCGACAGCAGCAGTGCCGATTTGCGGCCCTTGCGGTCGGCGTAGAGGCCCATCAGCCAGCCGCCCAGCGGGCGCATCAGGAAGCCGATGGCAAAGATGGCGGCGGTATTGAGCAGCTGAGCGGTGAGGTCGCCCTTGGGAAAGAACGCCTTGGCGAAATACAGGGAAAACGCCGAGTACACGTACCAGTCGTACCATTCGACCATGTTGCCGATGGAGCCACTGAAAATGGATTTGATGCGCTGTGAGGTGGTACGGGGTGCTGCAGATGCAGTCATACCCTGATTGGAAAGGGTGCTGTCCATCAGAAGTCCTCTGGATTCTTGTCGTTGTTGTGGGTCTGCCAGCGAGGGCGTGAAGACCCCAGAGCACAGCCCGTGCCAGAGTTAAATCTCTTTTATATTCAAATAGTTATTGATTGTTGGTGGAGGTGCATAAGCAATAATCCGCTTACGCTCAGTACGCTATCGGCGGATTTTTGCTTATGGATTGCAGGGTCAGGCAACAGGTGCTCGAGCTGCTGCTGAACAGGTAGTCGTTGATAAGAAAGAAGGAGGGACGACTATTCCGGCAGGAAATCACTGCGGTTAAGGCCGTGACGCTGCATTTTCTCGTTGAGCGTGCGGCGTGGCAGGTCCAGCTCGGCCATCACCGCCTGGATATTGCCGTGATGCTGGCGCAGGGCATCGCGCAGACAGGTTGCCTCAAACTGTTCCATCCGGCTGCTCAGACTGGCACCGCTGTGGCTGGCAGGCCGCGGGTTGGCCAGCCCCAGCACCTGCCGTTCGGCCGCATTGGCCAGCTCGCGCACATTACCCGGCCAGTCGTGGGCCAGCAGTGCCGCGAAATCCTCGCCCTCCAGCGTGGGGCAGGGGCGTTGCAGATGCGCTGCCGCCAGCTGACAGAAATGACGGAACAGCAGCGGAATATCGTCTTTGCGCTCGCGCAGCGGCGGTAACTGCAGTTCGGCGATATTCAGCCGGTACACCAGATCTTCGCGAAAGCGTCCGGCCCGCGCTTCTTCCAGCAGGTCCGGTTTGGTGGCGGCGATGATGCGCAGATCGACAGCAATACTCTGATTGCTGCCCAGACGTTCCAGCAGACGCTCCTGAATGACTCGCAACAGTTTGACCTGCTGGGCCAGCGGCAGGCTTTCAATTTCATCCAGAAACAGGGTGCCGCCGCTGGCGTGTTCCAGCTTGCCGATGCGTTTGCCCTGCGCGCCGGTAAAGGCGCCGGCTTCGTGACCGAACAGCTCCGACTCGAACAGGTTTTCCGGAATGGCCGCGCAGTTGAGGGCGACAAAAGGCTTGTCACGGCGGGGGCTGAAGTCATGCAGGCAGCGGGCGACCAGCTCCTTGCCGCTGCCGGTTTCACCGCGAATCAGCACATTCACCGGCGTCGGCGCGAGCGTCAGTAACTGACGGCGCAACTCGACTACCGCTGGCGAGCTGCCGAGCAGACGGTGGGCCACGTCTGACTGCGCCGCACTGGACTGCTGCAACTGGCGCAGGCTCAGCACCAGCCGCCGTTTTTCCAGCGCCCGGCGCAGGGCATCGAGCAGACGCTCGGGAGTAAAGGGTTTCTCGATAAAGTCATAGGCGCCCTGCTGCAGGGCGGCGACTGCCATCGGCACATCGCCGTGGCCGGTGACCAGAATCACCGGCAGATCGCTGTCGATGGCCCGCACCGCCTGCTGCAGCGCCAGCCCATCGATACCCGTCATGCGCACATCACTGACCACCACGCCGTCAAAGTCCGGCTGCAGTTCCGCCAGTGCCTCTTCGGCCCGCTGATACAACGTGACCGCAAAGCCGGACAGCTGCAGCCACTGCGCTACCGCATCACGAATGGCGGCCTCATCGTCGATAAAGATCACATGTTGGCTCATGGCAGCAGGCTCCGTTCGGCAGCAGGGGGTTCACAGGCGGGCAGCCGCAGACTGAAGCAAGCGCCGTCACCGCTGTTGCTGGCCAGCAGCTCTCCACCCAGCTGATGCACGATGGCGTGGGAAATGGCCAGCCCCAGACCAAGGCCCGCGCCACTGGGCTTGGTGGTAAAAAACGGGTCAAACACCCGCGCCAGATCACCTTCTGCCATCCCGCCGCCATTGTCCATCACGCTCAGGCACCAGCTGGCGGGTTGGTCATCGGGCTGATGGATACGCAGTGATAACTGCGGCATCGGGTGTTGCTGGGTGGCATCCAGCGCATTGCTGAGCAGATTGACCAGTACCTGTTCGAGGCGAATGGCATCGCCCTCGACCCAGGCCGCCAGCGGCAGATCGGTGGCGACCTGAATCTGGCGCTGGCGCAGCTGGGCAGACATCAGCAGCAGCGTCTGTTCCACCACCTGCGTCAGGTTCAGGCGTTCGCGCAGGCCATCCGGGCTGTGCCGGGCATAGCTCTTGAGGTGGCTGGTCAGGGCGGCCATGCGTTGCAGCAACAGGTCCAGCCGGCTGAGGGTCTGCCGTGCCTCGTCCAGACGCTGATGATCCAGCAGCAGGCGCAGGCTGGCCAGCTCCATACGCTGGGCCGTCAGCGGCTGATTTAGTTCGTGTGCCAACGCCGCCGACATCTGCCCCAGTGCGGCCAGCTTGGCGGCCTGCACCAGCCCATTCTGCGCGGTGCGCAGCGCGGCAGTGCGCTGCTCGACCAGCTGTTCCAGCTCGGCCTGACTGCGCTGGCGCAGCAGATGCAGGCGCCGTCGCTGCTGCAGCCACAGCAGCAGAAACACCAGGCTCAGCCAGGCCCCGGCGGCCGCCAGTCGGGCTGCGGTGACGCCGGTAAGGCCGGGGTTCGGATCACGCAGCAGATGTAAGGTCCAGCCGTCGTGAAGCAGCGGCTGTGACTGCCACAGGTAGTCGCCCTGCTGGCCGTCGGGCAGACGCAGCTGGACCCGCTGGCTGGACGGCCCCAGTGTCTGCTGTGCCAGCAGCTGCAAGGGTTGCAGCCTGACCTTGTCATACTGGCGGGTGGCCTGCAGCTCCTGCTCATCCCAGCTGCTCAGCGGCTTCAGGGTGCGGTAGCGCCAGTGCGGATGGTTGGCGATAAAGACGATGCCGCGGGCATCACTGACCAGCAGGATGTCCTGACTCTGCGCCCAGCTTTCTTCCAGTTCGGGAAACTCCAGCTTGACCACAATGGCGCCGAGAAAGCGGCCCTGATCGTCCATGACGGCGCTGGACAGAAAGTAACCGGGAATTCCGCTGATCACGCCGACGCCATAGAAGCGGCCGCTGCCGGTTTCTTTTGTCTGCTGGAAATAGGGGCGAAAGCCGTAGTTGTGGTTGACGTAACTGGTCGGCAGGCGCCAGTTACTGGCGGCGATGGCCAGACCATCGGCGCGCATCAGTTCCAGCGTGGACGAATGCGCTGCGCTGTTGATGCGCTCCAGTTTGAGGTTGAGCCGCTGCTGCAACGCTGGGGTCAGGGGTTCACTGAGGGCCTGACGAATATCCTGATCAAGGGCCAGCACCGCGGGCAGGCTGCGGAAGCGCTCGATCAGGGTAGTGAACTGACCGGCATAGAGCTGTAACTGTTCATTCAGCTGCACCGATTCCTTGTGCAGACTGGTGCGGGTCATATAGCGCCCGGCCAGATACATCACCCCCAGCATGGTCGCCAGCACCAGTGCGGTTATCAGCAGCAGAGACAGGGGGCGGCGGGGTGGAGACAGCGTCATGGGCAGTCGACTACGAAACAGGGGAGCCATAGCTTACCTGCAGCGGCAGGCAGCAGCCAGACGGAACGTATGCCATACATTCGTCTGGGTAAAGGGGCTTTGTAAGCTGGGCTCTATTTATGCAACAAAGCCAAGATAGGAATCAAGGGTTCGCTTAATGAATGGATGTACCACCATATCGACCTGGACAGGTATGAGATAAGGAAGAGATCGTCATGCCGTGTACGTCATCCTTGAAAAATCTGGAAGAAGGTATACCTTTTGGATGCTGTGTTGTTGATTTGAATACCTTTACTTGCTTTTATGTTGACTTATTTATTTTCTGTTAAAAACACAGTCTTACATGACTTCTTTTAAGATATGGTTTTCTAAAAGGTATACCTTTTAATAATTCTTATGAGGTCGAAGACTTCATTAATACACTGTTGGATTTATGGAGAACAAGTGTCTGACTTAGCAATAAATGACAAGGGTGAGCAAAAGGCAGCCTCTGAATTCCATGATGACTTTATTCTTCATGGAATTCAGCATGCAAGCTTCGTTTGTCCCTTCTGCTTTATTGGGCTTGTTGCTAAAGCCATATATATTGATGGCCCACAAGGAAAATCACCACACTTCTCCTGCTTCCCCCAGAAGCCCCATAT
This sequence comes from Pokkaliibacter plantistimulans, assembly GCF_003194385.1. GTDB lineage: Bacteria > Pseudomonadota > Gammaproteobacteria > Pseudomonadales > Balneatricaceae > Pokkaliibacter > Pokkaliibacter plantistimulans. The sequence continues at coordinate 47,755 of NZ_LAPT01000022.1, forward strand.
TAACGGTTGTGATGGTTATCCTCTAGTTGAGGGTAAATCAGTAAAAGGGGAAAAGAAAAGTAATAAAATAATTATTGGTAAAGAAGAATTTTTGTTCCCTGAAAAATTAGTTTCAAGAAGCAAACCATCACAGGGAAAGTTTCTTAACGATTTAAGCGAGCTTATTAAAGAGAATAATCCAGAGAAAGTAGAAAAAAGAAGGGAGGGTGTCGGTAAAGAAGTTGGGAGTGCAAAATATACCTCTTCAATAATACGATCTTTTGCATCTTCTAAAAAAGCAATTATATCTCTTGTCTATAAGTATGCAAAAGACGAAGAGTTATCCAGTGAAGAAAGGAAACTCCTGCTAAAAGATACTTTATCTCAAGCACCGATTGAGCTTGATGGATACAAGACGAACTATCAAGTTGCTTTTCAAGGGACCAAATACTTCAGTACATACAAAAAAATATGGAATGGAGAAGGAGTAGTAAAAATTAAGGATGGTATCGTTTATATTCTTTCAGGCCAAGACACTGAATATAAGCATGAAGATAATAGCTATGAACTTAGTTTTTATACGTCATTAAAGATACCAGAAAATATAGAAGAACAACCTGCATACCACCAAACTATTATAAATAGATTACTAAATGCCCGTGAGAAGGAGTTGGTAGTAAAATGGTTTGCTTATGGAATGGCATCAATTGTCTTAGATAAAAAATCTGTATTGCTAAGTATAGATAATTTTGACCATGTATTCATCGAAAAAGTCTAATAAATCAATCAGCTACGCTCTTTTAGTCGCCGGACGCAGCAAAGCTGCGCCGGTTATTGGGGCGTTATATTATGGGAGTTCAAATTGAACATCGAGCAAATAAAATACATTCACAATTTCTTAGTTGAATATTTTCATAAATCTGAAGATCCAGTGTCACCGCCGGGTATAAAAAACGAATCATTGCTGGAGTCTTCTGTTTCCAGGCCCTTCATGTCTGCAGGAGGAGAAGATGCTTATCCTGGTGTTTTTAATAAAGCTGCGGCTCTTTTTCACTCTATTATAAATAATCACTGCTTCCACAACGGCAATAAAAGATGTGCACTTCTTAGTGCTATGGTGTATTTGGGAGAGAACGGATGGTGGATTACCATTCCAAGTGATGATGAGCTATTTAATTTCACAAGGAGGGCCGCTGCACACGAGCTTGTCAAATCACGCGACGATGAGCTTCCCTTCATCTCCGAGTATTTTAGAAGTAATACAAGAAGGCGGGTTGCAGGTGAGCACCAGTTGACTCTGCGAGACTTGAAAGAGATCCTCCTCGGCTTCGGTTTTGAGCTTTCAGATACAGTTGGTAGGACGATTGAGGTCTCGAAAGATGGAAAGCACGTAGTATCCATATTGCAAAAGGGAGCCAAGGGGCAAGAGAATTACGATAAGCAATACATAAAAAAGCTGCGTAACAAACTAAAACTTACCCCAGATTACGGAATCGATAGCTACAAATTCTATGGAGAGAGAGGGTTCACTGATACTTTAGGAAAGTATATGTCTTTACGTGACAAGGTTATGCGTGAGCTAGCAAAAATATAACAATCGCAAGCAATTCAGCCCTTCGGGCCCGGACGTCGCTTCGCTCCGCCGTTGTTGCGGGCTTTATAGTGCTTAAAGAATCGAGGTGCATTTGAGCAGCATTCTGGATATTGGTAGTGAGTTTGTGGCGGAAGCCAAAAATGGAGATTTTACGGCATTAATTCAGTTGTTTGATGCGAGAGTAAAAGGCTGGGGTAAAACCATGGCACATGAAGAAGAAATGACGGTTGGTCTTTTCTCAGATTTGGTTTACGAGATACCTTCCTATTGTGCTTTTGACATGGTTGATAGTGCAGTTGATATTTGCATGCAGCAGACATCATTTGATGGGTTCAACTGCGCTCTTGATCTAATTGCATCTCTAGTTATTAAATCAAATACAACGGAGGTTCCGGAAAAGCTTCGAGCCGCGTTCCCAGAAATATTAGTAAAATCTAAACGGTTCGGGGGCGAGCCAGTTGATATTTGCACGCTAATACGTGGACACTACCGAAATACACTATAACAATTTGCTGTACCTCGGACCCAGCTACGCGCCGCAAGCTTGTGGTTTGCTGCGCAAACTTTACCACAAGCTTACTCTGCTCCGTTGGGCTGGTAAGCAAGGTATTATATGTTACCAGAGAGGTGTTATATGGAATTAAGTACTTGGTTGATTTATGTAAGTGTTATAGGGATATTGATATTCAGCCCAGGCCCATCAGCCTTATTATGTATATCTGAAGGCGTGAAATATGGGAATAAGAAAACGATTCCAACTATTCTTGGAGGTGCTGTTGCAGCTCTTGTCTTGATGTCTATTTCTGCTGTTGGGCTTGGGGCTATTTTAGTTGCCTCTAAGACTTTGTTTTTTGTTATTAAACTCGTGGGAGCATTTTATCTTATCTATTTAGGTTGGGCATCTTGGAAAGAAGGCTCAATTAAAGTTGAAACACCTCTGGTTAATGAAAAACATCTAGCCGATTATTCATTCTATTCTCTGTTTAGAAAAGGCTTTTTTGTAGGCATTAGTAACCCTAAAGATTTAATTTTCTTTATTGCGCTATTTCCTGGCTTTATGAATGCAGACTTACCTCCGGTAGAGCAATACTCTGTACTCGCATGTACTTGGTTTGTGATCGATTGTGCATCCATGTTTATGTATGCTGGACTGGGTTCAAAAATTGGTCCTTGGCTATCTAGAACTAACACATTGAATTTAGTCAACCGTACTGTAGGAAGTTTATTTATAGTACTAGGTAGCGCACTAGCGATTTCAACGGGACTGAGTAAAAAAGTATAACAAGGCAATCAAAGCGGACGCATTACGGTTGTCACGGTTTTGCCAAAAACAAAAGGCGGTAAAAACAATGCCAACCCACGCGCCATTTATTGCGGCCTTAGGAGTAAAGATGTCAGACGACAATTCGACTTCATTAGTTAATCTTGGAGGCTTATCCAAACCTGCGGACACTTTGATTTAAAAAGTTTCATCCGCTATGGGTGGATTTTTTGAACCATGAAAAATAAAGCGTGTCACCAAGGCCGAAGCTGAAGCCAATCTCATAAAAGCAAAATCTGAAATTGAAATTACGGAACTTCATCGTCGTGCGATGCACCGGTTTGTTAAGGAAGAAGCAAATCGACAAGAAAACAGGGAGGAAATAACAGACTCAGTTGTTAAAAAAATCCCCACAAAGACGGTGTAATTCGCTTGGCTAAGGGTGACTTACAGGAAATACATTGGATAGCCTGAGTATGCCCCTGACAACGTTCTTTGCCTCCCCATTCATTCGACACTGGCTGTAAATACAGTATGCTAACGGGCACTCTGACTGTTCGCCCTGACGAACCGTACACTGACCCCAGCGAGAATACAGCGAGAGAGTAGTGCGATGGATGTTTCCCACCTGATTGACCGTCTTAACCCTCCCCAGCGTGAGGCCGTGTCGGCGCCGCTGCAAAGCCGGCTGGTGCTGGCCGGGGCCGGTAGCGGCAAGACCCGGGTGCTGGTGCATCGCATTGCCTGGCTGATTCAGGTCGAGCAGATTTCTCCCTACGCCATCATGGCGGTGACCTTCACCAACAAGGCCGCCAAGGAAATGCGCAGCCGTATTGAAGCGCTGCTGGGGCTGACCCCGCGTGGCATGTGGGTCGGCACCTTCCACGGTCTGGCGCACCGCCTGCTGCGCGCTCATCATCGCGAAGCCAATCTGCCGGAAAACTTCCAGATTCTCGACAGTGATGACCAGTTGCGACTGGTCAAACGGATCTGCCGTGAGCTGAATCTGGACGAAAAACGCTGGGACCCGAAAGAACTGACCTGGTTTATCAACGCGCAGAAGGATGAAGGCCTGCGGCCACAGCATCTGGACAGCTACGGCGACAGCAGCTGGCAGACCCGCATCGACGTCTATAAAGCCTACGAAGAGGCCTGCCAGCGTGGCGGCATGGTGGACTTCGGCGAATTGCTGCTGCGCTCCCATGAGCTGTGGCTGAACCAGCCGGTGTTGCTGCGCCATTATCAGCAGCGCTTTCAGGCGCTGCTGGTGGACGAGTTTCAGGATACCAACAAGATCCAGTACGCCTGGCTGCGCATGCTGGCCGGTGAGCGGATGCCGGTCATGGCGGTGGGTGATGATGACCAGTCCATCTACGGCTGGCGTGGTGCTCGTATCGAGAATATCCAGAACTTTACCAGCGACTTCCCCGGCACCGAGATTATCCGTCTGGAGCAGAACTACCGCTCCACCGATACCATTCTGCAGGCCGCCAACGCGCTGATTGCCAACAATCAGGGGCGGATGGGCAAACAGCTGTGGACCGACAGCGGCGAAGGCGAAAAGATCGCCGTCTACAGTGCGTTTAACGAACAGGAAGAAGCACGCTTTATCGTCGAACAGGCGGAAAAGTGGGCCGATCAGGGCGGCATGCGACAGGAAGTGGCGATACTGTACCGCTCCAACGCCCAGTCACGGGTACTGGAGGAGGCGCTGGTGCGGGCTGGCGTGCCCTATCGCATCTACGGTGGCCAGCGCTTCTATGACCGTCTGGAAATCCGCAATGCGCTGGCCTATCTGCGACTGATGCAGAACCGTCACGACGATGCGGCGATGGAGCGGGTCATCAATGTGCCGACCCGCGGTATTGGCAGCAAGACGCTGGAGACTGTACGTGACTATGCGCGCCAGCAGCAGGTGTCGCTGTGGCAGGCGTCGGTGGAGGCCATCGAGCGGCGTCTGCTCAGTGGCCGTGCCGCCGGTGCGCTGTTGCCCTTTATCGAGCTGATCAATCAGCTGCAGCGTGACAGTGAAAGTCTGGCCATGGCCGACACCATTGCCCTGATGCTGCAGCACAGCGGGCTGGTTGAGCATCACGAGAAAGACAAGGACAAGGGCGAGGCGCGCGCGGAGAACTTGCAGGAGCTGGTCAACGCGGCGCGGCAGTTCGAGCAGAGCTGGTCGCCGGATGAAGAAGACGAACAGGCCGGTCTGACCGATGTACTGGCAGCCTTTATCGATCAGGCGGCGCTGGATGCAGGGGATGCTCAGGCGGCGGAGTTCAGCGATTGCGTACAGTTGATGACCTTGCACTCGGCCAAGGGGCTGGAGTTCCCGCTGGTGTTTATGGCCGGGCTGGAGGAGAGCCTGTTCCCCCATTCCATGTCGATGGAAGACCCGCAGGGTCTGGAGGAAGAGCGCCGCCTCTGCTACGTCGGTATTACCCGGGCGCGGCAGAAGCTGTTTATGACCTGGGCCGAGTCACGCCGCTTCTACGGTCAGGAAGAGCGTCGCACCCATTCCCGCTTCCTGCGTGAAATCCCCGAACAGCTGCTGGAAGAAGTGCGGCTGGGCGCCAGTATCCGCCGTCCGCTGTCGTTCCAGCGTCCCACTTCACCAAGCTTTGCTGAGGCCGAAGTACCAGCGACCGAGTTCTATCTTGGCCAGCGCGTTATCCACGGCACCTTTGGCGAAGGCATTCTGACCAATTTCGAGGGACAGGGGCCGAAGGCACGCGTGGAAGTGAATTTCGATGATGTCGGCAGCAAGTGGCTGATCCTGTCGATGGCCAAACTGCAGGCGCTATAACGCTGCAGGTGCGATAACAAAGCAATCTCGAACTGAGCCGGTTTCGCCGTCGCTCAGCGCACTTATGACCGGTCCCGCCATGGGGCGGGAGCGGTCATTTATCAAAGCAGGCTCAGGTGTCGCCGCTGTCCGCTGCGGCATGACTCATGCGCTGCCATTCCCGCCATTCCTCCAGCTCCATGAGCAGTCGTGCCTTTTCGCTGGCGGTCAGTGCCGTCCAGTGGCGCTGTTGCAGCCCGGCCGCCATGGCCCACAGCAGGTTAAGGCTGACCTTCATCCCGGCCTGCTCCAGCCGGTGATAGACGCCCACCGCACCCAGCTCAGCAATTTGCTCTGCCTGCGTGATGCCGATGGCGGCCAGCAGGGCCGCGGATTTGGGGCCGAGATTGGGTAGCAGGGCCATGCTCAGTGACGACCGATAAAGAGCCAGTAAGCCAGACACAGCAACAGGCCGATGACCCCCAGATAACCACTCCACAGGCTGCGCTTTGCCGATGCGCTGGTAACCTGCGGGAAGCCACAGCGGCTGCAGTATTCGGGTGGGGTAACGCGGGCGTGCGGGGCGTCAGGCTGTGCCGTGCTGACCGCTGGCTGATACGGGGTATGGCAGCGTTCGCAGGCGTTGGGCTCACCGCGCTGGTAGTACTGCCAGGCCTGCCAGAGCAGCAGGCCGATAATCACCAGCGTCCAGGTGCTGTGGAAGAAGTACAGGGCAGCCAGTGCCAGCAAAGCGCCCAGTGCCCATAGTTTGCGATTGAGCAGTTCGGTGATCTGGCCGCCATCCAGTGGCGGCAGCGGGATCAGATTAAGGGCGTTGAGGAACAGGCCGATGACCGCCAGATACCAGGCCTCACGCCAGCCTGTCAGCTGAAACAACAGAGCGCAGGCAATGGCAAACAGGGTACCCAGCCCAGGGCCGCCAATGGCAAACCAGCCGCGCTGGAAGGGGGTCAGGGCGCCGCCACGATGCACGGTGACGCCACCAAAAAACGGGATGAAGCGAATCTTGGCCACCAGCCCGGTCATTTTCCACAGCATCAGCATGTGTCCCAGTTCGTGGACAAAGATCACTAGCAACAGCAGCAGGCCCGACTTGGGCGAGGTCAGCCAGGCAAAAGCCGCCCAGGTCAGAATGGCTGTGGTCAGGCTTTGCTGGTCCAGTGCCTGGCGCCAGGAGGGGGCAGTGGGTGTGGTGGCCATAGTCATTCCTTGCGATGCAAGCCAACGGCACAGGCCATCGGCAGAGGTGGCTTCGATTCTGCGTTGCATGACAGACTGAGTAAAGCCGTCTCAGGGGGCGAAGGTGGTTACGATCTGCTGCATGCCAGTGATGGGCTGTTGAGCAGGGATGTCCCGACTGTCACGACGGCGTCGCTGACAGGTGCTGGTGATCGACGGGCTATGGTCACCGATAGCGCTGCCAGAAAGTGGCAGCAGGAGGGGGTGGCAGGATAGCAGTGCGTCGTGACGGACAACGGCGCACTGCGGGGTGAGCAGATACTTAGTTAATCTGCCACAGACGTTGCAGTGCCGCATGGGCGGTCGGCACGAAGGCCGGCTGCAGGCGTTCCAGCTCCGGTGAGTTCATACCGCGTGCGCAGTGGGTCGGGTGCGACAGCTGCCACAGGCCGATCAGCAGGGCGTAGGTTTGCAGCAGCATCTGCACCACGGCGTTTTCCCGGCGGCCATCGCTGAACACGGGGATCAGCTGTTGTGCGGTACGGTGCAGGTTGTCGGAGATGGAGTGTTTGAAGGCAAACAGGATTTCGGTGGTGACATTGGGTTCCAGCACGCCGGTGCTGAGGCAAGCCAGCTGCATCAGGCGCGGGTGAGTGGCCAGATGGTCGCAGAGGGCATCGACCACGGCCACGGGGGAGCCGGTATCGTTAGCCACTTCACACAGACGTTGGGTCCACTTGCTCAGGGCTTCTTCCAACAGGGCCAGAAAGATCGCTTCCTTAGAGGGGAAGTAGATATAGATGGTGCCTTTGGCCAGCCCACAGTCATTGCTTATATCGGCAATGGTGGGCAGTACGGTGGGATCCTTGGCGAACAGGCCTTCAGCTGCCTGCAGGATGCTCTGGCGACGCAGAGCCTTTCCGGCTTTGCTGCGGGCGCGGACATGAATAACGGGTTTATCAGACATGCTCATTCTTCTGGTACTTAAGGAGGTGCCTGTCGAGTCCGGCTATCCTTGCCGACCGCTTGGCACTGTTGTCCAATTCTGTGGCCAACTGCGAAAACCGGTTCATTTTCTGGCCTGTTCGGAAGCCGGCTATTGTGCCTTTTTATTGCCTATAAGGAAACCTGATATATCTGCTCAGCGTTGTTTCAGTCTTGTCATAAAATTTAATCTTGATTGACCGGAAATGTAGTCGTGTTCGTTGTCTTTGTGTATTGATGCTTTATTCTGTAGCCGGTGTCAGCGCTGTACCTGCACTAATATGGACTCTGATCTGCTGGGCCATCGGCATACCGATAGCCACACAGAACACGGTAGAGGCCAAACGGCAGTTTGTCGTACCGACCTCCAGCGAATGAAGTACAACCACTCCCCGGCCTGTCGGCTGGAGTGTAGATAAGTAGAGCGGGGGAGAAACCAGCTTATGTCAACGCAGATGGGCCAGGCCCTGGTGGAATGCAGCGTACTGAACCTGTTCGGTGAGCGCAGCCAGCGGTATGTGCAGGAAGATGTCTTCCAGTTGTGGCAGTTCATGATGTACCACAAGCATGGTTTTCAGGTGGAAAACCCGCAGCCTTGCCGCTGGATGCCACTGCTGCCCGGGGGCAACAATGTGCCTTCCGGTCCGCTGGTGAACCGTGTGCAACTGAGCCGCTGGGATGCCGAATTGCAGAAGGTGCAGTTTATCGAGCGTTTCGTCAGTGCTGATGACACGGCCAAGGTCAGTGATCTGCTGCGCAAGCATTACAGCCCGGAGCTGCTGGGCGGCTATCCGCTGGAGCTGAAAATCGAGCCGGGTTACGTCAGCATCTGAGCGGCTACGAGCTGAAAAGCCGGTTGCCCTGCTGTGGCAGTGAAAGCCAGAAAATTGAAAGCCGGAGTGATGAGTCATCACTCCGGCTTTTTTCATGATACTTGCCCGCTTGCTGTCGTCTGATCGTTGCCATCTGATCGTTGCAATGACGGGCCGGGCTGTTGCGCGTGGTGCGCGGAACAGAGTGCTAGACTTCTGCTCCTGACTTCAATGTGCCCTGCCCAAGGACGGTTTCCATGTTCAGCCGCCTGTTTCTTGCCCTTATTCTGCTCGCCGCCGCTGCTTTGCTGCTGTTCCCGCCGCCGATGCTGGATCTGCTGCAGTCCCGTACGCTGGCCATCGTACTGGTCACCCTGACCCTGTGGGCAAGCAGCGCCTTGCCGCAATACCTCACCAGTCTGCTGTTCTTTCTCGCCGCCATCCTGCTGCAGGTAGCTACGCCAGCCAGTGTCTTCAGCGGTTTTGCCTCGGCGGCGTTCTGGCTGATTTTCGCCGGACTGGTGATTGGCATGGCCATTCGTTCTACTGGTCTGGGTGACCGGATGGCGGCCCTGCTCGGGCGGCATCTGGCGCACAGTTATACCTGGCTGATCTGTGGCCTGATACTGTGCGGCACCCTGCTGGGGTTTGTTATGCCATCCTCCATGGGGCGAGCCGTGATGATGGTGCCCATTGCCATGGCGCTGGCGGAACGATGTGGCTTTGCTCCGGGCTCTCAGGGGCGGATTGGTGTTGCCCTAGCAGTGGCCTTTGGCTGCCACGTGCCGACCTTTACCATCCTGCCGTCCAACATTCCCAATATGGTGCTGAGCGGCACGGCTGAGACCATCTATGGCGTGCACATCAGCTATACCGACTACCTGTGGCTGCATTTCCCGGTGCTGGGCCTGCTCAAGGCGGCGGTGATTGCGGCGCTGATTCTCTGGCGCTATCCGGCGCAGGTGGCCGCGCAGACCTCAGCTGTACCCGCTACGGCCAGCCATGATCCGGCATTGCAGCGACGCCTGAGCCTGATCTTGCTGGTGGCGCTGGGCTTCTGGCTGACCGACAGCCTGCATGGCATCAATCCGGCCTGGGTCGGGCTGGCAGCCGCCTGTCTGCTGCTGATGCCGAAGATCGGCATGGTCAGTGCCGATGAGCTGCAAAAGCAGATGAATATCAGCATGTTGCTGTTTGTCGCCGGGGTGCTGGCACTGGGGGCGCTGGTTAACAGCTCGGGGCTGGGCTCGGCCATTGCCGGGGCCATGATGGACTGGCTGCCCCTGCAGCCGGGGGCGGATCTGCAGAACTTCCTGTCCCTGAGCGGGCTGGCGTTTATTACCGGGCTGATAGCGACACTGCCCGGGGTGCCTGCGGTGCTGACACCGATGGCGGGGGAGCTGGCACAGCACAGTGGCTGGACGGTGCCCATGGTGCTGATGACGCAGGTGGTGGGCTTCTCCACCATCCTCTTTCCCTATCAGTCGGGGCCGCTGATCGTGGGGATGCAGCTGTGTAAGGAACCGCTGCGTGAGCTGCTGAAGATCACCGTGCCGCTGACGCTGATCAGCCTGCTGGTACTGATGCCTCTGGATTATCTGTGGTGGTGGCTGACCGGGCAGTTCAGCGCCCTGAGTGGCTGAGGGAGAGCACAGGAGCGCCACAATGGCGCCCCTGTTGCTGGTCAATACCTGACCTTATCGACCAGCATGGCCAGCACATCGGCCATGTTGTCCAGCTCGTGGCGCTGAAGCACCAGCGCTTCGCCCAGTATCAGTGCCTGCTCGGCGGCCTGCAGGCGCCGCTGCTCATCAGCAATGCTGTCCAGATCCTTGACGTGTGCCAGACCCACTGTACGGCGGATCAGTTCACAACCGGCATACCCCAGGGTGTCCTGCCAGATGCCGCGCAGCAGGCGTGACTGCCAGCGCAAGGTATTGAGGCTGGGGTCACGGGTCGACTGGCTGAGATGCTCGCTGAAACGCTCCGCAAAGCCGCTCCACAGCTGATCAATGCTTTCCAGCAACCCGCTGCGATAGGCATTGCGCTGATCCTCGGCTGCCATCAACCCCCACTGTCCGCAGAAATTGAGCAGCAGGTTGCCGATGAAGGAGCCAATGTCGAAGCCCATTGGGCCGTAGTAGGCAAACTCGGCATCAATCACCTTGGTGCTGTCCTGACGCACAAAGATGGAACCGGCATGGACGTCACCGTGCAGCAGTGCCTGCGCTTCGGTGAGGAAGCGGAATTTCAGCTCAGCCACTTCCGCCTTCAGCGCCTCGTTGTGCCAGAGCGCTGCCGCCCGTGTTTCAAAGCCGGGGTAGACATTGTTGCGTTCGTGGTCGCAGTAGGGGTCAAGAAAGAACAGGTCTTCGGTGATTTTGCACAGCTCCGGGTTGATGAACTGCGCCACCCGCGCCTTTTTCTGCTGCTGATCCAGATACAGATCAGAAGTGAAGAACAGGGTGTCGGCCAGAAAGCGGGCCATATCCTCGATCAGTCGGGGGAAGTGTTCACCGGCAACCATGGCCTGACGCAGGATTACGTGATCGGACAGGTCTTCCATGATGGTCACCGCCATCCCGGCATCATAGTGATAGATGGTCGGCACCAGCGCAGGGCACAGCTCACTCTCGATCAGCATGGCTTCGGCCTCGATGCGGGCGCGGTCCAGCGTCAGTGGCCAGGATTCGCCGACGCAGCGGGCGTAGGGGAGGGCCTGCTTGACGATGGCACTGGTGCCACTGGGGTGGCTGACCTTGAACACCAGATTCAGGTTGCCATCACCAATTTCACTGCAGCTCAGGGTAGCCGGGTCGAGGCCTTCAAACAGGGAGGTATGCGCCACGGCATAGGCCAGGGCATCCTGGGGCTGAAAGGTCTTATACACTGCCATGGTATTGCCTTTTCGTTATGTCATTGTCGGTTTTTGGTTATAAGCGCCAGGGCTTCTTAGAAGATATGCGCCATGCAAAGCGAAGAAAGAGCTTACCCTCTGCAATGGATGTTGGCGACTGATTAACGTTCATTTGTTTATCCAAGGTCGACATTGGGCAGCGTGCGGGCTTCTGCTATGGTTAATCCCCTACCGTCCGTGCGCCCATGGTGCCTCACCTGGGCATGCCGACTTCTTCAGGACGATGACGAGGACATGTGCCTATGAAAGATTTGCTGGCTACCAGCGTGAAGTATGAGCAGGGTCGCTTGTGGGTACTCGACCAGCACGCCTTGCCTCATCAGGAAAACTGGCTGCCGTGTGATTCGGTGGATGCCATGGTGGCGATGATCAAAGCCCTGCAGATTCGTGGTGCACCGCTGATCGGTGTCGGTGCCAGTCTGCTGCTGGCCCATCTGGCCGAGCAGGGCGCAGACCGCGAGCAGCTCGAGCAGGGCGCGCTGACACTGCGTGCAGCCCGGCCAACGGCAGTGAATCTGATGCACTGCATGGACCGTATGCTGACCTCATTGAAACAGAACGACCGCGTGGCGCTGGTGCGCACGGCCGAAGCCATCTTCGAGGAAGATATCAAACTCTGTAACCGCATCGCCGAGAACGGTGCGGCGCTATTTGGCTCAGGGCAGCGCCTGCTGACCCATTGCAACACCGGCCGGCTGGCGACCGCCGGTGCCGGTACGGCACTGGGCGTCATTTACAAGCTGGCGGAGCAGGGCAAGGCACCTCATGTCTGGGTGGATGAAACCCGTCCGCTGCTGCAGGGCGGCCGCCTGACGACCTGGGAGCTGGCCAAATACGGCATCAGCCACACCCTGCAGTGTGACAACATGGCGGGTATTCTGCTGCGCGATGGCAAGGTCGATGCGGTGCTGGTCGGTGCCGATCGCATCGCCCGCAACGGTGATTTCGCCAACAAGGTCGGCACCTACAGTCTGGCGGTGCTGGCACACTTCCATAAGGTGCCTTTCTACGTGGTAGCACCCTACACCACGGTGGATGTGGATTGTGCCGATGGCACGCAGATTCCGATTGAGCAGCGTGATGGTGCCGAAGTGCAGGGCGTCAGCGGCAGCTTCGGCAGCGTGGAATGGGCACCGGCAGACACCGAGGTGTTCAATCCGGCGTTTGACGTCACACCGGCTGCACTGGTGACCGGCTGGATTCTCGATACCGGCATCTACAGCCAGGACGAGATTCGCAATGGCGCCTTGCTGGCACTGGAAGCGGCCTGATAGCGCACAGTCAGTCTGAGAACATAGACCCGTCTGGAGCCACGGTGTGCCCCTATCCTTTGTGGATAGAAGGCCGACCGTGGCTTGTCGTCTCTGGCCCATTATGGAACTGCCAGCCCTTCATCCCTATAAAGCAGCTATGAACCTGACATGACCGGAGCGCCATGGATGCGACGTTACCTGCTTTATCCCCTGTTATTTCTGCTGTTGTTGCTGGCAGGACCGGCAGCCCTGCTGCTCAGTGGCCAGATTGATCTGCAGACCTCCTGGAGCAACGCGGACCGCAGCTCGGCGCAGCTGGCGCCCGATCCTGCCCGCACACCGGAAGCGGTGGTGCAGGTCTACGCTGCCCGTGCCTATAACTGGCGTGGTGCCTTTGCGGTGCACAGCTGGATTGCCACCAAGGCGGCGAATGCCAGCCAGTATCGGGTAAGACAGGTCACCGGCTGGCGGCGGCCGACGGTGATTGACCGCTATGATGTGCCCGACCGTGCCTGGTTTGGCAGTCAGGCGCAGTTGCTGGGCGAGCTGCGCGGTGAGGCCGCAGCCCGTGCCATCACCGAGATCGACCGGTTACTGCCAGGCTACCCCTATGCTGATGAGTACCGCGCCTGGCCGGGGCCTAATTCCAATACCTTTGTGGCCTGGCTGTTGCGGCGGGTGCCCGAGTTGCAGGTGGCGTTACCCTCCAATGCGCTGGGCAAAGACTATCTGGGCCCGCAGCTGCTGGCAGCGACACCCAGTAAAAGTGGCTATCAGCTGTCTCTGGGCGGACTGTTCGGCGCCACGCTGGCCGCGCAGGAAGGGCTGGAGCTGAATGTGCTGGGACTGGTGGTCGGGTTCGACTGGCAGCAGCGGGCGATCAAGCTGCCGGGAATGGGTGAGGTACGCCTGCTGCAGTGACCATTTTTGTGCCAGCTTTGCCATCGCCATTGACGATGGCAGCCTCGCCAATCACTGTTTTGCACACCCTGCATCCCATTGCATGATGTTTCGGCCCGCCTTCAAGAGTTATCGAGCAGCACTCTTTTCTTGGACCGCGGGCTCTTGCCCTGTTTCCATGAGATCGGGCTGACGTCATCGTCCAGGCAGATGGACGGTACGGCAGAGGAAATGTGGGCAGGAAACCTCCCTCCGACTCAATTACTCCAATCAATAACAATAATGTGGAGACACCCATGAAGGCATTCGCATACGCCGCCGGTTCTATCGGCCTGGCCTGCGCTCTGATTTTCGGCGCTCCCGCCCAGGCAGAATCCAATCTGGAACAAACCAAAGTCAGCATCGCCGTCGGCGGTAAGACCCTGTTTTATTACCTGCCACTCACCATTGCCGAGCAGAAAGGCTTCTTCAAAGAAGAGGGGCTGGAGGTGGAAATCAGTGATCTGAGCGGTGGCTCCAAAGCTCTGCAGGCGCTGGTCGGTGGTAGTGCCGATGTGGTGTCAGGCTCCTATGAACACACCATCAGCATGCAGGCCAAGGGCCAGGACATCGTTGCCTTCGTTGTGGAAGGAAATGCCCCGGGTATCGTGCTGGGGGTTGCCAAGAACAAGGCCGACAAGATTACCTCCGCCAAGGATCTCAAGGGGCTGAACATCGGCGTGACGGCGCCCGGCTCCTCGACGCATATGTACGTCAAGACCCTGCTGGTGAAGGCTGGCCTCAGCCCGGATGATATTTCCGCCATCGGCGTAGGTGCTGGTGCCGGTGCGGTGGCGGCGCTGGAACACGGGGAAGTGGATGCAGTGGCCAACCTTGACCCGGTGATTGCCAAGCTCGAAGCCGATGATGCCATCAAGGTGATGTATGACACCCGCACCAAGGCCGGTGTCGACGAAGTTTATGGGGGTGACTACCACGCCGCGGTGCTCTACACCAAGGCCAGCTATCTGCACGATAACCCCCACACCTCACAGGCACTGGCCAACGCCATTGTCCATGCGCTGAAGTGGATGGCATCCGCCACGCCCGAAGAGATCGTCAATACCGTGCCTGAAGCCTATTACGGTGGCGACAAGGCGCTCTATACCGCGGCATTGAAAGCCAACCTCGGCAGCTACAGTAAGACGGGTGAGTTCTCCAAAGAGGCCACCGAACACGTGCTGGCGGTGCTCAAGGCATTCGATGAGAAGGTGCAGAAAGCCACCATCGATCTGAGCAAGACCTACGACGACCAGTTCGCCAAAGCCGCCCAGTCGGCCGTCAAGTAATCTCTGCGCGCACCCCATGAAAGGTGGGGTGCCTGCTTCCTGAGTTTCGTTGTGAGTGCAGAACCCGCCATACCGTCATAGCGCTGGTGCCGTTCTGCCAGGAGCCTGACATGCCTGCAGTTGTCAAAGATCATCTGAGTCTGGTGCGTAGCCAGCAGGGCGCCGCCAGCAGTGCGGTGTCGCTGAAAAGCATCACCTGTTCCTTCAGTACGCCCAAGGGCGGCACCTATACCGCGGTCAAGGACATCTGTCTGGATGTCGGCGAGGCCGAGTTTGTCTCGGTAGTGGGGCCGACCGGCTGCGGCAAATCGACCATTCTGAACAGTATTGCCGGTCTGCTGCAGCCTACCTCGGGCACGGTGGAAGTGTTCGGCAAACCCCTGCAGGGCATCAACCGTGATGCCGGCTATATGTTTCAGGCCGATGCGCTGATGCCATGGCGCACCGCCTATGACAACGTCGTCGCCGGGCTGCAGTTCCGTGGTACTGAGCCGGAGGAAATGAAGCATCTGGGCCACCAGTGGCTGGACCGGGTGGGGCTGGGACGCTTTGCCGACCGCTATCCGCATCAGATGTCCGGCGGTATGCGCAAACGGGTGGCGATGGCGCAGATGCTGATCCTCAACCCGAAGATCATTCTGATGGATGAACCGTTTTCAGCGCTCGACGTACAGACCCGTCAGCTGATGGAAAACGAACTGCTGGCACTGTGGTCAGCCAATCGCCGCTCGGCGGTGTTTATCACCCATGATCTGGAAGAAGCCATTGCCATGTCTGACCGGGTGGTGGTGCTGTCTGCCGGGCCTGCCTCGCACATCATGGCGGAGTTTGAAATTACCCTCAGTCGCCCCCGTGATGTGGCGGAAATCCGCATGACGCCGGAGTTTCTCGATCTGCATCATCAGATCTGGGCCACCATGCGTGATGAGGTAATGAAGGGGTATCAGCAGAGTCAGCAGGGCTGACCGGTTGCCGCAATTAACGTACCGGGGCCGCGCGCTGCGTCGGCTGTCGGGCATGAGGTTTTGAGGAGCACAACGATGTCGTCATCCGCATCGACCCGTGCAGCTGGCGTGGCCCAGCCTGCCATCAGCTATAAAGCCAGGATTCGTCTGTACCAGCTCGCGTTGCTGATCGGACTGTTTCTGTTCTGGGGGATCACCACGCACTACGGCATTCTGCCCAGCTTCTTCTTCGGTGAGCCGATCCCCGTGCTGCAACAGGTTTTCGACTGGTTCAGCGGCACCGCCATCTACATGCATCTGGGGATTACCCTGCTGGAAACGCTGCTGGCGTTCGTGATCGGTGCCGTACTGGCCATGATCGTCGGCCTGTGGCTGGGGCTGAATGATCTGGCCTCCGCTGTGGCTGACCCTTACATCAAGGCCATGAATGCGATGCCAAGGGTGATTCTGGCGCCGATCTTCGCCGTCTGGTTCGGTCTGGGTATCTGGTCCAAGGTCGCGCTGGGGATCACCCTGGTGTTCTTTATCGTGTTCTTCAACGTGTATCAGGGCGTGCGTGAAGTCAGCCCGACCCTGGTGGCCAATGCGCGTATGCTGGGCGCCTCACGCAAGCAGCTGATCCGCAGTGTCTACCTGCCTTCTGCCACCAGCTGGGTGTTCTCCAGCCTGCACACCTCGGTGGGGATGGCTTTCGTCGGTGCCGTGGTCGGTGAGTATCTGGGCTCGGCCCGTGGCATGGGCTATCTGATTCATCAGGCCGAAGGAGTCTTTGATATCAATACCGTGCTGGCAGGCATTCTGGTGCTGACCATCTTTGCCCTGATTCTCGACGGTCTGGTGACGCTGGTGGAAAGCAAACTGCATGGCTGGCGGCCCGTCGCTGACCATTCCGGCCACTGACGGCCTGCACCCTGACTGGCGGGCATTGCCCGCTGGATCCTGCCCGGATCGTGAGCAGGTGCTTATCTCCGTGGTCTGTCTCCGCGTTTGCTGTGGTTTTTCGTCATCGTATTTTCTGTTGCAAGGGAGGCCTCCATGCTGACCGATTCTACCCAACCGCTGCCCCTGCAGGGGGTCAAGGTCATCGAACTGGGAACCCTGATTGCAGGCCCGTACGCCGCCGCAGTACTGGCCCAGTTTGGTGCCGAAGTGATCAAGATCGAGTCGCCCAAGGGCGGCGATCCGCTGCGCACCTGGCGCAAAATGCACAAGGACACCTCGTTGTGGTGGTATTCCCAGAGCCGCAACAAGAAATCCATCACGCTCAATCTCAAGTCGGCAGAAGGTCAGCAGATCGTCCGTGATCTGGTGCAGGAGGCCGATATCGTTATCGAGAACTTCCGCCCCGGCTGTCTGGAAGAATGGGGGCTGGGCTGGGAGCAGCTGTCGGCACTCAATCCGGCCCTGATCATGGTGCGGATTTCTGGCTACGGCCAGAGTGGCCCCTACAAGGACCGGCCGGGTTTTGCTGCCATCGCCGAGTCCATGGCGGGGATGCGTTATGTCACCGGTTACCCGGACCGGCCACCGGTGCGGGTCGGGGTCAGCATCGGCGATACCCTGGCTTCGCTGTACGGGGTGATCGGCGCCATGATGGCTATGCATCATCTGAAAGTGAATGGCGGCAAGGGCCAGTTTATCGACGTGGCGTTGTATGAAGCCGTGTTCGGCGTGATGGAAAGCCTGATTCCCGAGTTCTCGGCGACCGGCTTTATCCGTGAGCGCAGTGGCTCCAGCATGCCGGGCATTTCGCCTTCCAATACCTATCTCTGTGCCGACGGCAGCTATGTGGTGATTGCCGGGAATGGCGACAGCATCTTCAAACGCCTGATGCAGGCGATTGGCCGTGCTGATCTGGCCGATGATCCGCGACTGGCCAAGAACGATGGCCGCGCCCGGCACAATGACGAGCTGGATGATGCCATTGGTGCCTGGACCGGTCAGCACAGTCTGGAGCAGGTACTGGCCGCGTTGCAGCAGGCCGAAGTGCCCTGCGGCAAGATCTACAACGCCGCCGATATCGCCAGTGATCCGCATTTTGCCGCCCGCGAGATGATCGGCCACCACACGCTGGAAGACGGGCAGGCAGTGGATATTCCCGGCATCGTACCCAAGCTCAGCGCCACGCCGGGGCAGACCCGCTGGCTGGGACCGACCCTGGGCCAGCATACCGAAGAAGTACTGGCCAGCATCGGCATTGACGCCGCCCGGCTGGCGGACCTGAAAGCCCGTGGTGTGGTGTGAGGGAAAGGTCATGAGTCTGTTTTCAGCACTGGCGGCCGGTGAGCGGCTGCAACTGGCCATAAACGAAGTGATGACCCGCGACGGGCTGCAGAGTGAAGTGCTGTTCGTGCCGACCGAGGCCAAGATCGCGCTGGTCGATCAGCTGTCCCGCACCGGGCTGGCCAAGATCGAGGTGACCTCCTTTGTGTCACCCAAAGCCATCCCCAATCTGCGTGATGCGGCGGAAGTGATGGCCGAAATCATTCGTCATCCCGGCGTGACCTATGTGGCGCTGGTACCCAATGTGCGTGGGGCGGAGCGGGCGCTGGCGTGCTCGGTGGATGAGATCAATCTGGTGATGTCGATTGGCGAAGAACACAATCTGGCCAATATGCGCATGACCTGTGCCCAGTCGCTGGCGCAGTTTGCCGACGTGATGTCCCTGCTGCAGGGCTCGCCGATGAAGGTTAATGGCACGCTGGCCACCGCATTTGGCTGCCCGTTTGGCGGCCGGCAGAGTGATGAGCGGGTACGCTGGGCCATTGATGCCTATCTGGAACTCGGCATGCACAGCATCACGCTGGCCGATACCACCGGCATGGCCTTTCCCCGGCAGGTGTATGAACGAGTCGCGGCGGTCAGATCAGCCTATCCACAGCTGCCCCTGACGCTGCATTTCCACAATACCCGCGGGATGGGGCTGGCCAATGTGCTGGCCGCTGTAGAGGCTGGCGCACGCTCCTTTGATGCCTCGCTGGGCGGCATTGGTGGCTGCCCTTATGCACCGGGCGCCAGCGGTAATATCAGCACCGAGGATACGGTGCATATGCTGGAAGGCTGCGGTATCGCCACCGGCGTTGATCTGGATGCACTGCTAGCGATCGGCCGTGAGCTGCCCACCTTGCTCGGTCACGATCTGCCCGGGCAGATTCTCAAGGCGGGAAAAAGCTCGGAACTGCGTCAGCGCGGGAGTGTCAAAGCCCAGTCGTGACCTGCAGGCGGGGCAAACTATGGGGCTGGGAAATCTATGGGGCTGGGAAAACAAAGGGGGTACGGCACGTTGCTGGCGCCGCTGCTTATTGCGATGGCCGCCGCAGCCCATGCTGCCCCGCTAACGGAACCGGCTTATACCTCTGCGGTGTTGACCCTGTCGGGCAGCACCGCGCGTGCCCTGTATTTAAGCCCTGCTCATCCGCGTGCGGTCCTGCTGATGCTGATCGGCGGTACCGGACAGCTGGGGCTGACAGCGGATGGTCATCTGGCTCACCGCGCCAATGTGCTGGTGCGCACCCGTCGTGACTGGCTGGCGCGTGGCTATGCCGTGCTGCTGCCCGATGCACCTGATCGCCATAGCCTGCGCGGTCAGCGATCCTCCTCTGCCTATCTGGCGTACCTCAACCGCTGGCTGGACCGTATAGCAGGTCAGACTGCTGCACCGGTGATTCTGCTGGGAACCAGTCAGGGCTCGATTGCTGCCGTCAATGGCGCCGCCCATCTGGCTGCACGCCTGCACGGCGTGGTACTCAGTGAGCCTGTTACGGTGCCGGGTGGCAGTCACGAGACGGTATTTGATGCAGGCCTGCAGCAGGTAGCACTGCCCACCCTGATTGTGGCCAACCATGATGATCAGTGCCCGGTCACTCCGGCCAGTGGTGCGGCACAGATGATGGCTCGGATGCCGCTGGCGCCGACCCGGCTGGCGTATGTCGATGGTGGCGAGGGCAACAGCGCTCACTGCGACTCGCTGTCAGCCCACGGCTACCGTGGGCAGGAAGCTGCCTTTGTCCAGCAGGTGGCAACGTGGATACAGCAGCTGCATTGACCTGAGTGCCTGTTCATGCTGTGCTGCGCGTCGGCCTAATCGCATGAAAGATCAGCGGAATGCTCGGTTTTGCCACCAGCACACGGCTTCCTGAGCGCTTTTTTGCTGTGTTTGGCCTCTGCTCGTGAGATCGATCACACGTTCTTGATCGGGCCTTCAGACATTTCCAGACGTTCTGTTCCGAATCACTCCGCATTTATGCCGTATAGCAAGGGGCTGCCATGTCCACGTCCACTCTGCAGTACCATCTGGATCGCACACTCACTGCCGATCAGTTTATTGATGTTCTGAATCGCTCCAGTCTGGGTGAGCGCCGCCCGGTGGATGACCGTACCACCATTCAGGGCATGCTTGATCATGCCGATCTGCTGATCACCGCCTGGGATGGCGAAACTCTGGTAGGGGTATCGCGCGCTGTGACTGACTTCCACTACTGCTGTTATCTGTCTGATCTGGCGGTAGACAAGGCCTGTCAGCATCAGGGGATAGGCATCGCGCTGATGGAGCTGACCCGTCAGCAGCTGGGGCCAAAGTGCACGCTGATTCTGCTGGCCGCTCCCGCCGCACAGGACTATTACCCCAAGGTCGGGTTCGACGCCCATCCACGCTGCTGGGTTGTGGCGCCGGGTAACAGGATTGAACGCAAGGGCTGAACGGCAACGCGGCCAGCCATTGGCAGCGACAAGGTCTGAGCACATCACCGGTGGGTCAGGCTTGCATGCGCCTTCCCGTTAGCTGCCGGTGCAGCACTAGGCTCAGCCAGGTGAAGGCTGCAATGCCCAGTGCGTCGGCCAGCAGATCCTTGCCATCAAGGGTGCGGGAAGGGAAGAAGTATTGGCTCAGTTCTTCCAGCAGTACGAAGCTCAGCACTGCCAGTGTGCCGTAGGGTAAGGTCAGGCGCTGCCAGCGTATTCCGCGGCAGGCACTGGCCAGATTGACCAGCAGGGTGAGCAGGCCAAACAGGCCCAGATGGCCGACCTTGTCGGCGTAGGGCGTACGGCGGACAAAGTCGAGAAAGAGGTTACTGGCGCCGGTATCGGCCTGATAGATGATCCACAGGATAAAGGCAAAGAAAGTAAGGGCGAGGCTGCTGATCAGTGTGCGCATGGTCCATTCCTGCGTGATGAAGAATGAGGGCATGCTAGCACTGTGATCCCAGTCTCCACCGTGTGGATTCGGTGTGCTTTTGCAGTGCGGGGCAAGAAGGCAGAAAAGCGCCTGATCGGCACCGGTCCGGCACGATTTCTGCTCATTCTCTGATCATTCAGCCTGTACCCGTGATTGGCTACTGGGGTAAAATGCCCGTCCAATGAATACCCGCCGGAGTGTCTCTTCAATGTATCAGCTTGATGATCTCGAACAATTACTGGAACAGCGCCCGGAATGGCAGCGCGCCCTGTTCGCGGTCTCCATGGCAGAACGCCTTTTTCCCAACTATGCCCTGTTTGCGCGGGTCGCCGAATTCGGTGATGTAGCGGTGCTGCGCAACGCACTGGACAAAACCTGGGACAAGCTGGCGGGCCGCCGCAACGTGGTACATGTGGAAGAGTTGCTGGACGAGCTGGACAGCGTCACTCCTGACCTGCGTGAGTTCGATATGTACGGCGCTCACGCCGCACTGGACTCCTGTGTCGCTCTGAACACCGCGCTGAATGCACTGGAAAGCGGCGAAGCCGCCGATGCTGCCTCTTCGGCACAGGTAGTGCAGGAATGCATCGCCGGTTTTGTCGAGTTCACGGCACCCAATGACGACCTGTCCGACGAAGAGCTGGTACGTCTAATCAATACCCATGAGCTGACTCAGCAGCAGGACGAATACGTTGCCTGGTTGCTGGATGAGCTGAAGCAGCACACCAAGGTGGATGCTGCCTGGATCGACGAGCTGCGTGCAGCGGCTGTCAATGAAGGCGTAAGTGCCATCGGGATCTCTGACGACGAGTAACACCCATGGCCGCAACGCCCTCTATTGCGGTCGGTTATGCCAGCGAATCGGGTAATGCCGAAACGCTGGCCAGACATCTGACCCAACTGCTGCACGATCAGTTCCAGCAGCAACTACCCTCCCAGACGCCCGCCATTACCTGCCTGAGTCTTGACGATCTGGCAGCCCAGGTGGCGCACGCCGATATTCTGCTGCTGATCAGCAGCACCTATGGTGCCGGTGATATTCCCTCCAACGGCGGGCATTTCCTCAGCGAACTGAAAGCCAAACGGCTGCAGGTGCAGGAAAAACAGATGGCGGTGCTGGCGCTGGGAGACCGTGCCTACGATTCGTTCTGTCAGGCCGGTCGTGATCTCTATCGACTGCTGGCGGAGCAGGGTGCCCATGTGTTGGTGCCCCTGTTCGAGGCCGATACCAGTTTTCAGCCAACCTATAACCAGTGGCTCAGCCGCTTGCTGCCACGCCTTGGGCTGGCGGTACCGGAAAAGCTGCTGGCCTTCAGCAAGACCTACAGTGCCAGAGAGCCTTTTCTGGCGACGCTGACGCATCAGCACCGTTTGACCTCCGCTACGGCTGACAAGGACGTACGCCACTATGTACTGAATATCAGCGGTGCCGGGATACATTATCAGGCGGGTGACAGTATCGGGGTGATGCCGGTCAACAGCCGTCAGCGGGTCGATGAGGTGCTGGCAGCGGCGGGCTTGCAGGGCAATGAATACTGCCGCCGTGCCGATGGCCATGATGGCCCCGTTGCTGAGTTGCTGAGCCGGTATATCGAGCTGACAACCCCCGGCCAGACCATGTTGCAGTGGCTGGCTGAGATTACCGGGGCCGAATGGTTACAGGCCCTGCTGCATCCCAGTCAGGTGCAGGCCCTGTGTCAGTTCCAGTTCACGACTGATCTGGCCGAGGTACTGCGCCGCGTGGTAGGGCAGGTTGATCCGTTGCAGCTGCTGGCCCGGCAGAGCGGCTTGTTGCCCCGTTACTATTCGCTGAGTGCCAGTCCGCTGAGCCATCCTGATGAGTTACATCTGACCGTCGCCACCCTGAGCTACAGCAAGCAGGGTGCCACTGTGCAGGGTACTGCCTCAGGCTGGCTGGCCAGCTTGCCGCTGGGTGCGAAGGTTCCTGTATTCCTGCAGCCCAGCCCGCTGTTCCGTCTGCCGGAAGACCCTGATCGCGATGTCATCATGATTGGTCCGGGTACCGGTATCGCGCCTTTCAGAGCCTTTCTGCATGAGCGTGAACAGCTGCAGGCCCGTGGTCGTAACTGGCTGTTCTTCGGCGAGCGCCATCGCGCCAGCCATTATCTTTATCAGGCGGACCTGCTGCGCTGGCAGCTGCGCAAGGAGCTGACCCGTCTGGATCTGGCGTTCTCCCGTGATCAGGCAGAGTCTGTCTACGTCCAGCACCTGTTGCTGCAACACGCTGCCGAGGTGTTCGCCTGGCTGGAAAACGGTGCTTCTATCTACGTCTGTGGCGACAAGACCCGCATGGCCGCTGATGTGGACCGGGCGCTACGTCAGGTGCTGGTGGAAGGCGGCGGCATGAGCGTGGCGGATGCCGGGCGCTATCTGCTCAGGTTGCGGATGGAAAAGCGCTATCTGCGCGACGTGTATTAAGCCTGTTACTCCCCTCATGCGCGTCTCTCCAGCGCGTCGGTGTCGGCCACGTTAATCTGTTGTTACGTGGCCGACACGACCTGCAATCTCTGCTTCAGCCCATACCTCCACTGCTACGCACCCATGCTGCCCTTTACACTCTCTATACAGCACTGCCGCTATGCTGTTGACGGCTGTGGCATCATCGCGCACACCGCGTCAGATGGTGCGAGGAGAGAATCGTGAAGAAAAAGATGTTGATGTTGTCTGCCGTGGCGTTGCTGGGCCTGACACTGGGTGGCTGCTATCCCTGGTTCCCGTGGGGACCACATGATGGTGGCGGCGGTGGAGGTGGTGGCGGTCACTGGGGCGGCGGCGGTGGACCGGGTTCCGGTTACCATGGCCACTGATGGCCACTGTTACCACTACTATTCAGAGCGCGGGCCGTTAGCCGCACGCAACAGGAAGGGAAATACCCAGCGGGTATAAGGTAAGACGGGGCAGAGCGGATCGTTGCCCCGTTGTGCTGAGCACGTGCTCACGATCTGCCGCGTGTCAGCTACTAAGGGCTGACCTGGCTCTCGGCCTGTTCGACAATGTCCTTATTTTGCTACTGGTGTTCCGTCAGCATCTGGCCACGCAGCATGATCAGCCTGTAGCTGGCGATCAGGATCATTACCACGGTCATCTGGCCACGCAGCAGTGCCAGTTTCTGGTTGATGGAGACATGCATTGATAATGTGTTGCACAGCAGTCAACCTCACTTCATCTAATGAGTTCTGTAATCTTCCGGGGAGCACAGTAGACACTGGCAGATGCAACATCTTTGATCAAAGTGGTGCTGCACTGCTGAATGATTGGTTTTCCATCGGCGGTGCAAGCTGAGTTCTCATTGGTAGCGGAAACAGGTTCAACTCACTGCCTGTCCCCGTGGAAATTGCGTTGCATTTCTTTCGCCCGATGATAGGGGCGGGCAGAACATTAGCTATAACGGTCCAGCTGTCAGCACCGCTCGTCATGTCGGCAGACCTGTGCAGATCAGCAGACAGCCAGATTGGCGCCTTTGGGGTGGTTGCGGCAAAACGTCATTCCCGCAAGATGTGCTAGCATTGCCGCGCTTTGCAGATAGGGGGCAGGAAGGTGATGTTGCGCTGGGGTTTGGTGTTGCTGATAGCACCATTGCTACTGTTGATGGGGGTGTACTGGCACGAGTTCGGCAGCGTCAACGAGTGCATCCTGCAAGGAGGGCAATATGACTACCAGCTGCATGAGTGCACCTTTGCTGTCACGATGCCCTTTGTGCCTTTCGCCGAGCGCTATCCGCTGCTGGTCAACCTGTCGATGCTGGCAGCGCTGGCGGGGTTTGTGTTGTGCCTGATAGGTCTGTACTCCCGCCGCCGCTGATCTCAGAGCCCGTTCTTAACCAACAGAATCAGCCCTGCGCCTGCTGCCTGAGGGCGGTGATGCGCTGATCCTTGTGATGCCACAGGCTGTTGATCCAGTCCTGAAAGGCCGCGCGGAAGGATTCATCCTGCTGATAATCTCCCTCCCGCAACGCATCCGGCACCGGAATGGCGCGGACCTCCATCACCACCCGACCAATCTGCCCGGACAGCAGATGCCAGAAACTGGGCACGCTGCCATCGGCATAGACAATGGTGACGTCCAGCACCGTATCGATCTGCTGGTGCATGGCGGACAGCACAAAGGCCACCCCTCCCGCTCTTGGTTTCAGCAGATGGCTGAAGGGGGACTGCTGCTGATCATGTTTGTGCTGGGTAAAGCGCGTGCCTTCCACGTAGTTGATCAGGGTGACCTTGCGGTCGCGCAGTTTGTCACAGGCGATGCGGGTAATCTCCAGGTCTTTGCCACGCAGTTGCGGGCGCCGTTCCAGTTCAGCACGGCTGTAGCGGCGCATGAAGGGGTAATCCAGTGCCCACCATGCCAGCCCCAGCAGAGGGACCCAGAACAGCTCGCGTTTGAGGAAGAAGGTAAAGAACGGTGCCTTTTCCAGCATCAGCTCCATCAGTGCAGGAATATCCACCCAGCTCTGATGGTTACAGATAATCAGGGTCGAGCGTTGCGGCAGGATGTGCTCACGACCCCGAATATCCCATTCGGTGTCGGTCAGCGCGTGCAATATTCGCCGATTGGCCAGTGCCCAGCAACGGGCGATCCAGCGTACGCCGGTACCACAACGCCGACGCAGAGCGGGTACCGGCAGCAGGGCTTTGAGCAGGGCCAGGATCAGCATCGGAACGATGCCGATCAGGGTGTTCAGTACAATCAGGCTGGCACTGGCCAGTCCAATGATCAGCGACGGCATGATGTCTCCGGTCTGGGAGCCGCGCCATACCCGACATGCTCCGGTGTGGCGTGCAACGGTTTGCGGACCCTGTGCACAGGCTGCGGACACGGGTCTCTTGTTCTGTCATTTAACTGACTATTCACGTCATCTTGACCTTTTATGCACTGGCATCAGCCGCAATCGCCTCAGCTTCTTCTACTATGTAAATTGCCTAGACACGCTGGCCAGAGTCGGGACGTATTTTGGCAGCAAAATGAAGAAAGTCACCGTCTGACGAAGGGAAATCAACCACGAGGGTGGCATTGGTATTCAGGGTCTTTCCGCATGGGGTGGATAAGAGTGGTGGCGTGTGTCCTTGTCTGGCTGAGCCTGACAGGACGTTCCGGGGCGGAGACGCCCGTGCAGAGCATCATCGCTTTTCCGGTGGATGTGTTGCAGCAAAGCAGGACACCGATGATGCTGATTGATCCTGAGTCTGGTCGTATTCTTGCTGCCAACCCGGCTGCTATTCATTTCTATGGTTACAGTGGCGAACAGCTGGCACGCATGAGCATTGATCAGATCAACAGTCTTGATCCTGCTGAGGTGGCCGCCGAGCGCCAGCGCGCGCTGAAGGAAAAGCGCAACTACTTCATCTTCCCCCATCGACTGGCCAACGGTGATATCCGTACCATGCAGGTCAACTCCTGGCCCGTACAGCTCAACAACGGTGGTAAAGCATTGTTTTCAGTGCTGATTGATGTCACCGGGCAACCACTGGCCCGCGACCAGCTGCTGACCTATACCGGCAAGCTGGAGTCGATGGTGGAGGCGCGCAACAGCGAACTGCTGCAAACCCAGGTGCGTTACACCCGTATGCTGATGGCCGCGCTGGCAGTCACTCTGGTGGTGATGCTGTGGCTGCTGGTCAATGTGCGTCGTCGTCGGCACGTCGAGAAGGAACTGACACGGCAGACTATCCTGCTCGGTGGCTTGCTGGATTCCATCCCGGATCTGGTGTTCTTCAAAGACCCGCAAGGGGTCTATCTCGGCTGTAATCTGGCGTTTACTCACTTTGTTGGCCGTGACCGCGACCGCATTGTCGGCCGCACCGATGCAGACATGTTCGGTGCAGAGCTGGCAGCCATGTTCCGCAGCTATGACGAACGCATGATGCGGGCAGGCATCCCCCGCTCCAATGAGGAGGAAGTGCGCTATCCCGATGGTCGTCAGGTGCTGCTGGATACGCTCAAGGCACCGCTGCATGATGCCTCTGGCAAGCTGGTCGGTCTGCTGGGCATCAGTCGTGATATCACCGCGCGCAAACAGGCCGAGGCGCGCATCGAGAGTCTGGCCTTCTTCGATTCCCTGACGCAGTTACCCAACCGTATCCAGCTTAACCAGCGCCTGCCGGAGGTGATTCAGCAGCTGAGTGTGACTGGTCATCACGGCGCGCTGCTGTTTATCGATCTGGACTACTTCAAGACCATCAATGATGTTTTCGGCCATGCGACCGGCGATGAGCTGCTACAGATCATGGCCGGTCGTCTGCGTCGTCATGCCCGTGAGCGGGATATTCTGGCGCGCCTTGGCGGCGATGAGTTTGTGCTGGTGATGACGCAGCTGAGCAGTGATGAGGCGATTGCCCGCGCCGATGCGGATCAGCGCATTGCGGAGTTGCAGCGCCATATGGCCATGCCTGTGTCGCTGCATGCCCGCGAGGTGAAACTGGGGTGCAGCGTCGGCGCGGTGCTGTTCGGTGACACATGGAAAGTACATGCAGATCTGCTCAAGTGTGCTGATATGGCCATGTATCAGGCCAAGGATGCCGGGCGGGGCACCTGCAGCTGGTACGAACCGGCACTGCGGGAGCGCATCGAACATCGTTTCACCGTGGGTGAAGAGCTGCGCCACGCACTGAGTAAAGATGAGTTTGTGCTGTATCTGCAGCCGCAAGTGGACGGCAACGGGCAGATTTGCAGCTTTGAAGCCCTGGTGCGCTGGCAGCATCCCCAGCGTGGGCTGATCCTGCCCGGTGAGTTTATCCCGGTGGCGGAAGAGAACGGCCTGATCGCCGAACTGGGCGACTGGGTGCTGAACCATACCTGCCTTCTGATGGCACAGCATCCGCGGCTGCACTGTTCGGTCAATGTCAGCGTGCGGCAGTTCCTCCATCCTGAATTTCTTGACCGCATCGACAGCCTGCTGCGCGACCACGAGATCGGCGCCAGTCGTTTGACCCTGGAGGTGACAGAAAGCCTGCTGATCGCCGACTTTGAGCAGGTGGCGCTGAAGATGCAGTCGTTGCAGCAACTGGGGGTGCGGCTGTCCATTGATGACTTCGGCACCGGTTATTCGTCACTGGTGTATCTCAAGCGCCTGCCTATTGATGAGCTGAAGATTGATCGCGATTTTGTTCGTGATTTGCCCGGCGACACCAGTGATGCCTCATTGGTAGTGCTGATTCTGGCCATGGCGCGCCATCTCAATCTGTCCGTAGTGGCGGAAGGTGTGGAGAACGCTGAACAGGCCGAATTCCTGCGGCAGCACGGCTGTCATTACTATCAGGGCTATTTCTACGGCAGACCGCAACCCATCGACAGCTGGCTGGAGGTGATGGATCACGCCAGAGGGGTGCGTCCGGCGGCAATCTGAATCTGCCGTCACTGCCACACCAAGGGGGTGGCAGTGATGAACGGAGCGGGATCAGAAGGTCAGGACGATTTTGCCACGCACCCGGCCACTGGCACTGAGCTGATGCGCTTCCCTGACCTGCTGGAACGGAAAGGTCGCGGAGACTTCCACCCTGACCTTACCGGCCTCCACCAGATCGGCAATTTCCTGTAACTGATCGGCAGAAGGAAATACCCGCATGCCGGTAGCTCGATAGCCGTGCTGGGACGCCGCTTCTACCACTTCCTCCGCGGTTTTTGACGGCAGGGTGACGAGTACGCCATCGTGTTTGAGTACCGCCAGTGCCTTGACGCCACTGCTGCCACCGACGCCATCCAGCACGATATCGACATCGCGAATGGCATCCTGCAGTTCTACTTTCCAGTAATCGATACAGGCGTCGGCACCCAGTTGGCGCAGATAATCGTGATTGCGCTCCGACGCGACGGCGATGACTTCGGCGCCAGCCTGTTTGGCAAACTGCACTGCCAGATGGCCAACGCCCCCTGCGGCGGCGAGGATCAGCACGCGTTGCCCGGCACGCAGGTGTGCATAGTCATGCAGCGCCTGCCACGCCGTCAGACCGGCCAGTGGCAGTGCCGCCGCTTCGACAAAGCTGATGTTATCGGGCTTGTGCACCAGGTGGGCGGCATTGGCGGAGACTTCTTCGGCATAGCACCGGCCGGGTTGCGGGAAGTTGAGCAGGCCCATCACTTCATCGCCGGGCTGGAAAATGGTCACTTCCGAGGAGGCTGATTCCACCACGCCAGCCATTTCCCACCCCAGAATCAGTGGCAGGCCGTTGGACAGGCTGGCTACGCCGCCCCCTTCGCGGGTTTTCCAGTCAATGGGATTCACTCCCGCCGCCTGGCTGCGGACGATGACGTGATCGGCTTCCAGCAACGGACTGGGCAGTTCGTCAATCTGCAGCACGTCCGCGCCACCGAAGGCATGGATTTGAATCGCTTTCATGGTTAACCCCCTGGCTGTACCCGTGTTACCGAATCGGGACGGCGTGCATCCGGTCGGTAGTGTTATGGCTATTATTTTTATGAGTGCGGTAACGGTTGTGGTTAACGTCTACAAATACTGACGTTTATCAAAAAATCCTTATCTATTCTTAGGGGAGGCGGCGCACTGTCGCAAATCGCTGACCTTATACCTAGGTCGCATAGGTTATGCTTGCCAGTACCACTCCCGCTGCCGGATGGCCGACGCTGGGGTGTTATTGAGTGTAGTTGTTGCGGTGCTAACTGTTTGACGAGAGAAGGAAAGTCCATGCGTGTTGCCGTGTTTGGAAGCAAACCCTATGACCGTGAATTCCTGACCCGGGCCAATCAGGAGTTTCAACATGAGTTGCAGTTTTTCAAAGTGCGACTGAATGAAGAAACCTGCGAACTGGCGCGCGGCTTTGCGGCAGTCTGTGTGTTCGTCAATGATCAGCTGACCGAGGCTGTGCTGACTGATCTGGCCACCCATGGGCTGCAGGTGATAGCGCTGCGCTGCGCTGGTTTCAACAATGTTGATCTGCTGGCGGCAGAACGCCTGGGCGTCAGTGTCGTCAGGGTGCCTGCCTATTCACCCGAGTCGGTGGCTGAGCATTGCGTCGGCCTGATGCTGACCCTCAATCGTAAATATCACCGTTCCTTTCAGCGGGTGCGGGATGGCAACTTTGCCCTGCACGGCCTGCTGGGCTTCAATTTTCATGGCCGCACGGCAGGTATAGTGGGTTTGGGCCGCATCGGTCTGGCCACTGCACGGATTCTGCAGGGAATGGGTATGCGGGTGCTGGGCCATGACAAGTTCCCCAGTGCCGAGGCGACGAGCCTGGGGATTGCGCAGGTTGCCCTGGAGCAGCTCTATGCCGAAGCGGATGTGATTTCCCTGCATTGCCCACTGACACTGGAAACCCATTACCTGATCAATGCCGACAGTCTGGCGCAGATGCGCGATGGGGTGATGCTGATCAACACCAGCCGTGGTGGACTGATTGATACCGCGGCCGTTATCGCCGCGCTGAAAAGCGGCAAGATCGGTTATCTGGGGCTGGATGTGTACGAGCAGGAAGGTGATCTGTTCTTTGAGGATCTGTCGTCCGAGGTGATCCATGATGATCAGTTTGAGCGCCTGCTGACATTCCACAATGTGCTGATTACTGGCCATCAGGGTTTCTTTACCGAGGAGGCATTGCACAGCATTGCCGGGACCACACTGCAGAATCTGGCGGATGTGGAAGCGGGCAGACCCTGTTTGAACAGAATAGGGCGTGATTATTTGGCCTGATCCTGCTACAAATCGGGATCAATTCTGTCCGCACGACAATAACAATAATGACTGTGGCGTAGCCACCGGAGATTGCCATGATTGCACTGCTTGAACCGATTCTGCTGCTGGCCGGACTGATGATGATCGTCAGTGGTTTGCTGCTGTATGGTGTGCGTACTCAGGACTGGCGGTCACTGATGGTGTTCTGGCGGCCGACCGTGGCCTTTCAGGCCAGGGAGTATTTTCTGTACAAGCTTGGCATCACCGTTATGGTGATCGGTTTGTTTGCCCGTCTGTATAACCATCTGGGCTTTGCCTGAGAGGGTAAAAGATGGGCAGGAAAGCGCTACATGGCTGAGCGCGTGAGCAGGCTCTGAGAGCAAAGGAAAGATGTACCCGGCCACAGGGCGGGGTAGGTAAGGGGAAACAATGGCAGATGTACGGCTGCTGGTAGTGGACGACGCCAGCTTTATCCGCGACCTGGTGAAACGGGTCATCAAATCCAAATTGCCTGCTATCGAGGTAGAAGAAGCTGTCAACGGCAAGCGCGCGTTGCACCTTCTTGGCAAGGTGGATTTCGATATCGTCCTGTGCGACTGGGAAATGCCGGAAATGAGCGGGCTGGAAGTGCTGCAGTGGATGCGTGGGCAGGATCGCTGCAAGCAGGTGCCCTTCATTATGATTACCAGCCGGATCGATAAGGAGTACGTAATTCAGGCGGTGCAGAGTGGCGTAACGGACTATATCGGCAAGCCATTCAGTAACGAACAGCTGCTCAACAAGGTTGCCAAGGTACTGGCCAAGAAGCATGACCTGCGTGTACTGGCCCGCCGTGATGACCAGCCGTTGCAGGCCGCACAGGGCAACCCGTTGCAGGCTCAGGCTATCCAGGCAGCGAAGATTCAGGGTGTTGCGGCGGACTCGGTGAATGTACTGACCGCTGGCAAAAGTGCGGGCAGTGGCCGTAAGGTGGCGGCCAGCAATGTGCCCAAGGGCCTGGCGCAGCTGCGTTTGCCGGACAATGCCACGGTGCGCTGCATGATCAGGGACATCAGCCTGCAGGAAGCGACACTGGTGGTAAAGACCGAAGAACGCGTGCCCAAGGTGCTGGAGTCGGCAGTGGTGGATATCGAGCAGGAGGGCGGCAAGCAGGTGGCGCGGGTCAATGGCTTTGTGTTTTCCGTGCAGGCCAGCGAGCGCTCGGCCAGTAGCGAATTTATCAGCGTCAAAGTGGTGTTTGTCGACAACGATCCTGAGAAATTTGAGGCGCTATCGCATTTCGTCGCGGGCCTGCGCTGATTTCTCTTCTCGCATAGAAACCACGTCTTGAGGTGGCGGTGCAGACAGGTGTGCCCGCCACTGTTCATTGCGATAGCCGTGAGGCTATCGTCATCAGTCGCGAAAAAATGTCTGGGTGAAATGCAGTTCGTGGGCCGTTCCCTGTGGATCGGGGCGTACGGTGATGCTGAACTCCAGGGGATCGTCATTGCTGATGGTGAAGTCGCTCAGGTAATAGACCGCTGAGGGTTCTGTGACTTCCTGAAAGGTCAGCGTGACACGCTGGCCAGCGAGGTTTTTGACCGAGCCGCTGATCATGGTTTTGCCGGGCTTGCCGTCCTTGAGCACGGCGATATTCAGTAATCCACGTTCCTTGCTGCGCACCAGATGGTACTGACGGGCTATTTCCGGCTGCAGAAAGGTCGAGTTGAAGGCGTTGTAGTGGACTTCGTAGGCGCCGAACTGCTGTTTCTGTTCAGCGACTGCCGGGGAGGTCAGGCACAGTGCCAGCAGGGCAACACCGCCCCATTGCGTAAATCTGTTCAGGATAGCCATAGCGTTCTCCACTGATGTGTACTCACTTACCGCTTACTGGTCAGCCATTCCTCGTGCAGTAAACCGTACAGTTCATGGTCGACATAGTCGTGCTGCAGACGTTCAGCCCGACGCAACGTGCCTTCGTGGCGAAAGCCCAGCGCCTCGGGCAGACGACGGCTGCGCAGATTGCTGCTGGCTACCCGGATTTCCAGTTTAGCCAGCTGCCACTCCTCGAACGCCAGTGCCAGCAAATGGCTCAGGCAGCGTTGCATGATGCCTTTGCCCTGATAAGGCTCGGCCAGCCAGTAGCCAATTTTGGCGCTCTGCAGACGCCAGTCCACCTGCTGCAAGCCGAGACAGCCAGCCAGCTGCCCCTGATAAAGAATAGTTAGGGACATGGCCTCACGCTCTGCCAGCAGTTGTAACTGCTGGCGCAGAAAGGCCAGGGTGTCATCACTGCTGTGGGTATCGTCAACCCAGGGCAGCCACTGGCGTAAATAGGCGCGCTGACTGTCGATCAGGGCAAACAACGGTATAGCCATGTCCGGCAGACAGAGGCCGAGACTCAGATCATCGTCAACGCGGCGTCGGAACATGGCGCTCTCCTGTTTATTAGCGGCTGACCCGATAGATAGCCACTTCGCCCAGCAGGTTGGGCAGGTAGCGGCTGGCCCAGTTGTCCTGATGCTCGGAGTCCACCACCGTACGTTCCAGTATAGCGATACCGCGTTCTCGGCAGAGTTGCTCGAAGTCACGGAAGGTACAGAAATGGATGTTGGGGGTGTCGTACCACTCGTAGGGCAGAAACTTCGACACTGGCATCCGGCCGATACCTGCCAGATGCAGGCGGTTGCGCCAGTGGCCGAAGTTGGGGAAGGTGATAATGCATTCACGTCCCACCCGCAGCATTTCCTCCAGCGCCTGATCCGGGCGGTGCAGAGTCTGCAGTGCCTGGCTCATCAGCACCATATCGAAGGTGTTGTCACGGAAGTTGGCCAGCCCCTTGTCGAGGTTCTGCTCCAGTACACAGACGCCGCGGTCGACACAGCGGCGAATATTGGCAGGATCGATTTCCAGACCGTAGCCGGAGACCTGCTTGTGCTGTTTCAGGTAGTCGAGCAGGGCACCGTCACCGCAGCCAAGGTCAAGGACGCGGGTGCCTGGTCGTACCCACTGCTGAATCAGTTGCAAATCGGGGCGTAACATCATGGCTGTCCTCCTTGTACGGCGGGGATGATGTTGAGATCCGACGCTACCCGGTTAAGGTAGGTCTGCATCAGTTCCATGTAGCGCGGGATGGGCAGCAGGAACGCATCATGGCCCTGTGGTGCGTCGATTTCGGCATAGCTGACGTCTTTTCCGGCCACGACCAGCGCGTTGACGATTTCCCGTGAACGCTCGGGTGAGAAACGCCAGTCGGTGGTGAACGACATCAGCATAAAGCGGCACTGGGCACGGCTGAGGGCGGCGGCCAGATCATCATCGTATTCACTGGCGGGGTCGAAGTAGTCCAGCGCCTTGGTCATCAGCAGGTAGGCATTGGCATCAAAGGCGGTGGAGAACTGCTCGCCCTGATAGTGCAGATAGCTTTCCACCTGAAAGTCGACATCAAACTCGAACGACAGCTTGCCGCGTTTGAGCTCACGGCCGAACTTCTCGCGCATGGCCTCGTCGGACAGATAGGTAATATGGCCCACCATGCGTGCCAGCATCAGCCCGACCTTGGGGTAGGAATGATGATCCGCATAGCGACCCTGATGGAATTCCGGGTCCTTGCTGATGGCCTGACGGGCCACTTCATTGAAGGCGATATTCTGCGCTGACAGCTTGGGCGCCGAGGCGATGACCATGGCATTGGCCAGTCGCTCGGGGTAGTCGATGCTCCACTGCAGGGCCTGCATGCCACCCAGACTGCCACCGATGACCACGGCCCAGCGCTGAATACCCAGACGGTCAGCCAGACGAGCCTGAGCGGTGACCCAGTCTTTGACGGTGACGATAGGAAAGTCCGGGCCGAAGGGCTGGCCGGTCGCCGGATTGATGCTGGTTGGCCCGCTGCTGCCATGACAACCGCCCAGATTGTTCAGGCCGACGACAAAGAATTTGTTGGTGTCGATGGGCTTGCCCGGACCGACGGCAGAATCCCACCAGCCGGGTTTACGGTCTTCCAGACTGTGATAACCGGCAACATGATGATGGCCAGACAGGGCATGACAGATCAGGATGGCGTTGGAGGCATCGGCGTTGAGAGTGCCGTAGGTTTCCACCATCAGCTGATAGTGGTCCAGCGTGCGGCCGCAGGACAGCTCAAGGGGCTCATCAAAGACAAAGGTCTGGGGCGTGACCAGACCAACACTGTCGGGGGGCAGGTTCAACTGTGCCGGGCTGGCAGCAGTATCCGCGGTAGCATCATGACTCATTTCGGCTTCATATCCTCTAGCAACGGAACCGGCAGGCGCCTGGCGGCACCCGAGCCGTCAGACGCGAGGGATCAGGAGCGCATCATGGATTCAACAACGGCGGGAACGGTCAGCGGGCCATGGATACAGACGCGCTTGTGACGATTCAGTTCGCCGGAAACGATTTCGACATCTTTTCGGGTAACGGCGAAGGCACTGGCCAGAAATCTGACCAGATGGCTGTTGGCCTTGCCTTCCACCGGTGGAGCGGTGATACGGATTTTCAGCGCATCACCGTGCAGGCCGACGATCTCATCCTTGCTGGCTTTGGGTTGCAGATGGCAGACCAGTAGCAGGTCCTGTCCGCGCCATTCAAAGAAGCTCATCGGTCTGTCTCCGTTATTTCTCTGTGCTTACACAATCACGAAACGTTGTATCTGACTCTGGACTAGCTGGATGACCAGAAAAATCAGAATCGGGGACAGATCCAGACCACCCAGTGGTGGAATGACTTTACGCGACAGGCGATAAACCGGCTCGGTAATCTGCATCACCAGTCGTGCACCGGGATGATCGGCATTGGGCGCGACCCAGCTCAGGATGACCGAGATCAGAATGGCCCAGAAGTAGATACGCAGCAGCGAGTAGACCACCCCGGCCAGACTGCACAGCACGACATAGGTCGCAGGCAGGCTGCCACCGTAGGCACGGAAGTCGATGATCAGCACCATCAGCGCTTCCACAGCCAGCGCCAGTAGCAGGGATGAGGTATCCAGACCACGAATACTGGGGACCGCACGGCGCATCGGTGCCAGCAATGGCTGGGTGGCCTTTACGATCGCCTGTGAGATCGGGTTGTAATAGTCTGCGCGTGCCATCTGCAGCAGAAAGCGCAACAGCACGATCGACAGATAGGTACCGCCAATGATGTTAACAATTAGATAGATAGGGTCATTACCCATGGCACCCTCACTGGTCGCTTAGAGATTTTTCATTTCGGCGGCTAATTCTTCGGCGCGTCGGGCGCAGGCCTGCATGGCGGACAAGGTTAACTCATGCAGGCCACCCTGTTCAAAGGTCTGCACGGCCTGCTCGGTGGTACCTTTAGGTGACATCACCCGACGTTTCAGCTCGCCCGGCGGCAGACCGCTTTCCTTGGCCATCCGTGCGGCGCCGAGGGCAGTCTGAATGGTCAGCTGCATGGACTGTTCAGCGCTGAGCCCCAGTTTTTCACCCGCGGCCGCCATGGCTTCCATGAACATGAAAAAGTAGGCAGGACCACTGCCAGAGACCGCGGTGACGGCATCCAGCTGGGATTCTTCATCCACCCAGGTCACCAGACCGACAGCCGCGAGGATCTTCTCGGCCAGCACCTGCTGGACATCGCTGGCATGGCTGTTGGCGTACAGGCCACTGGCCCCGACTTGCAGCATCGCTGGCGTGTTGGGCATGCAGCGCACGATAGGCATATCCTTGCCCAGCCACTCGGCCATCGACTCCAGCGTCACTCCCGCCGCAATGGAGATAATCAGCGGCTTGTGGTTGAGCTGACCGCGCAAGGCAATACAAACGTCACGCAGTACCTGAGGCTTGACGGCCAGTACTACCACCTGTGCTTCATGTACCGCTTCAATGTTGCTGGTCGCTGTGCGGATGCCGTACTTGTCTGAAAGCTGCAACAGATTGGCTGGAGTGCGGTCACTGGCCAGGATGAAGTCGGCAGGGTAACCGTTGGCAATCAGACCGCCGATGATGGCGCTGGCCATATTACCGGCACCGATAAAAGCCAGAGTCGCTTGTGACATAGTGAATCCTTGGTCTCTAGTGTCCCATCCTGTCGGCAGAGTGGGAGGTTGCTCGGATGCGGCTGACCGTGCGGGTCGTGCTGCTTATATGGGGTTGAATAGTGGTATTCCAGCCCTGTAGCGGATGGATACGCTTATTGCAGAGCATCAGGCATATTGCAGGGCATCAGGCATAGTTACGGGCACCAAAGATGGCAGTGCCGATGCGCACCCAGGTTGCCCCTTCCGCAATCGCCGCATCCATATCGTCGGTCATGCCCATCGACAGGGTGTCCAGCTGCGGCAGATCGTGCTGCAGTGCGTTGAGGGCCGTAGCCAGCTGCTGAAATGGCAGGCGTTGTTGTGCCGGATCAGTACAGGGCGCAGGAATGCACATCAGACCACGTAGCTGAATGTTCGGCAGGGTCGCGACAGTATGGGCCAGGGCGGGTAGTTCGCTGAGGCTGATGCCTGACTTGCTGTCTTCGCCACTGATGTTGATCTGCAGGCAAAGGTTGAGCGGGGGGAGGTCTGCAGGGCGTTGTTCGCTGAGGCGCTGGGCGATCTTCAGCCGGTCAACACTGTGCACCCAGTGAAAGTGTTCGGCAACGATGCGGGTCTTGTTGGACTGCAGCGGGCCGATGAAGTGCCAGTCGATGGCCAGATCAGCCAGTGCCTGCACTTTATCCACACCTTCCTGCACATAGTTTTCACCGAAAGCGCGCTGTCCTGCCTGCCACGCCTCACGCACCGCTTCGGCGGGCTTGGTTTTGCTGACCGCCAGTAGCTGTACGCTACCCGGCTGACGACCGGCTGCTGACTCGGCAGCCCGGATTCGGCGATACACATCCTGAAGATTTTCGGCAATACTCATCTGCGAACTCTGTTAACCCGGTGTGCTCCAAGGGCCGTATTATTGCCCGTGCCACCCCTGATTGAAAGTGATCAAGATGGATATAACCGAGCTGTTGTCGTTCAGCGTCAACCAAAACGCCTCCGACCTTCACCTCTCTGCCGGGCAGCCGCCAATGATCCGTGTTGACGGCGATGTACGCCGTATCAAGATGGATCCGCTGGATAACAAGCAGGTGCTGGAGTTGGCCTACTCCATCATGAATGACCGTCAGCGCAATAACTTTGAGCAGAATCTGGAGGAAGACTTTTCCTTCGAGCTGCCCAATCTGGCGCGTTTCAGGGTCAACGTCTACAACCAGCATCGTGGTTGTGCAGCGGTCTTCCGTACCATCCCCAGCAAGGTGCTGACACTGGACGACCTAGGGCTGGGGCAAACCTTCCGCAAGCTGTCAGAAAAGCCACGTGGTCTGGTACTGGTTACCGGTCCGACCGGCTCGGGTAAGAGTACGACCCTGGCAGCGATGGTGGACTACATCAATGAAAGCTTCCATCACCATATCCTCACCATCGAGGATCCGGTGGAATTTGTTCATGAGCCAAAGAAAAGTCTGGTCAACCAGCGTGAGCTGAACCGTGATACCCATAGCTTTGCCAACGCACTGCGTGCGGCCTTGAGGGAAGACCCGGATATCATTCTGGTCGGTGAGATGCGTGATCTGGAAACCATCCGTCTGGCGCTGACCGCAGCGGAAACCGGCCACCTGGTGTTTGGTACCCTGCACACCAGTTCGGCTTCGAAGACCATCGACCGTATCATCGACGTCTTCCCGGCAGCAGAAAAAAGCATGGTGCGTTCGATGCTGTCAGAGTCGCTGGAAGGCGTCATCAGTCAGACCCTGCTCAAGCGTAAAGGCGGTGGTCGGGTTGCCGCCCATGAAATCCTGATCGGAACACCCGCGATCCGTAACCTGATCCGTGAGGATAAGGTGGCGCAGATGTACTCAGTGATTCAGTCGGGCTCCACCTTTGGCATGAAAACCATGGATCAGGCGCTGGCGGAGCTGGTAGCCAAGGGCGTGATCAGCAAGGAAGTGGCGCGGGTCAAAGCCAAGGCTCAGGAAATGTTTGCCTGAGTCTGATCGGCAAACAGCGTTAAAGCGCAGGTTTCACTGCGCTTTGACATCGAGTTCTTTCACTTCTTTTGACTGGGCGCTGGCAGCAGGGGCGGGGAAGGGGTTAACGGCAGGTGCAACGGCGGCCTTGTCGGCGCTGTTTTCACTGCTGTGATCTGCAGCTTTGCTACTTTTGCTCGTTGAGCCTGATGTGGCCTGCAAGCCGCTATCCAGAGTCTCTGGTGTCTGCTCCTGCCAATGACAGCTCAAACGTTTACCACGCAGACGCGTAGCATAGTGAACATCGCGCCAGCCCTGACAATTCGTGGGAGCGGGCAGGCTTAGCGGCTCCGTAACACTGATTGAGGGTGGGCTGATAGGTGCTGGCGCCGGCTCTGTGGCGCTGGCTATTCTGGTGGGCGTCGGTATGTTGTGTTTGCCGGGCTCCAGCCATGCCAGCAACTGCGTGGTGCTCAGCTGACGATAGCCAGCTTTGTCGATCTCAGGCAGGCGACGCTTCAGTGCTTCCAGTGTGGTTGGATAAGGGTGACCAATCGCTACGGCATAGCCGCGCTTCTTAGCCAGCTCCAATGCCTGATCCAGCTGCTTCTCGATATCTCTGGTTTTCTGACTGTCGTCGAGAAAGACATCGCGTTGCAGCCAGGGTACCTGATGTTTCACCGCCGCAGCGGTGGCAACAGACTTCGCCGTGGTGCGACTGTCGAGGAAATACAGGCCGTGCGGCTTGAGCGTATCCATCACCCAGCTCATTTGCTGTGGCTGCTCAGTCAGCAGGCTGCCCATATGATTATTGACCCCTTCAACACCGGGAATTTCGGCAATATCGGCATTCAGGGTGCTTTCCAGCTGTTCGCGGCTCTGCTGCAGGGTTAGTCCACCTGGGCCAAGCGGAAAGTTGTGCTGGTTAGCCATCGGCGCATGGAGGATGACACCATGGCCTTTGCGTTTGGCGTTGATCGCCAGTTCGCGGGCGTGCGGTGTACCGGGGAGGAAAGCAAACGTCATTGGGCCCGGCAGATTCAGCGCCGCTGTGCCTCGCTCAAGGCTCTGTCCCATATCATCAATGATCAGCACCAGTACCGGGTGTTGCTGACCGGCAGGTATTGGCCGTGGCCAGCTGGGCGGTGTCAGCTTGGTGGGCGCTGCCAGTGTGGCTGCGGGTGGCTCAGTCGATGAGTCATTCGGCAATGGCGTAATACTGGCAGCGGATGTGCCGCACGCCAGTGCCAGGCTCAGCGCCAGCCAGTGTCCTTTGGCCGTTTTTCCCTGAAATTCGAACGCGATCAAGTGTCGTACTTCTTTTGTATCTGCGGATAAGGATGGCGTGTGTGAGGCGTTGAGTGATGAGAAAGAGCGTTCTTTCCCATCACTCTATGGTGCGCAAAACCGCGGGTTAACGTTTGGCCAGTGACAGCGCCTTTAGCAGGTTGAACGACTCAAACAGTGGATAGTCACTTTCAATCAGATTGCTGATGGACTGATCATTGTTCTGTACGTTACCACCGGCATTATTCAGGTGGCCCTTGAGGTCGGCCTCCTTGATGCTGACGCCTTGTTCTGCCACAGGCGTCACCTTGACATCATTCACCCGGATGTCAGGGGTGATGCCCTCGGCCTGAATTGAGCGCCCATTGGGGGTGAAGTACAGTGCGGTTGTCAGCTTGATGGCGCTGTCGCTACCCAGTGGCATAATGGTTTGCACCGAGCCCTTACCAAAGCTGGGTTCGCCGAGAATCACGCCACGCTTACGATCTTGCAAGGCGCCGGCAACGATTTCCGATGCTGAGGCGGAGCCGCCGTTGATCAGCACAACCAGTGGCACTCCACCGGTCAGATCGCCGGGTTTGGCATCGAAATCGGCGCGTCCTTCATCTTCACCGCGGCCCTGGGTGTAGACCACCAGACCGCCATCCAGGAACGCGCCTGCCACTTCCACTGCGGCTTGCAGTACGCCACCGGGGTTATTACGCAAATCCAGCACCACGCCACGCAGGCCTTTGCTTTTGGCATCGTCTTTAAGACGTTTGAGGGCGCGGACCACTTCGTCACCGCTGTCTTCCTGGAATTGGGTGATGCGTACATAACCGTAACTGTCGTCATACAACTTGTATTTCACGCTCTTGACGCGGATGACCGCCCGCTCAAGCACTTTGACGATGGGTTGGGTAACGCCTTCACGCATCAGCGTCAGTGTTACCTTGGAGCCGGGCTTGCCGCGCATCAGGTTGATGGCATCGTTGACGTTCATGGTCGACACCGCCTGACCATCCACCTTGATAATCATGTCGCCTGCTTTGATACCGGCCTTTTGTGCGGGGGTGTCATCAATCGGCGATACCACGCGAATCAGGCCATCCTGTTGGTCAACCTCGATACCCAAACCACCAAATTCACCACTGGTGCTTTCCTGCAGGTCGCGGAAATCATCCGGGCTCAGATAGCTGGAGTGGGGGTCCAGATTGGAAACCATGCCTTGAATGGCATATTGGATCAGCTGCTGATCACTGACTTCTTTGACGTAATTCTGTTTGATGCGCTCAAAGGCTTCAGCAAACAGCCGCAGGGAGTCGATGGGCAGCGCATTGGTGTCCGCAGGTGCGTTAGCAGGAGCAGCCTGCGCGCTCAGCGGAATGGCCAGAGCCAGTGTCAGGGTGCTCAGCAGAGCACGTAGGGGTGTCTTAACCATTTTTGAACCAAGGCTGGGGGTCAGTCGCTTTTCCATCATGACGGATCGCAAAATATAAGCTGGATTCCTGTTGTCCACCGCTGCGCCCGAGGGTGGCGATGGCGTCACCGGCCTGTACCCAGTCACCGGTGTCTTTCAGGAGGGTTTCGTTATGGCCGTAGAGGCTCATATAGCCCTGACCATGGTCAATAATCAAGAGCAGGCCAAAGCCTCGCAGCCAGTCGGCAAACACGACCCGACCGCTACTGACTGCTTTGACGGTAGCTCCGGTCGGCCCACCGATGACAATACCGTCATTGCTGACATAGTCGCCACCGCGGCCAAAGCGCGACAGGATAGGCCCGTCCAGTGGTTTGGATAACTTGCCCTTAAGGGAAGCAAAGGCACCACTGCTCTGGCTCAACTTGGCAGCACGCAAAGATGCTTCAATTTGTGCCAGTACGGTGTTAAGGCGGCGTTGATCGGTCTGCAGGCTTTCAAGGCGGTCAGACTCCCGGTCCATTTTCTTGTTCAGGGCTGCCAGTGTGGTACCGCGTTGCTCATATACCTTAGCGAGTTCCCGCTGACGTGCTTCCATGCCGATACGGGCCTGATTCTGCTCGGTTTTCTTCTGCTTCAAATCTTGCTGGACCAGCGTCATCTGATCCAGCAGGTTCTGATAGGTGTAGAGTTGATCGCGGTGTGCCTGTTGCAGACGGTTCTGATAGAACCACAGCCGTGACATCTCCGCTGCGTCATTCTGACTGAGCAGCATTTTCAGGCGGTCATTACCCTGTCCGTTGATATAGGCAGAACGTAACTGGCGGGCAATGATGTCGCGCTGTTCAAGCCGGGAGGTATCAAGGGCTTTTTTTTTCTGCTCCAGCGCTTTGATCTGCGCTTCGATATCCTTGAGCTGGGCCTCCTGCTCGCGGATCTGCTGCTGCAGCTGGCCCATGTCGGTTTCACTGCTTTTGAGCTGTTTGAGCAGCGTTGCGCGCTCATCCTTGGCTGAGTCGAGCCAGCTCTGCAGCTTGGAGATATCCGTCTTGAGTTGCTTGATCTGTGCCTGAGTGGCGGTTTTGTCCTGATCGGTTGCAGCCTGCGTGGGCAGACCGCAGCAACTGGTCAGCAGCAAGGCAAACGCAACCAGCCGGCGCAGAGGCCAGCTGGCTGGAGAGCTTGAGGTCAGCATGCTTAGGTTGGGCACGGTGGTGTATTAATCAAAATGCACCAGTGATTTGCCCTGCATTTCTGCAGGCTGTGGCAAACCCATCATGTCCAGAATAGTAGGAGCCAGATCGGCCAGGGCGCCATTGTCGAGGCTGACCTTGCGCGGCCCGGCATAGACCAGACCTACCGGGAACACGGTGTGAGAGGTGTGCGGCTGACCGGTGCTTGGGTCCTGCATCATCTCGACATTGCCGTGATCCGCGGTGATCAGTACTTCGCCACCTACCTCTGTCAGCGCTTCCAGTACCTTGGCCAGGCAGCTGTCGACAGCTTCCACCGCCTTGACGGCTGCATCGTAAATGCCGCTGTGGCCGACCATGTCACCATTGGCGTAGTTGCAGGCAATAAAATCAAACTTGCCGGAGCGGATGGCCTCGCAAAGTTTGTCGGTGACTTCAGGAGCACTCATTTCAGGCTGCAGATCGTAGGTCGCTACTTTGGGAGAGGGCACCAGAATACGCTCTTCGCCGGGGTATGTTTCTTCGCGGCCACCGCTGAAAAAGAAGGTAACGTGGGCGTATTTTTCGGTTTCAGCAATACGCAACTGGGTTTTGCCCAGATTGGAAAGATACTCGCCCAGTGTATTGGTCAGGGCTTCAGGCGGATAGGCGCAGGGAATGTGCATGCTGGCAGCATATTCGGTCATCATCACGAACTGCACCTGTGGCCGAACCTTGCGCTGGAAGCCATCGAACTCGTCACCTTCAATGAAGGTGCGGGTGATTTCGCGGGCGCGATCAGGACGGAAGTTTACGTTGATGATGGTATCTCCATCCTCAAGGATCGCGACCTGGCCGTTGTCGCCAACAATAGCAGTGGCTTTGACGAATTCGTCGTTTTCTCCGCGCTCATAAGCCGCTTTCAGGGCTTCCTGTGCGGAGTGAGCAGAATACTCCGCTTCGCCCAGGGCGATGACATTGAAGGCAGTCTCTACCCGATCCCAGCGGTTATCGCGGTCCATGGCAAAATAACGACCACAGAGGGAGGCTATGCGACCGACACCCAGTTTGGCCAGCTCGGCTTCGATGTATGCAATGGAGGGTTCGGCACTGCGTGGTGGGGTGTCGCGGCCGTCAAGGAAACCATGAACGTAAAGTTTGGTCGCGCCGCGTTTAACGGCCAGAGCACAGGTAGCGGCCATGTGCTCTTCATGGCTGTGTACGCCACCGGCGGACAGTAAACCGATGATATGGACTGCCTTACCAGCAGCGACGGCCTTGTCGATATTGTCGACCAGAGCAGCATTGGTGAAAAACGTACCGTCGCTGATATCTTTGGTAATACGGGTGAGGTTTTGATAGACCACGCGGCCTGCGCCAATATTCATGTGGCCGACTTCGGAGTTACCCATCTGACCCTCTGGCAGACCGACATCCATCCCGGAGGTGGCAATCAGAGAGTGTGGATTGTTCTTCCACAGACCATTCCAGACGGGGGCCTTGGCTTGATTGAAGGCACTGGATTCGGTGTGCTCGACGCCCCAACCATCAAGGATAATCAAGGCCACAGGTTTACGTTGTGCAGTCATTACGGTCTCACCCTTCCTATCTACACCCGGCTTGGCTTTCGGGAGCTGGCGCTGGTGTTCATCGTTGGCATTGTACTCTGTAAAGGACAGCCTTCATACCGCCCTGGTGCGCAGCACAATGGCGCTC
This sequence comes from Pokkaliibacter plantistimulans, assembly GCF_003194385.1. Lineage (GTDB taxonomy): Bacteria > Pseudomonadota > Gammaproteobacteria > Pseudomonadales > Balneatricaceae > Pokkaliibacter > Pokkaliibacter plantistimulans. The sequence goes on from NZ_LAPT01000022.1 coordinate 92,088, forward strand.
TTGCCGCAAATGTGTGACTGCTATGACCGCATTGCCAATAGCCTCTGGCTTATGGGGCAATAGGGAGGCTCTGCTGGTATGGCGGGATGTGCAGTGTATACTGACGGCCATCTTTTTTGGGGAGGCAGCCATGGTTATCACGGTGATGACGGTGCTGCTTCAAGCCTTCTCTCGGACGGACTGAAGTATGGAACGTTACATTGAATTTGTGGTGAAGCACTGGGAACTGGCAGTGGCTTTTGCAGCGGTGCTGGGTTTGTTGCTCTGGACTGAAAAGCGCAAAGGAGGTCCATCGCTGAGTACTCAGCAGGCAACCATGCTGATTAACAAGGAAGATGCGGTGGTGGTCGATGTTCGGCCACGTAAAGAGTTTGAAACCGGACATATCGTCAACAGTATCAATATTCCCGCTGCTGACTTTGACAAACGTGCTGATGAACTGAACAAGCATAAGGACAAGCCCATCATTGTAGTATGTGCGATGGGGCAGAGTGCTGGTGCGAGCGCCAAGACACTGCAGACGCGGGGTTTCGCGCGCGTGATGAAGCTGTCAGGTGGTATCGCTGAATGGAAAGGCGCCAACCTGCCCGTGGTTCGTTAAGTGTTGGGAGGGAGCATGCAAGCTGTCGAAATCTACACTACCCGTTACTGCCCTTATTGCATCCGTGCCAAGCAGTTATTGCAGCATAAAGGTGTGGAATACAAAGAGATTGCCGTAGATGGTGATAACGCGGCACGCCAGACAATGATGCAACGTGCCCAGGGTCGTCATACGGTGCCACAGATTTTTATCGGTGAGGCTCATGTGGGCGGCTGTGATGATCTTTATGCGCTGGAGCGTGCCGGAAAGCTGGATACCCTGCTGGCTGGCTGATACTCTTTGAACGTTTTTTACCTCTGAACTGCTTAGCGTAAGGAATTCTCATGGCTGACGAACAACAAGCCCAACAGCCCCAGTTTGCACTGCAGCGCCTTTATCTGAAGGACGTGTCCTTCGAAGCGCCAGGTGTGCCGCTGGTATTTACCAAGGCTTGGGAACCCAAGGTTAAGTTGGATCTGAATGCCGGTGCTAATCATCTGGCTGAGGGTCTGTATGAAGTGGTGGTCAGCGTAACAGTGACCGTACAGAACGCCGATGAGACTGCTTTCCTGGTGGAAGTGGAGCAAGCTGGTCTGTTTGTGGCTCGTGGTATTGAGGGGGATGCACTGGAGCATACTCTGCATGCATTCTGTCCCAACGTACTGTTCCCCTATGCTCGCGAAGCGGTAGACAGCCTTGTCGTTAAAGGCGGTTTCCCACCGTTGATGCTGGCGCCGGTTAACTTTGATGCGCTGTATGCTGAACAGAAAGCCAAGGCTCAAGTTCAGTAATTCCCAGTGTTTCTGGACAAATAAAAAACGGAGCTTGTGCTCCGTTTTTTATTTGGATTTAGCAGGCTCAAGCCTGCAGATCACTGGCTGCGCTCTGAAGGCTTTGGGTCAGTGCCTTGAACAGCTTCGGACTGGCTGCCATGACATGGCCGCTATTGCGGTAGCTGGGGCTGCCATTCAGGTCGCCCAGCAGAGCGCCAGCTTCCTGTAGCAGCAGCGTGCCTGCATCCAGTTCAATCTCGTTGCGGTTCAGCATGACGATGGCATCCAGCTGGCCTGCTGCCAGTGCCGCCATTTCCAGCAGGGCGCTGCCACACTGATAGACATGGGCGTTGCCCATCATCAGCTGGCGCTGCACATTCAGATAGGTGCTGAGCAGATGGCGATTGCTGATGACGTTGTCAAAAGTAATGCCGATCAGGGCCTTGTCGAGCTGGGCGCGATTGCTCAGACGAATGCGACGGCCATTAAGCTGTGCACCACGACCGCGGCTGGCAGTGAACTCGTCACCGGTTACAGGGTTGATGACTAGTACGTGTTCAACTTTGCCTCTGATCTTGGCGGTCAGTGACAGTGCAAAAGAAGGCAGGTTGCGGCTGTAATTCAGCTCACCATCCAGCGAGTTGATTGTCCATTCGGCTTCGGTGTGCTCGCCCGTGGCGGTCTGGATAACACCGCTGGCACGACCGTTGATGCTGTGCTGAGGAAATGCCTTGAGGATGGTGCGGGCAATGCTTTGCTCAGCACGTTGGCAGGTTTCCATAACGAACTTGTTGACGTCCTGTCCTTCGGCGCGAACCAGATCCAGGCGTTCAAGTGAGCGTACAAGGTTTTCAGAGGCAATACGCGCGGCGCGTAAAGCAATATTCAGCATGGGCTGCATGGCAACAATTTACCGAGAAAGACTTACCAAGAAGGACCGAATTACCAATGACCGACGATTGTGATATCCGACTCATGATATCGGGGCAAGTGCGCAAGTATAACAAACTTCTGTCGACTCGCATCTGCCAAAGTGTGTCGAATGCGCCAATGATGTCGTCCAGTGGCGCATCTTTTTTTGTGGTTTGCTACAATAGCGCGCCATTTTTGTTGAGGTTTGAAAATGCTTGAGCGCGTCCGCATTGTTCTGGTCAATACGTCATTGCCTGCCAATATTGGGGCGGCCGCGCGAGCCATGAAGACCATGGGGTTGGCGCAGATGGTGCTGGTGGCGCCAAAGATATTTCCAAGCCCCGAGGCGGATACGCTGTCATCCGGCGCTACCGATATCCTTGCTCAGGCACGAGTCGTTTCTTCGTTGGATGAAGCCATCGCAGGGTGCCGGCTGGTCATTGGTACCAGCGCCCGATCACGCCATATTCCATGGCCGTTGCTCAATCCACGTGCAGCGGCGGCGCAAGCCTGGGCTGAACTGCCCGTAGGTGAAGTGGCTTTGGTCTTTGGTCGTGAGGATCGGGGTCTGACTAACGACGAATTGCACAAGTGTCATTATCACGTGCATATTCCGACCAACCCTGATTTCAGCTCGCTCAATCTGGCGGCTGCGGTTCAGGTACTGGCTTACGAAATGCGCATGCGTAGTCTGGAGGATGATCAGGTGGAGGCCCCCTTCTGGGGCGTGGATTGGGATATCGATGCCGCTCCTGCCGAAGATATTGAGCGACTGTTCGTGCATCTTGAGCAAGTGTTGGTCAAAGTTGATTTTCTTGATCCTGAAAACCCGAGACAGTTAATGACGCGGTTGCGCCGTCTGTTCCTGCGCTCGCGTCTCGACACTGTTGAGCTGAATGTGCTGCGTGGCTTCTTGACTGCTATCGAAAAATCGTCGAAGCAATAACCTACTAAATTGCTCAGCTATATACTTGATAAAAATAGTCGGGATTAGCATAATACGTCCATCTTGGTGATTTGATGAGTCAGGGCACGGTCTGTGTTCTGGCTTGGTATAAAGCTTAAGGCGCGCCGGGAGCGAGCACGATGCGACTGACAACCAAAGGGCGCTATGCCGTCACGGCGATGCTGGATCTGGCATTGCATCGTGGCAAAGGTCCCACCAGCTTGGCGGATATATCAGAGCGTCAGGGGATTTCGCTGTCCTATCTGGAACAGCTGTTTGCCAAACTGCGCCGACATGACCTGGTCAAGAGCGTGCGTGGTCCGGGGGGGGGCTATCAACTGAGTCGCGATCTTGAGTGTATCTTCGTGGCTCAGGTTGTGGACGCTGTTAACGAAACAGTAGATGCCACGGGGTGTGGCGGGCAGGGTGGCTGCCAGCAGATGGGAGAAACCTGTCTTACTCATCATCTATGGTGCGATCTGAGTGACCAGATTCATTCTTTTTTGAGTGGTATCAGTCTGGCTGATCTGGTCTCGCGTCGTGAAGTGCAAGCCACCGCAGAGCGTCAGGATCGTCGCCATCAGAGCAGACAAATGAGTGCTGATCGAATCGCCGTAGGCTGATCGGTACCCAGACCGTGATTTTGCTATTTGAGGAAGGGTTTCGGCCCTGGAGAGTTAAGCATGAAGTTGCCTATTTTTCTTGATTACCAGTCCACTACCCCTGTTGACCCTCGTGTTGCTGAGAAAATGGTCCAGTGTCTTACGATGGATGGCGTTTTCGGCAACCCGGCGTCGCGATCACATGTGTTTGGCTGGAAAGCAGAAGAGTTGGTTGAGCAGGCGCGTGATCAGGTAGCTGACCTGATTGGTGCCGACTCTCGTGAAATTGTCTGGACATCCGGCGCGACCGAAGCGAGTAACCTGGCTATCAAGGGCGCTGCGCACTTCTACCAGAAAAAAGGCAAGCACGTTATCACCTCCAAGATCGAACACAAGGCAACGCTGGACTCGTGCCGGCAGCTGGAGCGTGAAGGTTTCGAGATTACCTACCTGACGCCTAACGCCAATGGCATGATCGAGCCTGAAATGGTGGCAGAGGCTCTGCGTGATGACACCGTGTTGGTGAGTCTGATGCATGCCAACAATGAAATTGGCACCATTACTGATATTGCTGCCATCGGCAAACTGACGCGTGAGCGTGGCATTTTGCTGCATGTTGATGCGGCACAGAGCGTAGGTAAGATTCCTGTCGACGTTGAAGCAATGAATGTTGACCTGATGTCGCTTACTGCTCACAAGATTTATGGCCCCAAAGGCATCGGTGCACTCTATGTGCGTCGCAAACCGCGTGTTCGTATCGAAGCACAGATGCATGGTGGTGGTCATGAGCGCGGTATGCGTTCAGGCACACTGCCTACTCACCAGATTGTTGGCATGGGCGAGGCCTATCGTATTGCCAAGCTGGATATGGAAAAGGATGCTGCCCATGCCAGCGCGCTGCGTAACCGTCTGTGGAATGGTGTTAAAGATATGGAGGCGGTGTACCTCAATGGCGACGCAGACCATCGGGTGGCGGGTAACCTGAATATTAGCTTTGCCTATGTGGAAGGCGAGTCGCTGCTGATGTCCCTGAAAGACTTAGCGGTATCCTCTGGTTCGGCCTGTACGTCGGCCAGCCTGGAACCTTCCTATGTGCTGCGTGCACTGGGTTTGAATGATGAGCTGGCACACAGTTCAATCCGTTTTGGTATCGGCCGCTTCACCACTGAAGAAGAGGTGGACTACGCCGTGGAATTGATTCGCAAGGCAGTAGATAAACTGCGTGAGCTTTCTCCCCTCTGGGATATGTATAAAGAGGGTGTTGATCTGAGCACGGTGGAGTGGGCTCATCATTGATGATGGGCTTCAAGTACTACGCACATTTCAGAGAAAGTTGAGGAGATTGATATGGCTTACAGTGACAAAGTAATCGACCACTACGAAAACCCCCGCAACGTTGGCAAGCTTGATGCGGCTGACCCTACTGTGGGGACTGGCATGGTAGGAGCGCCTGCCTGCGGAGACGTGATGCGTCTGCAAATCAAGGTCAATGAGCAGGGTGTAATTGAAGATGCCAAGTTCAAGACCTACGGCTGTGGTTCCGCCATCGCTTCCAGCTCGCTGGTTACCGAGTGGATGAAAGGGATGACTCTGGATCAGGCCGCTGAAATCAAGAACACTTCTATCGCTGAAGAGTTGGCCCTGCCTCCGGTCAAGATCCATTGCTCGGTATTAGCTGAAGACGCCATCAAGGCAGCCATTGACGATTATCGCGCCAAGGTTGCGAAGTGATTTGACTGTGACAGTGCCAGCTTTGCTGGCACCCAGGAGAGCGAGTGGAAATGGGCATAAGCATGACAGAAGCGGCCGCGCGCCATGTCGATCGCTACATCAAAGGGCGTGGACAAGGGCAGGGCGTACGCCTCGGTGTGCGAACCTCTGGTTGTTCCGGGCTGGCTTACGTTCTGGAGTTTGTTGATCAGCCGGATGACACAGACGAAGTTTTTGAGTCGTTTGGAGTCAAAGTGTTCATTGATCCAAAAAGCCTAGCTTACCTCGATGGTACCGAGCTGGATTTCGTCAAGGAAGGTCTGAACGAAGGCTTTAGGTTTAACAACCCTAATGTACGCAGTGAATGCGGATGTGGTGAAAGCTTTAACGTCTGAATTAGCAGGCGTCATGAGTTTCCCTTGTTTTCCAGCCAGTGAAGCCTGCCATGGATTTTCGTCAGAACTACTTTGAGCTGTTCGGTCTGCCGGTGTCTTTTGCGGTGGAACAGGTGGTGTTGCAGCAGCGGTATCAGGAGTTGCAGAAAAGCCTGCACCCGGATCGCCATGCAGCAGCCAGTTCGCAGCAGCAGCGCATGGCACTGCAGTACGCCACCTATGTAAATGAAGGATTGGCTACGCTGAAGTCACCTCTGAAGCGCGCTGGCTACTTGCTGCAGTTGGCAGGTCTGGATGTGCGATCAGAAGCCAACACTACCAAAGATGTCAACTTCCTGATGCAGCAAATGGAGTGGCGCGAAGCCTTGCAGGAGGCCAATGCTGCTACTGACCCCTTTGCAGTGCTGAACAGTGTTCGAGATGAAGTCGGGCAAGCACGTGACGGGTTATATCAACGCTTTGTCAGCGCCTGGCAGCAAGGGGACGCCGATTCCCTCGCTCAGGCGCACGAATGCCATCGCCAGCTGCAATTCATGCATAAGCTGCTCGACGAAGTTGATGCCATGGAAGAACGGCTCGACGACTAATCATCATTAAGGTATTGCCGTGCTACTGCAGATATCAGAACCGGGCCAAAGCCCACAGCCTCATCAAAGCAAGCGAGCGGTAGGTATTGATCTGGGGACGACCAACTCCCTGGTGGCTACTGTACGCAGCGGTGAACGAGTTACCCTGGCCGATGAGCAAGGCAGGGATATCGTTCCTTCTATTGTGCGCTATGCCGAAACCGGTATTGAAGTGGGTGAGGTTGCGCGCGCAGCCATGGCTATCGATTCGGAAAATACCCTGTCATCAATCAAGCGCCTGATGGGGCGTGGTATTGCTGATGTTGACAGCTCGACGCTTGCTTATCAGCTGGAAGCCAGTGATTCAGGTATGCCCTATGTGCGTACGCGGGCAGGTCTGGTCAGTCCTGTGCAGGTCTCTGCCGAGATTCTGAAAACTCTGGCAATGCGTGCCAGGGCTTCGCTAGGTGGTGAGCTGGACGGTGTTGTGATCACCGTGCCGGCATACTTTGATGATGCTCAGCGTCAGGCGACCAAAGACGCTGCTCGACTGGCTGGTTTGCAGGTGCTCCGTCTGTTGAATGAACCTACGGCAGCCGCTGTCGCCTATGGGCTGGATGAGCAGGCAGAGGGGATCATCGCTGTCTATGATCTGGGCGGTGGTACCTTTGATATTTCCATCCTGCGCCTGCACAAGGGTGTGTTCGAGGTCATGGCCACAGGCGGTGATTCGGCGCTGGGTGGTGACGATTTCGATATGGCTATTGCTCGTTGGGCAGTGACGCAGTGGCAACTGCCTGAGGCTGAGCTATCAGGGCGGGACTGGCGCCTGCTGTTGCAGTCTGCCTGTGCCGCCAAAGAGCAGTTGGCTCAGCATGAAGACGTACAGCTGCAGCCCGCGCTGCCCGGCATAGAGTCAACACTGGTGCTGACCCGCCAACAGATGAGCCATTTGCTGGATGGTCTGGTGCAGCGTACGTTGCGAGCCTGTCGCAAAGTCCTGCGTGATGCGGGTATCTCTGCTCAGGAGGTGAAGGACGTCGTTATGGTGGGTGGCTCTACCCGCACCCTGTATGTGCGTGAGCAGGTCGCAGCCTTTTTTGATCGCCAGCCACTGACCTCCATTGATCCAGATAAGGTAGTGGCACTGGGCGCTGCCGCCCAGGCTGATATTTTGGTCGGTAACAAGCGCGATGCTGACATGCTGTTGCTGGATGTGATTCCGCTGTCTCTTGGTCTGGAGACGATGGGTGGTTTGGTCGAGCGTGTTATTGATCGGAATACGGTGATTCCGGCTGCCCGCGCGCAGGAGTTTACGACTTTCCGCGATGGTCAAACGGCGATGATGATTCACGTGGTGCAGGGCGAGCGTGAACTGGTTTCTGATTGCCGCTCTCTGGCGCGTTTTGAGCTACGAGGTATTCCTCCGTTGGCTGCAGGCGCAGCACGTATTCGCGTGACGTTTCAGGTGGATGCAGATGGCTTGTTGAGTGTGGCTGCAGAAGAACTGTCTACTGGCGTCAGTAGCAGTGTCGTGGTCAAGCCCTCCTATGGGCTTTCCGAAGATGAAATCGGGTCGATGCTGAAGGCGTCCTATCAGTTTGCTGAAGTGGATATGGCCGCACGGGCCCTGCGAGAGCAACAGGTTGAGGCGGATCGTCTGCTGGAAGCGCTGGACAGTGCCTTGGAAGCTGATCAAACGCTTCTGTCTGCAGCAGAGTTGCAGGCAATGCGCGAAGACATGGCGCAGCTGCTGACGTTACGCCAGCAGACACAAGATCACACTGCCTTGTCGGCGGCGATTGAGGCTTTGAGCCAGAGTACCGATTACTTTGCTGCCCGACGCATGGATCGCAGCATTCACGATGCGCTGGCCGGCCATCGTGTAGATGAATTTTGAGGTGATAGATGACACAGATTATTTTTCTTCCCCACGAAGAAGTCTGCCCTGAAGGCAAGGTGATCGAAGTTGAGCCAGGGGTGTCGATCTGTGATGCAGCACTGCGTCATGGCATTGAGATAGAGCACGCGTGCGAGAAGTCCTGTGCCTGTACCACCTGCCATGTCATCGTCCGCGAAGGTTACAGTAGCCTCAACGAGGCAGATGAGCTGGAAGAGGATATGCTCGACAAGGCGTGGGGTCTGGAGCCTGATTCGCGGTTGAGTTGTCAGGCTATCGTGGGTGACACGGATCTGGTTGTGGAGTTACCCAAGTACACCCTGAATCACGCATCAGAGCGTCATTGAGGAGCATCGTTATGCACTGGACTGATGTACAGGACATTGCCATTGAGTTGGCTGAAGGGCATCCCGATGTGGATCCCCAATATGTTCGATTTACCGATTTGCATCGCTGGGTGTGCGAGCTGGAAGGATTTGAAGATGATCCTGAGCGCTCCAATGAAAAAATTCTTGAAGCGATCCAAATGGCCTGGATCGAAGAAGCGCGTTAGACCCTGTGATGCATGATAAGTTGTTGATTGCATGTCGCCCGCTATTGCGGGCGTTTTGTTTTTGTGGATAACCCTACTCAGGGTAAAGGCTCTCACGTATAATGCCCGGTTTAACTTCCAACCCCTAATCAAAGCATTTGCTGGAGAGAAAAATGGCTATCGAACGTACCCTGTCCATCATCAAGCCTGACGCAGTTAAAAAGAATGTAATCGGTGAAATCATCACTCGTTTCGAGCGTGCTGGCCTGAAAGTTGTGGAAGGTAAACTGGTTACTCTGTCTCGTGAAGATGCCGAAGGCTTCTATGCTGAGCACAAAGAACGCGGTTTCTTCAATGACCTGGTATCTTTCATGACTTCTGGTCCTGTTTTTGTACAGGTGTTGGAAGGCGAAGAAGCCATTGCTAAAAACCGCCAGATCATGGGCGCGACCAACCCTAAAGAAGCAGCTGCTGGCACTCTGCGTCATGATTACGCGGATTCTATCGATGCCAACGCTGTACACGGTTCTGACTCCTCTACTTCAGCTGCTCGCGAAATCGCTTACTTTTTCGGCGGCTGATTCCCGGGTGGATTAGTCCACCTTTGACTGATTGAAATGACTTGCCCCATGAACGAACAGAACACCAAAGTAAATATTCTCGGCTACTCTTTGCCAAAGCTGATTGCTTTCTTTGAGAGTCTGGGTGAAAAGAAATTTCGTGCCATTCAGGTGCTGAAGTGGATTCACCAGCGTGGGGCGAAGTCATTCGAAGATATGACGGATATTAGTAAGAACCTGCGTCACAAGCTTGAACAGGTCGCTGAGATTCGCGATCCGGAAGTGATCTATCAACACTTTTCCAAAGACGGTACTCGCAAGTGGGTAGTGCGTGTCGGTGAAAGCAACTCGGTGGAAACTGTGCTGATTCCCGATGGTGACCGCGCTACGTTGTGTGTCTCGTCACAGGTCGGCTGCTCACTTGACTGCAGCTTCTGCTCCACCGGTAAGCAAGGGTTCAACCGTAACCTGTCTGCTGCGGAGATTATCGGTCAGCTGCGTGTCGCCATTGGCTCCTTTGGTCCGTTTGATCCTGCGGGTGATCGCCGCGTGACCAATGTGGTAATGATGGGAATGGGTGAGCCACTGATGAATTTTGACCCGGTGGTAGATGCCATGAGCCTGATGATGGAGGACAACGCCTATGGTTTGTCCAAACGTCGGGTAACGCTGAGTACCGCAGGAGTAGTGCCTATGCTGGATAAGCTGGGTGACGTGACGGATGTTTCTCTGGCGGTATCTCTGCATGCGCCGACCAATGAGCTGCGCGACAAGATAGTACCTATCAACAAGAAATACCCTATTGAAGAGCTGGTTGCTGCCTGTAAGCGCTACCTCGACAAGTGTGATGACAAGCGCGGCATTACCTTTGAGTACACCATGCTGCGAGGCGTGAATGACCAGCCTGAACATGCCAAAGCGCTGGTTAAGGTATTGCGCCAGGTACCCTGTAAATTGAACCTGATTCCGTTTAATCCCTTCCCGAACTCGGGTTATGAGCGTTCTACGGATGAAGCCATCAAGGCGTTCCAGAATTATGTTTCCCATGCCGGTATCGTTACTACCGTGCGGACTACCCGTGGCGATGATATCGATGCAGCCTGTGGTCAGTTGGTAGGCAAGGTTGATGATCGCACCCGTCGCAGCGAGCGCTATATTAAATTGGTTGATCAGTCCTTGACGGTTCGTGATAACCTTGGAATCTGAGTCAGCTTGATAATCGTTGTTATCTGAACAAGTAAGGAGTAGTGGATGCGCCACACAGCATGGATAGGACTGCTGACCATGTGTTTGCTCCAAGGGTGTGCCACTACTTCTAATCCTCCAAAACCTTCTGCTAAGGAACAGCGCGAGCAAGCGGTGCGTGCTGCCCAGGCTTATGTCCGCCTTGGCCTGGGATATCTTCAGGCTGGTCGGCCGGAATCTGCCATAAAGCCTCTGCAACGTGCCAAAGAGCTGGATCCTAATGATGTAGAAGTACTGAATGCCTGGGCCATGATGTATGCCGCCCAGGGTGAGCAGGGCTTGGCTGAGCAAACGTTTGATCAGGCTATTGCCCGCCATCCTGCCGATGCGCGGTTGCACAACAACTACGGAGCGTATCTGTTTTCAGTGGGTAAGGCTCAGCAGGGCTGTGCACAGGTAAAGCTGGCCGCAGAAGATCCCCTCTACACCCAGCGTGCTCAGGCGTTTGAAAACCTGGGTCGCTGTGCTTTAATTCAGGGCGACTTGGCAGGTGCCCGAGAAAACCTAAATCGCGCAGTCAAGCTGTCGCCCATGTCACCACAGACATGGTATGCCCTTGCTCAAGTAGACATGAAACTATCAGACCCTAAGCAAGCTGCGATCGACTTTTCCTTTTTTAATCGTTTGGTAAAACAAGGCTATGCGAAGCACAACCCGGAGACGCTGGCTCTGGGAAAACGCATTGCTGAACAAAGCGGCAACAAGTCACTACTTGAAGAGTTGAATGTGTGGACACAGCCTGCAACCCCAGGAGCCTCGGAGTGAACGAGACAGATGAACTTTCAGCTGGCCTGAGTCCTGATGGCATTTTTCCCGGCAATTTGCTGCGTGTGGGACGTGAGCGTCTGGGGCTTTCACTAGATGATGCTGCACGGCAACTGCACCTGACTAAGTTCTATGTGCAGGCACTGGAAAGCGGAGATTTCTCTCGCTTGCCCAAGCCACCCTTTGTCAGAGGGTACATCAAGGCGTATGCCAAGCTCCTTGGGCAGCCGGAGCATATCTGGCTTGGCCCGTATGAGCAGATGGTAGGTGTGCAGGAGCAGCCTCGCATCGCTCCTCTGCCTAATGTAGGTAAAGTGAAGCGTCAGGCGCGTATTACGGACCCGTTGATGCGGATACTGACTATCCTGTTCTTGCTGGCGCTGGCGGTATTGTCCTTGCTCTGGTGGAAAGAGCAGCACCAGTTCACTAATCCTAGCGAAATATTCCATAACCTGATCAGCAAAATTACTGTCTCCACACTGGAGGGAGACAAGCAGATCGTGCTGGCTGACCCGGCAGAAGAGAATAACAGTGTATCCTTGCCGCTGAGTGCCAGTCAGATCAATGCCTCAGTGACGGGTGACAATGAGTCAGCACCGACAGCAGCTGCCGATGAGGCCGCTATGAATAATATTGCCCCTTCTACGGAGACGGCAAACACGGAGTCTGCAGTGACAGCATCTACTGCTCCCGTTGGGCCTTCTGCTGATGTCGCAATTGCTACTGAGCCAGGTGCAACGAGTGATCAGCAGGTTGTAGATGAGGACATGTCGAATGCTACCGCTCCTGCGCAAGATGTGCCTGCAGGGCCTCCTGGCACAGATTATGTGGTGATTAAATTCAAGTCCGACTGCTGGTTCCAGCTTCAGGATGGTGATGGCAAGCGGTTAATGGCTGCTATTAAGTCCACTGGTGATGAAGTCGCCATGCATGTGAAGCCACCGGTGCGTCTGGTGATCGGTTATATGCCTGGTATCGAGTCCATCAGTATCGATAGTAATGCGGTTGATATCAGTCAGTACGCTGGACGTGATGTCGTACGTATGACATTGCCGCAAAACTGAATCCATTTATCTGTATTGGGGAAGACGCTTTGGCAAAGATTCAAGCCATTCGCGGGATGAATGACGTACTGCCACAAGACTCGGTCGTTTGGCAGTATCTCGAAGCGCAAGTGAAAGACGTGTTGGACGCCTACGGCTACAGTGAAATTCGTATGCCCGTGGTGGAGTACACCCACCTGTTTAAGCGCTCCATCGGTGAAGTAACGGACATCGTCGAGAAGGAAATGTATACCTTCGAGGATCGCAACAACGAAAGTCTTACGTTACGCCCAGAAGGTACCGCTAGCTGTGTACGCGCAGCGGAAGAACATGGCTTGCTGTTCAATCAGACTCAGCGTCTCTGGTATCAGGGGCCGATGTTTCGTTACGAAAAGCCACAGAAGGGGCGCTACCGGCAATTCCACCAGATTGGTGTAGAAGCTTTTGGTATGTCAGGAGCCGAGCTGGACGCTGAGCTGATTCTGTTGACTGCAAGGCTATGGAAGTCGCTTGGTCTGCTGGAACATGTCACTTTGGAGCTTAACTCATTGGGCAGTAGTGAAGCCAGAGCGCACTATCGTCAGGTACTGGTGGACTACCTTCTCCAGTTTGAAGCTCAACTGGACGAAGACAGCAAACGCCGCCTTGCCAGCAACCCACTACGTATTCTGGATTCAAAAGATCCGAATACTCAGGATATTTTGCGTCAGGCGCCCATGCTGGAGGATTACCTTGATGAGGAATCCAAAGAGCACTTTGCTGAGCTTTGCCACATTCTGGATACCAATGGTATCCGCTATGTTCTGAATCCCAAGCTGGTGCGTGGCTTAGACTATTACAATCGAACGGTTTTTGAGTGGACTACCTCGTCGCTGGGTGCACAAGGCACTGTCTGTGCCGGTGGTCGTTATGACGGACTGGTTGCTCAGTTGGGCGGCAAGAGTACTCCCGGTGCAGGTTTTGCTATGGGAGTTGAACGCTTGGTGCTGATGCTGGAGACCCTGCAACTAGTACCTGAGTCTGCTCGCCAGACGTTGGATTTGTATCTTGCTGCGGAGCATAAAGGTTTGCAGGCTGCTTTGATCAGTCTGGCCGAACAGCTTCGTACTGCCATACCTGGCCTGCGCTTGCGTAGTCATTGTGCGGGCTTGAAGAACATCAATGCTAAAGCACAGCAAGCTGGCGCCACGCTGGCCTTGATCGTCAAACAAAATGGTGAATCATTGTGCGGTACGCTCTGGCAGGATGGATCGCCGCAAGAAGTAAATGCAGAAGGTTTTGTGGCAGCTATAGTCGCGGCGCTCAATAAGCAAGTATAAGGAATAGCCCTGTGAGTGAACTGAGAACCGAAGAGGAGCAGCTTGAGCTGATCCGCAATTGGTGGAAAGAAAACGGTAAGTCGCTGATTTTAGGTGTGGCTGTCGCTGCTGCTGCGGTAGTAGGTTGGAAAGCATGGCAACATCATCAGCAAACATACTACGGCAATGCCTCCGCACTTTATCAAGGCCTGGTGCAAGGAGTAGCAGCTGCACAGGGTGGTAAAGCCAGTAACGAGCAGTTGGCTACCTATGAGCATGTTTCAGAGCAATTGAAAAAGGATTATGCCGATACCAGCTATGCGCGATTCGCTGCGCTACTGCTCGGTAAGGTCTATGCCGATGCAGGGCAGCTTGATAAAGCTCAGAGCCAGTTGCAATGGGTACATGATCAAGAAAGTACTACTGATATTGGCGAGCTGGCAGAGCTGCGTCTGGCTCGTGTTCTCTTTGCAGATAAAAAGGGTGCTGAGGCGCTCGGAATGTTACAGGATCACGGTGGCCTATATGCCCCTGAGCGGGCGGAACTGCGTGGTGATATTCTGAGCCTGCAAGGTAAAACTGCTGAGGCACGACAGGCTTATATGGAAGCCCAGGCTCTCTATCAGGAAGCTGGACGGCAGAGCCCGGTGCTGGCGATGAAGTTGGATGATCTCGCCGTAGCGAAGGGAGCATGATATGGCATGGCGTAACTACACGGCTGTTCTCCTGGTTTCATCAGTATTGTCTGGCTGTAGTCTGTGGCAGGGTACTCCGGAAAACGAGCCTGCAGAGCTGCAGTCTATTGATGCAACGCTGAAGATCAAATCTGCCTGGCATGTAGACGTTGGCTCAAGTAATACAGATGAAAAGGTAGGTCTGACCCCGGCACTGAGTGAAACGTCGGTATTTGCTGCGACCAATGAAGGTGTGATTGCTGCCTACGATCGAGAAAGTGGTAAGCAGCTCTGGAAACGGGACATGGAAGCACGCATCAGTGGTGGAGTGGGCTTCAACGGTGACCTGGTTGTGGTCGGTACGTTAGATGGCCAGTTGTACGCGCTGGATGCCGCTTCCGGTGAAACACGCTGGCAGATTGATGCGCCAACAGAAGTACTGTCTCCGCCACAGGGCAGTAGCAGCATTGTGGTCGTGCAGTACATTGACGGCAGCCTAATTGCCTACAATGCGCTTGATGGTAAACAAGTCTGGCGTTATGACAGCAATGCGCCGTCTTTGACTCTGCGTGGAACGGCCTTCCCGTTGGTGTTCAACAATGCAACCATTGCCAACTTTTCCTCTGGCAAGATGGTGCTGTTGACCAATGACACTGGCGCAACCGTTTGGGAGCAGCGTCTGGCTATGCCCAAGGGACGCTCTGAGCTGGAGCGTGTAGTGGATGCGCAAGGGCGGCCTGCCTTTATGGAAAATGTACTCTACAGCGTTACCTATCAAGGTGATCTGACAGCATTGGATGCTTCTTCAGGTCGGGTGTTGTGGAGCAAGCCATTCTCCAGTGCTAAAGGCGTTGCGGTAGACTCGACGTCAGTTTATGCGGTTGATGACGAAGGTGATGTCGTGGCATTCGACCGTAATAACGGTGCTGTGCTGTGGAAGCAGGATGCATTGAAATATCGTGGACTGGGTACACCAGTGATCTGGGGTGATGTGCTTGCCGTGTCTGACTTTGAAGGCTATGTGCATATTCTGTCCCGCTTTGATGGCCGTTTCATGAACCGCTATCAGGTTGATAGTGACGGTGTTGGCGGCGATATGCAGTCTGTTGGTCAGAGTTTATATATACTTGGCAACAGTGGTCGCTTGGAAGAGCTGCAGTATTGATTGCAGCTATTGAACATACACAGGCGGCCGTCGACTGACGGCCGTTTGTTTTTCTGAATTCGCTAAAATGGTTTTACACCGATGAATCCTGTCGTTGCTTTAGTGGGGCGCCCCAATGTTGGCAAATCCACACTCTTCAACCGTCTGACACGTACAAATGATGCGTTGGTAGCGGATATGCCAGGGGTGACCCGCGATCGTAAGTACGGCGAAGGGCGTATAGGTGACCGTGCTTATATTGTGGTGGATACTGGCGGTATCAGTGGCAATGAAGACGGTATTGATGCCGCTATGGCCGGACAGTCACTACAGGCCATTGAAGAGGCTGATGTCGTACTGTTTTTGGTGGATGCGCGTGCTGGGCTGAATCCTGCTGATGAGATGATTGCGGATCATTTGCGTCGCCTGAACAAGGCTGCCTGGGTGGTCGTCAACAAGACCGATGGTATGGATCCAGATGTAGCCATGGTGGACTTCCATGGTCTGGGCTTACAAGGGCCTTTACCGATTGCGGCAGCTCATGGACGCGGTATTCGTAGTCTGATTGAAGTGACTATGGCTGATTACCCGGTTGTTGAGGAGCAGGAGCGGCTTCTTGAACTGGAAAGTCGCGGTATTCGCATCGGTGTGGTGGGGCGTCCTAATGTTGGCAAATCCACATTGGTCAATCGGATGCTGGGCGAAGATCGAGTAGTTGTATATGACCATGCAGGGACTACGCGTGACAGCATCTATATCCCCTATGTGCGCAATGATCAGGATTACACGCTGATCGATACGGCAGGGGTTAGGCGTCGCCGCAGTGTTAATGAGGCAATCGAAAAATTTTCTATTGTCAAAACATTACAGGCTATCAAAGATTCACATGTCGTTATCTGTGTGCTGGATGCACGCGATGGTCTGTCCGAACAGGATCTGCACTTGATCGGGTTCGTCATTGAATCGGGTCGAGCACTCGTCATTGCTGTCAATAAATGGGATGGCATGACACAAGAGCAGAAAGATGAAATCCGTCGCCAGTTGGATCGTCGGCTGGTATTTGCGCATTTCGCCGACATGCATTTTATTTCTGCTCTGCACGGCACGGCTGTGGGAGATCTGTATAAATCAGTTAATGAAGCATATGCCTCGGCGATGCACAAATGGTCTACTAGTCGGTTGACCCGCCTGTTGCAGGATTGCGTGCAGGACCATCAGCCACCGATGGTAAAAGGACATCGCATCAAACTGCGTTATGCTCACCAGGGCGGCTCCAATCCTCCCTTGTTTATAGTGCACGGTAATTCAACTAATGATCTGCCAGGTGCTTATCAGCGTTATTTGGAAAACCGCTTTGCACAGGTGCTGAATATTAAGGGAACACCTGTGCGATTCAGTTTTAAGAGCAGTGACAACCCATTTGCAGATAAGCCCAAAACTAAGACCGCAAGACAGCTGCGCGATGAAGCACGCCAGCGTCGCTTGGTGCGGAATATCAAGCGAAGCGAAAAGCGCTAATTTAAGACTTTCTCTGATAAGGCCCTACGGGGCCTTTTGCGCTTGTGGTGGTTAGTTTTAGGTGTTTTGCATTTTGTTGAGAAGAGTGTTGACAGACTCCCGGAAGTGCCTATAATGCGCCCCCACTGAACACGCAGCAACGCGCTGAGTGCTCCGGAAGAAAAAGAAGATGTTAAAATTCAGTACCTTAGCCGGCAACGGCGAATGCTGAAGAAAAGCCAAGCGAAAATGCGGCTTGACATCTTCCGGTGATTCGATAGAATGCGCACCTCTTCTTTACTGGTGGTTGCGATCACCAGCTGCTCTTTAAAAATCAATCGGATAATTCGTGTGGGCACTTGTTCCTGACTCGACAAAATAGTCAGAGAACGATGCTCAATTCGTTGAGTAATGTGGATCTCTGAGCCAAGTTTGGTGCACTTAAGCACTGTATGAATTGAACTGAAGAGTTTGATCATGGCTCAGATTGAACGCTGGCGGCAGGCCTAACACATGCAAGTCGGGCGGTAGCACAGAGAAGCTTGCTTCTTGGGTGACGAGCGGCGGACGGGTGAGTAACGCGTAGGAATCTACCTGGTAGTGGGGGATAGCCCGGGGAAACCCGGATTAATAC
>NZ_LAPT01000023.1 GCF_003194385.1 Pokkaliibacter plantistimulans
CTAGCAGGCTGTTGAAAAACGTTATCGAGGCAGCCGAGACAAGGAAATACCCCGAGGGCACAAGAAACAGGCGAAAAGGCGGAGTTTAGTGGGCTAAATGAGCATTTTGAGCCTGTTTTTGACGCGGTATTCGGCAACGCAGATAGATTTCCAACGACCTGCTAAGCGGGTTACACCAGCTCAGCCAGGATATCGCTGAACAGCTGCATGCCTTCGTCGATGATCTCGAACGGAGCCGTCAGTGCAGGCAGGAAGCGAATAACGTTAGCGCGAATACCGCAGGTCAGCAGGATCAGACCCCGCTTGGCCGCTTCAGCGGACAGCTTCTTGGTCAGTTCGGCATCGGGCTTGTCGATATTGCCGTCCTGTACCAGTTCCACCGCGATCATCGCGCCAAGGTGACGTACTTCACCGATACGCTGGGGATATTTAGCCTTCAGGGTATTCAGGTGACCTACCATCTGCTCACCGATGGCCACGGCGCGCTGGCACAGCTGCTCTTCTTCGATGACATCCATCACCGCCAGAGCGGCAGCACAGCCAATGGGAGAGCCGGCATAGGTACCGCCCAGACCACCGGGGTTGGCCGCATCCATGATCTCTGCTTTACCGACCACGGCAGACAGCGGGAAGCCACCGGCAATCCCTTTGGCCATGGTCATGATGTCTGCTTCGATGCCTGCGTACTCGATGGCAAACATCTTGCCGGTACGGGCAAAGCCGCTCTGGATTTCGTCACAGATCAGCATGACGCCGTGCTCGCTGCACAGCTTGCGCAGAGACTGCAGGAAGCTGACCGGGGCGCGGTAGAAACCCCCTTCACCCTGCACCGGCTCAATGATGATGGCTGCCACACGACCTGGCTCCACGTCGGTCTTGAAGCGCATCTGCAGGGCGTGCAGTGCCTCTTCCTCGCTGACACCGTGCAGCGCGTTAGGGTAAGGCAGGCGGTAGATTTCGTTCGGGAAAGGACCGAAACCGGCTTTGTAGGGCACCACTTTACCGGTCAGGCCCATGGTCATGTTGGTACGGCCATGGAAGCCACCGTCGAAGGCGATGATGGCACTGCGGCCAGTGTAGGCGCGGGCAATCTTCACCGCGTTTTCTACGGCTTCTGCACCGGTGCTGACAAACATGGCTTTCTTGGGGGTGCTGCCGGGGGCGATCCTGACCAGCTTCTCGGCCAGTTCAACGGCTTCGCGATAGGGGGTTACGGTCATGCAGGTGTGTGTCACCTTGTCCAGCTGGGCCTTGACCGCAGCAATGACCTTGGGGTGACAGTGGCCGGTGTTGACCACGGCAATACCGGCACCAAAGTCGATGTAGCGTTTGCCGTCGGCATCCCACAACTCGGCATTGAGGGCGCGCTCGACGTAGATGGGAGCCATATTACCCATACCACGGGCAATCACGGCATCTTTGCGTTGTTGCAGGTCTGAATTGGACATTTACTTGACTCCGCGCTTCAGCACGCCCTGTCGGCGACTGCTGTCAGTGTTGGCGTTCTGCGCTGGCAGCGGGATGGCCGCTGCCAGCGTGGGTTTGATTAAGTTAAGTCGGTTTTATTGTCTGTAGCAATCAGGCAGGTTAAATGCCACCCATGCACAGATATTTGATTTCCATAAAGTCTTCGATGCCGTATTTCGAGCCTTCACGGCCAAGACCGGACTCCTTGACGCCGCCGAAGGGTGCCACTTCGTTGGAAATCCCCCCTTCGTTGATACCTACCATGCCATATTCCAGCCCTTCGCCCACCCGCCAGATGCGGCCGATGTCGCGGCTGTAGAAATAGGCGGCCAGACCAAAAGGCGTGTCATTGGCAATACGGACAGCTTCTTCTTCAGTGGAGAAGCGCACCAGCGGTGCTACCGGGCCGAAGATTTCTTCCTGACAGATACTCATGTCAGCCGTCGCGTTGACCACCAGCGTTGGCTGGTAGAAGCCTGCACCGGCCGCATGACGCTGGCCGCCGGTGATGACTTCGGCACCGGCTGCGCGGGCTTCATTGACCAGCCGCTCAACCTTGTCGATGGCTTTGCTGTTGATCAGCGGACCAGTAGTGACACCGGCTTCGGTGCCGTTGCCCACCTGCAGTTTTTCCACAGCGATTTTCAGTTTGGCGACGAACGCATCGTACACGCTGTCCTGCACCAGAATACGGTTGGCACAGACACAGGTCTGGCCTGCGTTGCGGAATTTCGACAGCATCAGACCGCTGACAGCGGCATCCAGATCAGCATCATCGAAGACGATGAAAGGCGCGTTACCACCGAGTTCCAGGCCCAGTTTTTTGACGGTGTCGGCGCACTGGCGCATCAGAATCTTGCCCACCGGGGTCGAGCCGGTGAAGGTCAGTTTGCGCACCCGGCTGTCTTCACACATGACGTTGCCGACCTCGGCTGCGCGGTTGCTGAGGATCAGGTGCAGCGCATCACGAGGTACCCCGGCCTGATAGGCCAGATTGGCCAGAGCGATGGCCGACAGTGGCGTTTCTTCCGAGGGCTTGATCACCACGGTGCAGCCTGCGGCCAGTGCCGGCGCTACCTTGCGGGTGATCATGGCATTGGGGAAGTTCCAGGGCGTAATGGCGGCAACCACGCCAATGCTCTGGCGGATGGTCAGCAGGCGGCGGTCGCCCTGTGGTGACGGAATCACATCACCGTAAGTCCGTTTGGCTTCTTCGGCGAACCAGTCGATAAAGGACGCGCCGTACAGCACTTCCCCTTTGGCTTCTGCCAGTGGCTTACCCTGTTCCAGGGTCATCAGCAGGGCCAGATCATCGGCATGCTGGTTGATCAGGTTGAACCACTGACGCAGGATCACTGAACGGGCCTTGGCCGTCAGTTTCTGCCAGGCGGGCAGTGCCGCACTGGCCAGGTCAATGGCGTGACGGGTATCTTCTGCGCTATGGTTAGCCAGCTGCGCCAGCACATCACCGTTGGCCGGATTGGTTACCACAAAGCTGTCGTGCTGATCACCGCTGACCCAGTGGTTGCCTTCAGACTGGCACACTGGCGCGAGCAGATAATTCAGGTCAGCGATGTAGGCGGGCTGTGAAGATGACATCTGGATTCTCCGTAAGCGGCGAGCAGTAACTGCACTGGATGGCAGGTGTTAGCTGCGATGCACATCATCTTAGAGTCTGGTATAAAGTTTTATAAATAACGAAGATTAAATATTTACTTTGAAGAACATAAAACAAACACAGGGTTCCGTGCCCTCTTCAAGTGCATCGCCCACCAACCCCATGGCCGAACTCGGGCAGGTCGGTGATTACGAAATTCGTCTGCTGAAAGTCTTCAAGACCGTGGTCGAGTGTGGTGGTTTCTCGGCTGCCGAGGCAGTACTGAACGTCAGCCGTTCGACCATCAGTGTGCATATGTCGAATCTGGAACAGCGGCTGAAACTGACACTGTGCAGCCGCGGGCGTTCCGGTTTCGCCCTGACCGAAGACGGTATCATCATCTATGACGCCGTGCGCCGGCTGTTCTCACAGATGGAAGACTTCCGTTCGACCGTCAATGCCCTGCACGTACAGGTCAGCGGCGAGCTGAATCTGGTGGCCAGCGATACCATCAGTCTGGATGATCGCAGTCATTTCCCCGAGGTGCTGGGCGAGTTCAGCCAGCGGGCACCGGATGTCTACATCAACTTCGAGACGGCGCCGATGAATGAGATCGAGCGGCGCATCCTCAATGAAGAGGCCGATGTCGGCTTTATTCCCTATCACCGTGAGCTGGACGGCCTGTTGTATCAGCCCATCTATGAAGAAACCTGTTATCTGTACTGCAGCAATACCCATCCGCTGTTTCATGAGCCCGATCACAATGAGGTGCGGGTGCAGCTGGAGCAGCAGAAGCTGGTGCATGCCGGGATTCAGACCAACCCGGATGTGACGGTACAGTTGCGTGGGCTGACCAAGGCCGCATCGGCGTATTACTACGAAACCCGCACCGCCATGGTGCTGTCTGGCGCCTATATCGGCTTTCTGCCGGAACAGTACGTCGGCCACTGGGTCAAGGAAGGGCGCCTGAAGCCACTGCTGCCGGATGAACGCATGTACAAGCTGGGGATCGCCGCCATCACCCGTCAGTATGGGCGCCTTAACAAGCCACGCGATGTCTTTATGGAGTTGCTGGTGCGCCGCGGCCAGCGCTGAGAACACCTTCCGGGAATGCCAGCATGTCTGAAGTGAAAGCCTATCGGGCTGCCACTCCGACCATCCGGAGCGGAAAACAGCCAAAATCCGAACCTGATCAAATCAATCTGCATCAGATTGCGCTAATGTACGCATAACTGATCTATGGCGGCCCAACCTCTGTGAAACCTTCCGACAGTCTCTCCGAACCCGAGTTTCAGCGGCCTGTAGCGCTGCTGCGATATTTCAGCCGTTATGCGCGCAGCGACAACGCCGTGGCCACCCTGCTGGGGCTGGTGCAGGTGGCGATGACTATCACCCTGGCCTACTGCGTCGCCAGCATGCTCGATGGCGCGGTATTTCAGGCCGAACGCAGCTATCCGCAAAGCAGTGACTGGCTGCTGCTGACGGCGGCACTGGTGCTGCGCATTGCCGCAGGTTACGGCCAGACGCTGGTGGGTAACCGTGCCAGTCTGAAGATGCGTCAGGCCTTGCGCCGTTATGCGCTGCAGCGTTGCTTTGCACTCAATGTGCGGCTGTTCCCGCAGTTCAACAGTGCCGAGCTGAGCAATCTGATTGCCACCGAAATCGACAAGCAGCGTGGCTACTTCGCTGACTACATTCCGCTGCAGCGGCTGGCGGTGCTGATGCCGCTAGCGATCCTGCTGGCCGCCAGTATGGTCAACTGGGTAGTGGCGCTGATCTTCGCCTTCACCGCACCGCTGGTGGTGGTGTTCATGATCCTGGCAGGCTGGAAAGCCAGTGACGCCAGCCGTGACAACCTGCAGCAACTCAATCGTCTGGGCCATCTGCTGGCCGACCGCCTGAAAAATCTGCAGTGCCTGCAGCTGGCACAGAGTACCGAGCAGGAGGCCGACCGCCTGTTCGAACAGTCGGAGAACTACCGCAAATCCACCATGGAAGTGCTGCGGGTGGCTTTTCTGTCGGGCACGGTGCTGGAGTTTTTCAGCGCCATCAGCGTGGCGCTGGTGGCGGTGTATCTCGGTCTGTATTTCCTCGGCAAGTATGACGTGGGCAGCTGGGGCACACTGGGGCTGTACGAAGGGGTATTTCTGCTGATGCTGGCACCGGAGTTCTACCTGCCGCTGCGCCGTATGGGCACGCTCTATCACATGCGCTCCGACGCGACCTCCATGGCTGAACAGCTGATCAGGCTGGATCAGCTGGCGCGCACCGCTGCCCGTGCGGATCAGCAGCTGGCGATACCGTCGCTGCAGCGGCTGGAAGTGGATCAGTTGCGCAGCGGCAGTGCCGACAAGCCGGTCCACAACCCGGTCAGTTTCACCCTGTTGCCCGGCCAGAAGCTGCTGTTGAAAGGGCCATCCGGTGCGGGCAAGACCACCCTGCTGGATACTCTGGCAGGCTTGCGCCCGCGCTATCAGGGAGAAATCAGCATCAATGGCCTGACGCTGGATATCTTCCAGCAGCAGGGCTGGTTTGCGCAGATCGGTTATCTGTCGCAAAAGCCCGAGCTGCTGTTTGCCAGTATTCGCGACAACCTCACGCTGGGGCGGCAGTACAGCGATGCACAGCTGCAGGCGGCCTTGCATGAGGCCCGCATCGACGATGTGGTCAATGCCCTGCCCGGTGGTCTGGACTATGTCATCAGCGATAGTGGCGGCTACCTGTCGGGCGGGCAGGCACAGCGTATTGCGCTGGCGCGGGTGTTCCTGCACCGGCCACGTCTGTTACTGCTGGATGAGCCTACCGCCAACCTTGATCAGGACACGGCGATGGCCTTCATGGAGCGGCTGCAGAGTTATACCCGCAGTGGTGCGATGCTGATCATGGCCAGCCATCGGCCAGCGGATCAGCAGTTCTTTGACGTCGAAATCATTCTCAGCGGAGAGCACTGATGACGCCCTTGCAAAAGCACTACTTTGGTCTTCTCTGGCAGCACAAGGGCATGGCGCTGCTGGGAGTACTGCTGGCGGTGATCACTGCCGTTGCCGGGATCGCCCTGCTGGCGGTGTCCGGCTGGTTTATCAGCGCAGCGGCACTGGCCGGGCTGACGGCGGTGTCGGCTATTGAATTCAACTTCCTCACTCCGGGGGCCATGGTGCGGGGCTTCTCCATTACCCGCACCCTGGGGCGCTACGGTGAACGCTACACCAGTCACGAGGCGACCTTCCGGGTGATTTCCCGGCTGCGTGCCGACCTGTTCCGCTTTCTCGCGCGCCGCCACTGGCACGAGGTGCAGATGAACCGCCACGAGTCGGCCAGCCGACTGCTGCAGGACATCCAGCATATCGAATCCATCTACGTGTCGGCGTTGCTGCCTGCCGTGGTGGTGCTGGCTACGGTGCTGGGGCTGGTGCTCAGTCTGGCACTGCTACTGCCGCAGGCCCTGCCATGGGCGCTGCCATTGCTGGTGCTGGCCGTGGTGGTAATGCCCTGGCTGTACACCCGGCAGGTGCTGCAGCCACAAAACCAGTTACATCAGCTGCGGGTAGCGCAATGGCAGTTTGCCAGCTCACTGCTCAGCAGCATGCGCACCCTGAGCCTGCATCAGCAGCTGGAGCACAGTGGCGAGCAGCTGGCACAGCAGGCCAGTGCGGGGGACCAGCAGGAGATCACCACCGTCAACCGTCAGCAGTTCAGTATGCTGCTGGCGCAGATCTTCCTGGCGCTGCTGGCAGTCGTGGTGTTCTGGCAAGCCTTTGTGGCTTATCAGCAGGGCATACTGGCCGGTGCCGAGGTGTTCATGTGGCTGTTGCTGACCCTGGGCTGTGGCGAAGTGCTGATCGGTGCATGCCCGATACTGGCGTCACTGCGGCTGGGTCTGGCCGCGTTGCTGCGGCTGGAGGCACTGCAACCGGCGCAGGCCAGCCCTGAGCCGCGCCAGTTGACCGAAGGGGCAGGGCTGATCCGGCTGCAGCAGCTCAGCTATGGCTACCCCTCGCAGCCGCATCCTGTTTTCCAGCAGGTGGATGTGAGCTTCGCCGCACCCGGCTGGTACTGGGTCTGCGGTGCCAGCGGTAGCGGTAAAAGTACCCTGATCGCTCTGCTTGCCGGGCAGTTACAGGCCAGCAGCGGCACCGTGCAGATTCGCTCTGCCAGCGCTCGTCCGCCCGCGTTGATGCCACAGCGCATCGACATCCTGCGGGCCAGCCTGCGCGACAACCTGTGCCTGCATCATGACCACAGCGATGAGGCCATCATGGCCGTGCTGCATCTGGTCGAGCTGGACTACTGGACGCAGTCGCTGCCGCAGGGGCTGGATACCTGGCTGGGGGATGGAGAATGGCAGCCCTCCGGCGGTGAAGCCAAACGTATCGGGCTGGCGCGGCTGCTGTTGCAGGATGCTGACATCATGCTGCTGGATGAGCCTGCCGCAGGGATGGATACCGCGCTGGCCGAGCGCATTTTTGCGCGTCTGGCGCAGCGCTGGGCAGGCAAGCTGGTGATCGCCAACACCCATGACCGGCAGCTGATGCGTAGCGGACAACAGCTGGTGGAGGTCGGGCGCAGCGCGTTTACCTGCAAAACCGTGCGCTGACGGCCACGAATAGGCGTACAGGTTATTTCCACCAAAGTAGTAGGTAGTAAATCTGGCTGGAATTGTAAAAAAGGCCAGTGAATCCCACCTGTTTTTTGACTCTGTAACAGTGATCAGCGCTAGCCAGACGGCTGGCCTGATCACTATCTGAACACAGACGCCACGGGCATTGCAGCCCTGGGCTAGCCACTGCGCTGTCCTATAAATGCGCAATTCCTGAGCATTTCTGTCGTCTTATTGCGCATCGTATTGGTGCATGTCGTTGCTTAAAGGTTTATGTCGTTTAACTTAAACATGGAATGTTTCATATTTATCCACGCTTTTGCCTCATGCAGACTCCCGCCCCAGGTTGTTGAACGCCACGCCCTGCTCAAGGCGTCAGTAGCCCATCGCAATGCACTAAATAAAAAACAAGCGGCCGCTACGCAGCGGCATAGCAATGCAGTTAAAACTTTGGGGATTCTGATTTATGAAAGCTTTCTGGCAAAAAACGCGCAAAACACTGATCGCCTCCGTGCTGACCGTGACTGCAGGGGTAACCTCGCTGCAGGCCATGGCGGAGCAGACTTACAACTGGCGCTTCAGCAACCTCTACTCCCGTGGCACTGCCTACGGTGAGGTCTACGAGAACTTCGCCAAGAACATCGAAACCATGTCCAACGGCCGCATCAAGATCCAGATGCTGTACGCAGGTGAAGGCGTGGGTGAGAGCGGTGTACTGGGTGCAGTGAAATCTGGTCTGGTGCAGATGGGCGCGATTTTCCAGCCCTCTCATGCCGGTGAAATTCCCTTCGGCGTAGTGGAAATCGGCCTGCCCGGTACCACCGCTGATGCCACCAAACTGAGCGCCCTGTTCCATGAACAAGGCTGGGAACCCGTACTGCAGAAGGCCTACAACCAGCAGGGCGTAGAGTGGGTTGAAGCCTACTTCCAGCCTGCGGTGTATGTGATCACCAAGAAGCCCGTCAACTCGGTTGAAGACTTCAAGGGTATGAAAATTCGTGCTCCCGGTGCTTACGGCAAGTTCTTCCGTGAGCTGGGCGCCTCTCCTGTTGCCCTGTCATGGAACGAGATCTACACCTCGCTGGCCACAGGCGTTATCGACGGTGCCGTCGGTTCCAACCTGATCGACCACCGCGATGGCAACCACGTTGAAGTGGCCAAGTACATGTACCGTCTGCCCGTAGCCGGTGCTCAGGCCATGCCGATCATCGTCAACAAGAAAGTCTGGGACAGCCTGCCGGCTGATCTGCAGGCCATCGTCAAAACAGCCGGTGCCCGTCACGCAGAAGAGCAGCTGGACAAGTCCTCTGTATGGGTGAACAAGGCCGTCAGCGAAATGGAAGCCAAAGGTCTGCAGTGGAGCCCCGAGCCTTCTGATGCTGACAAGGCTGCCTGGCACGCCGCTGCCGAGAAGGTCTGGGCTGAATACGCTCAGGGCGACAAGGTCAGTGCTGAGCTGATCAAGATCATGGAAGGCACCGACGCGGCCAAATAAGCCGCGCCACACACCGCCCTTCACCAAGGTGAAGGGCGTTTCGCCGTTGTACCGATGACTGTCTGCACCCGATTCCGTTGTTCTTCGTCTGTCCGCCTCCGCAGTGGCAGGTCAGACAAAACGGCGGGTCGTGGTGCCGTCCGTCATTGGCACAGGACGGCACTGTTAAAACTCCGAAACCCTGTCAAACGTGCTGCCTGTACTCACGAACGCTGCGGCGTGAACGTGTTTCGGACGTGGTTAGTTGCCGATGGAGCCTACCCGCCATGCTGTATTCCTTGCTTCGTAACTGGTGTCTGGGGGTGGAAGCCCTGGTGGTCTGGGTTGGCCGCCTGACTTCCCTGGCCGTCCCTCTGCTGGCCTTTGTTGTGGCCTTCGAGGTGGTTGCCCGTTATATCTTCAACCATCCCACTATCTGGGCTTATGACGTCTCGCTGTTTATCTTCGGTTATATCGGTGCCCTCTGCGGTGCCTTTGCCCAGCAGCGCAAAGCCCATATCAACGTCGATATTCTCTACCTGAGCGTATCGCAGCGCTGGAAGAACCTGTTCAACCTGCTGTCCTACCTGCTGGGCGGTTTCTTTCTGGTCATCATCTTCCAGCTGGCCTTTGGCAAGGCGGAAGAAGCCATCGAATTCGACTACCGCCGCCAGAGTGAATGGGCACCCTCGATGATCCACTTCTGGATCATGATCGACGTGGCCTCGGCACTGTTCCTGTTGCAGCTGAGCGCCGACTTTCTGCAGAACCTGTGGCAGCTGTTCACCGGCAAGCCACTGCTCGACAAGTACGAACTGGACGACGCAGCTGATGCGGCCAGTGAAGGAGGTAAGGGCGCATGATCAGTATCGGACTCCTTACCGGTATTCTGTTTGCCTGTATTCTGGCGGCATTCGCCATGGGCGCCCAGGTGGGCCTGGCGCTGGGCGGGATTGCCATGCTGGTGGGTTATTTCACCTGGGGCGATGCCGTTTTCAACGTGGTACCGACCACCATTGAAGACAACCTGTTCAGCTTTATCCTGCTGTCGATCCCGCTGTACATCTACATGGGCCAGCTGCTGACCCGTTCCGGTATCGGCGAGGCCATGTTCAATGCCAGCCAGATGCTGATCGGTCGGGTGCGCGGTTCGCTGGCCATCAGCGTCATCATCGTCTGCTCGCTGATCGGTGCCATGGTGGGCATCATCGGTGCCGGCATCATGACTTCCGGCAGTATAGCCCTGAAGCCGATGCTGGATCGTGGTTACGACAAGCGCCTGGCGCTGGGGGTGATCATGGCCGGGGGTGGCCTCGGCATCCTGATTCCGCCCAGCGTGCCGATGATCATGTTCAGCGCGGTGACGCAGAACTCCGTTGGCCGTCTGTTTATTGCGGCGATTGTGCCTGCCATTCTGGCCATCGTGCTGTTCATCACCTACATCGTTATTTCCTGCAAGCTGGACCCCAAGCGGGCGCCGCTGGATGCCGAGCCTGAGCAGCCACTGACCGGGCTGGAACGCTTCAAGACCATCCGTGATGGCGGTCTGGCCCTGCTGCTGATCGTGCTGGTGCTTGGTTCCATCATGGGCGGTATCGCCACGCCGACCGAATCCGGTGCCATTGGTGTTGTCGGTGCCCTGATCCTGGCCGGTATCTACAAGCGCTTCAAACTCACCACCCTGCGTCTGGCCGGTGTGGAAACCGCTCTGCTGGTCGCGGTGGCCATGTGGATCATCATGGGCGCGTCGGTGTTCAGTAACTTCCATCTGCTGATGGGCGTGCAGAGTCTGGTGGCGCAGTTCACCGCTGATCTGGGGTTGCCGCCCTGGGGTGTGATTCTGCTGATGCAGGGCGTCATGCTGTTGCTGGGCTTTATCATCGATGAGTTCATCATCGTGCTGATGTGCGCACCGATCTTCACACCCATCGCCGTCAGCCTGGGCTATGACCCGATCTGGTTCGGCATCCTGATGATTCTCAACATCGAGATTGCCATTCAGACACCACCCTACGGCTTTGCCCTGTTCTACCTCAAGGGGATCGCTCCTCCCGGCGTGACCATGATGGATATTTACCGCTCCATCACCCCGTTTGTGCTGATCAAGCTGCTGGTACTGATCATCTGTATCGTCTTCCCTGATCTGGTGCTGTGGTTGCCGAACAAGCTGATGGGAGCGGGTTAGTTGGACGCTGACACCCTGCTGTGAACGTGAAACTGTTCTGTGAGCAGCTTCACGACCTGCTGTGCACTGGCCTGTTTCCGCTCGCGAACGGGCCGGATATTCAAGGAGAAGGACATGTACAAACATATTCTGCTGCCATTGGATCTGGACAATCAGGATGCCCTGCCACGGGTATTTGATACGGCGCTGCGCCTGCTCAATGCTGACGGCAAGGTCAGCCTGATCAGCGTCAACTCGGTGACCGTGCATCCGGCGATGATGTCTTACGTCAGTGATGAAAAGCTGGAAGAAATTCGCCAGCAGATGAAGGCCACCCTGCGTGAGCTGCAACAGCAGTATCTGCAGGAAAGCCAGCGTGGCCACACTCTGGTGCGGGAAGGGGTGGTGTATGACACCGTCCTGTATGAAGCGCGCAAACGTGATGTGGATCTGATCGTGCTGCCCGCCTCTCGCCCCGGTGCGGTCACCTATCTGATCGGCTCGAACGCTTCCAAGATTGTCCGTCATTCGGCCTGTTCGGTGATGGTGCTGCGGTAAGCGCGTCTTAACGACCTGTTAAGGTTCCGGGCGCCGCTTCCTGACCACCGCAGGTGGTTATTCCCAGGCGCTGATTGCAGGCGTGGTGCCTTCCCATGCCTTTTCTCCTTTTCTCCTTTTTTCTTTGGCCCGTCGGCCACTGACTCCCGCTGTCAGCTGTTCTCACGGGTATGCACTGATACCGGCGTCAGGGTAGCGATGGCTTCTGCTGCAATGCGACCGAAATGCTGGACCAGGTATTTCACCGCCGTCATGGCTTCCTGTGAATATCTGAAGGCTGCTGTAAACACTCTAAGGTCGCTCTGGTCGTCGTCGTTGGTCTGCTTCTGTCTGCCACCGCAACAAGGGCTTACTATAACAACACGGGTTTACACCGCAGCAAGGGTTTACACCGCAGTGCCAGCCGGTTAGCGTCTGCTGCAGTAAATGAAAGTGACTGTCAGCCTGAGTACCGCTATGACTCCCGTTGCCCTCAAACCCTATATTCAGCGTTTTGCTCTGGCCTATGTGATTGCCTCAACGGCCGTGGGCTTTATGGTGACCTTCCTGCATATCGGCTCCAGTGCCTCGGCGCTGGCCATGCTGCTGGCGTCCTATGTGGTGACCTATCTGTTCGTGAAGAAGGAGAAGCGTGCGCCCACCGTGGCTGAGCGCTGGCGTCTGATCCTTGGGTCACTGACCAGCCTGTGGCTGATCACCCTTGCCGGGTTATGGATTATGTTTACCTTTGAGCCTGCCAGTGGCCCCTTGCATCAGCATCTGGCTACCTTGCCGCTGAAAGGCATGGTGGTGGTGTTTGTGCTGGTCAGTGTGATTTCGGTGTTCCTGCTCAATCTGTCCTATGGCTGGTTCGCCCGCTCCATGAGCCGGTACTTTTATCCAGAGAAGTAGTATCCAGAGAAGATGTAGTGCTGAACGATGTGATTACTAGAGTGGCCTTGACTGCTATGGCTATTCTCTTGCAGGGGCCGGTCGTACAGTGCTAAACGAACGTGTCATCATCGCTGTTCAACGCACTGCGGTTCACTGTGCTTATCTCCCCCAACGCCTGCACCCGGTTTGAGTCGGGCTATTCTCTGTGGTGATGGGGGAGTAACAGCAGCTGCTTGATCTGATCCGGCAGCTTGTCCGGAATAAATCAACCGTACTGCGTGGATATTGCTCAGGACATAGCTCCTGCTGGAGCGCTATACCGGCATTTTGGCGCCGACCACTTCGTAGTGGCGGACAAAGGTGTCGGGCTCCAGCTCATAGGCTTCGTCTTCCGGGTACAGACGCGCGGTTTCAATATCCTCGCCGGCAAAGCCGGTGACGGACTGCAGATCTTCCCAGAAGGTAATCAACGTGACTTCAGCGGCCTGCTCAAGCTCACGGGTGAAAATCTGGGCGCCACGGAAGCCGGGAGTCATGGCGGTATCCTTGACACCGGTCTGGTACAGATAGTCGATAAAACCCTTCAGGTGATGAGCCGGACAACGGGCTTTCCACTCTCTGGCAATCATTTCTTTTCCTCAGGTACTACTGCTGGGTGATTCATAGCAGGTCGTTGAAAATCTATCTGCGTTGCCGAATACCGCGTCAAAAACAGGCTCAAAATGCTCATTTAGTTCACTAAACTCCGCTTTTGCGCCTGTTTTTTCCTTGTCTCGACTGCCTCGATAACGTTTTTCAACAGCCTGCTAGGGGGCCATAAAGGCTGGCACAGATACTAATGTGTTGCGGCGCGGAAATGAATGTCCTGACTGTACTGAATGACTGTTAATTGCACCTTCTGGCGGTTACCACACTGTCCTTTGGGACAGTTCTGGCGAGAGGAGTGACAGGGCACACTGCTGTACAGACAACCGTGGGTGACAGATACGGATGTTATGCGAATAAAGGTGTGATTTAAGGAATTGGCGAAAGAAATGGATTTTAATAATGGCGCACTAGATGTTTATCAAGAAAGCAGACCAACGTCTGAAATGAAAACCAGGGCCATTACTGGTCTTCATCATTTAGTTTTGTTGAACATTTAGCTATTAGGTCAGGTCGCACTATCCTGCCACTTTAAACAGAGCCTGCTGATTTATTGCAGCGGTTCTTGATTAAATGAGGAAAAAATAAATGCGACACGCTGTGAAAACAGAATTGGCAACGGATACCCCCCTGCTGGCAATCACTGCTGAAGGACTGGCTGACAGTCGTATCAAAGACGGGCGCATGCGTATTGATGCCCATTATCTTAAGCAATTGCGGCGCTATCGTGGCCTGAGTCAGGAGCGTCTGGCCGATGGCTGTATTGATGCCGGGCACTACGTATCGTTGTCGTCGATCAAGCGTGCCGAAGCGGGGAAATGCATTCTCTATCGTACCGCGGGCAATCTGGCTCGTTACTTCAACATCAGCGTCGAGTCGCTGATGGGCAAGGACGACTGAAGTTCGTGCTTTCTGGCAGGTCAGTCTGTTGATCCCCTTCCACTGCTTTCCTGTCAGATGACCACCCCGCAGGCGATAACCTGCGGGGTGGTAGCGTTGAGCCGACGCGTTTAATGTCCCTGCGGGACGAGCCTGAATCAGGCCGATACGCTGATGAACGGATCCCAGTTGAAGTAACCGATCACCTGACCGTTGGCGTTATTCACCAGCTGGAAGGACAGGGTGTACTGGATCTTGTTCTGTGGCTCGATCACTGTGCCCTGCGCCACATAGGTGTAGTTATGGTAGAGCTGCACCGGGCCGGTAGGATCAGAGCCGGAAGGCAGATACAGACTGGTGTGCATATTGAAATAGGTCAGGGGCGTGATGCTCTGCGCTGGGTTGAAGTTGCCAGCATAGAGGAAGGCTGTGTAGTCGGCGTTGTTGTCGAAGGTGGTCATGGTCCAGCGGATGGTATCACCGGAGTTGGCTTTGACATCCAGCTCTGAGCCGCCCTGATCGTTCGCCAGAAAGCTGTTCTGGGTGATCATCGCGATATACAGATCGGAAGACTGCCAGGCGCCCAGATTGGTCGGGCTGCTCTGGCTGCCGGGCTTCAGTGAGCCGTCCTTGAGTTGCTGAGCCAGATACTCGCCATCGACGGCAATCAGAATGTCGATCATGATTACTTTCCTTCTATGCGGATGATGATGAAACATGATGCGTTACCCTTGTTTAGGGAAATGCAGCGTGACTGAGGACAGCGGGACAAAAGACAGCTAATACAGTTTTTATGGGTATTGCCGTATTGGCCTGCTGTGGAAATAAGCATAGAAGGCCGACTCAGGCTAAACAGCGCCAATATGGATTCAGTAACGGGTCGTATTGGATTGGTTGTCCTGGGGATAGGGATTTTTATATTTTTCATGGAAAATATTATTCGTCTTACAGACAGGGTTTACATTTATTAACCTGAGGCGGCTGGCGAATTGGGCGAATGACAAAAAAACAACAGACATTTATAAGTGGCTCTTTACTATGAATACCCAGTTCTGAATCGAATCAGTTTGAATATGGGTACTACGGCGTTGACAGTACCCGTTGTGGTCTGGCCGTACGGAAGGGAGTCTTGTGTGATGGAATCTGCCCAGTTGGCGTATCAGGACGCCATGTCATTACTGGATATCAGCGTGGCCAGTCTGGCCGTGCGCAGCGAGGAGGACTTCCAGTCGCTGCTGCAGCAGGTCAAGAAGCTGCTGCCCTGTGTGCGGCTGACCTATCTGCAACTGGCGAGAGAAGCCCAGGGGATTTACCCGCTGCTGTTGCAGGGCCTCAACCTCAAGGCGGAAGAAACCGCCAGCCTGCTGCGTCCCGATTATCTGCAATCTAACAAGGAAGTCGGTTTTGTGCTGGCCCAGCGCTGCCCGATCTGGCTGGAATACCGCGACCCCCAGTGCGAATACTCGGTACTGGGGCAGGATAATCTGATTGGTCATCTGAACGGCCAGACGCTGCACAATTGCAGCATCCTCAATGTCGATATTAGCCAGCATCAGCGAGAAGAGCACTTCCGTCTGATTCTGTCTTATCTGTTGCCCCACTTGCATGAGGCGGGGCGCCGGGTGGCAGCGCACAGTGACGACGGAGTGGAGAAAGTGGTGTTTTCCCAGCGCGAGGCCGAAGTGCTGCGCTGGCTGCACGAAGGCAAATCCAGCTGGGAAATCGGGGTGATTCTGGGGATCAGCGAGCGCACGGTGAAGTTTCATGTCGCCAACATGTGCCGTCGTCTGAATGTCTGTAATCGCATGCATCTGGTTTCCAAAGCCATGCATATGAAGATTTTGCACTGATCTTCGGGGATGTACTCACGATCTGCTGCGCGCAGGCCTGCGCTGGCGAGATCGTGAGTACCTTCTTCAAACTAATCTGATGTTCACTCATTCTGAGGTTCAGTCGCTCTGAGCTTCAGTCATTCTGAAGCCACCTGCCATCGCCCGATCAGAAGCTTGCTCGGGGCATGACGGCAGGTGCCTCCCGCTGCTACCAGTAATAGCTGCCCTTGATATAGACCCGGTTCTGGTTGCGATAGCCTGAAAACAGCGCCTGATCCCCCCAGAACAGGTCGCTGCCGACCGCCACCTTGACATCACCGCCAAGACGATAGCTGGCCTGCACCTCATTGAGGCCACTGTGACCGGCCAGATCGACAATGGCCAGATTACTCAGCACCAGATCATCGTTATGCAGACGCTTCTCGCCATACAGCGACAGCATGCGCTGCTTGCTCTGCCAGTCCGGTTTTGACAGGCCATCGCCCCACAAGGCCTGCAGGCTGAGGCTGTAGCTGGCGCCGTTGTAGTCCAGTGCGAGCAGGGCCTTGGCCAGATCCCCGAGATGCAGCACGCCATCGCTGTCGGCCACGGCCTCGTTGAGATACAGCCCGGCATCACCGCGCACGACCCAGGCATCGATGGCGCGGCTGAAAGAGCTGCCGATGACCTGCCGCCGTGCGTAGCGTTCATGCAGACCCTGACTGTCGAGTTGCAACAGCGGGTCCGGGTTCCAGCCGTAGTAGCCGTACAGACTGACGTCGATGGCATCGCCGCTGTAACTGCCACGCCAGCCGAAGCTGTGATCACGCAGGGCATGACCGGGTTCGCGCACGTCGGCCTGATCGCGCAGCTGCTGGAAAGCGTGGATACCGGTAGAGGCAAAGTCGCTACCATCGGCAGGCAGCGTGGTGGCGGCAAAATCAGGGATCCACAGCCATTGCTGGGTCCAGCGCTCACCGCTCCATTCGATGTTGGCCATCCACAGGGAGTGACGGGCCTGATTGAATTCCTCGACGTAGCTCAGCAGGTAATCGCTGAGATCCTGCGGGTTGACCACATCCAGCACGCGAAAGTAATCGGCCTCACCCCAGGTCACCTGTTGTTTACCAAGGGTCCAGCTCCAGCTGTCACTACCATCACGCCAGTACAGTTCATGCAGCCAGAGATCATCACTCAGCTCATGGGCATCGGTACCGGCAAAGCGGGCCTGACGGTAATAGGGGTCGATATAGCCGCGGCCCACGGCAGTCCAGCTGGCCCCGGAGTCCAGCTGCTGACCCAGACTGAACTTCAGTTTGAGTTTTTGTTGTGCCCAGCCACGTTCGGCTTCCGGCAGGCGGTAGTCGAGGCGGCTGGACAGCTCGCCGCTCCAGTCCAGCGGCGCAGCCTGTGCCGCGTTGACCGGTAGCCACAGGGTGGTGGCCAGCAGCAGGGCTGATGCCGCAGTGCGCGGCATCAGGGTGAAGATGTACTGCATAGAGGGCTCATTTCACTGCCAGGGCTGCGGTGCTGCAAAAGTTCAGGATCAGTACGTGGCAACCACACAGAACGGCAGGGTGGCACCAGCTGACTGAAAGAGGAGGGTTGCAGCACCGCAGCAGAGAGGATTACCAGCGTTTGCCAAGCTGCTGACGGTTGAACAGACGATCATTGACGGCCACGTCGTAGCTGATGTTCTTCACGTACATCCGCGTGCTCTGGCCGCTCTGCAGGTTGTCCATGCGCTGCTGGGTAATAGTCCAGATGTGCTGAATCTGCTCGACCTTTTCCACTTCCATGCGTTTCAGCAGGCGCCCCTGCTCATCATAGAAGTCGGTGGCGACAATCAGCTGATACTGCGGGTCTACCCACAGCACCTTGCGGCTGTAGCCGGTTTTCTCCAGTACGGAGTCCTGTTTGGCGGTGGCTTCCAGTTCGATGACCGGGCGGTCGTGCCACATCACCTTTCCTTTGCTCTGGTAGCTGAAGTCTTCCGGGCGCAGCCATTCCAGATCGGCGTAGATAAACTCCGACCCAATAAAACGCCCCTGCTTGTTGCGCGCGGCCAGTTGCTTGGCTTTGCGCAGAGCGGGCAGGTACAGATAGATGCTGTCGTCGTCTGAGCTTTTCTCAGCATCGCTCTGGAACAGCAGGCTGGTGCCCGCCACATCCTTGGGTTCACTGATATACATCAGGGTGTCGCGGCTCTGGCCTTTGTCCTGCTCCAGATAGCGTACCTGCCGGGTGTCGCGCAGTTGCTGGCCCTGCCACAGTTCAAGAGTGATATCGGCCTGACGGCTGTTGCCATCGGCGCGCCATTTGACGGCCTCCATCAGCTTTTCCGGCGTCAGGCTGGCCATCTCGCTGGTGTTGGCGGGCGCTTCTGCCGCCTGCAGCGTCGCCGCAGACAGCAGACCCGTCAGCAGCAGTGAGCCCAGTCGGGCGTAGCGAGTAGTAAGGCGGTGTTCAGGTGAAGCTAAAAAAGAAAACAACATGGGCATTCCTTGTCTCAGGGAAAGTGCGGTCCCCGGCTGCTATGGCCGCCGGGGAGGGCGGCTCATTCCGGCAGTTCGCTCGGATAACCATTGATGCGCAGCGGGATCACACCGGGCAGGTCAGCGACCTGCGGCGCCGGTGGCTTGCGGCCGAACAGCACACATAACGGCAGTACCAGAAAGGTGAACAGGGCCGACAGTAGCATGGTGGAGCTGACCAGCCAGCCCAGATTGATCAGTGCCTGATGGCTGGAGAAGGTCAGCACCAGAAAGCCGCAGCCCAGCACCAGGGTATTGAACAGGATGGGGGCGAACTGCTGGCGGATGGCATCGGCCACGGCTTCGCGGTTGCTGCCGGGGTGCTGGCGGCAGTGGTTGAGGAAGTAGATGGCATAGTCGACGCCAATACCGATGGCGATGGGCGCCACGATGGCGGTACCGACATCCAGATACAGCCCGCTCCAGCCGAGCAGGGCAAAGTTGCCCGCGACGACGCCGACCAGCGGAATCACACCGATCAGGGCATACCGCACGGAGCGGAACAGGGCCAGCAATAACGCCGTCACCACCGCAAACGACAGCAGCAGACTGGTGATCTGGGTATAGATGATCTCGTCGCGGGTGGCGATCAGTACTTCACCAAAGCCTGCCGGAATAATCTCCACCTCAGGCAGTTGCTGGTGAATCACCGGCGTGATGCGCTGGACGATATCGGCCATGGCCGAGGTCTGGTCGGTTTTAACGAAGACGATGATGCGTGCCAGCTGATAGCTGCTGTCCACCACGTTGAAAATCTCGTTACCGTTGCTGTTCTCATAGAGGAACAGGTACTGGGCATAGAGATCATTGCTGGCGGCGGGCAGGTGATATTGCTGCGGATCGTCACCATGCATCGCCTTGTTCATCAGCTTCATGAAGTTCGGCAGCGCATAGACCGCACCGACTCTGGGGTGGTTCAGCAGTTGCTGCTGCACCTGTTCCAGCCCTGCCACATGCTGGCTTTGTTTGAAGTAGCCGGGCTGCGGCGCACGCAGCACGAACTCCAGGGTGGCGGCACCGCCGAAGTCACGTTTGAATTCGCTGTTGTCCTGATAGACCCGGCTGTGGGAGGAGAAATAGCCGATCATCTCGTTATCGATCTGCAAACGCTGGATACCCAGACCACAGAGGATCAGCACGGCGACCACGCCGATGCTGAGGGCGCGGGTATGACGAGTGACCAGCTGCTGAGTCAGGCCGATCAGTCGTTGCATCAGTGCTGAAGGGCGGGCCTGTTCAGCCTGTCTGGCCGCAGGCAGCCACAGATACAGGCCGGGGAGCAGGGTCAGGGTGATGATAAAGGCGTAGGCCACACCGAGGGCGACAAAGGCTCCGAACTGGGCGATAAAGTGAATTGGTGTCCAGCACAGTGACAGAAAGCCGCCAATGGTGGTCAGGCTGGTCAGCAGCATGGGCACGGTCAGGTGGTTCAGCACCTTGCCCAGTCGCTGAGCTTTCACGGTCTGGCGGTCTAGACCGGCATCCGCGGTGCTCCCGCTACTGTGACGATAAGCCGCTATAAAGTGCACGCTGTCGGATACGCCAATGGCAATCAGGAACACCGGCAGCATGGTGCTGACGATATTCTGCTGGTAGCCCAGCAGCACCATGCTGCCCAACGTCCAGATCACGCTGAGGAAGGCCACGCCAATAGGGATAAACACGCTGCGCGGCGAGCGGAACAGCAGCCCCAGCACCACCATCACCACCAGCAGAATCAGCGGGAAGAAGCGATTGCTGTCCTGCTCCATGGTGGCGGAAGTCTGGGCAAAGATAGCCGGCGGGCCGCCGATGGCGTAGTGATCACGCAGCTGCAACTGCTCGATCAGGGCCGCGGTGGCATCGTACATACGGCGCATGGCCGGAGCATCGTCCTGCGGGATCGACAGTTCCACCAGCGTATTCACCGCCTGCGGCGAGCGGGAAATCATCACATCCCGCAGCAGGCCATTGGCCTGAGCCTCGGCGGCCAGTTTACTGCGCCCGGCCTCATCGGCGGGGACACGGAACATCAGCGGATGGATATCCAGCTCATCGCCATTGGCGGTGATGCTTTCAATGCGTACCAGCGAACGCACCTTGGTGACCGGGTGAATACGGGTTTGCATTTCCTGCAGCCAGCGCTGGTCAGCCTTGTCCAGCACACCGACTTGCTGCAAACGCTGCTGCAGGGTGCGGATCTGATCGATCTGTCGTGGCTGCAGCGGGCTGGCAAACTCCAGACCGTTGCGATCATGGGCTGGCAGGCGCTGCACCAGTTGCTGCAGGCGGCTGACATCGGTGGTGTCGGTCAGGGTCAGCTGCTCCAGCGCCAGGGTCAGTTTATGCAGGTCTTCCAGACTGTCAGCGTTGTAAATGCTCGCCTGCTCGGTACGGGTGGCGATCATCAGGTTCTCGCCGCTGCCGCTGAAGTGGCTTTTCAGAAACTGATCAGCCTGACGGCTGGGGTGGCTCTGATCGAGGAAGTAGGGGGTGGCATTGGTCTGCAGACCGCTGGCCACATAAGCAAAGCCCAGGGTGATCAACAGCACCAGGGCGATCAGCAGTTTGTAACGACGCTCCAGCAGGCGGAGGTAGCCTTGTATCAGCTGCATGGCAGGCTTCCTTGTCGGTGGTCCGACGGTGGTCGGTGACCCACGGTGGTGGATGGTTCAACGGCAGCCGGGGGGCAACCGTACAGCGCGAGACTATGGCTGGCGCATGGCAGACCGGCGGGCGGCACGATGGCTACTCTACTGAACGGCGTACCGAGTTCGATACGTGCATCCCACAGCGTCTGGTAGTGCGCCATCCATTCCTGTGCGAGGGCGGATGGACGACTGAACAGCATCATCATGGCCAGCTCACTGTTAATGCTGTGCAGCTGGAAGTAAGAGTCACTGCACACCGGTGCGCAGCCGAGCTTGCTGAACAGTCGCTCGGTTTTCAGTCGCAGGGTGGCTGACACCACAAAGCGTCGTGGCTGGCTGTGCTGGTGATAGAGCATCCACAGGCCATGCATCACCTTGACGACGGTGGCGGCCAGCCGCTGCTGGCGGATTGCCGGACACAGGGTAAAGGCACTGTCGTAACCGACGCCGCCCTGCTGGCCGTACTGCTGCACAAACTGCTGCACGGCTGCCACGGCCGAGGGGCTGCCGGACTGGCTGAGCAGCGTCACCGGCGGAAAGGCTAGCTCATGCTGCACACAGGCATCATGATCGACGATACGGGCACAGGCCACGGCCTCGCCATTGCACAGCAACAGCAGGTGGGAGGCGAAGTGATCGTAGATATCGACCGGAATGTAGCGATGGCCGTGCTCGTGGAAGTAACCCTGAATACGCAGGGCCAGCAGCTTGCCAAAATAGTCCCTGACTTCCTTGCTGCGTTCGCCATAGCTTGGCTGGTGCAGCAGCACCAATTGAAATCTGTCCATGACCTTGCTGCCTGCCCGACTAGAGTACGTGAAGATCGCGCCGGTTGGCCCAGTGCTGGCGATAGTGCTTGAGGGTATGTTCATCACTGCGGCTGCCGAGCAGCTCCCAGATGTCCAGATAGACCGTCTCCGGCAGCGGCTCGTCAGCCAGGGACTTGAGGATGACGCCCAGTGCCAGCACGCCAAACAGATTGGCCGTCATCGCCAGCTGGGAAATGAAGTCCTTCTCATTGCGGGCGTGGCGCTCCAGTTCTTCAAAGATCTCCAGCGGCATCTGCTCGGTGCCAATCAGCTTGATACAGCACTGCAGCGGGTGCAGGGAGACGATATCCAGCGGGGTCAGACGGCCTTTCATCACCTGCTCGCTGTCCTGCCGGTAGTCATGCACCACGATCAGCTGCGCAGCGGCCATGTCATAGCCGGTGACCAGCAGCTTGCGATGCTCCTTGGCGTGGGCATGCAGCAGGTATTTAGCCTGCAGGCCGTCACGGGTGGTGACATCGACCCCATCAACAATCAGGTCGGTCTCACGCACCAGCTGTTCGACATTGTGCGCCTGAATGCCTTCGTCATGGACGGTGACCTGTACACCCGGGTGAATAAAACGTACCCGTGCGGCGTGCACCGAGGCCTTGTTGCGGCCGACGTGAGCAATGCCCATGGACTGGCGGTTGATATTGCTGACTTCGTAGGTGCCGTTCTCGGCCAGCACCAGATGACGGGCACCAGTGCGTACCAGCGGCTCGATAATGCTGCCTCCGGTGGAACCGCAACCGGCGACCAGAATCTTGCTCTGCCCAAGCCGTTGCTGGACATCGGAGGCAATGAAATCCCTGTTGCGCAGGGTACTGAGGTATTCAATCTGATCCAGGCCCAGTGACATAAAAGTCTCCCTTGAGTGCTTGCCACAGCAACTTTTTGCAGGCGGCAAACGTTAGGGATCAGCAGGCGTGGTCACAACTGTCCTATCGGACAGGTGCGGCTCGGACAGGTGCAGCAGGGGCGGGTCAGTGGCGGGAGGGGAAGAAGCGGGAGAAGGTGGCGGCAGCCCCGCTGTTGCAGATCGCAGGGTGATGGCTGCCGCCGATGGAAGGACGCTTCTGTCAGAGCAGGGCGCCAAGACCGCCCCACAGCAGTTTGACCCCCAGCACTCCAAGCAGCACATACAGACTGATGTAGAACCAGCGGTCAGGCAGGTGATGATGAGCCCAGACGCCGGCCTGAATGCCGAGCAGACCAATGGGGATCAGTGCCGCCGAGGTACTGAGATTGCCGACACTGAGCTGGCCGAGCCAGGCATAGGGGATCAGCTTGATCATGTTGGTAACGGCAAACAGCAGCGCCGTAGTGGCCTGATACGTGGTCTTGTCCAGCTGGCGGGGCAGCAGATAGACGTTGGCGGGCGGCCCACCGGCATGGGCGACAAAGCTGGTGAAGCCGGTCAGTGACCCCCACAGTATGCCCTTGCGGACGTTGTAGAGCTGACGCTCAGCCCCGATCCGGTGCCACTGTTTCCACGCCCAGTTGAGGGTAAAGCCAAGTGACAGCACCCCCAGCAACACGCGTACTGCATCCTCGTTGAGCCAGCGGAAGGTAAAGGTGCCAATGGTAATGCCGAGCATGCCGGACAGGATCAGTAAACGTGCCTCGCGTACCTCCCAGCGCCCGCGATAGGCCCAGATATTCAGCCAGTCCATGATGCAGAGAATGGGCAGCATGATGGCGGCTGCCTGCACCGGGTTGATGGCCACCGCCATGATCGGTACGGCGACGACTCCCAGCCCGCCGCCGAAGCCGCCTTTGGAGATACCGTCGATAAAGATCGCCGGAATGGCGACGGCCCAGAATAGCGGGTCACTGATCATGACTGCAGACATCTCTGACTGACGTGAGCGAGGCACGGGCAGGATGCCGTGCCGTGGTTGTATATCGCAGTGTGCTCCCGAGAGCACATTGCTTCAAATACGAAAGCAGTTTTTGCAGAAAACGAAGAATGGCAGCCGAACAGAGGGAGGGCAGACAAGCGGGTGACGCAAGCAGAGGACCAGTGACGACGGGCTGATACGCCTGACTCCCCAACATTCAGCAGTGGGTGTGCGGTTCTCTTTATAAAAACTTCGGGTACTTATCCTGGTTGGTTATTTCCCTTTTCAAGCATTCCCGACTAGGTTTTTTGTTTGGTATCTGTATTGGCTCGCCCGAACAGGTGCCAGGCGCGGGTGATCGCGTCGCTGGCAGAGGAACCCCTGTCAGCCGCCGGTCACCCAGCTCCTGTTGCAGGAGCGGCGCGCAATCCTGGTGTAAATGTCATGAGTAGTTATGCCCGGAGCGCAGTTTACGGATGAGTGCTGTGGGAGTCGGGTCGCCGAATGCGTTGTCGTTCGGGCTGACTCCAAAGGTAGTTTCACCTCATTGCCTACAAAGGAGCGCGCCATGGCGCAGCAGAAGTCATTGTCTATCGTGGCCCGCATCTGGTCACTGTTCGGGTTGTTTGCTCTGTGTCTTCTCACCTGCATTCTGGTCGTGCTGCACTACAGCAGCATGCAGTTGCGCCAGAGTGCGCAGGATTCTGCCAGACAGATGGTCGAGGCGGCAGAAGGCGTCATCAGTGATTACCGGCAGCGAGCGCTGGACGGCAAACTGAGCACCGCCGCCGCGCAGGCGGAAGCTATCGCGATCATTGAGACGATGCGCTTTGATCAGGGTAACTACGTCTTCATCCATTCCGACAAGGGCGTCAGCATCAGTAATGTGGCCAACAAGTCTCTGCAGGGTAAAGACATCGATAGCCTGCAGGATCCCAATGGCGTGTATATCGTCCGTGAAATTCGTCGGGCC
This sequence comes from Pokkaliibacter plantistimulans, assembly GCF_003194385.1. Lineage (GTDB taxonomy): Bacteria > Pseudomonadota > Gammaproteobacteria > Pseudomonadales > Balneatricaceae > Pokkaliibacter > Pokkaliibacter plantistimulans. The sequence continues at coordinate 24,856 of NZ_LAPT01000023.1, forward strand.
GCCATGAGTGGTGGTGGTTTTGCCAGCTATCAATGGCACAGCCCGAAAGATGACAACCTGCTCATCGACAAGGTGACCTACTCTGCCTACATCAAGGACTGGGGCTGGGTGGTGGCCTGCGGTGTCAATATGGGCAAGCTGGATGCCGATCTGGCCGCCGCCAAACTGCGTTATCTGCTGGTGTCGCTGCTGGCGTTGCTGGTGATGGCGATCATCGCCACCTTGCTGATTCGCAGCATCATCCGGCCGTTATCACTGAGCGTCAGCGCCATGCAGAATCTGGCCTCGGGCGAAGGTGACCTGACCCGTCAGCTGGCTACCCACGGGCCACGCGAGCTGGCCGAGCAGGCCCACCATTTCAACTCCTTCAATGAAGTGATTCGCCAGCTGGTCAGCCGCATGGCGCACGCCGGTCACAGCCTGAATCAGGCCGCACATACGCTGGCGGGGGTGACACAGACCACTGAGCAGGCGCTGCATGGCCAGCTAAGTGGCACTGAACAGCTGGCCGAAGCCATGGAGCGCATGGTGCGCACCGTACACAGCGTTGCCACTCTCGCTGAGCAGGCTGATGAAGCCAGCACTCAGGCGTCTGAGGAAACGGCCAGCAGCCGCGCGGTGGTCAATCAGGCCATGCAGGCCATCGGCAGCCTGTCGGTCACATTGTCTGAAGCCAGTCAGGCCATTACCCGGCTGGAGCAGCAGAGCGGCAACATTGATCAGGTGCTCAGTGTGATTCGCTCGATTGCCGAGCAGACCAATCTGCTTGCCCTCAATGCTGCGATTGAAGCGGCGCGGGCGGGAGAAGCCGGGCGTGGTTTTGCGGTGGTGGCAGATGAAGTGCGTACGCTGGCACAGCGCACCCAGGAATCCACCAGTGAGATTCAGGGCATCATCGGCAGCCTCAAGGAAGAGACTCGCAATGCGGTATCGACCATGCAGGAGGGGGTGAGCAAGGCACAGTCGTCGGCCAGCCTGTCCTCCTCGGTGGAAGGTTCGCTCAATACCATCGTCAATAACATCCAGTCGATTCATGAGATGAACACCCGTATTGCCGATACTGCCGAGGAACAGGTACGTACGGCCGATGAGATCAACTATATGGTGCGCCATATCCGTGATCAGTCCGGTGCGGTCGCAGGGGAAGCCGCGAAGACTTCCGATGCGGCGCGGGATGTCTCCAGCATCGCCGGTGACCTGTCCAGCGTGATAGCCCGTTTTACGTTCTAGCGGGCTGCCGGGTGGACATGACGGCAAGGGACAAATTCAGTTCACGGACGGCTGCTGACAGGCTGCCACCACTGACAATATGCAGGAGCATGTCGAGAGTGCTGACGCGTTCGATGTCAGGCATGGGGTTGTCCTTAACCTTGGGCCAACCATCCTGCCATGAGCCAGCGCTGGTATTGACCCGGCCACAGTCTGTTCAGGCGGACCGTGGCCGGGCGCTAGCGCTTCTGGCGGGTCAGGTGCGGGTGGGAATGGCTTCCAGCAGGGCTACAAGCAGCTTCCAGTAGTCGGCAACGGATGCGATGTTGACCCGCTCATCCGGTGAATGGGCACCGCGAATGATCGGACCAAAGGACACCATATCCATCTGCGGGTAAGTCGCGCCGATGATGCCGCACTCAAGGCCGGCGTGAATCACCTTGACCTCGGCGGGCTTGCTGAACACCTGCTGGTGCACGTCCTGAAACAGGTTCAGCAGCTGCGAGTGCGGGTTGGGGGTCCAGCCGGGATAGGCGTTTTCGCCCTGTACCTGACAGCCTGCGAGGGTGAACAGGCTGCGGATGCGGTCGGCCAGTACCTGAGTGGACTGATCGCGCAGGGAACGTACCAGCAGGCAGCATTCAAACTGGCCGTTCTGCAGGCGCACTACACCGAGGTTATTGGAAGTTTCCACCACATTGTGGAAGTGCGGGCTCATGCGCTCCACACCGTGCGGTGCGGCATTGAGGGCGTTGAGAAGGGTGCGGCTGGCATCACTGGTCAGGGCCTGACTGGCGCTGGCAGTACGCTGGCTGATCACCACACCTTCGTCGACGCCCATCAGTTCGGCACGGTAGAGGGCGTTCAGCTGGCTGATCAACTGTTCCAGCAGGGCTATGTTCTCGGCGGGCAGAGCGATGACGGCATGGGCTTCACGAGGCAGGGCATTTCGCAGGGTGCCGCCGCTGAAGCTGGCCAGTCGCAGCGCGCTGTCTTTACTCAGCTCGATCAGCAGGCGCACCAACAGGCGGTTGGCGTTGCCACGGCCCTTGTCGATATCGAGACCGGAGTGACCACCACGCAGTCCCTTGATATCGATCTGGAATACCTGCCAGTCAGCAGGCAGGGGGCTCTGCTCGAACTGACCCTGGACATTGACGTCCATGCCGCCGGCGCAGCCGACATACACTTCACCACGGTCTTCCGAGTCGAGGTTGAGCATCAACTGGCTTTGCAGCCAGCCGGGTTGCAGCTCCAGTGCACCGCGCATGCTGCTTTCTTCTTCAATGGTGAACAGTGCTTCGATGGGGCCGTGCGCAATCTCGTCGCTTTCCAGCACCGCCAGTGCAGCCGCAACACCCATGCCGTTATCAGCGCCAAGGGTGGTACCCGTGGCATGCACCCAGCCATCGATGATGCGGGTGCGAATGGGGTCGCGGGTGAAGTCGTGGCCAGTGCCTTCATTCTGTTGGGCAACGATATCCAGATGACCCTGCAGCACCACACTCTGGCGGTTCTCCATGCCGGCACTGGCAGGTTTGCGGATCAGCAGGTTGCCGGCGTCATCCGTCAGCCACTGCAACTGGCGGCGCTCGGCCCAGTCGATCAGTTTGTTACGGATGGTGGCTTCGTGGCCTGAGGGGCGTGGGGTATTACAGAGGGTCTGAAAATGGGCCCAGAGCAGGGCCGGGCTCAGTTGACTTAACATCGTTATGATTATCCCGAATTAGCAATATGCCAGGGTGGCTTCTTAACTGCGACGGCATGTCTGCAGGTCGGCCACCTCACACGCCGGACAGGCAGTCCCGCCCGTTTTCCTTGGCGAGATACAGCTGCGCATCGGCATGGCGGTATAGAGTATCAAATTTTTGCTGATTGTCGTTCAGTTCTGCGAGCCCAGAGCTGAAAGTCAGACTAATGGGTATGCCATCCCACTCCATGGGTGACGATTTCAGGCTGTTTTGCAATCGGTACAGATGGATGCTCGCTTCCTTTGCCGTCAGCCCAGGCCACAGTACGGCGAATTCTTCGCCACCGATGCGGCCCAGCAGAACAGGACTGCCGCGGGTTTCCCGCAGTAGTGTGCGGGCAAAAAGCGCCAGCACGTAATCGCCTGCCAGATGCCCGTAACCGTCATTGATCTGCTTGAACCAGTCCAGATCAATAATGGCCAGCGTGGCGCTGTGCTTACGCTGCAGGGCATGGCTGATGGTCTGTTCTGCCTGCTCCATAAACGCCCTGCGACTGAGCAGCTGTGTCAGGTCATCGTGGTCGGCCTGATGCTGCAGATGCAGCTGCAGGCGCTCGTCATTCAGCATCATGAAGCCCAGCGGCAGCAGCGACAGATACAGCAGGGCGTTGAGAAAGGCCAGTGCCGTGGCATTGCTGCCAACACTGGTGAGCAGGCCCTGATGCTGGGGATGCACCAGCGTCAGCCATACCCGCAGCAGGTTGATGGCAATATCAATGCTGGCGACGGTCAGCAGTACGATACGAGCATTACTGCCGGCGGGATGCAGGGGGCGGCGCAGTTCATAGGCAAAGTAGCCGGTCAGCAGTACCGCCGTGGCGCTGTAAATCACCACCCTGGCACTGACATCCGGTGTGATCAGCGTGAAGTAGCCGGTGAAACACAGCATCGGCAGCGGCGTCAGCCAGTACAGCAAGTTGACCGGGCGCAGGTACAGCAGGCGTGTGCCGTGGGCCAGCATCACGCCGCCGTACATCAGGCAGATATTGCCCGACAGGATGCAGAAGGTGACGGGCAGAAAGCGCAAACCAAGGATTAGAAAAATCCCCAGACACATGCTCAGGCTGCAGGCGGCCAGCCAGGCAAAGGCTCGCACCTGTGGGTTGTTGCGCCACAGATAGACGAAAACGGCCAGAGAAACAATGCTGGCAAATTGAGCTACGAAAGCCAGGGTAGGTATATCGAGCCAGTCCACTCCGGTACCTCGACGCGCCGTCACGGGAGCTGTTTTCTGGGCTGCCAGATGACAGGTATCGTATAACCATAGCTCAGGCTGCGGCGGGGGGCTGAGGCGTTGATCAGATTGGCGTGGTGCGGTGAGTCTGCGGCGCAGCTGAGGGACTGCACCGCCAGCAAATAACAGCGTCAGGCAGATTGTTGCGTCAGGCCAGGCTCAGGCAGTTACGGCCTTTGGCCTTGGCCAGATAGAGCTGACGGTCCGCTTCGCGGTAGAGGCTGTCGAAGGTACTGCGCTCCGGCTTCAGACTGACCATGCCACAGCTGAAGGTGAGGGCGATGGCCTGTCCTTCCCAGTACGGTGGCTGATGTTGCAGATGCTGGCGTAGCCGCTCCAGCCCCTCGCGGGCCGCTGCGCTGTGGTCGTGCCACAGCACCGCAAATTCCTCACCACCGACCCGTCCGATGCTGGCACCCGAGCCGTGCAGCGTCATGCTCAGTAGCTGGGCAAAGTACTCCAGCACATGATCTCCCGCCTGATGGCCATAGCTGTCGTTGATCTTCTTGAACCAGTCCAGATCAATCAGGGCCAGCGTGACGGCCTGGTGCTGTGGCGACTGCAGCAGCTGTTCTGCCTCTGTCAGAAAGGCCCGCAGATTGAGCAGGCCGGTGAGGTGATCATGAGTGGCTTCCTGCTTCAGCTGGCTCTGCAGGCGCTCGTTGTACAACATCATGAAGCCCAGCGGGCACAGCACCATATATGCCAGGCCATTGATCAGGGACAGCAAAATACTGGGGTGGAAGGGGAACAGGTGCTGTTCCATTGGATAGATCAGAATCAGGATTACTCGTCCAGCCTGCACCAGCAAATCGGCAGTCGTCGCGATCATCAGGGTGGTACATCCCAGGCGGTGACCCTGATGATAGGCAAGACGCAGCTCATGCAGAAGCAGCAGGGAGATGACTAGGCTGCTCAGACAGAAGGACACGACTCGGTAATCCATATCGGGAATCACAAGAGTGAAGAATAGTAGGGCTACTATCAGTGGTAGTGGCATGAGCCAGTACCAACTACGCAGGTTTTGACGATGCAGCTGGCGTACCGCAGTGAGAATGAAGATGTGACCATAGAGCAGACTGACGTTGCCAAACAGTATGCTGATCAACTCAGGGATCCAGCTACGTGACAGCAACATGGTAATGCCGAAAAACAGGCTAAGGCCGGAGCAGAAAGGCCAGAGGAAGCTTTTTTCTTCCGGGTGATAGCGCCAGAGCGAAAAGAAAATGCCCATAAACACCAGACTGGCAAAAATGTTCACGGCTATCAGGGTTGGCAGGTCGAGCCAGTTCAAGGTGTTTGCTACTCCATTACAGCGCCGATGCCTGACTCCCTGTCTCGATCTGCAGCGCCGGATGCGTTGCAGCTGGGAGGGGGGGCAGACTCACAGCGGAGTATTTGCGTCACTATGTCAGAGAGTTATGAACGGCAGATGTACATGGCTCTGCCCGGCCAGAGTGCTATTAATACCATTGCTGAACGCAGGCCACCACTGTGCCTGAGAACGCTTCACGATCTGCTGCGCGTCGGCCTAACTGCGTTGAAAGCCCGTCGGAAGGCTCATTTAGGCTCATTACCCTTTATCGCGGGTAAAAGGCGCTTCCTCAGTGCTTTACGCCTTGTTTGGCGTTAGCTGACGAGATTGTGCAGGGAGCTGAGGCTCAGATTCTGAACAGGCTTCAAGCCAGGCTGAGACAGTCCCGGCCATTATCCTTGGCCCGGTACAGCAGGTGGTCTGCACTGCTGTACAGCTCATCAAAGGTCTGCTCAGCCACCAGCTCGGCCATGCCACAGCTGAAGGTGACGGTCAGCGGTACGCCATCCCATTCCAGCTGGTGCTGGGCCAGCGCATTGCGCAGGCGATGAATCTGCAGACTGGCCTCTTTGGCACTCAGCCCTAACCATAACACTGCAAATTCTTCGCCACCTACCCGGGCCAGCAGAATGTTCTGCGATCCGGCCGTATTGTGCAGTTCATGGCGCAGCAGCTGGGCAAAGTGGGCCAGCACCGCATCGCCTGCCTGATGACCGTAGCTGTCATTAATGCGCTTGAACCAGTCCAGATCCATCAGTGCCAGTGATAGCCGCTGTTGCTGCTGTTGTGCCTGCTGGAACAGGTTGCTGGCCTGACGAATGAAGGCGTGGCGGTTGAGCAGTTCGGTCAGGCCATCGTGATCGGCCCGGTATTCAAGGCGCTGATGCAGTTGCTGCTGATACATCAGCAGGAAGGCCAGTGGCTGCAGGAACAGGTAGATCACGCCGCCAAGATAGATCACTACCGTCCCCGGATGCTGTTGCAGCACATTGGTTTGGGGATACATCTCGATCAGTATGATCCGTATCCCATTGACCCAGAATTCGACGACGCCCATGCACACCAACAGGATCATGCCCAGCCCGCGCGTCCGGGCACGCAGCCGGTAGCAGTCCACCAGCAGGATAACCGTGATCAGCATCGCCACCAGGGAGTAGCACTGGCCACGCAGCCCGAGCTGCTCAGGCTCGAAGCCGATGACGCACAGCACGGTGACCAGCAGCGGGGGGATCAGCCAGGGCCAGCGCGCAATACGGCGGTGCTGCAGCTGTCGGAAAGCGGCAACGGTCAGCAGGAAGGCGCAAGGCAGGAGCAGGTTGCCGCTGATGGCGCTGACCGGTGTGCCTATCACTGGTCGCAACAGCATGGTGGCAATACCGGCAAGACAGGCCAGATTCGCTGCTGCCAGTAAAGGAAAACTCTTTTCCCGTGGGTAGGTGTGCCACAGGGTGCCGAAGACTGCCATCCCGACCAGCGAAGCAAACAGGGTGACCAGCATCAGCGAGGGGATATCAATCCAGTTCAAACGATTCTCCGATCAGCCACAGGGCGGCCGTCTGCAACAGGGCGGGGTAAAAGTCGCGCTGGCTCAGATGATACCTATCCTGTGTGACAGCAGATACCTTTTATCAGCCGGTGGGTTGCTCTGACTGCGGACAGGGGACTGGCCGCAGTCAGCAAGGGGGTTAATCCAGATAGCGCGCCTGCAGGTGGGCACGGAAGAAGCGCGCGGAGAGATCTTCACCGGTGGCCTGACGCAGCAGCTCGCTGGTTTCCAGCAGACTGCCCTGCTGCCAGATATGCTGGCGCAACCAGGTAAATACCTCGGCCAGCCGGTCCTGGGTGATCAGCTCACCGATATCCCCCAGCTGCGTGCGGACGCTGGCGGCCAGCTGGGCGGCAATCATGGCGCCCAGGGTGTAGCTGGGGAAGTAGCCAAAGGAGCCGTCGGTCCAGTGAATGTCCTGCATGCAGCCATTGCGATAGTTGCCTGCGGTGGAGAGCCCCAGATATTGCTGCATGGCGGCATCCCAGCGTTCGGGGATATGTTCCACCTCAAGCGCGCCATTCATCAGGTCACGTTCAATTTCATAGCGCAGGATGACATGGCAGGGGTAGGTCACTTCATCGGCATCGACGCGGATAAAGCCCGGCTCCACCTGATTGTACAGACGCTGCAGATTGGCCAGATCCATCCCCGGACGCTGCCCCAGATGCTCACTGATCAGCGGGTGGATACGTGCCAGGAAAGCCGGATGGCGGCCCAGCTGCATCTCGAAGAATAGGCTTTGCGATTCGTGTACCCCCATGGAGCGTGCCGCGCCCACCGGTAGTTTCAGCCAGTCGCCGGGCAGGTTCTGTTCATAACGGGCATGGCCGGTCTCGTGGACGATGCCCATCAGGCTCTGGGTAAAATCCTGCTCGCTGTAACGGGTGGTGATGCGGACATCTTCAGGTACACCGCCACAGAACGGATGGGCGGAAATATCCAGACGACCGGCATGGAAATCAAAACCCAGCAGCGCCATGACCGCCCGCCCCAGTTGTTCCTGTGCCGCCGGAGCAAAAGGTGGCTGTGGCTGCACGATGCTGAGGCTGCGCTGTTTTTCCACTACATCATGGATCATGCCCGGCAGCCAGGTCTTCAACTCCCCGAACAGGCTATCGATGCGGGCACAGTTCATGCCGGGTTCATACAACTCCATCAAGGCGTCATAAGGCGTGCTGCCAGTGGCTGCCGCACGGATCTGCGCCTCTTCCCGTGACAGCGCCACTACCTCCTTGAGATTGGCGGCAAAGCCTTGCCAGTCGTTGGCCTTGCGCTGTTCACGCCAGGCATGTTCACACCGGGCACCGGCAAGGCTTTGTGCCTTCACCAGCTGTTCCGGCAAGACTGCCGCCTGCCGCCACTGGCGCTGCATTTCACGCAGACTGGCCTTCTGTTTGGCATCCAGCGTGCTATCCTGTGCCGCCTGATTCAGCCATTCCTCCACCTGTGGTGCAGTAAGTTGCTGATGGCACAGGGTTTCCAGTTCGGCGATGGCATCGGCGCGGGCTTCGGCACTGTGATCGGGCATCATCGTTGCCTGATCCCAGTGGGCCATGGCCAGCAGATGCTGAAAGTGATGCTGGCGCTGGAACAGGCCTTGCAAAGGCAACATGCTCTCGGGGGTGATGGACTTGGTCATGGGCATTTCCTGATCAGGACAAAGCAGGGGAGTGCGAGGACGTACTGGGTGGTGACGTGATCGCGCTCAGCATGGGCTGAAATACTAGCTTAAATAGCAGTGAAAAGGCTCTCAGGAGCATGTGACCCGGCAGTGGGTATTCGCCGGGAAATGGAATTACCCCGGTGGCAGGGGCAGATTGAAGGTTTAGGGGAAGTACTATGCAGGTCTGGGCGAGGTTCAGTGGGGCGCCTTTGGCACAGTTTCGGGGGTGGTTGGTTCTGGCACTGGTGGCGGTGCTGGCCGGTTGCAGTGGCAATCAGACCAAACCCAGCCTGAGCAGCAATACAGGCAAGCTAATCCATGGGGTGCAGTACGAGCAGGTACCGCTGGAACCTCAGGAACAGCTCTCCATTATCAAAACCATCAGTACCCAGGTCGGCAAGCCGTACGTCTGGGGCGCGCAGTCACCTTCACGGGGGTTTGACTGCTCGGGGCTGCTGGTGTGGTCCTATTCTCAGCTGGGGCTGCGTGGTTTCCGTTACCAGAGCAAACTGGAAGGCGATGTCACCGCGGATGCCTTATACAAATACAACACCTATCCGCTGACCGATATGGTGCAGCTGCGCGAGGGTGACTGGATTTTCTTTGACCCGAAAAGTCAGGGCTATGAAACGCACGTCGCGGTGTTCTCGCATATCGATGGTCAGGGCCGGGTATGGGTGTGGGATGCCTCCTCAACCGCAGGCCGCACCAGTCAGCGTCCGGTGCCCAATTTCTGGGGCAAGAACCCGGTGTTTGGCCGCCCGATGAAGCTGGTACCTGCCACCATGGGCGGTGTCGCAGTGGGGACACATATCGGGCCGGTGCTGGTGTCGAACTGATCCGGCGCCTTTGCATCGCTGATCAGATAACAAGGCAGGTTGAGTAACCTGCCTTGTTTGTTTATGGCCGTCTTTATTGCCACCAGGAATGGCTGACGCGCTGCAGCGCGTGAACAGGTTCCACAGCGACTGATTTCGCTGGCGGAGCCCGGTCGGTATAGAATGTGCGACTTTCCTTTCTGATTTTTTCTTTTCTGTGGAATACCCAGATGCTGGCCACCAATGAACGTGAAATATGGCGCGCTTACGACGCCTGGGGTGTTATTCGGGTGGTGGAAGCCGGCCCCTACCGCTTTCTGTGCTTCGGTGAGGAGCTGGAAACCGAGCAGGCCTGCATCCTGATTCACCGCCCTGACTGGGTGGAATACGACTATGTACAGGCCATGCTGATGACCGGCGTGTTCCACAGCAAGCCTAAGCGGGCTCTGGTACTGGGCCTTGGTGCGGGCACCCTGCCCCGCGGTCTGCGCCGCCTGCTGCCGGAGTTGCAGATGGATGTGGTGGAGCTGCGCGGGCAGGTGTATGAAGCCGCTAAACAGTTCTTCGAGTTTCCTGAAGCTGATCCGCAGATGAAGATCCATGTGATGGATGCGGTGGAGTTTATCCACAACGCCGAGCTGGACTCCTATGACCTGATTCTGGCGGATATCTATCTGGAAGAAGGCATGGCTTCCGCACAGGGTACCGCTGCCTTTCTTGATCAGTGCAATCGTCTGCTCAAACGTGACGGCATCATCGTGCTTAACCAGTGGCAGCGTGGGCAGTCCGGGCACCCACAGAACGAAGAGCTGTTCAAGGCCTGCTATCCCGGTCGTTACTGGTTGCTGCCGGTAGAAGAGGGCAATGTGGTGGTCTATGCGTTTCCGCACCTGACGCCTGAGGCCCCCAGCCGTCAGCTGGTGGATGCCATGCGTCAGGTCGGGCGCAGGATGGAACTGCCGTTCGGGCGCCTGCTCAGCCGGTTAAATATACCCAGCGCACAGTAACGCTTTGGCTGCTTAGCAGTTGGCTTGTACCAGACTGAGCCTGCCCTGCTGCCAGCGGAACCAGTGAGCCCGCTGCCAGTCCAGTTTGACTGGCGCCCTGCCCAGCATATTCCAGTCACAGGCGGCTGCCAGCGCGGCGCGGATCACCCCTTTGTGCGTGACCGCGCCCACCCGGTATTCCGTCAGCTGGGATGCCTGCAGTGCCTGCTCTTCACACCAGCGATACAGACGCTGCTGGACCTGACGGGGGCTTTCTCCGCCGGGCGGACACAGGTCCAGACCCCGGTCTTCCATGGTCTGCATGGCAGGGCCGAGCTGTTGCCGCAGTTCCGGCAGGCGTTGTCCTTCCCATTCGCCCCAGTCCATTTCGATCAGCAGCGGGGCCAGCTGCACCTCAAGTCCCAGTGCGGCAGCTGTTTGCTGCGCCCGTTGCAGCGGGCTGCTGTACCACGCTGCCTGCTGCCAGCCCGACGGCAGGCTGCGTTCGGCCTGCGCGGCAAGCCCTTCGGCAGACAGGGGAATATCGGTACGGCCCTGAATGCGCTTCTCTCTGTTCCACAGGGTGGGGCCGTGGCGCAGCAGTAAGATATCCACAGTCATTCTGTTCCCTCTGCCTGAGCCTGACTGGCGTATTTATCCACAAGTGCGCTGAGCAACTGTCGCAGCTGCTGACTGGCGCTGGGCAGGCCATGATGTTCAAGCACATGCTGACGCGCCTGCATGCCACGCTGATGGAGATCGGTGTCCAGCGCGGCAGCCACCGCGCGGGCAAAGGTCTGACTGTCTCGTGGGGTGACCGCCTGACTGGCCTGCGGTGCAAGGATCGAGGCCACCCCCCCTTCATCACCGGCGATCACCGGCAGTCCGCACGCCTGGGCTTCCAGTAACGCCATGCCGAAGGCTTCATTGACGGCGGGCCAGACAAACAGGTCGGCAGCACTGAGCCAGGGCTGCAGGGCTTCGGGGGGCTGGCGCCCGAGCCAGCTGACCGGCAGGCCGCGGAAATCGTTTTCGATATCAGTCCGGGCCAGTCCATCACCCAGCACCAGCAGTTGCCATGGCCGGTCAGGCAGCTGCCGCAGCGCTTCGGCCAGCAGATGGTAAGACGCCTGCTTGTCACCCGGGCGCATCATCGCCGCGGTAATCAGCCAGGGGCGGTCAGCGGGTATCTGCCATTGCTCCCCCAGCTGCTGTCTGGCGCGCTGCCGGGCAGGGGCAGCAGTGTCGAGCCGCAGGTAGGGGCTGAGGTCCAGAAAAGGTGGAAACTGATGCAGCGGTGCCTGCTCCCCCAGCAGCTGGCGCAGGGCTGGCTGATCCTTGGGGTTAAGACAGAGCAGCGCATCGGCACGGCGCAGACCGCGAATACTGCCTTGCAGACCGTGCTGCCAGGGGCCGTTGTGCTGGCGGGCAGAATAGGATGCCTCAGCAATCACATAGGGAATGTTCAGCGCATCAGCGACCTGCGGGCCAATCCAGTCAGGTGCCTTGTGATAGTGATGATAGGTAAACCACAGTTGCGGCCGCTGTGCGGCGGGTCGCTGTAAAAAGCGCCGGATCAGCCGTCGGGCCAGACCCTTGGCGACCTGTTCCAGACGTTGCTGGCGTAACAGGTCGCCCTTGCCGTCACGGCTGCGCAGGTGGCTGGCCAGCTCAACCTGGCAGCCCGCCTGCTGCAGGGCCTGCATGAACAACCGGGCGATCTGGCGGTCGCCGGAAGGATTGGGATGATCAGGCGGCTTCAGCGGCGCATAGAAGGCTACTCGCAGCATGAGCAGGCGTCCGCAGCCGTGTTGCCGAGCTTGGTGAAGTCATCGGCAGGATGGGCTGTGCCCTGCTGGAACAGCCCCATCAGCTGGTCGATGCCACGTGCCATGGTGAAGACCTGTCTGACTCGCTGATAGCCTGCCTCGCCCAGCTGCAGCCGCAGCTGCGGGGTGGTGATCAGGCGCAGCAGGGCCTGTGTCAGCGCCGTGGCATCCTGCTGGGGCACCAGCAGACCGGTCTGTTCATCGATGATCAGCTCGGGAATGCCGGAAATATCTGTCGCCAGACAGGCCAGCCGCTGGCTCTGGGCTTCCATCAGTACATTGGGCAGACCATCCCGGTCACCATCGGCGGTGATGCGCGATGCCAGTACGAACAGGTCAGCCTGACGATAGGCTTCCAGCACCTCTTTTTGCGGCAGGGCACCACGCCACTCGATGCGTTCGGCAATGCCGAGTTGCTGAGCCTGGGCTTTCAGCTTGTCCAGCTCACTGCCACCCCCTATATGCAGGAAGCGCCAGTGCAGCCCGGCAGGCAACTGTGACAATGCTTGAAGCAGTACGTCGTAGCCCTTTTTCGGTACCGCCCGGCCGACTGATACCAGTGTCACTGGCGCGCTGGCAACACGGCCATCGTGGTCAGAGTGGCTGACAGCCGGAGTATCGAAGCGACTGAAGTCGAGGCCATGGTAAACCAGCCTTACCTTATCGGGGTGCTGGCTAAGGCTCTGCAGATAGGCGTGATTGGCGCCCGTGCAGGTGGCAATCCACTCGAGGTCAGCCAGCTTTTCCCGCAGCTCCCACGGCTCCAGCGTCCAGATGTCCTTGGCGTGAGCGGAGGCGGACCAGGGCAGCTGGCAAAGCAACGCTGTGTAGCGGGTTACCGAGGCTGGGGTATGAATGAAATGGGCATACAATTGCCGGTATTGTTGCGGCAGCTCCGCCGCCAGGACCAGCGCCTGACCAAAGCGTCTTACCCGGTTAGGGCTGCGGTCGCGATACAGGTCGCGCAGGAAAGCCCTGACAGCACTGGCAAAGCCCGGTAGTCTTACGCTTTTTCTCAGACCCTTACAGACGCGCCAGGGCTCCTGATAGAGATACTCCGGCAGGTACAGCACCGGCGCGCGGATTTCGTCATGAATCGGATGGGTGCGTTTGTCGGTGGGGTGACGCAGGGAAACCAGCAGGATATTCAGACCACGCTGCTCCAGCGCACGAATCTCCTGTGCAATAAAGGTTTCCGACAGGCGTGGGTAGCCTTTTAAAATCAGGGCTATATTGTTACCGACGGGGCGGTATTCCGCTGCCCCGGCTGCGGCGGCAGAATCACTAGGTGTTTCCAATGAGTGCTCCTCGACAGCTGACGGAGCCTGTGAGCACATACTGACAGTCAGCTCCGCCAGCGATGGTGGTTCTTTCCCTTTCCGGGCACAGGCCGCTCTTAGATACAGAGCGTAAACAGACTCCAAACGTGCAGACAGTCTGCGGCGCGTTGGCCATAGGGCATTGAAAACAGGGCGTTGAAAAGAGTGGCAGGATGTTCATTTTTATTGAGAAAACTCCCCTCTCTCAGCCATTGCCGCCAGCTCGCGAGATCGTCAGCACGTTCTTATAGTTAGCTTTTACACAGTTAGTTTTTACATAGTCAGTATTGACAGTTTTACGGCGGCAAGTGTGGTGCGGTCGCCAGGTCAGGTCAACAGGCGGGTACATGGAGTCATCAATATTTCGCTACATCCTCAAGCACACCAAGCGCGATCAGATACTGATCCTGCTGCTGACGGTGGCTTCTCTGCCGTTCATGTACTGGACGCTGGCAGTCCCCAAGAAAATCATCAACGATGCCATCGGTGGCGCTAACATTCCTGATGCCATTCTGGGCTTTCCCATTGATCAGCTCACTTATCTGGTGCTGCTGTGCTCCCTGTTTCTGGTGCTGGTCATCATCAACGGGGTGATGAAATACGTCCTTAACGTCTATCGCGGCGTGGTCGGTGAGCGGATGCTGCGGCGCCTGCGTTTTGAATTGTTTGCGCAGATGCTGCGTTTCCCGCTGCCGCACTACAAGAAGGTCTCACAGGGCGAAATGCTGCCCATCCTGATTTCCGAGACCGAGCCGCTGGGTGGTTTTGTTGGTGATGCCTATGCGCTGCCCGCATTCCAGGGCGGCATGCTGATTACCTATCTGTTTTTCATCTTCAACCAGTCGTTATGGCTGGGGTTGCTGGCGACGGCACTGTATCCCTTCCAGCTGTGGTTGATTCCGCGTCTGCAACGGGTGGTTAACCGACTGAGCAAGGAGCGGGTGCTGACGGTGCGCAAGCTGGGTGATCGCCTCAGTGACTCCATCAATGGCATGCAGGAAATCCATGCCAACCACACCAGCCGCTACGAGAAGGCCGTGATCAGCTCCTGGCTGGGCACCATCTTCACCATCCGCTACGACATATACAAACGTAAGTTCTTCATCAAGTTCCTCAACAATTTTCTGGCTCAGGTGACGCCGTTCTTCTTCTATCTGCTGGGCGGTTATTACGTCATCAATGGCCAGCTGTCACTGGGGGCACTGGTCACCGCCATTGCTGCTTTCAAGGAGTTGAATGACCCCTGGAAAGAGCTGCTGACCTATTATCAGAGCAAAGAGGACATCCGCATCAAGTACGAGCAGATTGTCGAGCAGTTCCAGCCGCCCGGTATGCTCGATACCCATCTGCAGGATGCACCGGCTGCACCGCTGGATATGTCTGCTGGCAGCTGGCAGGCAACCAATCTGAGCTATGCCGAGCATGCCGGCTTCAACCTGCTGGAGCGTATCAACTTCCGTCTGCCGCTTGGGCAGAAGATCGCCATCGTCGGCAATGCCAGTAGCGGCAAGGAAGAGCTGGCGCGGCTGCTGGCCAGACTGTATCAGCCAACCCAGGGTAAACTGCTGCTGGCCGAGGCGGACATGAACAGCCTGCCGCAGTCGACCATTGGCGAGAAGATGGGTTACGTCAGCGACAACGCCCATATTTTCACCGGCACTCTGCGCGCCAACGTCTATTACGGCCTGTATACCGCGGCCCGCGAATACAGCGAGGAGCGGCGCTGGGATGCACAGCAGGCGCGTCTGTCCGGTAACAGCGAAGATGACCCGCAGCAGGACTGGACCGATCTGCAGCGGCTTGGTCTGGATTCCATGAGCGAACTCCACGTGCGCCTGTCGTCAGTACTGGAGCAGGTTGACCTGAAGCAGGATGTGATTCAGCTGGGCTTGCTGGGCAAGCTGGATGAACACGCGCCGAAGGAGAAGATCGAGCGCATCGTTGCCGCCCGCCATGTACTGCGCCAGCGCTTGCAGGAGAAAGAGTACGAAGGGCTGGTGGAAGTGTTTGACGAACAGCGTTACAACACCAACCTCAATGTCATTGAGAACCTGATGTTCGGTGTGGTGATCGGCCGTGAGCTGGACTATCAGGTGATTGCCGGACGGCCCGGCTTGCAGCAGTTCCTGCGTGATCAGGAGCTGTTTGATACCTTCCTGCGTATCGGCATCGAGCTGACCTCCACCATGGTCGACCTGTTCTCCGATCTGGATGAGAACTCCGAGCTGTTCGAGCGCTTCAGTTTCATTCGTCATGAAGACCTGCCTTACTACCGCACGCTGCTGACCAAGGTGCGTGATCAGACCCACCTCGACAGCCTCAGCGGCGAAATTGTCGAACGCCTGCTTGCGCTGACCTTCCAGGTGTCGCCCGCCCGCCATCGTCTGGGGCTGATCGACAAGGTACTGCAGGCGCGCATTCTCTATGCCCGTCAGCTGTTTGCTAAACGCATGCGTGATCTGGGGCTGAATCACCAGCCCTTTGATCCTGACCAGTACAACCCCGGCCTGAGTGTGCAGGACAACCTGCTGTTTGGGCGTCCGGTGTATGGTCAGGCCAGAGCGCAGACCCGGGTTGGCCAGCTGATCCGCGAAATCATCGAATCGGAACAACTGGAGAATATCCTGCTGGGGATCGGTTTGAACTATCACGTCGGCACCGGCGGCAGTCGTCTGACTCTGTCGCAGCGGCAGAAAGTGGCGATTGTGCGGGCACTGCTGAAGAACCCGGATATTCTGATCCTCAATCAGGCCACTTCCGGTCTCGACCCCATTGCCGAAACACGGATGATGGATGTGCTGTTACAGGAGTATCCGCAGACAACCCAGATCTGGGTACTGAACCGGGCCGAGCTGGCGGACCGCTTCGAGCAGGTGCTGGTCATGCAGCAGGGACAGCTGGTGGAGCAGGGCACCTTTACTGAACTGAGCCGGGAGGGGACGGTGTTCAGCAAGTTGAGTGGCTAAGAACAGGTTCACGATCAGCAGCGCGCCGGCCATACGGCGCTGAAAAGCGCTTCGGGAATGCTCACCACTAAACTCCGCTTCCTCAGCGCTTTCGCCTCGTCTGGCGCGAGCTTGCAAGATCGTGAATATATTCTGAGAGCAGGTCTCAGGGATAAAATCAGGATTTCATGCCGTTCGGCGGGTCAGGCACAAAGCGTGACAGGCCCGTAGCAGCATCACAGGAGCAAACAATGACAGTGCGGTATCGACCCGCTAAGCCAGCTGGCTGGCAATTACTGAGCACAGGGATGGCAGGGCTGCAACGTGGCTCTGTGATGCTGATCGCTGCGTTGCTGGCGCTGCTGCTCAGCGTGCCGGTCACAGCGGCACCTGCGGCTGAGGATTACAACGCGCTGGCCAATGCCCGCGCCGCGACCATGCTGCAACAGGTACGGGATCAGTCCAATCTGTTCCAGAGTCGTCTGCAGGAAGCGCATCAGGCCATAGCCGATATGTCACCGCTGGAGCCGGTCTGGGGGCGGATGACGGACTATCAGAGCCATGGGCTGCTCAAGCTGGTGTTGCTGCTGATCGGCATGGTGGCGGTGGGCTATGTACTGGAGCGGCTGGTCAGCTGGCGGATGCAGCCGGTGGAGCAGCGTCTGCGCAGTGTGCAGTCGCTGACCTGGAGCGCGCGGCTGGGGTATCTGGGCCTGCGGGTGATCCTCGATCTGATCCGCGTGGTGTTCTTTGCGCTCGGCGCCTGGGTGTGGGCCATCAGCTCGGTGGCGGAAGACAACCCCATGCGGGTGGTGATGCTGGCCGCACTGCCGGTCGCCGTGACCCTGCGGCTGGTGGCGGTGCTGTCTCGTGCGATCTTTGCTCCTCATGCCCGTGGCATTCGAGCATTGCCGCTGGCCTGTGAACCGGCCCTGTCGTTCCACCGCTGGGTACTGGGCTTTACCCTGGTGGCCGCCACCAATCAGCATGGCCTCAATCTGCTGCTGGACATGGGTATGCCGGAGATTTACGTCAGCCTGCTGGAGCCCATCAGCGGCATGCTGATGAACCTGATCGCACTAGGCTGTGTCCTGCATAACCGGGTGGCGCTGGAGCATATGTTCGATGATGGCAGCGCCTGTGCCATTGACAGTCTGCGCCGGGCCGTGCTGCAGGCCTGGCCGGTGATGGCCGGGGTGTGGCTGTTCGTACTCTGGCTGGTGTGGAGCTACAACATTTTTATTGGCAACTTCGAACTGGCGCAGCGCCTGGCACTGGCCTGGTGGCTGACGATTGTTTTCCCACTGGTGGACCGCCTGTTCAATGCCTGCCTGCGCCGTCTGATTACCTTGCCGTTTCTGCAGAGCCGTACCTTCCGCAGCCGTTCCGAGCGCTTTATCCGCATTCTGCAGAACGGTCTGCGACTGATCATGCTGTCGGTCGCTGTGCTGACCCTGCTGGAAGTGCTGGGATACGGCACCTGGCAGATGATGGAGAACAGCGTTGCCCATCAGCTCGGACGGGCGGTGATTGATGTACTGGTGATCGCGCTGGTGGCCTACGTCGCCTGGGAAATGATCCAGTCGCTGATTGAGCGTCATCTGCCTGATGAATACAGCGATGATGGCAGTGCAAATCTGGAAGGTGAGGGCGGCGGCGGTGGCGCCAGCCGCACCGAGACCCTGCTGCCGCTGCTGCGCTCCTTCATTCTGGTAATTCTGGTGGTGACCACGGTACTGAGCATGCTCAATGCCGTCGGCGTACAGATCGGCCCCTTGCTGGCCGGTGCCGGGGTGGTAGGTATTGCTGTCGGCTTTGGTGCCCAGAAGCTGGTGCAGGACATTATTTCCGGCGTGTTCTTTCTGGTCGACGATGCCTTTCGCCGTGGCGAGTACATCGAAGTGGCCGGGCTCAAGGGCACGGTGGAGAAGATAGCCCTGCGCTCCATGCGCCTGCGCCATCATCTGGGCGCGGTGCAGACCATTCCGTACAGCGAGATTTCCACCGTCAAAAATCTCAGCCGTGACTGGGTGACGATGAAGCTGGAATTCCGTCTGCCCTATGACACCGACGTGGAAAAGGTACGCAAGATCGTCAAGAAAGTCGGCGAAAAGATGCTCGAAGACGAAGAAATGGGGCCCTGCTTCCTGTTACCGCTGAAGTCACAGGGGGTGATGCGGGTGGAGGAATCCGCACTGATTTTCCGTATGAAGTTCACCACCAAACCCGGTGAACAATGGGTCATCCGGCGCGAAGCCTACCGTCTGGTCAAAGAGGCGCTGGAGAATAACGGCATCAGCTTTGCCCATCGCGCGGTCCATGTGCTGCTGCCGGGAACTGTCGCCAGCGAAGCGAGTCAGACTGAACAGCCTGAGCCACCGATGCAGCAACAGATCGTCTCTGCGGCCTCGGCAATGGCGGCCACCCTTGCGGCGGAGGATGCACGCCGCCATGAGCGTTTCGATGACATCAAGGAGGGGCACGGCGACGCTACCTGAAGGCTAAACAGCAACACCCGTCATCAGCCGTTCAGCCGCCCCTCGAGCCCTGTAGCACGTGTTGACGATCTCGCCGACAGAGCCAGACACGTTAATTGAACCTGATGAGCTTGAACAAGGAGCCAACAACTATGACCTGGTTGGATGCCTATGGCATGCGCGCGCTGGAAGTCACCGCGCTGAGTTTGATGATACTGATCGGTATCGGTGTGCTGTGGCTGGTGGCGCTGTACATCATTGACCGTACCCAGACGACCCAGACCATCCGGCATAACTACCCGATCATCGGTCGTTTCCGTTACTTCTTCGAGCATATAGGCACCTTCTTCCGGCAGTACTTCTTTGCCATGGATCGCGAAGAGTTACCGTTCAACCGCGCCGAGCGCTCCTGGGTGTACCGGGCAGCGAAGAATGTCGACTCCACCGTGGCCTTCGGCTCCACCCGTCCGCTGAGCGGGGTTGGCGCGGTGATGTTCGCCAACTGCGCCTTCCCCACGCAGGAGAGCCGGGCTGAGCCTGCCAGTCACCTGACACTGGGCGCAGGCTATGCCCGTCAGCCCTATACCGCCAAAAGCATCTTCAATATTTCCGGCATGAGTTATGGCGCGCTGTCCAAGGCGGCTGTCACGGCGCTGTCCAAAGGGGCGGCCAAGGCCGGTATCTGGATGAATACCGGCGAGGGGGGCTTGTCTCCCTATCATCTGGCCGGTGGCGCCGATCTGGTGTTCCAGATCGGGACTGCCAAATACGGTGTGCGTAACGAGCACGGTCATCTTTCCGACGACCGCCTGCGCACCATCGCAGGCCACGAACAGGTGAAAATGTTTGAGGTCAAGTTCAGTCAGGGGGCCAAACCCGGCAAGGGCGGCATTCTGCCTGCTATCAAAGTCAATGAGGAAATTGCTGAGATTCGTGGCATTCCGGCGGGGCATGATTCCATCAGCCCTAATGGCCATGAGGAGGTCAACAATGTCGATGACATTCTTGATCTGGTCAGCCGGGTGCGCGAGGTCACCGGCAAGCCGACCGGTATGAAGCTGGTGGTGGGGCAGTTCGAGTTCTTCGATGATCTGTTCGCGGCCATCCATCGCCGTGGCTTTGACAAGGCGCCGGACTTTATCACCATCGACAGCGCCGATGGCGGCACCGGTGCCGCGCCGCAGAGTCTGATGGATTATGTCGGCCTGCCGATCATCGAGAGCCTGCCGGTGGTGGTCGACAAGCTCAATGAATATGGCCTGCGTGAGCGCATCAAGGTAGTGGTCTCCGGCAAGCTGATTACCCCGGCGGGGGTGGCCTGGGCGCTGTGTATGGGGGCCGATTTCGTGCTGTCGGCGCGGGGCTTCCTGTTCTCACTGGGCTGCATTCAGGCGTTGCAATGCAACAAGAACACCTGCCCCACGGGCATCACCACACACAATCCTGAGCTGATGAAGGGGCTGGACCCGACCGACAAGGCCGAGCGGGTGGCCCATTACGCCCATAACATGATGCACGAGGTGGAAATCATCGCGCACTCGGTGGGAGTCAAGGAACCGCGTCAGTTCAGTCGCAAGCATGCCCGCGAAGTGACTGAATCCGGCCGCTCCAAGCGTCTGGATGAGCTGTATCCTGACGTTCATACCCGTCCCGAATACCGTATTCCCCTCACCGCTGTGGAGGAGCAGGTGATTGACAAGATCACCGCCACGGTCGATGTCTGATCTCGTCGTCTGAGCTGTACGCTGCCGCCCTGCTACAGGGTGGCAGTGCTGCTCCTCCACTTATCTTTATTCCCGCCTTCCCACCTGCCGCGCGGCAGGAACCTGCCCGGATGTACCGCCACTGAAAAGAGGTACGGCTGCCGCGACTGTGCAGCACACACCTGCATGACAGAGGGGAGAGCGATGTCCGGACAGAACGCCACGATCATCAGAGAACGGCTGGCCGCCTGGCTTGCCAGCAAGGGCATGGGCCAGCTGCGCTTTGGTGAAGATGATCGCTGTGTGGTCAGCGACGATCACGGGCAGGAATGCCTGTTGTGGCAGCCTCAGGGCAGCACTGTGCTGCATGTGTTCCTGCATCTGCAAAGTCTGGATGGCCAGCATGATATGGATGTGCTGGTGTTTGCCATGGCGCTCAATCTGGATCCCGGCCGGGTCGGGGAACTGGTACTGGGCTATAACCCGGAGTCGCAGCAGCTGCTGGCCAGTATCAGGCTGGATCTGGCGGTGTTGTCCTTTGATCAGCTCGACGAACGCATTGAGTCCATCCTGCTGCAGGCAAGCCGTCTGCGGGATGAACTGGACGCCTTTCGTCTGCATCGGCAAACAGGGCAGGGCAGAAAACCGAACACAGCGGCGCCCCTGTCGCTGTCGCAACGCAGTTCTCTGGGGCTGTAATGATGGGTGCAGCAGGCAGGAGGCAGCATGACCACAGCCATTAATCACCTGAGTCCGGTGCAGACCGGGAGCGGAGTCGCAACCCGGCAGGATGTCGGTGTGAAACTGCATGCGGGCACGGCGGTGCGCTTTGAACACTTTCAGCCCCGTACTCATCAGAGCTTTGCCGGGGGCAATGCGGCGGCAGGCAGCTCAACATCCCCCTTGGCGCCAGAGCAGGCGCTGAGCCAGGCCTCGTCTTCGTCTTCTTCCTGGTTGTCGCGGATTGGGGCCAAGGTTGCCAGCGTGGCCAAACAGGTGGCCACCAGTGCGGCGGAGTCCCTTGAGCCTTCGCTGGCGGCGGAGCGGCATCTGCAGGCCACGGCAGAGCTGGCGACAAAGCATGGCTGCCAGCTGAGCCAGCCTTTTCATCAGAGCAGCTATCTCTCCGACAAGCTGTGGGCGCACGACTTTGAATTCAGCAAGAGTCTTGGTTTGCCTGAGTCACGGCTAAATAAGGACACCCTGTCCTATGCCTGTCTGGGGCTATCGGCGACCTGGGTGCACAGCCAGATCGTAGGGCAACCCAGCGAGACCTATTTCAAACGGCTGGATAATCATCGCCAGGATCCCACCATGAAGAATGTGCTGCTGATCCAGCACCGTGAGCAGCAGAAGTATCCGACGAAAACCGAAGATGCCCGGCCGATGCTGAAGGAGCTGCTCCCCAAGATGGGGCTCAAACTGGGGAGCAACAGCGACGGTAAACTGCTGCATAACTTTATGCGTCTGAGCGATCTGGACGTGATTCGTGATCACGCTCTGCTGCCCGGGCATAAGCAGTCCTTTCTGCTGCTGACGCCTTACCACGCCATAGGTCTGCATCAGCATGCCAACGGCAAGATGGAGTATTTCGACCCCGAGTACGGCCTGATCAAGGCGGACAACAAGCAGCAACTGTTTGCTTTCCTCAAAGACGTGACCCAGCGTGATATTGGCAGTCTGTTTGGGCCATCCCTGTTTGGTTTGCGGCCAACCGGCTTTCAGCTGGCTGAAGTGGAAGCGCAAACCCGCTCAGCACAAGCGCCCTCTTCGTCGCGTACAGGCTGAGGTGGGGGATCAGGTCAAACCAGCAGACGCAAACGCTGATTCAGCTGCAGCAACAGCAGTGCAGCGACCAGTGACACGGGGATCACGGCCAGTGTCAGTGGCGTTGCCCTGAGCTCGGTGTAGCGATGCAGCAGGTGAATAAACAGCGGGTGGATAAAGTACAGCGCCGCAGCCAGCCGCCCCAGTGGCGCTGAGCCGCGCAGCAAGTAGCCATTGGCCAGCAGAAACAGCGCCGGGCAGAGCACGGCCAGAGACAGCAGCATATCAAAGCCCTCCTTGCCTCCCGTCAGCTGATAGTTCACATAGCTCTCCAGCAGTACCAGCCCGATCCCCAGCAACACCAGCCTGCCGAGGGTGACATGACTCAGACGGTTACCGAGCTGACAGCGCTGCAACAGTACACCACAGAGAAAGTAAGGCAGGCCAAACAGCAGAAAGTTGCGGTAGACCATGGTCTTGTCAGGCAGTAACCCGGTCAGTTGCGGGCCAGCCAGATGGTAGCTGAAGGCATATTGCAGGGCGGTGCCGGTCAGCAGCGTCAACAGTGTCAGTGTAGCCATCACGCCTGTGGAGCGGTGTCGAATGAGCCAGGTCAGCGCCGCTGCACCGATGGTGGCAGGCAGATACCAGAGGTGATAGTAACCAAACAGCAGGACGACCAGACGGGTCCAGCCATCGCTGGGGACGCCGGTATCGGCAGGCAGCCAGAATACGGCGTAGAACAGCATCCAGAACGCATACAGCAGCACAATGCGGTAGAACCAGTCGCAGCAAGCCGGAGTCGCGTTGCCAGCGTCGGGGTTGCGCGGGGCCAGTGCCTGCCAGAAGAAATAGCCGTTGATGATGAAGAACACCGGCACGGCTGCCCGGAACAGTCCGTGAATCAGCAGGTAAGAGGCGTGCGGGGCCAGATCGGTGAGAAAGCCGCAATGCAGAGCGACCACCATCAGCGCCAGGGTGATCTTGAGGCCATCGAGGGCAATATTGCGTTGCATCTGTTGTTTTTCCTTCCATGGTCGCCCCGCTTGCGGTGTTCAGTCGCTGCCGGGCACCGGGTAGCTGCCACGCCTTCCCTGATGCAGTGTGGCGGATGGCGCGCGCTGCGGGGGTTTCCAGACGCAAGCAAGGTTCTCGGTGTATTGCAGAGTTTGTCATGGGGGTGACGGGCGGGCCGCCACTACTGGCGAATGAGTGGCAGGCAGCGAAAAAGAAAAAAAGACCCACGCGAAGTGGGCCTGTGAGAGAAAGGTCAGGGGGACCGGTAACGGTTCCCCTGAAGAGAGCGGAGATTCAAGCAAATTGCATACAACAGGTCAGCCCGCCGGAGTGAGGGGCTGGCCCGGTTGGGTGTGATGTCACAGCCTGAGCTATCACACCCCGTCCGATTAACCCAGTTCGGGCATACCGGTTACATAACCCACAGCGGCGCCAAAACGGTCCTTGTAGTTGGCACGTACCAGGGGATCCAGCGTGTCTTTCACCACATCGTGCAGGGGGCTTTCCCAGTCACCGGGGTGCTGCAGGTTGCTCATGATGTAGGTCCAGCCATTGATTTCATCTACCGCGTGCAGGCCGGTTGACTCGGCACCTGCCGGGCAGGACAGGATACGGCTCAGTTCCTTGGTGTCGACGTTGTAGGCCCACAGGAAGTTGTTGACGTGGTTGCCACTGTCTTCACCGATGAACAGGGTGCGCAGTTTTTCCGAGAACTTCAGGTTGTCAGGGTTGGCGATCTTGTCAGCGTGGGCGCTGTTACCCAGCGCATCGGCCTTGGCCAGATCTTCACCGACCAGCGCAGCGGGCGGTTCCATGTGAGTTGATACCCAATCGCTGTCAATGGCATTGCCTTCGCTGTCTTTCTGGCCGCCCTGCAGAATGTGCTCGTACACGGCACCGGCTTTGGGGCCTTCGACGTGGATGTCGTTGCTGCCATCGGTCATGGTCTTGTAGACGTAAGACATGGCGGAGTAGGCGCGTTTGTCAGCGATGTTGACGGTGGTGCCTTCCATTTTGGTGAAGCCCAGTGTGCCGCCGACCAGGGCAGCATAACGGTGGGTTTCCAGGAAGGCAGCTGCTTTTTCCATACCGGGCTTGAGCTTGACCCAGTTAGGCTTGCCACCGAAACCGATCTTGGTGAAGGAGGCGTCGTTGGGGTCTTTGTAGGCCACTTCCATGATGTCGGTGGGTTTGATACCGCCGTCTACCAGCGCTTTGATCTCGTCGCTGGTGGCGTGACCCAGTTTGATCCAGGAGATGTCGCCAGCGCCCGGGCCTTTGCCGGAAGTCTGAGTCCACTTGCCGACGTACAGGTTGCCGGAAGACAGGTCGCGGGCCTTGTCAGCCACGTACATGAACAGGCCGCCGTTGGTGGCGTCGTCGCCCATCAGTACGGTGCGCTCATCAGGCATGACCTGTACCAGTTCGTGGGAAATACGGCCGATACCGTAGTGCTTTTTCACCGTGCCGGTGCCGTCAGGGTTGACGGTCACTTCGGGCAGATGGCCATAGTGGTAGGGGTTGGCTTTGCTGGCATCGCCGTACAGGTGCTTGCTGTAACTCTGAAACTGTTCGTCAGAGGCGGCCTTGAATGCATCGGGCTCATACTCTTCACTGGACAGGTGGGTATTCCAGGGAGACAGGCTGGCACCGCAGGTGATCCACAGACCGTGCACGCCGCTGGTATCCACATTGTGGTATTTCACCAGGCTCAGTTCACCGGTTTCAGGGTTCTGATCCAGTGACAGGATGGCGATGGGTGAAGGCAGTTTGCCGTACATGTCGGCACCTTCAGCATCGCGTGAGGTGTATTCGAACTGCACTACGGCAAATACCGGGTTGCCTTTGACGCCGTCAACCTTGGCATCTTTCAGGCTCAGCAGGCTGCTGCCATCGGGGCAGTCAGAGAAGAACTGCTTGCCGTTGGAGTTCATGATGGGCTGGTTGTTGATGTCGTAGTAACCACCGGCCAGTACCTGGCCACCCTTGCCATCAGCCACCATGTCGCCGGTGACGAAGAAAGGCTTGTAACCCAGTTTGAAGGTTTTGCTGCTGCCGTCGGTGTAGTTCACCACCATGCTGGATTTGACAGTGGTGGTGGCCATTTCGGCAGGGTTGCTCAGAGTCGGAGCAGCCATCGGCACAAAGCGCACGGAAGAGGCTTTCAGGTCCGCCGCGAAGACGCTGGAGCTGACCATGCCAGCCAGGCCGCCAGCCAGAGGCAGCAGGGGGGTGCCAGCGATAAATTTGAGAAGGTTGCGACGGGAACTGTCAACGCTATGGTTCATGGTCTGGTACTTCCTTGGTCAAAGACTAGGCGATGCGCTTCTCGCCAGCCCGGAGCGGTGCAGCAGCTGTGCCTGCATGTAGCCTGAGCGAGAGTCACGGTTGTGTTTCCAGTCGACCGCGCCGGGCTACCTTCTGTGGGGTATTGGTGGCGGGCCATTGATTACGGCCACCTAAACTAACCACCCTTCGTGACAGATATTTGACAATTTGGCGTTATTGTTCGTTTTTACGTTCACAACTATGCAACTGATAGGCGTCAAGTGCCTGGCGGATTTTTGATCATCCGGCCGTGTTGGCTGTTGTGAATTTATCCTTCCCTGGTTCATATTGGTTGAGCATTCCATTGCCATTGTTTGAACAGAAGTTTGATTGCGTGCGTGATCAAGTGGTTGCTGAAAACAGGTGGTGCTCCCATGAAGGTGATCCAGACGTTACAACTTCATGCGGTTCGCAGGTTATGGCTGGCACAGGTGCTGGCTGGCGTGGGTGATGAGTTCTATGCACTGGCGGTGGTCTGTTTGGCCACGACCAGCCTGGGCTATCAGGCGGGTTATCTGCTGGCGCTGCAATCGCTGATCACCCTGTTGTCGACATTGACTTCCAATCTGCTGACCCAGGGCAAGGACTGCCGAATACTGATGATGATCAGTGATGGCTGCCGTGTGTTGGTGATGCTCGGGCTGGCCATCTGCCTGTTGCAGGGTGACGCAAGTGCTCCCCCGCTCTTTTTGCTCGTGCTCGCCATGATGGTCATGGCCTACATCCGGCCGGTGTTTGATCCGAGCCTGCAGATGGCGCTGCCGCGCCTCAGCGTTGACAGTGCACAGCTGTCTTCAATCAATGCCCTGTTCGATATTATGCGAAGGCTGGCGCGCGTCCTCGGGCCGGGGTTAGGCGCCCTGTTATTCCCTCTGCTGCATTTGTCGCTGTTTTTTCTGTTAACCGGGCTAACGTACCTGGTGTCGCTCTGCACCCTGGGGTTGCTGCGAAAAGCACTGGCGCCGGTCGCCGCCGTTTCTGCTCCTGCCGATGCGGCTCCCTGCCCGTTATCAGGCTGTCTGGCCACGGCGTTGCGTGGCTTTATTCTGTTGCGGCGTGATCCTCGCTATTACTTTCACCTGCTGGCCTTCGGTATCTGCAGCGGCTGGTGGTATCTGGCGCTGTTCGTCAGCACTGCACTGTTACTCAAACAGCCTGAATATCTGCGTAGCGGCATCACGCTGGGCAGTGTGATAGCGGTGTACGGCGCGGGCAATGTGCTGGCCAACCTGCTGGTGGCAGAAATGCGCATCGTCCGGCCCTGGCAGTGGATGTCAGCCGGGCGGCTGGTGATGGCGACGGGCTTTCTGTGCATGGCCATGGGGCAGGATCACTACAGCCTCTATCTGGGAGCCTTTGTTGCGGCGGTGGGGGCACCGGTGACGCAGTTGCCGATGGCAAATCATCTGCAGAGCCGCTATCGCGGTGATGATGTGGCGGCCATTTTCAGAGTGCGGCTGTTTTTCGAGTGGGGTGGCAGCCTGCTGGCGATGCTGGCATCTCCGTGGCTGCTGCAGCAATGGCAGCCATCCGGTGTGATACAGGCAGCGGGTATCAGCTATGCCATCGTGGGTGTGCTGGGCTGGTGTGTCATCCATGACCTGCCAGCCGGTCGGCGTACTGCCTGGGTGCCCTATGAAAGCTGATCAGCCTGCCGCCTTGATCTCGGCCAGCAGAGAGTAGGAGCGACGTCGGGCCTGCTGGTCATAGACGGCGCAGTTGATGATCAGCTCGTTGGCCTGAGTGCTGCGCAGGAACAGCGCCATCTGCTGCTTCACCTTCTCCGGGCTGCCGACAACGGAGCCCCCGAGAAAGCTCAGTACCGAATGCTTCTCATGTGCCTCCCACAGGGCATCCATATTCTCCACCGGCGGCTGCAGCTTGCCCAGCGTGTTGCGGAACAGATTGAGCACATGCTGTTGCTGGCTGCTGAACAGGTACTGGGCCTCGGCATCACTGTCAGCCACGACCACATTCATGCCTACCATGGCATAGGGTTGCTGCAGCACTGCAGAGGGGGTGAAGGCCGTGCGATAGGCCTGCAGCGCCATCATCATGTGGTTGGGCGCAAACTGACCGGCAAAGGCAAACGGCAACCCCAGTTGTCCTGCCAGACGGGCACTGAAGTCGCTGGAGCCCAGCAGCCATAAAGGAATATCCAGACCTTCGCCGGGAATGGCTCGCACCGGGCCGTTGCCCACCAGATAACTACGCAGCTCGTGCAGCAGCTGCGGGAAGTCGTCACCGCTGCTGTGCAGGTCGCGACGCAGGGCTCGCATGGTCTTGCCATCGCTGCCGGGAGCGCGGCCGAGGCCCAGATCAATGCGGCCGGGGTAGAGGGATTCCAGCGTGCCGAATTGTTCCGCGATCACCAGTGGTGCATGGTTGGGCAGCATTATGCCGCCGGAGCCAACGCGAATACGCTCGGTACCTCCGGCAATATGTCCGATCAGCACCGCAGTGGCCGAGCTGGCAATTCCCGGCATGCTGTGATGCTCTGCCAGCCAGATGCGCTGATAGCCCGCCTGCTCGACATGCCGTGCCAGTGCCAGACTATTGGCAAAGGAGTCAGCCGCGGTATGGCCTTCAAGAATGGGTGAAAGATCCAGCACGGACAGCGGCGTGGTGGCCAGTGTGGCTTCCGTTGCAGCAGCGTGAGAAGGGGTGTGCGACATAGATACGCCCAGTAGGATGAGAGTCCTGTTTATGGGGCGCCTAGGGCGATGAGGCAATGCTGGTGTTTGGCAACACCCTGTTGATACAGAGCGCTGTGTGTCGCAAGGCATGCTGCCGCAGCAGGGGAGGTGTTCAGGTGCCGGCTGCTGCCAGCCGGCACACTATCAACAGGTCAATCTGATCAATGCTTATATCTGATTAGCCGTTGTTTCTGGTTAGTAGTCGTATCTGATTAGTAGTCGTATCTGATTAGTAGTTGTAATAGTCCCGGTACCAGGCCACAAAGCGGCGGATACCTTCTTCTACCGGTGTATTGGGCTTGTAACCAACATCCTGCACCAGCGCTTCCACATTGGCATAAGTGTCCGGCACATCACCGGGTTGCATCGGCAGCATCACTTTGTCTGCCTTCTTGCCGAGCGCTTCTTCCAGCGCAGCGATGTAGTCCAGCAGCTCTACCGGGTGCTGATTGCCGATGTTGTAGACCCGCCAGGGTGCCCTGCTGGTGCCAGGATCAGGCGCCAGACCCGACCAGCTGGTATCCCCGGCGGCGGTATGGTCCAGGGTACGCAGGATGCCTTCAACGATATCGTCAATATAGGTGAAGTCGCGGCGATGATGGCCGTAGTTATACACCTCGATGGGGTTATTCTGCAGGATGGCCTTGGTGAACTTGAACAGGGCCATGTCAGGCCGTCCCCAGGGGCCGTACACGGTGAAGAAGCGCAAACCCGTCGTGGGCAGGCGATACAGATGGCTATAGGTATGAGCCATCAGCTCGTTGGCTTTCTTGGTGGCGGCGTACAGGGACAGCGGATGGTCAACGTTATCGTGTACCGAGAACGGCATGGTTTCATTAGCGCCGTAGACCGAGCTGGAGGACGCATACACCAGATGTTGAATCTTATGATGGCGGCAGCCTTCAAGGATGTTCATGAAACCCACCAGATTGGCCTCCACGTAAGCGTGAGGATTTTCCAGTGAGTAGCGTACCCCGGCCTGTGCTGCCAGATGGATGACCTTGTCGAACTGCTGTTCGCTGAACAGCTGCTCCATAGCGGCGCGGTCAGCGACATCCATCTTGAGGAAGGTAAAACTGCCTGAATGGCTGTTAACCCAGGCCAGACGGGCGTCCTTGAGGCTGGGGTCGTAGTAGTCATTGAGGTTGTCGATACCGACCACGGTGTCGCCGCGTTTCATCAGTTCGATGCTGACGTGAGCGCCAATAAAGCCCGCTGCGCCGGTAACTAGAATCTTCATTTGTTATCCTCTTGGCCCTGGCCGTTGCCATGAAAGCGCCAGTTTACACTATCCGTTTGTGATGAATAACCCGAGTCTTTGCGCCCGTCGCCGCAGGGTTGACGGGCAACCGCTGCGGCAGAAAGTCGGGGTAGCTGCTTGTCAGCCGGTATTGCCCCCTTACAATAGGCATTCTTCCGGTTGGCGGGCAGATGCCGTCATTGCGGACACGTTCTTTCCAGACAGGTTCATGTGGATGTCCCGAGCTTTGTATTCCCTGCTGTTCAGCCTGCTGCTACCGGCAGTATTGCTGCGTATGGCGTGGCGCTCCCGTCGTATACCTGCATATCGTCGCCACTGGAGCGAGCGCCTGGGTAAGGTGGCTTCCGCTATGCCCAGACAGGCGGTAGTCGTACATGGCTGCTCGGTGGGGGAAACCCAGGCCGCGTCAGTATTGATCAACTGGCTGACTGAGCAGCACCCTGAGGTGCCGGTCATCCTGACCCACACCACGCCCACAGGCCGTGCCCGTGGTGAAGCCCTGCTACCTGATGTGGCACGCTGTTATCTGCCTTTCGATCTGCCCTGGCTGGTATCGGCCTGGCTCGATCAGCTGCAGCCGCGCGCGCTGGTGCTGATGGAGACGGAGTTGTGGCCGAATCTGGTCGCCGCCTGCCAGCAGCGCAATATTCCTGTCAGTTTGGCGAACGCACGTCTTTCCGAGCGCTCATTCCATGGCTATCAAAAGGTCCGCCGTCTGATGACGCCGGTGTGGCAGGCGCTGCACTGGGTGGGTTGCCAGTACCGTGCCGATGCCGACCGCCTGCTGCAGCTGGGGACGCCTGTCAGTCGCACCGAGGTGGTGGGAAATCTCAAGCTGGCCATGCCGGTAGCCGAGGCTATCAAACTCAAGGCAGCAGAGTTGCGACAGCAATGGTGTGAGGGGCGCCCATGCTGGATTGCGGGCAGTACTCATCCCGGCGAAGAGGAACAGGTACTGGATTTGCATATCAAGTTGTTGCAACGGCAGCCGTCACTGTTGCTGTTGCTGGCCCCGCGGCATCCGGAACGGGCCAGGGAAATTATCGAATTGTGTCAGCAACGCCAGCTGCAGGTAGTGCGGCGCAGTCTGGGCGAGCAGCCCGGGCAATCGACACAGGTAGTGCTGATTGATACTCTGGGTGAGCTGATGCTGTTCTACGGGGTGGCGGATGTGGCCTTTGTTGGTGGCAGTCTGGTCGCCCATGGCGGACACAATCCCTTTGAGCCCTTGCAGATGGGACGGGTCGCTCTGGTTGGTCCGCACATGTTCAACTTCCAGAGTTTACTGGAGGAGCTGCAGCCTACCGGACGGGTGCGTCAGGTGGGGGATGTACAGGCATTGGAAGAGGCCGTCAGCCAGGCTCTGCTGGAGCCCGCGCAGGATGGTCTGGAAGGGGCTGGGGTGATGGCTGCCCCAGGCCACTGGATTGCTGCCATTCTGGCGCAAACCTGAATTACGGCGCCGATTCGAACAGTCGCCAGCCGGTCGGTAATATAGGACTGGCCACAATTAAACATCTAAACAAGAGAGATTGCGCATGATCGTACGCAAGGCAATATTCCCTGTTGCAGGTTTGGGTACGCGCTTCCTGCCTGCCACCAAAGCCATTGCCAAGGAAATGCTTCCGGTTGTGGATAAGCCCCTGGTGCAGTATGCGGTTGAAGAGGCAGTGGCTGCCGGTGTCACCGACTTTATCTTCATTACCAGCAGCATCAAGCGCTCCATTGCTGACCACTTCGACGTCAATGCCGGTCTGGAAGATCAGCTGGAAGAAGCCGGTAAGCATGAGCTGCTGAAGCTGGTGCGTGAAGTGATTCCCGAAGGTGTATCTTTCGCCTTTACCCGTCAGCCCAAGCCTCTGGGCCTGGGCCATGCTGTACTCTGTGCCCGTCCGCTGGTTGGCTACGAGCCGGTAGCGGTGATTCTTCCTGATGACCTGATCTACGCCGAAGGCAAAGGTACGCTGTCTGACATGCTGAGTCTGGCCAACCAGTACCAGCAGTCTGTGGTTGCTGTGGAGAAGGTGCCCATGGAACAGGTGTACAAGTACGGTGTTATCGACCCCGAGCATCTGGAGCCTGGTGTCTACAAGATGAAAGGCATTGTCGAGAAGCCCAAGGTGGAAGACGCGCCTTCAGATCTGACCGTCGTAGGTCGCTATGTTCTGACCCCCCGTATTTTTGATCTGCTGGCAACCCAGGCACCCGGTGCGAATGGTGAAATCCAGCTAACTGATGCCATTGCCCGCCTGATCGAGAAAGAAGGTGTGATGGCGCATCAGTTCAAAGGCAAGCGTTATGACTGCGGCTCCAAGCTGGGCTATCTGCAGGCTAACGTTGAGTACGGCCTGCGCCACAAGGAACTGGGATCATCCTTCAGAAAGTATTTGGATGAGCTGCACGGCTAATTCGTGTGGTCTGGATCTCAAACAACGGCAGCACAAGCTGCCGTTGTTGTTTCTGGTGAGTAGTAAGGTGTGATCAGACGGGATTTACTGTCAGTTTCGAACTGGCAGGTCGTTGAAAATCTATCTGCGTTGCCGAATACCACGTCAAAAACAAGCTCACAGCCAAAGGCTGAACGTGCTTTAGCACGGCCCCGAAGGGGTGAGCATAGGGAGTGCTCATTGAGTTCACTCCACTCCGCTTTTCACCTGATGCTTGTGCTCTGGGAGCATTGGCTTGTCTCGGCTACCTCGATAACGTTTGCAACGGCCTGTTCACTATGCAGCGGTGTGTGGAAAGACACACCGGTTGCCGAACAGTGCCACTGCCTTGGGCGGCAGTGGCGGGGCAGATCACCACTT
>NZ_LAPT01000024.1 GCF_003194385.1 Pokkaliibacter plantistimulans
CCACAGTCACGTTTCCGAAGTGTGAACTGCACGTGGGACATGCTCAAGTAAACAAAGGTAATTCGATTGAAAAGACATGTTTTGGGTAGAAGGATGATGGACCTGCTTAGCAGGTCGTTGAAAATCTATCTGCGTTGCCGAATGCCGCGTCAAAAACAGGCTCAAAATGCTCATTTAGTTCACTAAACTCCGCTTTTTCGCCTGTTTCTTGTGCCCTAGGGGTATTTCCTTGTCTCGGCTGCCTCGATAACGTTTTTCAACAGCCTGTTAAGCCGCTACTCTGGCTGCGCGCAGCTCGTGTTGAGGCGCAGTTGCTGCTGCAGATAGCCGCCCAGCTGGTCAGCTGGTAATGGTGCGGAGTACAGGTAGCCCTGTGCTTTGGGGCAGCCCTGCTGGCGCAGCCACTCCGCCTGCTCGGTGGTTTCCACCCCTTCGGCGATAACGTCGAGGCCCAGATGGGTGGCCAGCGACAGGGTGGAAATGATGATGGCCTGATCGTTAGTGCTCTGCAGGGCATCATGCACGAAGGTGCGATCTATCTTCAGCGCCTGCAGTGGCAGATCTTTCAGGCGGCCAAGCGAGGAGTAGCCGGTACCGAAATCATCCATGATGATGGCGTAGCCCTGCCGGTTAAGGTGATACAGGCGGGCAAGTACCGCACTGTCGTCGATAAAGCGATTCTCGGTGATCTCAAAGCGTAGCCACTGCGGGCTGATACGGCCGTTTTCCTGTTCCTCATTGAGAAAGTGCAGAAAGGCATCGCGCAGTAGCAATGCGGGTGCCAGATTGAAACTGAGGGTCATCGGTGCTGGGCTGATGGCCTGCCAGGCGGGCCAGTATGCAATCGCCTTGCGCAGCAGATGGATGCTGAGCTGGTCGATCAGCTCGCTTTCCTCTGCCAGTGGAATGAAACGCAGCGGGGGAACCGGGCCATCTTGAGGATGGCACCAGCGTGCCAGCAGCTCCATACCGGTCACCGCGCCTGTGCACAAATCCACCTGCGGCTGGAATACCGGATAGAGTTCATCGGTGCCGATACTTTGGCGCAGATCGTTTTCCAGCCGGATCGGCGTCATTGCTTCATGGCTGCGGCTGAGGTTGTACAGATAATAGCCGTTGCCTCCTTCAGCCCGGACCTGCGACTGTGCCAGCATGGCTTTCTGCAGCAGGCTGTCGAGGCTGTCGCCATCCTGTGGAAAACGGCTCAGGCCCTGACTCAGGCTGAGATGGACATCCATACCCTGCAGTGAAATGGGGTGCAGGCTGCACAGGCGCAAGGCTTCTGCGCGCTTGATCACCTGCTCCTCGCGGTCACCGACAAACCGCAGCAGCACGATAAAGTCATCATCACCGTAGCGAAACAGCAGGTCGTCGTCGCTGAGGGCGTTGGAGAGGCGGCGCGCCATGATTCTCACCAGCTGGTTACCAGCCTGTGGACCAAGGTTGTCACGCAGCTGGCGATAGCGATCAATATCCAGATAACACAGGGTACAGGAGGTGCCGGTTTCCGCCTGCAGATAGGTGGCCATGAACTGTTCCAGCTGCTGGCGGTTGGGCAGACCTGTCAGGGGATCATACTGGGTCAGTCGGCTGATGCGTTGTTCCGACTGCTTGAGCGTGCGCAGGTCACTGAAGGTCAGCAGATAGCAGTAGCCACTGATCTGGCTCAGTTCGATCTGGCGCAGGCGCAGATTAACCGGCAGACGCTGGTGATTGAGCGGCTCCAGTTCGCATTCACCCTGCCATTCGCCAACGCCACCGACTTCCCGCAGCAAGGCTGAGAACGATGGCCAGCTGGCGGCAATCAGTGGGGACACCGCCTGACCGAGCAGGGGTTCATCGGCTTCCAGCAGGGTCTGACAGGCGCTGTTGGCGGCCAGAATCCTTCCCTCATCGGTACAGATCAGGTGCCCTTCGCTGGCATTGTCAAAAACACTGGCGTGCAGGGTCAGCTGATCCTGCTGGCGCACTCTGGCGCTGATATCGACGATCACGCCAAACCAGCCTCTGAGCTGCTGGCTGGCATCCTGCAGTGGCCCCCAGGTCAGCTCCAGGATGCGCTGGTCAGGCATCGGCAGCAGTACCGGCCGGGGCAGGGTGGGAGCGCCACTCAGCAAATGGCTGACTTTATCACGCAGATAGTCGGTGGCGTCGCATTCAGGCAGCAGTGGCCAGATGCTGTGACCATGCAGATCTTCTTCGCCCAGTGCCAGCAGTGTGCTGAGATGGCGATTATGCAGCAGGACCTTGCCTTCACTGCTGACTTCAAACAGGCCTTCGGGTAACCGCTGCAGCAGATTGTCCAGCTTGACGGCGTAACTGCCGAGGCGCTTGCGGCTGTGATCCAGATCCCGCAGAAAGCGCAGGCTGACATAAAACAGATACAGTGCCGAGATCAGTACAAAAAGTAGCCCCTTGTAGCGCTGCAGGGTCATGGCGGCATCGCTGTCAGTGCTCCATTGCTGCACCAGAGTGTCAGAAAACAAGATCCACAGGGTGCTGAGTAGCGCATAGCTGATGGCGATGGTCAGGGCGGAGCGATAGGGAGGGGATGCCTTAGGCATTAGCAACGGACTCTCAGATAGTGCAGCACCTTACAGGTATGGCT
Organism: Pokkaliibacter plantistimulans; assembly: GCF_003194385.1. Taxonomy (GTDB): domain Bacteria; phylum Pseudomonadota; class Gammaproteobacteria; order Pseudomonadales; family Balneatricaceae; genus Pokkaliibacter; species Pokkaliibacter plantistimulans. Next base: position 2,609 of record NZ_LAPT01000024.1, read on the forward strand.
CAGGCTGGCGCACTGTGCAAGCCGGTTTACGCGATAGTGACAAAGCTGTCGTTATAAGAACAGTCAGTGGGTACTGAATGACCATTGCCATCCATTCAGTACAAAACGCGTTACAAAAATAACAACGGCGCCGAGGCGCCGTTGTTGGTGAAGCTACTGATGCAAAGCGGTAACCGGAAGATCAGTCCAGCTGTGACAGGTCGCGCACAGCGCCCTTGTCGGCACTGGTCGCCAGCAGGGCGTAGGCCTTCAGCGCGGGCGTCACCTTACGTGGGCGAGGGGCCGCGGGTTTCCAGCCGTCCTTGCCCTTGGCATCCATGGCTGCACGGCGGCTGGCCAGCTCTTCATCGCTCAGCAGTACATCAATGCGACGGTTGGGGATGTCGATACGGATTATGTCACCGTTCTGCACCAGACCAATGGCACCACCGGCAGCGGCTTCGGGGGACACGTGGCCGATGGACAGACCAGAGGTGCCGCCAGAGAAACGGCCATCAGTCAGCAGCGCGCAATGCTTGCCCAGCCCTTTGGACTTGATGTAGGAGGTGGGATAGAGCATTTCCTGCATGCCCGGGCCACCTTTCGGGCCTTCGTAGCGGACGATCACCACGTCACCGGATTTGACCTTGTCATCAAGGATGTTGCGTACCGCTTCATCCTGCGACTCAGTGATATGAGCCGGGCCTTCAAAGACCAGAATGGACTCATCCACACCGGCGGTTTTCACCACACAGCCGTCCAGCGCAATGTTGCCGAACAATACGGCCAAGCCACCTTCTCTGGAGAAGGCGTGCTCCAGTGAGCGGATACAGCCCTGAGCACGGTCGCCATCCAGGCTGTTCCAGCGGGTGTTCTGGCTGAACGCTACCTGTGTGGGAATACCGGCAGGGCCTGCGCGATAGAATTCTTTCACTTCGGGACTGGGGTTGCGCATGATGTCCCAGACATCCAGAGCGTCTTTCATGCTGGCACTGTGCACGGTGGGTTGCTGGGTATGCAGCAGACCGGCGCGATCCAGTTCGCCGAGGATACCCATGATGCCACCCGCACGGTGAACGTCTTCGATGTGATACTTCTGGGTGTTGGGCGCAACTTTACACAGCTGAGGCACCTTGTGTGACAACTGGTCGATGTGGCTCAGGTTGAACTCCACCTCGGCTTCGCGGGCAATGGCCAGAATGTGCAGGATGGTGTTGGTGGAGCCGCCCATGGCGATATCCAGGGTCATGGCGTTTGCAAAGGTTTCAAAGGTACAGATGTCGCGTGGCAGGACCTTTTCTTCCTTCTCGTAATAGCGCTTGGCCAGCTCGACAATGCGCTGTCCTGCTTCTTCAAACAGGCGACGGCGATCGGCATGAGTAGCGACCACGGTGCCGTTACCGGGCAGGGCCAGACCCAGAGCTTCAGCCAGACAGTTCATCGAGTTAGCCGTGAACATACCTGAACAGGAGCCGCAGGTGGGACAGGCGGAGCGCTCGTACTCGTTAACCTTTTCATCATCGGCATTGGGGTCAGCAGCAATGACCATGGCATCGACCAGATCCAGCTTGTGTTCAGACAGCTTGGTTTTGCCTGCTTCCATCGGACCACCGGAAACAAAGATGACCGGGATGTTCAGGCGCATGGCCGCCATCAGCATTCCGGGGGTGATCTTGTCGCAGTTGGAGATACAGACCATGGCATCGGCACAGTGGCCGTTGACCATGTATTCCACCGAGTCGGCGATGATGTCGCGTGAGGGCAGCGAGTACAGCATGCCGTCGTGACCCATGGCGATACCGTCATCGATAGCGATAGTGTTGAACTCCTTGGCCACACCACCGGCTTTTTCGATTTCCCGTGCAACCAGCTGGCCCAGATCTTTCAGATGCACATGGCCAGGCACGAACTGAGTGAAGGAGTTGACCACGGCGATGATGGGTTTCTGAAAGTCGTCATCCTTCATGCCGGTGGCACGCCACAGGGCACGAGCACCAGCCATATTACGGCCGGCGGTAGACGTTTTGGAACGATAGGCGGGCATGGTTATTCCTCACAGGCGGGTTACACGGTGAACCCGGTTTGTATGTCGTTGTGATGAGAGGGCAGGCGGACGATGACGCGATCATCCTTGTGCCTCTGCTCGGCAAAAACAGGAAACCCTGGTGGCATTAAATCGGGGCAGGGGTATTGCCGGGATTCAGGGTGCGGACTGGCAGGAGTCGAAATCCAACAGTTTCCATTCGATGAGCGGGGCGGGCGACAAGCAAGGTTCTCAGCGTAGCCGCTGTGAGGGGGTGGTACCTTGAAGACTTACACCTTGTGGGCTGGGCCGCATGCCCGATAACCTGTTCCAGCTTCGCTGTTGAGTCAGCTGCACGGATGGAACGGGTCTGTTGCCGATCATCGATAAAGGGCTATTCTAAGCAAAAGAGCACGTGTAGCAAGGCGGATAGCCATGGCCAAGCAAGTTCAACTCTTTCAGCAGCAGATTCAGGACCTGGTCGGGCGCGAGGTGTTGCAGACCTCGGCACTGATAGAGGTGCCACCCGGCAAAAGTCTGTTTCAAAAAGGCGAGCGCTGTACCCAGTTCCTGCTGGTCGTAGCAGGCTCAGTCAAAGTCTACGGCGAGACGCCTGCCGGTCGGGAGGTGGTGCTCTATCACATGGGAGCGGGTGAAAGCTGTGTGCTGACCACCAGCTGCCTGCTCGGCGATCGCCATTACCCGGCCCATGCCCGCACTGAAACCCTGGTGCAGACCCTCGCCATCCCGCGTCCGGCCTTTATGAAAGGTCTGGCCGAGTCGGATGACTTTCGCATGATGGTGTTTGCCAGCTACGGCGAGCGACTGGCCAGTCTGGTGGGGCTGATTCAGGAGCTGACCTTTGAGCGGGTGGATGTGCGTCTGGCGCGTTATCTGCTCGATCATCAGCATGCCAACCGCCTGCTGCTCAGTCATCAGCAGCTGGCATTGGCACTGGACTCCAGCGAGGAAGTCATCCTGCGTCTGCTGAAGGAGTTCGAGCAGCGGGGCTGGTTGCTGCTGCATCGCGGCGGTATCGACATCGTGCAGGCGAAGAAGCTGAACTTCTATATTGCCGAGGCCACTGCCTGAGAGGCGTTGATGCCATCGTCATCAACGCCGTATGGCCGACCCGCAGGGAAATTCGCTCTCAGCCCATACGCCCGGAAACGAAAGGATTGCTGCGGCGTTCTTCGCCCAGTGTCGACATGGGGCCATGGCCCGGGACGAAGCTGACATCATCACCGAGCAGGAACAGGTTATTGCGGATGGCATCCAGCAAGGTCTGGTGATCGCCACCGGGAAAGTCGGTACGACCGATGGAGCCCTTGAACAGCACATCCCCTACCTGTGCCCAGCGGCTGGGTTGATGATAGAACACCACGTGACCGGGCGTATGGCCGGGGCAGTGCAGCACCTGCAGGTTTTCCTTGCCGACGCTGACGGTATCACCCTGCTCCAGCCAGCGGTCAGGCTGGAAAGGCTGGCTGGGTGGGAAGCCGAACATCTGGGCCTGCTGCGGCAGGGCGTCAATCCAGAAGCGATCCGCCTGATGTGGGCCTTCAATGGGTAGCGACTGGCTGCTGGCCAGCTCACCGGTGGCACCGACATGATCGAGATGGCCGTGGGTCAGCAGAATTTTGGTCAGGGTAACGCCTTCTTCCCTGACGGCTGCCAGCAGGCGCTGGCTGTCACCACCGGGGTCAATCAGCGCGCCTTCCATGGAATCATCGCACCACACCAGGGTGCAGTTCTGTTGGAAGGGAGTAACCGGAATAATGCGATAACGCAGCATGGGCAGGCTCTCGTAGCAGAACAGAGTGGGCTATCTTCGGCCAGCCGGCCGCAGGCTTCAAGTCAGCCTGGCCAGACGGGCCTCCAGCCGGTCCAGTTGCAGCTGGGTGTGATGCAGATCGTCGATCCAGTCATCAATCTCCAGACGACTGGGCAGCAGACGAATTTCTTCCTGCAGGTATTCCTGCACATCCAGATGCAGATCACCGCGGCTGCGCTGCAGCCACTGCCAGCCTTTAGCCAGCGTGGTCCCCAGCGCATGGGCCGGGACATCACCGATAAACTCGGCGGCCCAGCCTTCCCAGTCAGGGTCCAGCTGCAGGGCGACCTGCTGCAGGGTTTCCGGCAGGGCCAGATTACCGTCAATACGCATACCACTGGCGGCGGCGGGGCGTTGCTCGGCCAGATTGGCTATCAGGGTGGCCAGGCTGGTATGTACCTCGGTGTCGGCCTGACCGTTGAATTCCTGCTGCAGACGCAGGCCAACGCTGGTCAGGGTAATGTAGGCGCTCGGTAATCCCTGGATATGCAGGGCCAGGGTTTGTCCGGCGTGGCGCCGGATGCGTTCAAGACTGCTCTCATCGCGCTGCAGCAAGGCGTTCAGACGCCCTTCGAAGGCAGCCAGCAAAGCTTCATGCAAAGGGCGAAACATAGGTCACCTCAGGGTTTGATGCCAGTGTGCAGAGCGACGATGCCGCTGGTCAGGTTTTCATATTCAACCCGCACCAGACCGGCGTTCTCCATCATGCCTTTCAGGGTTTCCTGATCGGGGTGCATGCGAATTGACTCGGCCAGATAGCGATAGGATTCGGCATCGCCAGCGACAAGCTGACCCATCAGCGGCAGCAGGGTGAAGGAGTAGGTGTCGTACGCCTTGCTCATCAGCGGATTGGTGGTCTTGGAGAACTCCAGAACCAGCAGGCGGCCGCCGGGTTTCAGGACTCGGGCCATGGAAGCCAGTGCCTTGTCCTTGTCGGTGACGTTGCGCAGGCCAAAGGCAATGGTGATGACGTCGAAGGTGTTATCGGGGAAGGGCAGGTATTCGGCGTTGGCCTGTACATACTCGATGTTGCCAACAGCGCCACGATTGGTCAGCTTGTCACGGCCGACATTGAGCATGGAGTCGTTAATATCGGCCAGTACTACCTTGCCAGTGGGGCCCACCAGCTGGCTGAACTTGAGGGTCAGATCGCCTGTGCCACCGGCGATATCCAGTACCTTGTGGCCACGGCGCACGCTGCTGCGATTGATGGTGTAGCGTTTCCACAGGCGGTGGATGCCACCTGACATGAGGTCGTTCATCAGATCGTACTTGCCGGCGACGGAGTGGAATACGTCGGCAACCTTGCGCACCTTGTCTTCCACCGCGACCTGCTGATAACCAAAGTGGGTGGTACCTTCTTGGGACTGCTTGGCGGCGTGGTCGGAAAGAGAGGCTTGATCCTTCTCGCTCATAGCTGTGGCCTTATCAACAAAGGGAAAATTGCGGCCTATTGTAGAGCCTTGTGCGGCGCGGGCCTACCTCTGTTCGTGTTTGCAGTGCAGGTTATGATAATGAAGCCGCACTGAGGTTGAGTGTGGATAGGAGCGTTGTTAAAGTGCCCCCTGCTTGGTTGGAACTGTCCAAGCTTTCAATCTACATGACTAGGATGTTGAAATGAGCATACTCAACCTTACTGACGGGATTGCGAACTTCGCTGCCGTTACGGTTCAAACCTACCCCTCCATTGAGCATGGGAGGCTTGACACTGTCAGGTCGATTGTATTGCATCGTACCGATTCTTTTTCTGCTAAATCTTCTCTGTCGGCCTATCAAGCGGGCCAGAAAACCGGGGCGCATTTTCTGATTGATACAGATGGCTGTGTCATGCAAACCGCCTCGTTACAGAAACAGTGCTGGCATGTTGGGCAGTTGCAGTCACGCTGCATGAACGAGTCGAGTTGCTCTCCCTCTGAGTTAAGTAGCATTAACGGTATGCTGCAGCAAAAAGGACAGACGTGGCGACAGCGTTATGTTGCTGTTTCTCGCTTTGAGGCAGCCAAAGCCTATCCTGCACGTTATCCCTCGAACAGCGACTCTATTGGCATTGAAGTAGTAGGGAAATTTCTGAATTCGGTGGCGGGTTATCAACGACCGACCGATGCGCAGAAAAAGTCATTGGCATGGTTGGTTGGTGCTTTGCTATCAGAATATGGGCTGCAGCTGTCACGAGATGTTTTTGCTCACGGTGATATTGCCAGAAAAGAGAAATTGGAAGGAAGTCAATTGTTACAGTTTCTGCGAGCAGGCGTAAGGCAATAAGTAAAGGGGCGTGAAGACAATGCACTATCGAAGAAGAGTATGTGGCCTACTGCTGGCAGTATTGGGTTCTACTTTATCCTTGTCGGCGTGCGCAATCCCTACTGATATTTCTATTCAGCAGGGTGGGGATAGCCAGGATGCTACGTATGACAGTTGTAAGGCGTTTTCTCTGACGGCTAAACAAGTGGCAGAGTACTTTCAAACGGCTGATCCTGTGGAGGATAGCGAGTGGCACGGACGGGCGGTGATTGCACCATGCTATGTCGAAGGAATGATGTCTGTTGGGGGACGGCAATATCACTGGCGTATAACCGCATCAGGTAGTGGTTATCGTTATCTGCCTGATAGCGAAGGGCAACAACGTTATTTCATCTGTGACGAAACATCGCAGCACATGAGCTGTAATAGGTTGTTTGAGCAGTGACATTTAAGAACAGGCACCATGAAGGTGCCTGATTTCTTTAGCCCATCAGCTTGACCACACTTTCATGAGGATCACGCGATGCCTTGGCCTGCTCCAGCTTGTGCAGATACTGCTGCCAGTATTCGGCCTGATGGGTGCAGAGCTCATGCAGATAGTCCCAGGTGAACAGGCCAGAATCATGGCCGTCATCAAACACGATCTTCACTGCATACTGGCCACTGGGCTCCATGCCATTGATACCCACATGGATCTTGCCGGTCTGCAGCTTCTCCTGCCCGCGCCCGTGCCCCCGTACTTCTGCTGACGGCGAATGTACCCGCAGGTATTCGGCACTCAGCACATAGCGCTGATTACCGGCATAGACCAGTTCAAGCGTCTTGGAACGTTTGTGCAGTTTGATTTCGACAGGACGTGCCGCCATGGCCACCTCGGCTTGGGTTGGCCGCCCAGCGCACTGGGCGGCATAGCAGTTACAGGATGTACTGGCTCAGATCCTGGTTCTTGGCCAGGCTGCCCAGATAGCGGTCGACATAGGCAGCATCCACCACTACTTCGTCCTGATTATCACCGGACGTGTAAGACACCTCTTCCAGCAGTCGCTCCATCAGCGTGTGCAGACGGCGGGCACCGATGTTTTCGGTTTGCTCGTTGACCTGGAAGGCCAGCTCAGCCATGCGCTGGATACCGCTGTCCTCGAAACGCAGTTGGACACCTTCCGTGCCCAGCAGCGCTTGATACTGCTCAGTCAGTGAGAAGCTGGGCTCGGTCAGGATACGGGCGAAGTCTTCAGGGGTAAGGGCATTCAGCTCAACGCGAATAGGCAGACGACCCTGCAGCTCCGGGATCAGATCCGACGGTTTGGACAGGTGGAAGGCACCGGAGGCGATAAACAGGATATGGTCGGTCTTGATCATGCCCTGTTTGGTATTCACGGTGCAGCCTTCGATCAGTGGCAGCAGATCACGCTGGACACCTTCACGTGACACATCTGCACCGCTGGTTTCGCCGCGCTTGGCAACCTTATCGATCTCGTCGATAAAGACGATGCCGTTCTGCTCGACCATCTCCACCGCACGAGCCTTGATGTCATCTTCCTTGATCAGATTGGCGGCTTCTTCTTCCTGTACTTTCTTCAGGGCATCCTTGACCTTCATACGGCGGCTTTTGCTGCGCTGATTGCCCATGTTGGAGAACAGGTTCTGCAACTGGCTGGTCATTTCTTCCATACCGGGCGGGGCCATGATTTCGACGCCCATGGGGCTGTCAGCCACCTGAATGTCGATTTCCTTGTCATCCAGCTCCCCTTCACGCAGCTTCTTACGAAACACCTGACGGGTATGGTTATCAGCAGGCTTGGCACTGCCCTGTTCAAAGGGGTTGTCGTTGCGCGCAGCAGGCAGCAGGGCATCCAGAATGCGGTCTTCAGCAGCATCCAGTGCACGATCCTGCACCTTCTGCATTTCCTGTTCACGCAGCATCTTTATCGCGGCGTCAGCCAGATCACGGATGATGGATTCCACATCACGACCGACGTAACCGACTTCGGTGAATTTGGTGGCTTCTACCTTGAGGAACGGCGCATTGGCCAGTTTGGCCAGACGGCGGGCGATTTCGGTCTTGCCCACGCCGGTGGGGCCGATCATCAGAATATTCTTCGGGGTGATTTCCGCCCGCTGCTCGACCGGCAGCTGCATACGGCGCCAGCGGTTGCGCAGGGCAATCGCTACGGCACGTTTGGCTTCGTGCTGGCCGATGATGTGTTTGTCCAGCTCGTGGACGATTTCGCGTGGGGTCATGGACATGACTGGACTTCCTTCAGGCCGCGGGCTGGTTGATATCGAGTTTTTCGATGGTCAGCTGGTGATTGGTGTAGACGCAGATGTCGGCGGCCATGTTCAGTGACTTTTCGACGATATCCAGCGCGCTGAGGCTGGTATTTTCCAGCAGGGCACGGCCTGCGGCCATGGCGAAGTTGCCGCCAGAACCAATAGTGAGAATGCCATGCTCAGGCTCGACCACATCACCGGTGCCGCTGATCAGCAGGGAGGCCGTCTGGTCGGCGACAATCAGCATGGCTTCGAGGCGGCGCAGGGCACGATCACTGCGCCATTCTTTAGCCATTTCTACTGCGGCGCGGGTCAGCTGACCATTGTGCTTTTCCAGGTGGCCCTCGAAACGCTCGAACAGGGTAAAGGCATCGGCGGTCGAGCCGGCGAAGCCTGCCAACACCTTGCCGTGGTACAGGCGGCGCACCTTGCGTGCATTGCCTTTCATCACGCTCTGGCCAAGGGATACCTGACCATCGCCACCAACAACTACCTGATCATCGCGACGCACACAAACGATAGTGGTCATCAAACTCTCCAATAAGGCGCCTGCAGTCCTGAGTAGCAATCCACTGAGATTGCCTGGAATGCGCACGCTGGCAATATCATCCACGCAGCCCGCTGCGGGATGACAGTGTGAATTAGTATTGGGGGGAAGTGGTGACGGTGTGCGGTTATTTCAAGGGTGGGTACTGACATGCACCGAGATCATGGGCAGTACAGCAGGGCACGGTGACAGATGGAAACATCTGAACGGGTATTCAGGGGCTGAAGCACTATGCAGGAAGATAGCGTTGGGGCCGGCATCGCTCACCGCCCGATCTGTTCAGATGAGTCATATAAAGCCCAGGGGCCGTCTTGCGACAGCCCCCGTAACTTTTTAGGTCGTGAATATGGTCTTAACGAATGGGGACGCGGATGGGTGAGGTGCCCATGGCGCTGAGTTTACCTTCCGCTTTGCTCAAGCCATCGCCACTAAACGGCCCAAGGCGCACGCGCCACCATGTCTGACCTTTACTGTCAGGGCCAGGTGACACGCCCACTTCCTGAAACCCTTGCAGGAACATCTTCACCCGCATTTTTTCGGCTTCATCTTCCGTCTTGAAGGCGCCTACCTGTAGCAGGAAACGTCCGGCGGCGGGTGCTGCTGCCGGTGTCGACTTGTCGACCACCTTCGGTGCTTCGGTTTTAGCTGCCTCCAGCTTCACCGCTTCGGTGGCTTTGGCCAGTTCAGCGCTGCTGGACGGCTTGGCCTCTTCCGGTTTGGGTGGCGGCGGAGGCTGGGTGGCCAAAGGTTGCACATCAGGCGGCAAAGGGACTTCCGACTCCGGCAACAGTTTGTAGAAGTCCCAGCTCTTCGAGGCGCTGTCCGGTGCTGGCGCAGGCGGTGGTGCCTTGACCTTGGCTTTGGGTTTTTCCTTTTCTTCCGGCGCAGGCTTGACGGCCAGCGCTGCCTGCGTAGCGGCCGGATCGGTTTTTACTCGTGCCAGTTGCACCAGAATAAAACCGAATACGCCCACCAGCACCAATACAGAGGCAATACGCCAGGAAAAGCCCGACTTTTTAGCTGGGGCTTTCTTGCGCGAAGACGAACCGCTGCGCGCTCTGGATTGGCTTTTGGCAAAGTCCTGGGTAGCCATGGGTTACATGCTTTCCGGTGCGCTTACTCCCAACAGGGACAGACCATTGGCCACCACTTGACGTACTGCCTGAGACAGCACCAGACGGGCATCTCTCAGATTGACGTCTTCCAACAGCATGCGGTGGGCGTTGTAATAGGTGTGGAAATCACCTGCCAGTTCACGCAAATAGTGGGCCAGAATATGCGGGTCACCATTCACGGCGGCATTTTCCAGTGCTTCCGGATAACGTGCCAGCTTCTGCATCAGGTCTTTTTCCGCTTCCTGTTCCAACAGGGACAGGTTGTTCAGGCCGCGAGCCTGATCAAAGGCGGTTTCTTCAGCGGCTACTTTCTGCAGCAGCGTACAGATACGGGCATGGGCGTACTGGATGTAGTACACAGGGTTGTCCTTGCTTTCTGACTTGGCCAGATCAAGGTCGAAATCCATGTGTTGTTCCGCTTTGCGGCTCACGTAGAAGAACCGTGCCGCATCGTTGCCTACTTCATCGCGCAGTTCACGCAGAGTAACGAATGAGCCGGAACGGGTAGACATTTGTACGCGCTCACCGCCGCGATACAGGATGGCGAACTGCACCAGACGAATCTGGATACGTTCAGGATCAAAACCCAGCGCTTCACACGCCGCCTTCATACGCGGGATGTAACCGTGGTGATCGGCCCCCCAGACATAGATGACCCGGTCAAAGCCGCGTTCAAACTTGTTCTGCAGATAGGCGATGTCAGAGGCAAAGTAGGTGGTCTGGCCATTATCACGTTTGACGACACGGTCTTTGTCGTCGCCAAAGGTGGTGGAGCGGAACCACAGTGCCCCTTCCTGCTCATAGATATGACCATTGTCGATCAACGTCTGGATGGCGCGTTCAACGTTTTCGGTCAGGCTGCGCTCGGAGAACCACTCATTGAAGGTGACCCCGAACTCGCCAAGATCATCACGGATGTCATCCAGAATACGGGTCAGACCTAGCTGGAACACCACTTCGTAGGCGTCTTCGCCCAGCAGGTCGCGGGCCTTGTCGATCAGCGCATCGATATGGATTTCCTTGTCGCCGCCTGCAGGCTCATCGGCAGGGACGCCGTCGAACACGGTGGTGGCGGGATGACGGTAGGCCTGTTCCACGCGCTGCAGCAGCTCGGCGGCATAGTCGCGGATATAGTCGCCTTTGTAGCCGTTACTGGGGAAGGTGAACTCTTCGCCACACAGCTCCAGATAACGCAGCCAGACGCTGGCTGCCAGGATGTTCATCTGCCGGCCTGCGTCGTTGACGTAGTATTCGCGCTGAATATCGTAGCCGACAGCGGCCATCAGATTGGACAGGGTGGCACCATAGGCTGCCCCACGACCGTGGCCAACGTGCAGCGGGCCGGTCGGGTTGGCTGAGACAAACTCAACCTGAACTTTTTCGCCTTTGCCCAACTGACTCAGGCCAAACGCGGAACCCGCCGCAATAATACTGGGGATGACTTCTGCAGTACTGGCGCTGCTGACAAAGAAGTTGATGAAGCCCGGGCCGGCAATTTCTACTTTGGTGATGGCGGCGTCCGCAGGCAGGGCGGCAATGATGGCCTGTGCCAGTTCACGGGGATTTCGTCGCGCCTGCTTTGACAGCACCATAGCAATGTTGGAAGCAAAGTCACCGTGGGTCTTGTCACGGGTGGCGTCGACTTGCGCCTGTACATCCAGCTCAACAGGCAGGGTGCCTGCAGCTTTGAGGGAGTCCAGCGCAGTGTGAATAAGATTGGCTATCAGCTCTTTCATTGCGGCCCAAGCGTGTTTTTACACGTGTGTAATAAGGTACAGGAGTCAGATCAGGGAGGATCAAAGGCGCCATTATCGCGATTAGCCTCAGGTGACGCAACCGCGTATCGGCACTCAATGCCGCCAACCAAGCGGCTTGGCAGCGGCTCAGAAGGTGTCAGCGGGGTCGACATCGACTGACCAGCGCAGGTCTCCCGGCGGTGGATTCAGTTCAATAAAGGCACACAGCCACTGCAACAGGTGGTGCAGCTCCCGACGCTGGCTGCCATAGAGATGCAGTAGTGCACGGTAACGGTCGTGACGCTTTTCCATGCTGGCGGGGAGCGGGCCGGCCAGCTGGATTTCATGTCCCCAGTGCTGCTGCAAGATATAGTCCTGCAGTGCCTGTCGGATGCTGCTCAGCCATTCCAGGGCAATGGCCGGGCGGCGGTGGTCAGCCCGCAGCAGCGCCATCGGCTGCCAGGGCGGCAGACCGACATGTTGACGGCTACGCAGCTCTTCGCGGGCAAAGGCATCGTAACCCTGTTCACAAAGGGTGGCGAGCATGGGGTGGTCGGCATGCTCGGTTTGCAGAATGACTTCACCGGGTTTCTGTGCCCGTCCAGCCCGCCCGGCAACCTGAACAAGTAACTGGGCCATACGCTCCATACCGCGAAAATCGGCACTGAACAGTCCCTGATCGGCATCAATGATGGCCACCAGGGTGACGTCGGGAAAGTGGTGGCCCTTGGCCAGCATCTGCGTACCCAGCAGGATACAGGGATGACCTTTGTGGACCGGATCCAGCAGAGTTTCCATGCGTTGCTTGCCACGCACGCTGTCACGGTCGATGCGAATGACCGGGACATCGGGGAAAATGTCACTCAGGGCATCTTCACTGCGCTCTGTCCCCTGACCTATAGGCTCCAGAGCGGCACTGCCGCAGCTGGGACAGTGCAATGGAATAGCAGCCTGATGTTCACAGTGGTGGCAGACCAGACGACGACTCTGTTTGTGCAGGGTCATACGGGCGTCGCAGGACGCGCATTCCGCCAGCCAGCCACAGTCGGCGCAGTGCAGTGTAGGGGCAAATCCTCGCCGGTTGAGAAAAACCATGACCTGCTGCCCCTGCTCGATATGGCGGCGGATACTCTCCAGCAGTGGAGCACTGAAGCCCTGTGTCAGTGGTCGATTGCGGATATCCAGACAATGCAGGCGCGGTGCCTCGGCATTGCCAGCCCGTTGCAGCATGCGCAAATGGTAATAGCTACCGCGCTCAACGTTATGCAGGCTTTCCAGTGAAGGCGTGGCGGAACCCAGCAACACCGGTATATCAGCCTGCTTGGCGCGCACTATGGCCAGATCGCGGGCGTGGTAACGGAAGCCTTCATGCTGTTTGAAGGAGGCGTCATGTTCTTCATCAATGACGATCAGCCCTAATCGTGGCAACGGTACCATCAGTGCAGAGCGGGTACCAATCAGGATCTGGGCAATGCCTTCCCGTGCTTCCAGCCAGGCATGCAGACGCTCGTTATCATTCATGCCCGAATGCAGGATCACCACGTTGACATTGAAGCGGTGCTTGAAGCGGCGCAAGGTTTGTGGCGTCAGGCCGATTTCGGGCACCAGCACCAGCACCTGTTGCTTTTGCAGCAGATGATGTTCGATCAGTTGCAGGTAGACTTCCGTCTTGCCGCTGCCGGTGACGCCCTCCAGTAACGTGACACTGAATCCCTGATCACGCTGCAGTAACGTATCCAGCGCGTTTTGCTGTTGGGCATTGAGGCTCAGATGTACCTCATTTAACAGATTGCCATGGGGGGCGAGAGGGCGCTGTTCGCGGCTGAAGGAGTGAATCAGGCCGCGTTTCTGTAATGAGTTGAGGGTTTGACTGCTGTATTCCAGTGTGCGCAATGCCTCCTGACTCAGGCCCTGCGGCACTCGTTGCAGCTCCTCCAGCAACTGCTGCTGGCGGCTACCGGTTAGGCTTGAAGGGCGAGTACTGCCACCGAGCTCGGTCAGCTGCCACAGGGTCTGAGTCGGGAAGTGGGCCGGCTTTCCCTGTCGCAGAGCAACGGGCAGGGCGTGGTACAGGACTTCGCCCAGCGGATGGCAGTAATAGCTGGCCGCCCAGTGCAGCAGCTTCAGTATGGAGGCGGAAAGGACCGGTTCTCGGTCCAGAAGTGTCAGGGCGGGGCGGATCTTGTCCCGCGCTATACTGGCTTCATCACTGATAGCCACGATAATGCCGAGCAGTTGGCGGTGGCCGAAGTTGACCTGTATGCGTTGGCCGGGTTGCAGCTCGTCGGCTGTGACACTATCCGGGGGGTAATAGTCAAACAGGCGGAATAGCGGTACGGGCAGCGCAACCTTAAGGATGATGGCAGAGGTGGCGGCTGGCACGTTATGGTCCCCGAGTGGAAGCTGAATGCGGGCGTGCAGTATGCCCGCCATGTGATAGTGCTGCAGGCTTGTGCGGTGCTGATGGGTCAGACACCGAAGTACCTGCAGACTGGGCAGGATAGGGGAATGTCGCATCTCATGCCAGCAACGCTTAGTGATGAAGGAAGTGCTGGCTAATTTTTAAACGATGATTGTCGCTGCATTGCTGTTCTGCTAGAATTCGCGCCCTTGTTCCTGCACTGCTTTGGTGTGGGAGCGTCCGCTGGGCTGTTACAGCCCTGACTATCAGTGCGGTGCCCGGCCATACGTGGTTATACGGGTAGCGGCACAGTTAATGAGGCTATGGTCATGAAACAGGGCATTCACCCTAAGTACGTTGAAATCAAAGTATCCTGCTCTTGCGGTAACGAATTCCAGACTCGTTCCACTGTAGGTAAAGATCTGCACGTTGACGTTTGCAGCGCCTGCCACCCGTTCTATACCGGTAAGCAGAAAGTGCTGGACGTTGGCGGTCGTATCGACCGTTTCAACAAGCGCTTTGGCGCTATGGGTTCTCGCAAAGCCTAATTGGCAGCGGAGCGATCAACAACAAAGGCGCCTTAAGGCGCCTTTGTTGTTTCTGCGTGGTGGGCAGGAAAATTTTTCTGTTGCGCGACGCCAGGAGGTATCAAAGACTGTTTCGATCAGGTTAACCATCCGTTGGTCAGCTAATAGTGGGCTGCTTCTCCTCGCTACTTTCTTCTTCTGCCGATTCCTTGCCACTCAGGCAGGTAGTGGCTGGCTTCTGGCCTGTATTAGTGGTTATTCCTAAATTATGGTCTTTATATAGATTTAAATTCTGTTTTATTGAATGGTTCTGAGCTGTCCAGAGTGCAAAGTGTAGACATAGGTCATATTTGGCAACGACTTTATTCCGGCTTTATTGCCGGGGGCTGGTGGTTTGCAACGATGTTTTAATTTAAGATTTTTCGTCCGACTCAACGAACAAAAGCATCGGAACTTGAACATGTCTGATCTCAAACAAGCTGCGCTTGACTACCATGAGTTTCCCCGTCCCGGTAAATTGGCGACTGAGGTAACCAAGCCCACTGCCACTGCACGTGATCTGGCGCTGGCCTACAGCCCCGGTGTTGCAGAGCCAGTACGTGAAATCGCCAAGGATGCCGAAAACGCTTACCGCTATACCGGTAAAGGCAATCTGGTTGCAGTTATTTCTGACGGTACCGCTATTCTGGGTCTGGGTAACCTGGGTCCACTGGCCAGTAAGCCGGTAATGGAAGGCAAATGCCTGCTGTTCAAACGCTTCGCCGGTATCGATGGCGTCGATATCGAAGTGAATGCTGAAAGCCCTCAGGCTTTTATTGATACGGTTGCTCGTATCGCTGACACCTGGGGCGGTATCAATCTTGAGGACATCAAGGCGCCAGAGTGCTTCGAAATCGAGCGCGCCCTGATCGAAAAATGCTCTATTCCTGTGTTTCATGATGACCAGCACGGTACCGCTATCGTGACCGCTGCGGGCATGCTGAACGCTCTGGAACTGCAAGGTAAGACTATTGCTGAGGCCAAGATCGTCTGCCTGGGTGCTGGCGCTGCTGCCGTTGCCTGTATGAAGTTGTTGGTCAGCTGCGGCGCTAAGCTGGAAAACATCTACATGCTCGATCGCAAGGGTGTTATCCACAGCGAGCGTGATGATCTGAACCAGTACAAGGCCATGTTTGCGACTGTCACTGACAAGCGCACCATGGATGACGCGATTGCAGGTGCGGATGTGTTTGTCGGCCTGTCTGGCCCTGACCTGCTGTCGCCTGCACAGCTGAAGGCGATGGCGCCTAACCCTATCGTCTTCGCCTGCTCCAACCCTGATCCAGAGATCAAGCCTGAGCTGGCGCACTCTGTACGTGACGACGTGATCATGGCCACTGGCCGTTCTGATTACCCGAACCAGGTCAACAACGTGCTGGGCTTCCCCTTCATCTTCCGTGGTGCGCTGGACGTACGTGCCACACGTATCAACGAAGAAATGAAGCTGGCCGCGGTGAATGCATTGAAGGATCTGGCACGTGAAGAAGTGCCTCAGGATGTGCTGGCTGCCTACGGTCTACAGAGTCTGAGTTTTGGTAAGGAATACATCATTCCCAAGCCCATGGACAGTCGTCTGCTGGGTGTAGTGGCAGGTGCTGTGGCCAAAGCGGCGGTCGATACCGGCGTTGCCCGTTTGCCCTTCCCCGAGAACTATCCGCTGAACAGCGTCGCAGACGTCAAATAAGTTCCCGGTAGTACTTGTGAAAAGGCCGCCCTGAGTGATCAGGGCGGCCTTTTTATTGACTGAAAACTTGTTGGTTCGTCAGGTGCTGTGCAAGGTGCTTCGCACCCTGCAGATCAGCGCATCAGAACAGGTCTTCAGGTCGGATTTCTTTCTGTACCTGTCCCTGAGCATTGAGATGAAGCTCTGGTGGTGCCAGTTCTGACTGGAACAGTTCGAAGATGCCATCGCTGCCGGGAGCGGCACGCTCACCGGTCTTGGGGTCAATGCGCACACTGACAATGCCATCTGGCTGCTGGCGAGGTTCCTCTGGCATGCCTTTGAGGGCAACAGCCATGTAGTCCATCCATGCTGGCAGAGCCGCCACGGCACCGAACTCGCGACGTCCCAGGGTGCTGGGTTGGTCAAAGCCGACCCAGACGCTGGTGGCAATGCGACTGTTATAGCCAGAGAACCAGGCATCAACCTGATCATTGGTCGTGCCGGTTTTGCCTGCCAGATCACTGCGCTTCAGCGCGGCCGCTCGGTGACCGGTACCACGACGGATAACATCCATCAGCATATCCGTCAGCAGGTAGTTCACTCTGGGGTCCATGATCTGCTTGGCGACCGGGTGGCCATCAGGGGTGACAGCCTGGTTGCTGATGATGCAGCTTGGACAGGCCTCAGTGGCGGTATTTTCTACCAGTACCTTACCGTCGACATTCTCCACTCGATTAATCAGGTAGGACGATACCTTATAGCCTCCGTTGGCGATGGATGCATAGCCGGTAGCCACTTCCATCGGTGTGAGGGAGGCTGTGCCCAGGGCCAGCGACAGACCGCGTGGAAGGTTGGCAGGATCAAAACCGAAACGGCTCAGATAGTCGATGCCGGTTTCAATGCCAATAGCACGCAACAATCGTATCGACACCAGATTGCGTGACATGTACAGCGCTTCACGCATGCGTGTAGGGCCATAGAACTTGCCGCCGGAGTTTTCCGGGCGCCAGGCGCCGCTCGCCAGGCTGGGGTCGCTATAGACAATAGGGGCGTCGTTAATGATAGAACCGGGAGAAAAGCCGTTTTCCAGTGCCGCCGCATAGATAAAGGGTTTGATATTCGAACCGGGCTGGCGGCGAGCCTGAGTAGCACGGTTGAAATTGGAGTAGTAGAAGTTGAAGCCGCCACTGAGTGCCATGATGGCGCCATCCTTGGGATTGAGGCTGACCAGTGCGCCCTGCACCACGGGCAGCTGTGACAAGGTCCAGATCACCTCTCCCTCAGGGTTATCTTCGGCATTGTCGGCAAACGCCTGTTGCTGGCGCACCCGTACAACGTCTCCCACAGTAACTATGTCAGCAGCTTGCTTGGGAACCGGACCAAGGCTGTTAACATTAATATTCTTGCGTGCCCATTTCAGACCAGACCAGTCGACGGTGACTTCACTGTCATCAGCCAGACGTACCTGGATCTGCTTATCCTGAACCTGAGTAACCACCGCGGGCATCAGACCACTATAGCTTGGAATAGCTTTTAACTGCTTTTGCAGGGTGGCACTGTCAAGCGAACTCAGGTCCCAGTGCTGCTCCGGGCCACGGAAGCCGTGGCGGGTTTCATATTCGAGCAGTGCGTTGGCGAGCGCTTGCTGTGCCGTTTCCTGCAGATGGCTGTCCACGGTGGTGAAAACACGATAACCACCTTCGTAAAGGTCCGGGAACTTGTCGAGCAGTTCTGCCCGTGCCATTTCGGCTACATAAGGCGCATCCAGTTCAGGCTGAAGGCCATGATAGCGGGCGGTGTTTGGCTCTTTGATGGCCTGCTCGTAGGCAACATCATCGATGTAGCCGAGGTCCAGCATGCGGCCGAGAATCCAGTTGCGACGCTCCATGGCACGGTCTGGATTAGCGATCGGGTTATAGGCAGAAGGAGCTTTGGGCAGTCCGGCAATCATGGCCATTTCTGCCAGACTCAGGTCGCTGATGGACTTGCCGTAGTACACCTGTGCTGCCGCTTCGATGCCATAGGCGCGGTTGCCCAGATAGATTTTGTTGACATACAGCTCGAAGATTTCGTCCTTGCTGAGCTCTTGCTCCATTTGCAGCGACAGCAAAATTTCGGAGAACTTGCGAGTGAAGGTCTGCTGGCGCGTCAGAAAGAAGTTACGTGCCACCTGCATGGTGATGGTGGAGCCGCCGCCTTGAATATGGCCGGTCTTGGCCAGCTGGACGAAGGCGCGCAGCAGGCCTTTGACATCAATGCCGTGGTGGGTTTCGAAGTTGGCGTCTTCTGCGGCGTAAAAGGCTTTGACGAAAGTTGGAGGAATAACGTCATAATCCACAGGCGTGCGGCGCTTTTCGCCAAATTCACCAATCAGCTTGCCGTCTGCACTGTAAATGCGCAGCGGTGTCTGCAGTTGAACTGTGCGCAGGGTCTCAACATCAGGAAGTGTGGGCTCCAGGTGCTTGTAAATGGCAAAAGTGGCGAGGGCACCTAGAATAATTCCGGCAAGAGTCAGCCAGACGAGCCAGCGGAACAAAGCTCTCAGCATGAGTAACGAGTCCTGGTAAGTATTTGAGCGTATGCGGAGGAGGCCCTATTCTAACAGGCCAACTGTACAAGTCATGGTCGATAGTCAGACAAATATTGTGCAGACATTACGCGAGTGACCAAATTTTACACAGAGGCATGGGGTGTGACCTAGACAAAAAGAAAATTTTTTCTATACCATGCAGTTTATGTGTATATGTAACTTCTTCGTATCACTTTAAGTATCTATATTTAGAGTGAGTTCCAGCTAATTCCAGCATAAGGAATTGCATGTGCCGTCGTGGTTCAAAGGTTTCAGACAACAGTCGCTGCTCGGAATCGATATAGGTACCACCGGTATCAAACTGGTAGAGCTGGCTCGCAAAGGCAAACAGTATGAACTGCTCAGTTTTGCTGTGGTGCCTTATACCAATGGCCAGATGATCGATCCCATGCTGCCAGAGGAGGAGGTCGTCATTAGCACTCTGCAGGAAGCGGTGAAGATTGCAGGATGTCAAAGCCGGCGTGGTGCCATTGCTGTCAACAGTGCGTCAGTTATCAGTCGGGTGGTGGAGGTGCCGGTCGATGCGATAGGCGATGAGATTGAGCAAAGTATTCGCGATCAGGCAGACCAGATCATTCCCTACTCTCTTGATGATGTCATTCTTGATTACAGCGCGCTGGATCAGGAGCCCAGGAATGGCTTGCAGTCGATGTTCCTGGTGGCCGCCCGTCGTGATCAGGTGGAAACACAGGAGCGTTTGCTGCTGGCGGCGGGGCTGGAGTGTCGCCTGATTGATGTGGATACCTTCGCGATTGGCCGCTCCCTCCAATACAGTCTGGCGGCTCAGCAACAACGCCCTGCGGAAGGCCTGATCATGTTGCTCGATATCGGTGCCATGCGCTCTGTGCTCTATGCCTTTGACGGAGAGCGGGTGGTGTACTCCCGCGAGCACGATTTCGGCGACCATCAGTTACGTCAGCCCCCAGTGACCAATCCATTCGAATATGAAGAGTACGGCGAGAGCTCGTCTCCAGCATCTGGCGCCATGAACGAAGCCGAGCGTTATCAGCAACTGTTAGGGCATCAGCTGGAGCGAGCGCTGGAGCTGTTCGCTGAGGCTCAACCAGATAGCCTGATAGGATGTCTGGTGCTGGCAGGGGGCGGCGCCTGTCAGAAGGGATTAACTCCTGCCTTGTCCAAGCACCTGCAGTTGAAAGTCGTGCAGGCTAATCCCCTTGCTGGAGTAAAGCGCCCCGGCAAGCTGGATGCTGAGCTGCAGCAGCGTGCACCTTCGCTGATGACAGCGTGCGGGCTGGCAATGCGGGTCGGCCAGGAATGGGGGGGCTGAACATGAGAATCAACCTGCTTCCCTGGCGTCAGGAACGTGAAGAGCTTCGCAAGAAATATTTCAATCAGGCAATGCTGGGTGGCTTGATCGTGGCTGTACTCTGCCTGGCAGGCTACTGGCAGTGGCGCAATATGCAGATTGATATTCAGCAGGGCCGAAACCAGTACCTGAAGGCGCAAATTGCCCGACTGGATAAGCAGGCGGGTGAGTTGCGCAGTATTCAGGATCGCCAGCAGCTGCTTTTGGACCGCATCGACGTCATCAACGGATTACAGGCTGAGCGGCCAGTGATGGTGAATCTGCTCGCCGATGTGGTGCGCGATGTGCCGGAGAAAGTCTTTCTGACGGCCATGAAGCGCAGTAATGATCAGGTGGCTATTCAGGGCAAAGCGCAGAATAACCTGCAGGTTTCCAGCTTCCTGCGTACGCTGGATCAGGGGGAACGCTTCCATTTGCCCAACCTGTCACGGGTGGCAAAGGCTGATAGCCCGGTAGGTTGGATGGACTTTGATCTCAAGGTCGACCTGCAGAAACCGAAAGCCGCTGAGCCAGCAGAGGAGGTGAGCAATGGCAAAAAGCAATAACCTCGGACGGGCATTCAAGCGTGCTTTCCATGGCTTTGATGCCAACAACCTGGACTTCAGCCAGGCGGGCAGCTGGCCCATAGGGCCAAAGATCATTGTCGTTATGCTCATTTTTGTACTGGCGCTGGCAGCAGGATATTTTCTGGTGCTCAGTGATCTGGACGACCAGTATGATGCCATGGTGCGAGAGGAACCGCGGCTGAAAGAGCAGGTCACCAAGAAAAGTGAGATGGTGGTTGGTTTGCCAATGTATAAGGCGCGTCTCGAGGAGGTTGAGGCGCGTTTTAAGGTTTTGCTGCAGCAGCTACCGCTCAAACAGGAAGTGCCTGGCTTGCTGGACCAAATGACCAAACTTGGCCAGAACGCAGGATTAACTTTCCGCCAGATTGACCTGCAGCCAGAGCAAAAGTCGTCTTTCTACCAGATACTGCCGATCAAGATCACCGTATTTGGTGCCTATCACGCTATCGGTGAGTTCATCTATGGTTTGGCTGCCCTGCCACGAGTGGTGACCTTACATGATTTTGATTTGACGCCTCAGGCTGACGGCTCGTTGCAGCTGGTATTGCAGGCACGCACATATCGCTTCGAGGAAGACGACGAGCAGGCAGCCAATAAGCCTGCAAACGGGAGCAATACCAGCAAGAAGGCAGCCAAACCATGATCAGACTGACGCTCGGTACGGTGATGGTTGCCGGTGTGCTTTTGATGCAGGGGTGCACACCGCAAGTGCCGCTGGATGATCTTAAAGCCTTTGTCGACAAGGCAGGCAAAACACAGCCTAAGCCACTGGCGCCTTTGCCGCCGCTACCTGAGTACAAACCTGCCCGGTACGATGTCACGACCCTGCGCGAGCCTTTCACTAACCCAGAAATCAAAATAGTGCAAAAGGCAGATATCGAAGAGTCCGATATTCATCCTGATACCAACCGGCCCAAAGAGGCGCTTGAAGCCTATGATCTCGACTCATTGAGCTTCGTTGGATTAATGAACAAAGGTGGCAAGGAGTTCGCCCTGGTTCGTGATCCGCAGGGAGCATTGCATCTGGTGGCTGAGGGTAACTACATGGGCAAAAACTTTGGCCGCGTGGTGGCTATCCGGGTTGAGCAGGGCAAGGCTATGAATGATCAGTTAGGTACCAAGCCTCCCTTGCAGGGGCAGCTTGAGTTGGAAGAAATTATCTCGACCAGTGATAACCGGTGGCGCAGTCGCCCCCGTGTAATATCAATGCAGTTCGAAAATAACTAAGCAGTCGATAAGGTAAGGGGGTTGAGGTGATACGGAGATCGGAACATAGCCTGTTATTCTTGGTGCTGGTCATGTGTCTGGGCCTGCTTAGTCAGCCTGCTGCTGCACTGCAATTGAAGGATGTTCGGGTTTCTCCAGCAGGAAAGCCCCTGATGATCAGTCTGGATTTTGACAGTAAGCCAGGGCGGGTGCGGGTGACACGGAGTGAGGATCCACCTCTGACCCGCCTGACGGTGGATCAGGCAAGCAATGGGACGGGGCAGACCAGCTGGCGGAATCTCAACCCGGCATTACGCGATATCACTGTTGACAACGATAGTGGCAGTCTGAAAGTGAATGTTGAACTGCGCGAAGCCTCAGCGATGCAAACCCGTATCAATGGCAACACCATCGAAGTGGTGCCTGCTGAGGCGGAAACGGATGCTACGGCATTACCTGATGCCAGTAATGATGATAATGCCGGGCTGGTTTTTGAGCGCGGGGACAGTGGTGAAGGCAAGCTGCGAATCATGCTGCCTGATCCCAATGTGCATGTCAGCGTCCAGGAAGAGGGCGCGGACATTCGCGTTGAGCTGGACGGTGATGTGTTGCCGGAGGTGTGGCAGAAGCATTATGACGTGGCTGATTATGGTACGACGGTCAGTGCCATTGATGCGCGCCGTGTATCGCCTTCGCGTGGTGTGATCGCTATTCACCCGGTGAAAGGTAAACGTCTTGAGTTTATAACCTATCAGGATGGTCTGGAGCTGGTTGTTGAAGCGCGCCCCAAAGAACCTTTACAGCGCAAAGTGGCAACCTACGATGGTGAACGCATTAGTCTGACCTTGCAGAACGTTGATGTAAGGCGCGTACTGCAGTTGATTGCCGAATCTCAGAACAAGAACGTCCTGATCAGTGATGGTGTGCAAGGCGAAATCAGCGTCAACTTCCAGAAGGTGCGTTGGGATGAGGCGCTGGATATGGTGCTGCGTTCACGCAAGCTGTCCAAGCGTGAACAGGGAGATATCTGGCTGATTGGGCCTGCTGCAGAGCTGGCAGATTATGAGCGTCAGGATCTGGAGCAGAAGAAGCAGCTGGAAGATCTGGCACCTCTGGAGATCGACTATATTCAGATCAACTATGCCAAGGCGTCTGATCTGGTCAAAGTACTGGAAACCGAAGGGACGGACAGCAACAAGAGCCGCTTCCTGTCGGCGCGCGGTAGCGTAACTGCTGATCCACGCACCAACATCTTGCTGGTACAGGAAACCTCGGATCGCCTGAACAAAATTCGTGAGATAGTTGCCAAACTGGATCGACCCGTGCGGCAGGTGCAGATTGAAGCGCGAGTAGTCATTGCCAAAGACGGTTTCAGTAAGCAGCTGGGTGTGGCCTGGGGGGGAACCAGTACGAAGACCAGCGGCAGCAACAGCCTGATCCTTGGTGGTTCGACAAATACGATCGTACAGCGTGCCAATCAGCTGGCAGGTAACGATGATGATGTTGAGTTTCCTGGTGCACTGGCGGTAGATATGGGCCTGGATGACGTTGACAGTGCGACTTCGCTGGCACTGGGTTTCTACAATGGCTCCAACCTGCTGTCGCTGGAACTGTCGGCGTACCAAAGTGACAGCAAGATCGAAATCGTATCGCAGCCCAAACTGATCACCACCGACGGCAAGAAAGCGCTGATCGAGTCAGGGACCGAAATTCCTTATCAGACCGTACAGAATGATGAGGTGAGTATCGAGTTCAAGAAAGCGGTGCTGTCGATGGCGGTAACACCACAGATTACCCCGGATAATCGTCTGATCATGGACCTCGATATCAGCAAGGATTCCAAGGGGGAAACACTGAGTGATGGTAACTTCGCCATCGACACCAACCACCTGCAGACTCAGGTGCTGGTCAACAACGGCGAAACGCTGGTGCTGGGGGGGGTGTTTGAGGTCAACACCGAGAACAGCGTCATCAAGACACCGTTCTTCGGCGATATTCCCTACATCGGACGTCTGTTCCGGAAAACCGTCAATAGCGAAGACAAAGCGGAGTTGTTAATATTCATCACGCCTAAACTGGTCTCAGACGTAAATATTCCTTAATCATCGGGCGTCCTATGCACCCGCAGAAAAATCTTGTGCTTGTAGGGCCGATGGGGGCGGGTAAAACCACCATCGGCCGTTTGTTATCTCAGACACTATCGCTGGAGTTCGTTGACTCCGACCGGGAAATTGAAGAGCGTGCCGGTGCCAACATTCCCTGGATCTTTGATGTTGAGGGGGAGGAAGGGTTCCGTCGTCGTGAGGAACAGGTCATTGAGGATCTGGTACAGCGTCCTGGCATGGTGCTGGCTACCGGTGGTGGTGCAGTGATTCGAGACAGCAACCGTAATGTATTGAAACAGCGGGGCTTTGTGGTTTATCTGCATACTACGGTGGCCCAGCAACTGGAACGTACTGCCAAGGATAAAAACCGCCCGCTGTTGCAGACTGAAGACCCATCCGCTGTGCTTTCTCGACTGTTCGCCTTGCGCGATCCGTTGTACCGGGAAGTGGCCTCTCTCATCATCAATACGGACAAGCGCAGTCCACGCGCAGTTGTGAACGAGATTGTCAGAAAGCTGAAGGCTGCCCATTGGTGTGACTGATGGCTGTCGTGTAGCTGATCAACCTACTGGTCTGCAAGGTGCAGTGTGTCTGGCTTTGCGGGCCCCGATAGAGTAACGGTAAGTCTATGTTGACCCTGAGTGTCGCTTTGGAAGAGCGTAGTTATCCGATTTTTGTGGGTCGGAATGTGATCGAACAGGCGGAGCTGTGGTTGCCCTACATCCGCAGTCACCAGGTGCTGATCGTCACCAACGCCACAATCGCGCCGCTCTATCTGGATCGGGTCAAGGCACAGCTCGCAGGCAAACAGGTCGATGAGGTTATTCTGCCGGACGGTGAAGGCTACAAGACACTCGAGTACGTCAACAAGATTTTCGATGTGCTGCTGGAGAAAGGGCATAACCGCACCACGACGCTGATCGCACTTGGCGGAGGTGTAGTAGGTGACATGACTGGCTTCGCTGCAGCCAGCTACCAGCGCGGTGTCGACTTTATCCAGATTCCTACCACGTTGCTATCGCAGGTAGATTCTTCTGTTGGCGGCAAGACGGGCGTCAATCATCCTCTGGGTAAAAATATGATCGGTGCTTTTCACCAGCCGCGCGCGGTGTTGGCCGATCTGACTACTCTGGATACGTTACCTGAGCGTGAGCTCTCTGCGGGCCTTGCTGAGGTGATCAAATACGGCCTGATCATTGATGCTCCCTTCCTGCAGTGGCTGGAAGACAATATGCCTGCACTGTTGCAGCGAGATACCGCCGCGTTGGCTTACGCCATTCATCGCTCCTGCGAGATCAAAGCTGATGTAGTGGCACAGGATGAACGGGAAGGTGGGGTGCGTGCCCTGCTTAATCTGGGACACACCTTTGGCCACGCCATCGAAGCTCATCAGGGTTATGGTGCGTGGCTGCATGGTGAGGCTGTGGCAGCGGGAACTATGATGGCCGCACGCATGTCAGCTAAATTGGGCTGGATCAGTGCTGCTGATCTGACCCGCACCGAACAAGTCTTACTGGCTGCCGGATTGCCGGTCAAGGCACCTGTGGATATGAATGAAGACGACTTTATGCGCCGCATGGCGGTGGATAAAAAGGTTATGCATGGCCAGCTGCGGCTGATTTTGTTAAAAGCATTGGGAGAGGCTGTAATCACTGGCGATTATCCGGTGGAGGCTTTGAGCGCTACCCTGGCTGAGTCGGCGTAAGTCAGGCGCTACATGCAAGCGTATACGGGGCAAACGATATGAGCCATCAAACGGACGTGCTGCATCGCTTTGGGCTGAGATACAATCCCTTTGTGGATGAGATCATGCCCGAGGATGCTTTTCTGACTGATCAACGCAGTCAGTTACTGGATAAACTCAGTCATCTTAGTCGCTACAGCCAGTTTGTGCTGGTGGTGTCCGGTGCGCACGGCATCGGTAAAAGCACTTTCCTCAATCAGTTACTGCCCGGCAGCGATCCAGTGATGCGCCCGGTTGTGTTGCGCTTGCAGCATGAGACCGGACCTGCGCAGATGGTGACCAGTCTGGTTCAGGCGGCGCGGGTCGATCTCGATGGTGAAGTACATTTCGAGGCGCAGGTTCAGGCGTTGCAACAGCATGCACTGATGCTGCGTGAGCTGAATCGCATGATGCTGATTCTGATCGATGATGCTGAGCTGTTGACCGATGCAGCACTCGACGTATTGTTCACCCGCTTGATGCAGACGCCTGACCCGGCTGCCAGCCCTCATATTATCCTGCTCGGTCAACCAGACATGCTTGGTCGGCTGGGTAGCCCACGTTTGCAGTCGGTACTTGCGGGTCGAAGCCATCATGCAGCACTGGATGCCCTGAATCTGGATGAGACCGAGGCCTATATTCGTCACCGTATGGAGCTGGCGGGTTTGCATGGTGAGGTGCCTTTCACCATGGCGAACTACAGTCGTATTCACCAGCTGTCAGGTGGCAACCCCGCACAGATTAACCGTATTGCGCAGGCCATGCTGATGGAGCTGGGCGGTGCCGCCGCTCAGGCTTCGGGTCGCAGCCGTGCTACCGTCAACCCCGCTGCCGCAGCAGTCAGCTCCTTGAGCCGGCTGCAATTGCCATGGATGCATATTGCTGCTGTAACTATTCTGGTGCTGACCATAGGTGGGGCTTTTCTGCTGAGCGATGGCAAGAGTGCTGACGAGCAGCAGGTCGCCTTGAACCAGCAGGTGCAAATTCCCTTGCCCAGCGGTATCGCACCTGCAACGACGACCGCTGAGCCGACGCAGGCGGGTGCGGCTACCGTGGCGCCAGCGCCTGCTGCGCCCCCCACCCCTGAATCTCCACTGAGTCTTTCTGAGCGACTGGCATTGCAGGAAGCGAAGTTGGGTATCAACAATGGTCAGGATGACACAATGCCTCCGCCTGATAGCGCTGTTGATCAGATTCCGGTTCCCGTTGCACCTGCGCAGGTACAAAGCACACCTGTACAACCAGCTCAGGTTGCCAAGCCAGTACAGCCTAGCAAGCCCGTGGTCGCGGCTCCTCCGAAGGTTGAACAGCCTGTACGTCAGGCGACTCCGACCGTAGCGGCCAAACCTGCGTCAGGTGGCAGCGCCTATCGCCGGGATGCCATGGTCAAGGGATGGAATCCCGGGGGCTATACCCTGCAAATGTTGGGGTCTCGCAGTGAGCAAGGGGCTATTGATTTTATTCGTCAGAATGGCGGAGCGAATGAGTTCTCCTACTTCCAGACAGAATACAAAGGGCAGCCCTGGTATGTTGTCGTATACGGTGAGTATGCCTCGCGGGATGCTGCTCAGACCGCTGCCAACCGTTTACCGGCTAGTCTGCAGAAGCAAAAGCCCTGGCCCCGCTCTATTCGCGGAGTGCAGCAGGAAATCAAATAAAGCAAAAAAGGTTGCTCTTCTGGCAACCTTTTTTGCTATTGCTATATATGGATAGCGGTTTGGTGCAACCAGGTTTTTTGGGCATCCTTTAACTGGTTTATTTGTTCTATCCGTATTCCGAAGAATAGTTCTTGTAGAGTGATAAATAGACTAATAGTTGCTCTTTTTTAGTTGCTCTTTTTGCTGAAATTGCAGAAATGAATGTTATTACAGCAGTGCTCGTAAGAGTCGACAGTATTCCTTTTTATTATTTACTGAAGGAATTGATCGTTCGGGTGAATAAAAGTCACTAATCGTCACTGTGGTGCTGGTGAGCACAGGCGTCATCATGGTGCAGAGTGAGTCAGCTTGGGGCATGCTTTGTTGGTTACCGGCAGATATCGAAGGTAAATATTTCGCGCTTAATTCAACAGGCGTTAAATATTTCATATATGCGACCGCAATTTTGTTTTGTTTATTAGACTAATGGCCAATTGGCATTCAACTTGCTGAATTTTTTCAGTCTTCTCACTTGCTCCTGCAAAAAAATCCTTGCTAGGATGTTTATCCTTTTGCCCATTGTCTGTGCTAAAAATCGAGAGACACATCTCAACGCAGGCAGCACCTATCATCAGAACCGTCAGCTAATAAGACAGTCGATGAAATCCTCAGGGCGCAATAACTAGAACGATATCTGATATACAGAACGATACTCAGTGAGATTGGCTTATGAAGACAGGTTTGTACAACGCAGCAGAGTTTAAAGATAACTGCGGCTTTGGTCTCATGGCTCATCTGAAAGGAAAGCCCAGCCACGAAGTGCTGCAACGTTCCATCGAGGCCTTGGCCTGCATGACCCACCGTGGTGGTATTGCAGCCGATGGCAAGACCGGTGACGGCTGCGGTCTGCTGTTGCAGAAACCAGACGGTTTTCTGCGTGCAGTAGCCAAAGAGCAATTCGGGGTCAGCTTGTCTGCTCAGTATGGCGTGGGCATGGTGTTTCTCTCGCAGGATCCGGCCAAAGCCGAGATTGCTCGCGACATAATGAATGCCAACATCAGAAAGCATGGCTTGCGTCTGATTGGCTGGCGTCAGGTACCTATTGATCCCTCTTGCCTGGGTACTATTGCGCAATCCTGTCTGCCCCGTATCGAGCAGGTATTTGTCGACTCCGACTGCCGTAGTGAGCAGGAGCTGAACATTCGTCTGTTCCTGGCCCGTCGTCAGACCGCCAGCCAGCTGCTGGGCAAGGATCCTGACTACTACTGCTGCTCCATGTCTGCCAGCGTGCTGTCCTACAAAGGGCTGATGATGCCGGCGGATTTGCCCGTGTTCTATAAAGACCTGGGCGATAAGCGACTGGAAACCTCCATCTGTACTTTCCACCAGCGCTTCTCCACCAACACCCTGCCACGCTGGCCGCTGGCGCAGCCTTTCCGTGTGATGGCGCACAACGGTGAAATCAACACCATCGAGGGTAACCGTAACTGGGCCCGTGCGCGGGTATCCAAGTTCACCTGCGAAGCTATTCCTGACTTCAGCGAGATCGAACCGGTGGTCAACACCCACGGTTCAGACTCTTCCACGCTGGATAACATGCTGGAAATCCTCATGATCGGTGGCATGGATATCTTCCGTGCCGTACGCATGCTGATTCCGCCAGCATGGCAGAACTGGGAGACTATGGATCCCGATCTGCGTGCTTTCTATGAATACAACTCCATGCACATGGAGCCCTGGGACGGTCCTGCGGGGATCGTGCTGAACACTGGTCGTCATGCGATCTGTATGCTTGACCGTAATGGCCTGCGTCCGTCGCGCTGGGTACTGACCAAGAACGACCTGTTCTGCTGTGCCTCCGAGATCGGCGTATACGATTACAACCCTGAAGACGTCGTGGCCAAAGGCCGTGTCGGGCCGGGCCGTATCGTTGCGGTGGACACCAGCACAGGAGAGATCCTCGAGTCCGAGGACATCGACAACCGACTGAAAGTACGTCAGCCCTATCGCAAATGGCTGCGTGAGAACGCACTGCGTATCGAAGGCCTGTTGACCGATGCCGATCAGGCTTTTGAAGACTTCGACGCTGATGAACTGAAGACCTACATGAAGCAGTTCCACGTCACCTTCGAAGAACGTGACCAGATTCTGCGACCTCTGGCTGAAACCGGTATGGAAGCCGTAGGTTCCATGGGTGATGACACGCCGATGGCGGTACTGTCGTCTAAGACCCGTGTGCTCTATGACTTCTTCCGTCAGCAGTTTGCTCAGGTAACCAACCCTCCCATCGACCCGCTGCGTGAAGCGGTGGTAATGTCACTGGATACCTGCCTCGGCCCGGAAAAGAACGTTTTCGTTGAGCTGCCTGATCACGCCAACCGCATCAAGCTGTCCTCGCCGGTGCTGTCGGCGAAGAAATTTGCTCGGCTGCTGCACATGGACCGCCCCGGCTATGGCGTGAAGAAGCTGATGCTGCATTACGATCCTGCCCAGACCTCGTTGCAGGCAGCGGTCGAACAGCTGTGCAAAGACGCCGAAGTGACCGTCCGTGACGAAGGCACTGTGCTGCTGATTCTGTCGGATCGTGATATCGAGAAGGGCAAGCTACCCATCCATGCCTTGATGGCGACGGGCGCAGTCCATCATTACCTGACCGAGAAAGGTCTGCGTTGTGACTGTAACCTGATCATCGACACGGCGACGGCACGTGATACCCATCACTTTGCCTGTCTGATTGGCTTTGGTGCGTCAGCGGTGTATCCCTACCTGAGCTACCGGGTGATCAATGACATGATCAGCCAGGGTACAGTGCTGGGCAATCCGGTGGACTGTCACCGCAACTATCGCAAGGGTATCAACAAGGGCCTGATGAAAATCATGTCCAAGATGGGTATCTCCAGCATCGCCTCCTATCGTGGCGCGCAGCTGTTTGAAGCGGTGGGTGTTGGTAGCGATGTGGTGGGAATGTGCTTCAAAGGGGTGCCGAGCCGTATCGAAGGTGCGCGCTTTGAACACTTCCAGCAGGAAACCCAGCAGCTGCACGATGTGGCCTGGACCCTGCGCAAGCCGATTGCTCATGGCGGTCTGCTCAAGCATCACCACGAAGGCGAATACCATGCCTTCAACCCTGATGTAGTCAAATACCTGCAACAGGCTGTGGAGTCTGGCGACTACAGCGTTTATCGAGATTACGCCGGTCTGGTCAATGGCCGTGGCGTGGCGACGATCCGTGATCTGCTGAAACTGAAGGCGGATGTCACCCCGATTCCTCTGGAAGAAGTGGAGCCGATCGAAGCCATTCTGCGTCGTTTTGACTCTGCCGGTATGTCCCTCGGGGCGTTGTCACCCGAGGCTCACGAAGCGCTGGCTCAGGCCATGAACGAACTGGGTTGCCGCAGTAACTCCGGTGAGGGTGGCGAAGACCCTGCGCGTCACGGCACGATTCGCCGCTCCAAAATCAAGCAGATTGCTTCGGGCCGTTTTGGTGTGACTCCAGAGTATCTGGTGAATGCTGAAGTGCTGCAGATCAAGGTGGCTCAGGGTGCCAAGCCCGGTGAAGGTGGCCAGTTGCCCGGTGGTAAGGTTAACGATCTGATCGCACGCCTGCGCTATTCCGTCCCCGGCGTGACGCTGATTTCGCCACCACCGCACCATGACATCTACTCTATCGAAGACCTGGCGCAGCTGATTTTTGATCTCAAGCAGGTCAACCCTGAAGCGCTGGTATCCGTGAAGCTGGTATCGCGTCCTGGCGTTGGCACCATCGCTGCCGGTGTGGCCAAAACCTACGCCGATCTGATCACTATTTCCGGTTATGACGGCGGCACCGCCGCCAGCCCTATTACCTCTATTCGCTATGCCGGTTCACCGTGGGAACTGGGTCTGGCGGAAACCCATCAGACCCTGCGTGGCAACGACCTGCGTGGCAAGGTGCGGGTACAGACAGACGGTGGTCTGAAGACCGGTCTGGACGTGGTCAAGGCGGCCATGCTGGGTGCCGAGAGCTTTGGTTTCGGTACCACGCCGATGGTAGCGATGGGCTGTAAATACCTGAAAATCTGTCACCTCAACAACTGTGCGACCGGTGTGGCCACCCAGAACCAGTCACTGCGTGACAAGCATTTCCGCGGCACCGTGGAAATGGTGAAGCACTTCTTCCGCTTTGTCGCCATGGAAACCCGTGAGTGGATGGCCCAGGTCGGTGTGCGCACACTGGAAGAGCTGGTGGGTCGTGTTGATCTGCTGGAAGCCCATGCCGGTCTGACCGACAAGCATGCCGCACTGGATCTGTCGCCCATCCTCTCGGACGGTGGTGTACCTGCTGACAAGCCTCATACCTGTCAGCTGGAACGTAACGAACCGTTTGATGCAGGTGTGCTGAATAGTCAGATGCTGGAAGCGGCCAAAGCGGCCATTGAAGGTAAGCTGGGCGGTGAGTTCGACTTTGTCACCACCAACTGCGACCGTTCACTGGGTGCCCGTACCTCCGGTTATATTGCCCGCCACCACGGCAACCAGGGCATGGCCTCTGCGCCCATCCGTTTCAACTTCAAAGGGGTGGCTGGCCAGTCCTTCGGGGTATGGAACGCCGGTGGTCAGGAGTTGTATCTCGAAGGTGATGCCAACGACTACGTGGGCAAGGGGATGACCGGCGGCAAGCTGGTGATTCGTCCGCCCAGGGAAAGCACCTTCGCTTCGCAGGAAACCTCCATAGTAGGTAACACCTGTCTGTACGGTGCGACTGGCGGTAAGCTGTTTGCTGCGGGTTGCGCTGGTGAGCGTTTCGCTGTGCGTAACTCCGGTGCTCATGCCGTTATCGAAGGTGCCGGTGATCACTGCTGTGAATACATGACAGGTGGTCTGGTGGTGGTGCTGGGTGAAACCGGGTTCAACTTCGGTGCAGGTATGACCGGTGGTTTTGCCTATGTACTGGATCAGGACCGCAGTTTCGTCGACAAGTACAACCATGAGCTGGTGGATATTCACCGTATTGCCAACGAAAGCATGGAACAGTATCGAGGCCACCTGCGCAGCGTACTGGAAGAGTATGTAGCGGAAACCCAGAGTGCCTGGGGTCAGCATATCCTCGACGAGTTCGACACCTTTATCGAACGTTTCTGGCTGGTCAAACCCAAGGCGGCCGGCCTTGGACAGCTGCTGACCCAGGTCCGCAGCCGTCCTGAATAATACGCCCTGTCAGTAGGTGACCGGAGTGTGCTCCGGCCACCGCAGGGTACAGAATCGACGTGATTAAAAGGGACTGGCCCGTGTGCCTGTTCCGCAGTAATGAGGTGAAAGTAACATGGCAGAACGTTTGGATAACGTTTTCCAGTTCGTCGATGTAGGCCGCCAGGACCCCAACAAGAAGCTGGCCCGCAAACGCAAGAAAGAATTCACAGAAATCTACGAACTGTTCAAACCGGAAGAGGCATCGCCTCAGGCTCATCGCTGCCTGAGTTGCGGTAACCCCTACTGCTCATGGAAGTGCCCGGTTCATAACCATATTCCCGACTGGCTGAAACTGGTCAGTGAAGGCAACGTGCTGAAAGCGGCTGAGCTGATGCACCAGACCAACTCCCTGCCGGAAGTGTGTGGCCGGGTGTGCCCACAGGATCGCCTGTGTGAAGGTGCCTGTACGCTGAATGATGGCTTTGGTGCGGTGACTATCGGCTCGGTAGAAAAGTACGCAACCGATACCGCCTTTGCCATGGGCTGGCGCCCTGACATGTCCCGTGTGGTCTGGACCGACAAGAAGGTCGCCATCGTCGGCGCAGGTCCAGCGGGTCTGGGCTGTGCTGACATTCTGGTGCGTAACGGCGTCAAACCGGTGGTGTTCGACCGCAACCCTGAAATCGGCGGCCTGCTGACCTTCGGTATTCCTGAGTTCAAGCTGGAAAAGAATGTCATGTCCCGTCGCCGTGAGATTTTCGAATCCATGGGCGTCGAGTTCCGTCTGAACACCGATATTGGCAAGGACATCAGCTTCCAGGAGTTGATGGACAGCTATGATGCGGTGTTCCTCGGTATGGGTACCTACACCTATATGAAAGGCGGCTTCCCCGGCGAAGAACTGGGTGGCGTCTATGAGGCGTTGCCTTATCTGATCTCCAACGTGAACCGCTGCCTGGGCTTCGAGAAGGATGCTGCTGACTTCATTGATATGAAGGGCAAGAAGGTTGTGGTGCTGGGTGGTGGTGATACCGCCATGGACTGTACCCGTACCGCTATCCGCCAGGGCGCATCTACCGTGACTTGCGCTTATCGTCGCGATGCCAAGAATATGCCCGGTTCACGCCGTGAAGTGGCTAACGCCAAAGAAGAAGGCGTGAAGTTCAAGTACAACGTACAGCCCGTGGAACTGGTGGGTGACAACGGTCGCGTCACGGGGGTGAAAGTGGTGCTGACCGAGCTCGGCGAGCCGGACGCCCATGGCCGTCGCAGCCCGGTAGTGGTGCCCGGCAGTGAGGAAATCCTTGAAGCTGATGCCGTTCTGATCGCCTTCGGTTTCCGTCCCAGCCCGGCTGCCTGGTTTGATGACTTCAACATCGGCCTGGACAACCGTGGTCGTGTGGTTGCACCTGAAACCCCCAGCGCTGGCCAGCATTACTTCCAGACCAGCAACCCGAAAATCTTCGCCGGTGGCGATATGGTGCGTGGTTCTGATCTGGTGGTGACAGCCATTGCCGAAGGCCGTAAAGCGGCGGAAGGCATCATGGACTTCCTCGAAGTCTGACGCCCCGTTTCTGCTACTGTCGCGCAGGTAACACCTGTGTGACGCAAACGACCCTCCCGCCTTCAGGCCGGAGGGTTTTTTGTTTTGTTTCAGTGGTCAGAGTGTCTAATTACAAGATTGAAACGTTTCGGCGTTGCGATACTTCGAACTTGCTGCCTCTATCGATGGTTATTAGCCAGCTGAATTTGCTGAAAAAGAGCGAAACTACGGTAAAAAATCTGGATGGGGCGGTGCTAGGCTGGTCAATAGCCCTAGTAGTCTGCAATGACGGATAGGGGCTCCTGAACAACAATAATCACCAGGAGACCAGCCATGCTTGTCGGCATACCCAAAGAAATCAAAAACCATGAATACCGTATCGGCATGACCCCGGCAGGGGTGCGTGAACTGGTGGCTGCCGGCCATCAGGTGCTGATCGAACATAACGGCGGCGCCGCTATCGGTCTGACCGATGCAATGTACGAAGCCGCCGGTGCCAGTATTGTCGATACCGCGCAGGAAGTGTTTTCCCGTGCTGAGCTGATCGTCAAGGTTAAGGAACCACAGCCCATCGAATGCCGCATGCTCAGTCCGGGGCAGGTGCTGTTTACCTACCTGCATCTGGCGCCTGATCCCGAGCAGGCCCGGCTGCTGATCGAGTCCCAGGCCATCGCTATCGCCTACGAAACCGTCACCGACAGCCATCATGGCCTGCCACTGCTGGCACCCATGAGTGAGGTGGCGGGCCGCATGGCGATACAGGCCGGGGCCCACTGTCTGGAAAAGGCACAGGGTGGGCTGGGCATGTTGCTGGGTGGGGTGCCCGGTGTGGCGCCTGCTAAAGTGGTGGTCATCGGCGGCGGTGTGGTCGGCACCAATGCGGCGCGGATGGCACTGGGACTGGGGGCGGATGTGACCATTCTCGATCGTTCCCTGACCCGCCTGAAGGAACTGGACGCGCTGTACGGCCCGGCGCTCAAGACCCTGTACTCGACCACAGAAACGCTGGAGCAGGAAGTCACCGCAGCAGATCTGGTGATCGGTGCGGTGCTGATTCCCGGTGCTGCGGCGCCAAAGCTGGTCACCCGCGCCATGCTGGGCAGGATGAAGAAAGGAGCGGTACTGGTGGATGTGGCGATCGATCAGGGCGGCTGCTTTGAAACTTCGCGGGCCACGACCCATCAGCAACCCACTTATGTCGAGGAAGGCGTGATCCATTACTGCGTGGCCAATATGCCCGGCGGTGTGGCCCGGACGTCCACCTTTGCCCTGACCAACGCCACTCTGCCCTATGTACTGGCACTGGCCAGCAAGGGCTATCGGCAGGCATTGCAGGATGATGTGCACTTCCGCAATGGTCTGAATATCCACCGTGGGCAGGTGACGCATCAGGCGGTAGCGCGGGCACTGGGGTATGGATATGTGCCAGCGGCAGAGGTGATCTGAGTGCCCCCATAACCTAGGAGCCCTCTGAACGCTGAGCAGACAAAACGGCCCGGAATGGCAGAGACACCCGGGCCGTTTTCATATCAGGGACTACGGACCGTCTGCTCTGAGTCGTGTAGTGGTTCATGAATCCGCAATAGTCGTCCGGCGTTCCCCAGCACAAACAGGGTGCTGAGGTTGTGCAGCACGGCGGCCAGCAGCGCGCCCGAGGCGCCCAGCCAGCCCATGGCGGCACAGGCGACGATCGCCAGCGTCCAGCCCAGACCGACAATGACATTGACCAGCAGGGTATGACGGCAGCGACGGCTGAGGCGAATACAGCTGGCCAGTCGGCGCAGATCATTGCCGATCAGCACAATGTCAGCCGAGGCCAGTGCAATCCCAGCCGCCTGCGAGCCCATGGCCACGCCCACCACCCCGGCCTTCAACGCCAGTGAGTCATTG
Organism: Pokkaliibacter plantistimulans; assembly: GCF_003194385.1. GTDB lineage: Bacteria > Pseudomonadota > Gammaproteobacteria > Pseudomonadales > Balneatricaceae > Pokkaliibacter > Pokkaliibacter plantistimulans. The sequence goes on from NZ_LAPT01000024.1 coordinate 38,741, forward strand.
ATACCATCGCCCACCACCAGTGGTCGCAGCCCCCGCTGCACTTCCTGCTGTACACAGTGCAACTTGTCGTGGGGCAGGGCCTGCGCCTGAATGCGGTCGATCCCCACCTCATGGGCGACAGCCGTGGCCACGCTCTGACGGTCACCGGTCAGCAGGGTCTGGTGTTGCAGGCCCAGCCGTCGCAGCTCCTGCAGAGCGCTGGCCGCCTCCGGCCTGACCCGGTCTGCCAGCAGCAGCCAGGCCAGAAACACCTCGCCCAGCGCCAGCCCGGCAACCGGGCCATCGTGCTCAGGCACTGCCGGAGTGATGATACCGAGCTGGCTAAACAGCTCCGGCCGCCCCAGTGCGGCGGGCTGACCATGATAGTCGGCTATCACCCCCAGCCCCTGCAGCTCCCGGCAGTGCTGCAGCGCGCCGTCGTCACTGGCGGCCAGCTGACTGCAGGCACGGCTGACTGGGTGGCTGCTGCTGGCGCCGAGGGTGGCAGCAAGGCGCAGGATGCTCTGCCGTTCACCACTGAATAACTGCATATCCTGCAGATGCAGGGCGCCCAGTGTCAGGGTGCCGGTCTTGTCGAGGATCACCGAATTCACATCGGCCAGCTCCTCCAGAAACGCCGCATTGCGGATCAGCATGCCGTGGCGGGCTGCCACGACCACACCGGCAATGGCGGTGGCCGGAGCGGACAGCACCAGTGCGCAGGGGCAGGCGGCCACCAGTACGGCGAGCATGGCCTGCACATCGTTGCTGAGGAACCAGGTCAGCGCCGCCAGTAGCAGCACCAGCGTCAGATAGCGCCCGGCGTAGCGTTCCAGCAGACGGGTAATGGGCGGTTTGCTGTGCTCGGCATCTTGCATCAGGGCGATCACCCGGCCGAGGGTGGAGGCATCGCCGGTACGGGTCACTTCAACTAGCAGCAGGCCGTCCAGATTGATGGCGCCGCCATAAACGTCGCTGCCTGCCTGTACTTCCTGGGGGACCGATTCACCGGTCAGGGGCGCGCAGTCAACGCTGGCCTGACCGCGCAGTACCCGGCCATCGGCGGCAATGCGATCACCGGCACGCACTTCGATCTGGTCGCCCGGCTGCAATTCGCTGTTATCCACTTCGCTGATCTGACCACTGCGTTCGATGCGCCGGGCCCGGCTGTGAGTCAGCTGCTGCAGCGCGGCAATGGCTTCCTGAGTACCGATGACGCTGCGCTCTTCCAGCAGATGGCCGAAGATCATGATTACCGGCAGCAGGGTGGCGGTCAGCATATCGCCGCTGGCCCAGGCCGCCAGCATGGCCAGCGCGATCAGCTGATCGGTGACGCCGTGCAGGCTGGGATGGCGCAGACTGTGCCAGCACTCGCGCAATACCGGCACGGCCACCAGTAACGAAGCGCAACCAAGCAGCAGCTGGCTGACGACCTGTTGTTGTGGCAGCCACCAGCGCCAGATCAGTGCCAGACACAGCAGGCCGACGGCCAGCATGGCCAGCAGCAGCTGGCGTCCGGCCTGACGTTTTTCCGCCGCAGACAGCAGTTCGCCGGGGCCGAAGTGCAGGTGATGATGATCGTGGCCATCGTGATGAGAGGCGTGGCCATGGGCGTGATGGGCAGGGCTCATGGATTGCCTCCTTGCAGTAACAGGCGAGCCTCGGCCGAGGGCGTGACCGTGGTGACGGCATCGGCGCGTGACAGCAGGGCGGGCATACGGGTGCGGTAGATACGTTGCAACATGTCGGGGTCGCTGCCGTTATCCAGCGCTTTGGCCAGCGCGATGATATCGGCGGTGTCGACACTGGCACTGGCAACCTCCTCGTTGGCTCGGGCGGTGGCCTGCTGGCGGATGGAGTCTGCGCTCTGATTGGCCTGTTGCAGACGCTTTTCCGCTGCAGTGTGAGCATCGGCCACCCGTTTGTCGGCCTGCTGACGGGCGGTCAGTACCGCATTGAAGGCACTGACCGCGTTATCCGGCAGGCTGGCCTGCACATCCACGCGGGTGATTTCAATCCCCAGCCCGGCGCCCTGTTGCTGCAGGCGGGCGAGGCGCTGATTGATAGCCTGCACCAGATCGCCCCGCAGCTGTTCGCGCCGTTCGGCGGCATTGCTACCTGCGCTCACCAGCTCCGGGCGGGCCACCAGAATGGTATCCAGATCCCGTGAGGCGGCCACGGCTACGGCACTGCGCTCGGCCAGCCGCGACAGGGCGGGCAGCACATGTTCGGCCTGGGTGACGAAAGCGCGGGGCTGAGTGATCTGATACGACAGGGTCAGGTCGAGCTGCACCACTCCGGCATCACCGGTCAGCAGATAGCCGGAACCGGCCAGGGCATCGCCATCCTCCTCGTAGCTGCTGGCCCGCTGATCGGCAGCGCGGGCCTGATCGGAGCGCAGCAGCGCGCTGACGTGATAACTCAGCACCTGTTGTGCCGACGGGATCATGACCACCTGTTCAATGGGGTTGGGCCAGGCCAGCAGCAGGCCGGAATCCTGCACCCGCTCGATAGCCCCCAGCCGCATGACTACGGCACGATGCTGCGGATCGATCTGGCGGATATTGCTGATCAGCCAGCCGCCTGCCGCCAGCAGGGTGGCGCCGTACAGCAACCAGAACAGCACCGTACCGGCCTGCAGCCAGGGGCTGCGACGCTGGGCGTGTGGCAACTGGCTCATGGGTGTTTACCCTGCGAGCTGGGGGCGGTGGTACTGGCCGTGCCACTCTGGGTGGGCACTGGCTGGGTCAGCACGTTGAAGGGGGCCGCATCGGTGCGTAGTACCAGACGGGTATTGGGGCTGATCACCTGTTCGAGGGTATCCAGTGAACGTAACTGCTGGTATAGCGCTGGTGCGGCGGCATAGGCATCACCGTAAATGCGGGCGGCCTGCAGCTGCGCCTGAGCTTCGATGCGGGCGGCGTCGACGCGGGCATCGGCCTGAATAATACGCGACTGCTTGTCCGCATCGGCGCGAATCAGCGCTGCCTGACGTTTGCCTTCGGCCGTGCGCTGGGTGGCGATGGTCTCGCGTTCCGCCCGCATGCGGTCGACGGTGGCCGACAGGGTGACGGCGGGCAGGGTGAGGGTCTCGATACCAACCTGCTCCACCTGAATGCCATAGATCGCCAGCAGCTGCGGTGCCAGTTGCTGCTGCAGGTTACGCTCGAAATTGTCCAGCTGCACCTGCTTGGCATCGGTGTTGATCAGGCTGGCCAGATCGTAGGCGCTGGTGGTGGTCTCCAGTGCCGAGGCAACAAAGGTGCGGATCTGTTCTGCTGCCTCATCGGGCTGATTCTGCACCGCGCGCAGGTAGCGCTGCACCAGCGTCGGCTCGGTGGCCACATGCCAGTTCACATAGGCCTGAATCACGATGCGCAGGCCATCACGGGTGCCGACATCCTGCAGACCGCTGGAGGTGGTGCGCAGATGCAGATCGACCGGTTGCACCGCATCAATGGGCAGTGGCAGTTTCCACGCCAGACCGGGATCCAGCAGCACCCTGACCGGCTTGCCAAAGCGGGTGATGACCGTGGCTTCACCGGCACGGACCTGCACCAGACAGGCCGCAGCGACGGCCAGCAGTAACAGCAGCAGGGCCAGCGGCATGCGCCAGGGTAAGCCCTGACTTACCGTGCTGTGATGATGCCCGGTCGGTGAAGGGGTCTGTGCCGGATGAGCATGGCCTTCGCTGTGCGCATGGACGTGCTCGTGGTGATGGTTGTGTTCATGGTCATGGCTGTGATCGTCGTGACGGTGATCGGGTGGCAGTCCCACGGAATAGTCCTCGTCGTACTGATACTGTTCGGCAACGCAGATAGCGGGTCAGCAGCCACTCAGGGGCTGGTATCGCCGCTGCTATCGTCGCCTGATTCGCTGCTGGTGTCGGTGCTGTCGGTGGTGGTCGTGCTGTTATCAGCAGGGCCTGATGTGCTGTGACTGGCCGGTGCTTCACTGCCAAACCCTGCCGACAGCTCCGGGGTCAGGTTGCGCAGATCAATCATCGGTGTGTGTGCGGCGCTGATGCGGCTATCGATGATCAGCACCTGCTGGGCATTGGGCAGGGCGCTGGCCAGCTGATGCAGATAGCGCTCCTGTACGAAGGTATGGGGGGCGTTGTCATTGGCCTGCTTCTCGGCGCTGAAGCCAATGCTGTCGGCATTGGCCTGCGCTAGCCCTTCATGGGCCTGAGCGCTGGCCTGATCGGTGATGCTGCCGGCTTCCGTCCGGGCCAGATTCAGCAGCTCGGCCTTGTGTCCCTCGGCCAGTGCAATCAGCGACTGGGCATTGATCTGTGCTGCCTGCACGGCGTGGTAGGCGGCCGCTGCTCCGGCGGGTGGGTGGATGGCTTCCAGCTCGGTGGCGACGATATGCACGCCGCACGACATGGCATCCAGCTGGCGCTGCATGGCACGGCTGATGTCCTGATCGAGCTGGCTGCGCTGCAGGCCCAGCACATCATCCAGCGTGCGGTAGGCAAACTCCTGAATCAGCACCTGATTGGCGCTGTTGCGGATCAGCTGGGGCAGATCGAGGCAGTGGTAGACGCTGGCCAGAGCATCGGCATCACTGGCACCGATCTGGTAGAGGAAGCGGATATCCATATCCATCACCTGAAAGCTCTGCTGCTGATCATGGCCACTGGCAATCAGCTGGGTCTTCTCGCCGTCATGGGCGGCGTCCCACAGGCGGTTGGCGCGGGCGGGCGCGGCGCCGTCAGCACTGCTGATGCTGCCCGGCGGCTGGCTGTTAATCACGGCACCCAGTTCATGCACGCTGCCGTTATCGACGGTAATCAGTTTGCCCAGTGGCCAGGGCAACAGCAGATGCAGACCGGGCTGCAGTACCGCCACTGGCTGGCCAAGGCGCTCGTAGACGCCGCGCTGATCAAGACTGAGGCTGTGCAGGCCGCTCAGCAGCCAGCCACACAACAGCATCAGCAGGCTGACCGGCAGCAGACGTCGGCGGATATAGCCGAGCGCCCAGGACTGCTGCAGATCGACACCCAGTGTCTGTTTGATTTCCTTCTCCAGCCGGGCCATGGGCAGCGGCGGCCAGTCAAGGCAGTGGGCCAGCAGACTGTGCGCAGCAAAGCGCTGCTCGGCCAGCGGCAAAGGGGGCTGAAAACACTGCCACAGCACCCGCAGTAATAGTTCCACCGCGATCACTACGGGCAGTAAGCCCAGCAGGTGCTGCAGCCCGTACCAGAGTGTCGGGCTCCAGGCGGCCAGCGGCAGGTTGAGGCAGCACAGCAGTAATACCAGCAATACACTGCGCACGGCCATGGCCAGTGCAGATGCCTCCGGCCAGTCTGCAGCTGGGCGGCTGATCAAATCTCGTTCCAGCACCAGCAGGGCGGCGGCGGGCAGCAGCAGTACGGCGACCGACAAAGCCTGCAGCAAGGGCGACACCGCAGCCGGTTGCGCCTGGCCAGCGGCGATCAGCCCGGCCAGCTGCCAGCCCCGTGCCACCAGTACCAGACTCAGTAATGCCAGCAGGGACAGATGCAGCAAGGGCTGGCGCAGCAGGCGCCGGAGGGTGTCGGGCAGCAGCCGGAAACCATCCTGATCGGTAGCCTCGTTGCTGACGTAAGGGTCTTGCAGCAGCGCGGTCAGTAACCGGTGCAGACTGGCGGGTAGGGGCAGCGGGGTCTGATCCGTCGCCGCACAGCGCTGGCGGCTGCGTTGCCAGGCCAGCAGCAGGCTGGCAAACAGCAACAGCAGACTGGCACTGAGCTGGCACAGCGGCGGCAACCACAGTGATGCAGGGGCCAGCAGCAACATGACCACGGCCGTCAGCCACAGCAGCAGCGTCACGCCGCCAAGGCCGAGCAGTGCCAGCAGCAGGTAACGTGCCTGCGCAGGAGCCTGCTGATAGCGGGGAAGATCTGAGTGAGCGTCGGTGGCAGCCATGGTCAGGTATCGGACAGGGTGAAACACAAAACTGCGCTGACAATAGCCTGACCTCCGTGAGGGATGTAGAGGTGATGTTATAAAATCACATTTTTATCTCAATCCTTTCTGTATGCATTACATCGCAGATTCGGTGAATAATCCGCGGCGTTATAGCGCCAGTGTGATGATTCGTTGCCAGCTGATAAATGAGAAAAGCCGATAGCCGCGGCGCTGCGGTCAACGTGAAAAAATATAATTATTTTCACGTTTTTCCGTCTTTATCATCATCCGTTGCTAATCTGGCGTATTAATGGTGCTGCCATAAGCTGGCAAAAAAATAACTGATTCAGGTCAATGCGAGGTGGGATGGGAGTCGGGAAAATTCGTCGCCGTCGCGCCTCAGGGTGTCACTGGATCGCAACCGCTGCCCTCTACGATCTGTTCCGATAGCCTCCACACACATAGGTTTATTGCATGAAGCAGGCGATATCCCCGATCAACAATGAGATCAAACTGCAGGAAGACGAATTTATCGTCAGCAAGACCGACACACGGGGTGTGATTACCTATGTCAATCGGACCTTCATGCGTGTCTCCGGTTTCTCCGAGCCGGAAATGCTTGGCCAGCCACACAATGTGATTCGTCATCCAGAGATGCCGCGCGGGGTCTTTCGGTTGTTGTGGAAAACCCTGGAGAGCAGGCAGGAGTTTGTCGGGTACGTCAAAAACCTGTGCAAGGACGGCAGCTACTACTGGGTGCTCGCCAATATCACGCTGGATTACAACTCCAACGGCAAGCTGCAGGGTTACTATTCGGCACGTCGCAAACCTCAGGCCCGAGCGCTCAAGGCCGTCCTGCCCCTGTATCAGGAAATGCTGCGCATCGAAGCCAGCTACGGCAAGAAGGATGGCGCAGAAAAGTCCATGGCCTATTTGCTGGAACATTGCCGCCAGCAAGGCGTGCCCTATGACGAGCTGGTCCTCGCGCTGGATCGCTAGTACCCGGTAAGCCGCTGTTTGTCCTCTTTTGTCTGAACCTCAGGAAGTCGAGGGAGCCATGTCTCAGGATTCCAAACCGAACAAACGTGGGCGTAGTTTCGGTAGTCTGTATCTCAAGCATCGCCTGCAGCTGGCCTGCTGGCTGTTTTCGCTGCTGGGGCTGGTGCCTGCCATTGTGCTGGCCGCCACCGGTCAATGGACGCTGGCGGGCTGGATGCTGATCCCCGCCGTGCTGATCATGGTGCTGTCGGTGCTGCACTATGGCCAGTCCAACCGGGCTCTGAGTGCCATCGAACAGATGCAGCGGGCGCTGCTGGCCGGCAACAAGGGCACCTTCGGGATGCGTATCAACCAGACCGAGCGTCTGGGGGAAGTGGGTTTTGTCGCCTGGGAGCTGAATGATTTCCTCGACAAGATCGAGACCTATTTCAAGGAAGTGGACACCTGTTTCCGTCACGTCGCCAATGGCCGGTTCAACCGCTACGCGCTCTATCGCGGCCTGCCCGGACAGCTGCGGGAGTCCCTGCAGCGCATCAACGAGTCCATCGACAAGATGAAGCGTGGCTCCGAACTGGTGGCCAGCAACGAGCTGAACTCCGACCTGCACAAGCTCAATATCACCAATCTGATTCAGAACCTGCGACAGAATCAGGCCGATCTCAACGGTATCAGCGAAGACATGGAGCGGGTGGAGCAGATCGCTGTTGAGAGTGGTGAAGCCGCCAGTCAGAACCAGAAAACCGTGCGGCAGATGGTGCAGGCACTGCACAACATCAACAACACCATTGAGGCGGTGTCCTCGGTGGTCAACCAGCTCGGTCAGGACAGCCATCAGGTGGAGCAGTCACTGTCGATCATCACCGAGATTGCCGATCAGACCAACCTGCTGGCCCTTAACGCAGCGATTGAAGCTGCCCGTGCCGGTGAACAGGGGCGCGGCTTTGCGGTGGTGGCTGATGAGGTCAAGGCGCTGTCGAAACGCACCAAGGATGCCGCGGTGGACGTCACCGGTACCATCAGCAGCTTCAGTCAGCGGGTGGATCAGATGGTGACTCAGGCTGCCAACTCGGCCCGCGAGGCGGGAGAAATCTCCGCCATGGTCAGCCAGTTTGATGTCGAGTTCAGCCGCATGGCGACCTCCGCCGAACAGACCAAAGGCCGCATCAGTTACGCCAAGAGCCGCACCTTCGGTGTGCTGGCCAAGGTCGACCACATCATCTTCAAGCAAAACGGCTATCTGACCTTTGATGAGCACCACGACCACAGCGAGGAAGTGGCCGCGGTATCCAAACATCACACCGAATGCCGTCTGGGGCAGTGGTACTACCAGGGTGTGGGAGCGCAGTTCTTCTCTCATGTGCAGTCGTACAAGGCCATCGAAGCCCCCCATGCGGCGGTCCATCAGGCGGTGCAGAAAGCCATTGCACTGCGTAATGAAGACTGGAAATACCAGCCCGAAATCCGCAGGCAGATTATCAGCCTGATGGGGGACGCCGAGCGCCAGAGCGAGCGCCTGCTGAACCTGATTGATGACGTTATCCGTGAGCGTCACCACGGCTAGTGAAGGGGGCGGCTAGTTGAAGCTGATAGCCGCCAGCCCTGCCTGAGCACACTGCTCGTCCTGATCCTCACTGCCTCCGCTCACTCCAATACTGCCGATGACCTGACCGTGGGTATCGGCAATCGGCAGCCCACCGGCGACCACGGTAATGCCGGGGACATACTGCGCTCCCTGATTACTTTTCACCGCCTCCCTGACCTGTCGGGTCGACAGACGTAAACCTGCTGCGGTATTGGCCTTCAGCTGGGCCACACCGGTACTGATCGGCAGGGCATCGTCCATGCGGGCAAAGTGCAGCAGCTGCCCCGCCGCATCATCAATGGCCACCACCATGTGCCAGCCCTGTTTGAGGGCGAAGGCTTCGCAACCTGCGGCAATCTGGCGGGCACTGGCCAGATCCAGCGTGGGTCGCAGTAACGGCTGGGCACTGCTGGCGCTGCTCCAGATCAGGATGGTGCTGGCGCACAGCACCGTGCGCAGGGAAGAGAGGCGGGCGAACATGGCAAACTCCTTCTGAACAGGAAAGAACACGCCGCAGTATTCCAGCTGGGTAAAGGCAGAAAAATGCGCTAGGGTTTTGCACATTGCTAACCCGGAGTTTGGAATGATGGACCGTCTGCTAAGTATGGAAGTGTTTGTCGCCGTGGTTGAGCTGGGCAGTCTCAGTGCTGCTGCTGAGCGCTTTGCCCTGTCGGCGCCGATGGTGTCCAAGCACGTGCGGCATCTGGAGCAGCGTCTGGGTGGGCGGTTATTCAACCGGACGACCCGGCAGCAGAGCCTGACCGCCATGGGGCAGAACTATTACCAGCGCTGTCTGCTGATTTTGCAGGATATTCGCGCCGCGGAAGCCAGTGCTGCCGAACAGCAGCAGGAGCCGCGCGGGCGGGTGCGTATCAACGCCCCGGTCACCTTTGGCAGCTTGGCTCTGACGCCGGTACTGACCGGTTATCTGCAGCGCTATCCGCAGGTCAGCATCGAGCTGGATCTGAACGATCAGCAGCTGGATATGACGGCGGTGGGGGCTGATCTGACGGTGCGCATTGGCCGTCTGGCCGATTCCAGCCTGATCGCCCGTTCCCTTCGCCCCTACCAGATGCAGATTGCCGCATCGCCAGCCTATCTTGCACGCCATGGTGAGCCACTTACACCCGCTGATCTGGCGCATCATCAGTGCCTTGGTTTCAGTTTCTGGCGTAAAGGGCGGGGCTGGCAGCTGGGCGGGCAGGCGCAGGAAGAAATCCGCAGCCGCCTGCGCAGCAATCAGGGGCAGGCGCTGAAGACAGCGGCACTGGCAGGGTTTGGCATCGTCATGCAGCCTGCCATTCTGCTGCAGGACGCCCTCGACAGTGGCCAGTTGCAACCCCTGTTACAGGACTATGTTCCGGCACCGCGGCCGATCAGCCTGCTTTATCATCAGGACCGCCAGCGTCAGCCGACACTGGCCACCCTGATTGAGTGGATTGTGCAGGCGCTGGCGGACTGAGGAGGTATAACTGAGTGCTAATATGCGTCTTTTTCTTGTAACTTTGCCTTATCGCAGGTTACTTATTCCGCACTCAGATATGGATCAGGCTGGGATATAGCCACCCGTTTTGCTATTGAGGAATACAGCATGATCAAGACTATTCAAATCGATGGATTCAAATCGATTGCCACTCAGTCAGTTGAGCTGGGCAGCGTTAACTGTTTTATCGGAGCCAATGGTGTAGGTAAAAGTAATATTCTTGAAGCAATTGGGGTCCTGGGTGCCGCAGCAAATGGCAAAGTGGATGATGAGTCTCTACTGCGCCGGGGTGTTCGACCTGGAATGCCGAGGTTATACAAAACTTCGTTTGATGGGCACAGAACACCTCCTGCCATCGGCCTTGGAGCTAGCTCTGATGGCGCAGAATATAGAGTGTCACTGTTGAATCCACTGGAAGCTCCTGAACCCGCCTGGACATACAAAACTGAGCGCTTGTCTGAGGGAGATCGAACCCTGATATCTGGAGGGGTGCGGAACCGTGGGCACTTGTCAGCCACCGCTGGGTTGGCGGCTTTGAAAATGGCAGACATCCCACCGGATAACGTAAGTGCGCAACTAATGCTAAGGCTTCAAAACTACGCGATCTATTCGCCAAACACTCCTGCATTGCGTGCAATGGCGGTGGATCCCCAATCTCGCAATCCTGTAGGTTTGTCTGGTGGGCGATTGGCTGAGGCCTTTGCTGAGTTGCGTAAAGCCGTGCTGGAGCACGATGAAAGCTTGCTTGATGATGTTCTGGAGTTGATTGATTGGGTCGCAGATGTCGACACAACAACATCTGCAGGGCAGATACTATCGCCGTCAGTGGCTCATAGTAAGTATCTGATGAAGTTCACTGATCGATTCATGGGGCGCAGCCGCAACGAGTTAACGGCCTATGATGCAAGTGAAGGAGCGCTTTATATACTGTTCTGTGCAGTACTTTGCTTGTCTCCCGTAGCCCCCAAAACTTTTGCCATCGACAACTTGGATCAGGCACTTAACCCTCGCTTGCTGACACGGCTGACCTCTAGACTTAAGTCTTGGTTAGCGCATGCTGATAATCAGCGTCAAATGCTGTTTACGGTCCATAATCCAGCAGTGTTGGATGGATTAGATTTGGATGACGATGAGGTAAGGCTATTTGTCGTTGAGCGTAATAACCATGGTCATACCTGCGTTCGTCGCATAGAGCTGAATGACGATCTGCGTGCTCGAAATGCAACATACCCTCTTTCTCGACTTTGGTTGATGGGTAGTTTGGGAGCCGTGCCAAATGTCTAAGCCTTTGCAGATTGCCCTTGTAGCAGAAGGAGTGACCGATCTAGTAGTGATTGAGGCTGGCTTAAATGCCATCCTTGCGCATCGCCGAGACTTCAAACTGACTTTGTTGCAACCTGAGGAGACACGTCCAGATATGGGCGGTGGTTGGGGCGGGGTGTTCAAATGGTGTAAGGAGTTTCGTGAGCGAGGATTTGCCTCTTTGGAACATGACTCGACACTTTCGCTATTCGATCTTGTTATTGTGCATTTGGATGCCGATGTTGCAGACAAGAACTATGCGGACTGTGGCAGTGCTGTTGAGACTTATGCTCGTTCAGCATCATTGCCACCACTCCCTTGCTCATTACCTTGTCCACCTCCTGACGATACCGTCATGGCTTTAAAAAGAGTGCTATTAGGTTGGTTGGGGAATATTGCTACAGGCAGCAAAAGTGTTGTCTGTATCCCCTCTAAGTCAACGGAGGCATGGGTGGCCGCTGCATGCTTACCGACCGATCATTCTGCTTACCATAGTCTTGAGTGTAATGCCGATATGGAAGGGATACTGGCTCGGCTACCGAAAGCACTGCGTATTAAAAAAACTCGGCGAGAATATAACCTCAAGGCCAGAGCCATAACTGAAAACTGGCCGCAGATTGTCCAGCTATGTGGGCAAGCTGCACGTTTCCAACAAGATATCAATCTATTACTGATTTAGGTAATTGCAGCACACTGGCCATCACCGCCACGTTATGGCGCAGATGCTCTGCATTGAGGGTGCCGATAATGACGGAGGTGACGCCGGGTCTGGCGAAGATCAGCTCGAAGCTGGCCTGCACCGGGTCTTGCCCTGGCTGCAGACAGATATGGCCGGAGGCCAGCGCTTTCTTGATCAGGATGCCCTTGTCGTGGCTGGCCGCATAGTCAATGACCGGCTGCTCATCCTGCTGATTGAGGTTGAGGGTGACCATGGCGCAGTCACTGTGCTGCAGTGCCAGCAGGCCGCCTTCCACGGTCTTACTGGAGATACCGGTAGCGCGCAGCTTGCCCTGTTGCTTCAGTTCATTGAGGACCTGCAGTGAACCGTAACGCTGGATATTGTCCACATCGTTGCCATCGGAGTGCAGCAACATCAGGTCGATAACGTCGGTGTTCAACCGCAGCAGCGAGCGTTCCACCGACATACGGATATGCTCCGGCGTATAGCAGTAGCTGGATTCACCATCAGTAAATTCTTCCCCCACCTTGGAGCAGATCAGCCACTGCTGGCGCTGGCCACGCAGCAGGGTGCCAAGGCGCAGCTCGCTGCTGCCATAGGCGGGGGCGGTGTCGAGCAGGTTGATGCCCAGCGCCTGGGCTTCGGCCAGCAGGTTCAGCGCGGTACGGTCATCCGGCAGCTCAAACCCGGTGGGATATTTCACCCCCTGATTGCGGCCCAGCTTGACCGTACCAAAGCCCATCGGCGACAGCTGCAGGCCAGTGTGGCCAACAGCGCGGCGGGGCAGATCATGCAGAGTATCAGTGGTCATTTGGCTGCTCCTGTGGCTCACAGTAACTGGTCCCAGATGGGCAGGCTGACATCCGGTTCGGGCAGCCCGGCAGGCAGCGTGATGGCGTCACCGCCGGGGGCGGGCAGCATGGCCAGCACCTGATCACTGAGATCGGCAGACAGCGCCAGTTTGGTCGGCCAGCAGACAATGGTGTCGCCCACCGCCTGAGCATAAGCGGTATCGGGGCGCACCAGACCGGACTGTCGGGGTTCGGCACGATTGATGGACAGGGTAGCCCATTCTGCCTCCCCAAGATCGACCCAGGGCAACAGCTTGCCGACCACCTCTTTGGCATGAGCGATCTGCTCCGTGCTACTGCGTTCAACGCCGCTTTCCGCGACTTCACCCCCGATATACCAGACCTGGCTGCCATCCTGATGGGGATGCGTGGTGATAGTGGCCAGTGGCTTGCTGCTGGCACCGATGCAATGGGCATAAATGGGATGAGGGTAGCGATGCTTGGCCATTACCATCTGCAAGGGGCGGCGTTGCATGGGGATGTCCAGCCCCAGCTGCCGGGTCAGGGCCTCGGTGCCTTCGCCTGCGGTCAGGACGGTACGTCTGGCACGAATCTGCAGATCGCCGTCCGTCAGCGTCCATACGCCATCGCTGAAAATCAGATTGTCACCGGCACGTGCCCTGAGCTGACGCCCGGGCAAACGCAGGGCACGCAGTACCGAAGGGACATCCAGCACGATTTCATTCAGCCGGTAGAGGCTGCCGCGAAACGCCGGGTCCTGAAAAATGGCGGGCTTGTCGGCTTCCGGGGTATCCACCCGGCCACGCAGCGCCTTGCTGGCGAAGAAGCTGGTGAGCTTGCCGCCGAGACTGCCGCTGGACCACATATAGTGGGCATCACTTAGCTGCCGTGCCGCACGCAGGTCTACATCGCCTTCACCACGCAGGGCGGCCTGCCAGCGGCCGGGCATGGCCGCGATGGCATTGGCGGCCTGTGTCAGCATGCCGTTCAGCGCATACTTGGTGCCGCCATGAATGATGCCCTGCGAACAGACGCTCTGCTTGCCCCCCAGCGTATCGGCTTCCACCAGCAGGGTGGCATAGCCCTGGTTGTGCAGGCGGTTCTGCAGCCACAGGCCCGCGATGCCGCCGCCAATAATCAGTACGTCCAGGTCCAGGGTAGTCATAACCAGTCATCTGCCTCGGAAAAACAGGGCACAAGACTACCAAAGTTAGGGCGGCGGCCAAAATGGCAAGCGCACAAAGTGGCACTGTCATATACGTCGGCCTGTCAGGCGGTTCGGGATTCCCCTTGCTGGGGCCGGGTCTTCGCGGTATGTTGCCGGGCATCACGGATGATGAACACTTTTTGACCCCGGTGGACTGCCAGCAGGATGGCTGAGCGCTTCCCTTCCCGCATGACGTCGATGTCGACTGTTCAGCTGTTGTTCCGCGATCCGCACGTGCTCAGGCACGTTTTCTGGCTTAATCCGGGCAACAAGGACAGACCGATGGCCAAGCTCTATCGCAATAATCGCGCTCCATTAGGCAACAAGATCACACTGGTGGCAGGTAACAGCCTGCCGATCAAGGTGGAAGGATTGGGCAGCAACCGCCGCCATATCGTCCTCAAAAGCCGTAATCCACAATTGCTGACGGTCTCCGCCGTGCAGGTCAATGACCGGATGCTGGAGCAGTCACTGCGCATCGAGGTGCGTCGTGATGGCGTCGTCACCAGCCAGCGTACCTTCCTCGATGCCTTCCTCAACGACGGCACCCCTGCGCTGAGCAAAAAAGACCAGACCACTGCACCGCTGGAGGTGGAAGTACTCCCCGAGATCAGGCTGCCGGCAGACAGTACCGAGGTGGGTATGCTGACGCGGATGCTGCTGGTGGAGAATATTACGCCGGGTTTACCGGGTTACAGCAGTAGTGAGGTTGAAGAATGCATGAAATGGATGCGGTTTGTATTCATAAACAGAATGCAACTAGGGTCGGAGTTCTTTGGTGCTGGAAAGAATATCAATAATTTAGTCGAATTTGTTAAGGCGCCAAATCAAGTCGAAGGTTTTGCCAATTACCCGAAACTATCCACTGTGCTAGGTGATAATCTGGCCAGGTATATTGAAATTGCCAATGATGGAACTCATGCAAAAAACAAAGCATTTAGAGACTACATTGCACTGGCTGTTGCTACTGCACGCTTAAGTGAAAGTGAGCTTGGAAAAGATCCCTGTATTACCAAACTGTATGCGTGGCGTACTACTGGCGCGGCATCTCCGGGGAAAAACTTTGTTCTTTTTGCCAGTAAAGGAGGACAGGATTTTTACACGTTGACGGACTCTTTTATTAAAGACTCAGGTAAAGGTGGTAAGTGACATGGCGTTTTGTCTTTCATTTAAAAAATACAGTTTACTTTTATCTTTTCTTATCTTTTCTTTAGCATTTAACACTGTATTTGGCAGTGATATACCCAGTTCTCCATTTAGTGATGAGAATCAACCTACAAGTCGTTTTGATACATCAGCGAACAGCTATTTTTCTTTTCCAGAGCCCTCTATTCAGGCAAGAATTGCCAGATCGGGTAAGAATGATCAGATAAATCATTTCTGCATTGTTGGCTATCAATGGGGTAATGGAAACATGCAGGTCTGGGTGCACTGGCAAGAACAGAAGGAGATTATCCTTTGGCAAGGGGGCGATGATGAAGAGACACAGATTGCCAGCATGGCATTAGCGAGAAAAGAGCTGGTGTTGGGGCGGGATACGGTCAAATCCGAAGAGGAAATCAACGGCAGCTCCTATCTGATTACCGAATCAGCGTGGCATGACATCGTGAATGATTGTGCCAAGAATGGCAGGCAGTTCACTATTGACCCCTTTGTCAGCAATAACTGAAACTCAGTGTCGGTAGTGCAAAATGGCCCGGAGGAAAACTGGGCCATTTTTATGTTAGGCGGTATGACAAGATCATTCTTTCACCTTATTTTCCTGTTTGTGCTGTTAATAAGCATGGGTGGATTACCTGTCAGTCTGGCTTGTATTCCTGGCGTACTACCGGCTCAGGCAGTCCAGGGTCAAATTTCGTCTTTTTTGCGGATAAGGGTGGCCAGACGTTTTATACGCTCTCTGATGATTTCCTCTCTAAGGCAAAAAAATAATATGCGGTGGAAGAAAATGAATAATGTCTGTTGTTATGTTTTTTGCACTGTTGCCGCCTTTTCCTCCAGCATCAATATCTGTAAGGCTGATCAGTTACCCGATGTTTTCAATAACAGCGCCAAAGAAAGAGTCGTTCTGTCAACACAGCCGTATTTTACCCGGCCACAGTCAGCGATTGCTGAGCTGATAGCGCTTTATGAAGAGAATGGAAAAACCAATCATCTTTGCACTGTCGGGTATCGCTGGGATGATGGGCATATCATGGCCTTTGCTCACTGGCAGGAAGCAAAGATGCTGGCACTGTGGGAAGGTTCTACCGATGAGGACCGACCGGATACCAGTCTGGCTCTGTCCCGGCGCCACTGGGTTTTTGGCAAAGACACCGTTAAAACAGCCGCAGAGATTAATGGCAGTACCTATCTGGTGACGGACAAATACTGGCAGGAAATTACCGATGACTGCGAGAAAAACGGTGAACACTATACGGTCGCCCCTTTTGCACTAAACAGCAGCGAATAGTAAATGCACACAGGTGCTGGCATAGTGCTTTGCCAGCATCTTTAAAGTGTCTTTCCGGTTTGCTGTCAGTGGTAAAAGACTACAACAGTGCTTCTTATGAGATTTTAAATAAGATGATGCGTGCTGATGTTAATTCACCCACTCTCAGCCAGCGCCCACCTCATCTCCCTTTATTCAGCCTGCCTTTGCCAGATGTTTGCACATCAATATTGCACCCATACTGCTGCCATCGGCCAGAGACTGGGTGGCCGCGCTGACTGACATATAGCCCTGATGGCGGTAGAAGTGCTCGGCGTTATATGAGGCATACAGCTCCAGTACGCTCACGCCACTCTGATAGCACTGCTCTTCCACCGCCCTGAGCAGACTGACACCCACACCCTGGCCGCTGCAGCCGGGGTCAACATACAGTGCCTGCAGTCTGGACTGGGCCGGTAACGCCAGCACAAACCCCACTATCTGCCCCGTTGCTGACAGGGCGACCTGACAGACCGTGCTGTCCTTGTCGACCAGATGGGCCAGCCAGGCACAACGATACTCATCCGGTTCAGGTGACCAGGAAGACAGGATGTCGGCAGCGTAGTGTGTTGGGGAGATGGCGTGCACCGCTGCATAGTGCACGGCCACCATATCGGTGGCGTCGTCGGCGGTGGCGGGGCGGAGCTGGATGGCAGGTGGAGTCATGGCAGGCGCCTGTTGAGGGGGCGAAGGGATGGCATAAAGCACGATCAGGTTTTAACAGGTCGTTGAAAATCTATCTGCGTTGCCGAATACCGCGTCAAAAACAGGCTCAAAATGCTCATTTAGTCCACTAAACTCCGCTTTTTCGCCTGTTTTTTCCTTGTCTCGGCTGCCTCGATGACGTTTTTCAACAGCCTGTTAGATGTCACATCCCCCTTGATCTTTCATCGAGTGTGTTCATAATTTTCTATCGTTCATGAATCGTGAATAGAATGAAAAAATGAACAATCAAGAACTTCTTGTGCAGGCACTCGCTCATCTCCCCCCATCAGTCAGTGCCTATGCTGAGGGAGCTGAGCTGATTATTACAGCAGGCAGCCAGCAG
>NZ_LAPT01000025.1 GCF_003194385.1 Pokkaliibacter plantistimulans
TACCCTTTCGCATGCGAAATTCTGCCCGTGCTCGATGCGGGTTTCGTCACCGTGACAAAACGCCCCCACTGGACGCCGAGATCCAGACCCTGACCATGGCCGCCGCGGCGACCACCTACCCTTTCGCATGCGAAATTTCCGGCCCGGAAACCGGTGGCCGTGCTCCAGCCCGGCGCACTGACCCGCCATTATTTCGCATGCGAAATTCTGCCCGTGCTCGATGCGGGTTTCGTCACCGTGACGAAACATTCATCTTATTTCGTCACTGTGACATAATTGTATGAGTGATACTGGAGGACAATAGAATGCCCAGACCACCTAAGTTTAGTGCCCCAATGACGGGAGCAGAGCGAACTGAAAAGTATAGAAAAGAGAGATTAATGAAAGTTATTGCGAAGGAAATCTGGTCGGAAAGTGACTGCCTATATCTATTAAAAAGCGTACAGACTGATGAACTTCGTAAAAAGGCGTGGATAAGACTAGGGAAAATTAACGAATGGAATTTCTAAAAAAGGTAATACTGTATTCAGATCCCTATATTGCCTTTGCACTGGCGCTGTCTATTGGCATCTGGTTGCAAATGCTGGTTACTGCAAATGTGGTGTCAAACCATAAGACAGATACAACGGGCTTTGCTCACGTAAGGCTGTTTTTAAACAGAGCCTCGTTGATTCTACTAACAGTAGTGGCACCTATTTCATTTCTAGCACTCTTTACATACGCATGGATAGAAACACGCGATGTAAACTTCGCGAATGACTACATTAGATTGTTATGGACCGCGATATATACCCCATTGCTTGAGATGTGGCCATCTGCCATTTTCGTGGCAATACTGCCTCTTTTTATTCGCCTCTTTATCAGACGCTGGATCGTACCCGCATTCAGCGCGTGGAAGAGGAAGTTCCGTATTAAACAGGCTGGTGATGCATTGTCAGATATACGTGTTGATCTAGACTCGCTGAAGCCCAAGGATTTCACCCCACAGTCATACTATAAAGCAGGCGTAATATTTCTGGGATTGGATGGGGGTAATAATCCGATCTACGTCGATGACGACGTATTTACAAAGAACCACATTAAGTTCATTGGCCCTAGCCAGGTCGGTAAAGGTGTCGGACTGGGTGTTATTCTGGATCAGGCAATCAGGAAGGGGTGGGGCGTGTGGTTTATGGATATTAAGCCGGACGACTTTATTTACGACATCATGCGGGAGTCTTGCCTTGCCGCAGGTAGAGAAGAAATGACGATTCTCGATCTGAATGGTGTTGGTCCCGGTAGCTATGCTCCGTTTGTTCATGGAACAGAGAGAGATAGAAGAGAGCGTGTTGTAAAGGCATTCAGCTTAGCCGATACAGGTACAACAGCAGATTTCTATAAGCGAAACGAACGTCAGTGCCTTGATTACATCATGCCGGTGTGGGATGGGACGCTGAAAGCATTGGAGAGAATTATTGAGAAAGGGCAGGCCGATCTGCCACAAGACAGGAAGGATTTCATATTCGATAACATTGGCAGTATTTCATCGAACCTTAGCGAGTTCATGCAGATTCCCAACGTTAGAGGTAATAACGACGCATACTTAAACATTAAGAATGAACTGGACCGCGGATCAGTTGTTTACATACGCTCAGCAATGAAGGACACAGTAGTACGAAAGCTGTCGATGGCGCTACTAGAAGAGGTCATTCAAACCGTACTGAAGAAGCCACTTCCCCGACATACCCTGTTCTTCATAGATGAAGTTCGTTTTGTCACATCGGAATCACTAGCGGACGCCTTAGCAACCTTGCTATCAAAAAGAATGTCGATGGGGCTGGCATATCAGTCTGTACTGGATCTGGAAAATTTGCCTGACAAGAGTGCTAATGCGAAGTCGATTAAATCCAGTATAGAAACTAATACTCAGATAACTGTTAGTTATCGTGCAAATGATAATGACACGGCAGAAAACATCAGTTCACTGACGGGCACTATTCAGAAGACAGTGACCAGAATGGAGAAGGTTATCGTTAACCATGCTGGAGCAGAGGAATGGGAAGGAGAGCGATCAGTGGGACAGCAGGAAGAAGCGCTAATCACTGAAAATCAGCTTAAGTCGCTTCCACCACGAATTGCCGCACTGATTAGACCTAATGAACTGGCGACTCTGCTATATACGTGTTGGGTTCCCATTAAAGAGCGTCAAGGGATGCCTGAACGTCGTTTTGAATTGGGGGTTGAGGATGATCAGGTAGAGTTCCAGCCAGAGCCTGAAGCAGCTCAGGAGGCGGGAAAGGGTGTCAAGAATAAAGAAGCTGGCAACAAAAAACGGTATGATAAAAAGGCGCGGGAGTTGTCATCTGAGGAACGCGATTTAGTAGCAGATGCACTGTCAAAAATTATGTCTAGCACGCAGCAGGATAAATAGAATGCAAATTGAAAACGGAATTGAAGTTGTATACCTGGCTACAGACAAGCTATTTCCTGATCCTAATCAAGATAGGGATGACACCCATAGTGCTCACTATCAAGAGCATGTTAAAGCGATTGCCGAAAGCATCAAAATTGAAGTACAAAACCCGGATGGGTCGGTGCGCCGCTATGGAGTACGTAGACCTATTGAGGTAGAAGCGGAGAATGAAGAGGGACTGTATAAAATCATTGCTGGTGAAACTCGCTGGAGAGGTGCAACTCTAGCCGAAGAAGAAACAGTGCCTTGTATTATTCGGACAGGGCATACGCTAGAGCGCCGTCTTGACCATGTAACAGATAATGCGCTCAGGAAAGATTTAAGCCTCTGGCAACAGGCCAGATCAATTCAGCGCGACCAAGAAGAGTTTGGCTTATCAACTGATCAGGTGATGGTGGCTCACGGCATTAACTCGAAATCAAGGCTGAGTAAAATTGCTGCCGTGTTTAAATTGCCAGAAGAGGCCCAAGAGCTAGTTAAGTCTGGAATAATCAATAACGTCGATGCAGTCTATGAGGTCAAAGGATTAAAGCCAGATGCTCTGCAGAAGCTGATCAAGCGAGTGTCGAAAAATGAAAATTTTTCTGTTGCTCTCGCTAAAGTTAAACCGAAAGCAAAGAAAGAACCTAATCCTGACATAAAGAAAAAATATTCAGTTAGCTTCACAGAAGAGGCTCTAGCACTGATTTGTATGGAGTTAGATATAGACATAGAAGGTCAAGAGCCTGAGAGTGCAAAAGCCAAACTACAGGCATATGTTAACGACCTATCAAGTAGCAAGGGATCTGGTGATGATGCTCAGGGAGGTTCGAGTGAGCAGGAATAAGAACGATGCAAAGGGAGTTGGAGCAAGTGCTAAAGTGCATTCAAGCGTTGTTGCAAATCTATGGCTATCGAATGGTGCTACTTCCCCATTGAAAGGGGAGGGTGTTATTGTTCCGCTTTTTTCGATTGATGCATTTTGCACAAATAAGGCTGATGATCACAGGCTTTCTCACGAATTGGCGCTCTCAGTGAAACCTCACATAATCGCTATGTTAGAGGAGTGTAAAGCACGAATAGCAGAACAAAGCCTGGAACTTGAAAATCAAGATGAGTTCTCATACTTGGCTAATGTTGATGTTCAGGATGGTATTACTGAAACGTACACTCTAACCATTTCTAAAGGCATGTCGTCACATTTAACATCACTATTTTTAAATCTGTTTGTCTTGCAGGATAGACTGCAAATCAAAATCCACATGCTGAGCAAGCACGGATTGGTTAGTAAAAAAAGTGCCAGAAAAATGAGCAGCGATGCTTTAAAGGCACTGAAAGCGTGCATGGATAAAATACACGTTTTTTGTCTACAGTTTCACAGAAACAGAAAAGAACTAATTTCCTCAGTTTCCTAATAGGAAACTACTCTACATAAGCAAGTTTCCTAATAGGAAACTCTTTAGGAACCCACCGAGCGCAACAGCGCTCGGTGGGTTTTTTGCTTACATAGAACATACCTCATTAATAAGTGTTAATTTATACCCACCGGCTATGCCATAGACGGAGGAAGCTTTATTGCATGGGGAACCACCCCCAAAAAAAATGCAACCGCTCTGGTCTTTCGGCTCATGTCTGAAACAGGTTACCAGCCTATTTTTCTCAGACTCGTTTGATGGATTCGGCTATATCACCATCAATCTTTCGCGCCTACTCAACCAGTCTCCCACAGTTTTAACTTAGCGTATCTGGTACCACCCAAATACATCAAAACTGCTTCCCACGTTAGATATTAATGTCTTGCCAAAACGCCGCTGTACTCCACAAAACAAACTAGGCTACGCCTTACGCTTTCGCGCTTTCAGGGGACCGAGATTCCAAAGCATCTCCCTTACTCATTTGTTTGTATCGACATACATAGCCAGACCCGCAAAGTCACGGCTTTTTGACACTTACCCGAATGCATCATCTGCTGATGCAATTACAGGCTTGAGCTATACAGCGATCTGCGCAGGTTGCCCCACACAGTACCGAGCGCGCCAGATTTCTCCTTGCGCCCCTAGTGCCTCACGACACTCTCAGCAGCCCACCTGTCAGGAATAGGTTGTACCGTCTCCAGCACCCCCTACTGTGGATTTTCACCACTTCACTAATATCAGGGTTTACATTGTCACCAATGCTCCCGTTTCCGTGTCGCCCAATCCCGGATAATCCCGGCAGATTGGGTCGAACAGGGGGATTACACCCCTGAGCGCCCAGCGTAGCCGCACCAGCCCAATTACGGGCATGCGGCTTCAGCGGTTGCTGCTACTGGCTTGGTAGGCCAGTAGCTCACGACGGTTGGTGGCCGTCGCTTTCTTCTATGCAATTCTGGCAAGGCCAGAAGGTATAAATTAGCCCTCATGAAATGGGCTTGTTCTATGCCCCCCTTTGGGCAGTGGGGCACTGATTCCGTTTTGGGCAGACGGTACTGTTTTTAACGTCCAGAGGACGGGCATAGTTTCGGGCGATATGCCAGCGCACAGATTCTAATCACTACTGCTGTCTTCTTTCTTTTTCATCCTGTTCAGTCGAGCAATAGCGTTATTAAGTCGTTCTTCAATCTTATTTTTTTCGTCCAGCAGAGCTGCATACTCTTGCTGTTTATCTGAAAGCCCTATTTCAAATTCCTGTGACTGATTGATCAGAGAAGCATGAAATTGACGTTCAGCCAGGTTAAGTGCTTCAGTCTTTTGACGTACTTTCTCCCGCTCCTTACTTAGCTCCTCAGAGAGTCGCCTAGTCATATCGCGGAAACGTTCTTCAATGTCTGAGGGTGATTGAAAGGGGAGGCTTTCACGGCGTCTTAATGCCGCCTTGTGGGCTGACACTGCGCCAATGATTCCACCTGCGATGATCAGAGCTATCGCAATAGCTAATAGTGAGTAGCCTTCCAGCAGTATCACATTGGCACTGCCTGACGCATACGTTAATGCTGTACGTGGCATTGCGATTACCATCACCGAGCCGGTGATGCAAATCGCTATTGCCACTAGCAGCGCTATTAGTGCTCCCATACTTAGCCTTCCTTGATGGAAAGCTAAGTATATCAGGGCTTTAGCGCCCTGCAAAACAGGAATCTCTTTTACCATAGTTTCCGTCCCGCATAATTTCTTATATGGCATAGTTTCCTGAAAGAAAATAAAAGAAAGATCCTCGATCTTTCTTTAAAGAAATTTAATTGTATTGCACATTACAATTCAGTTTCCCTGTATTGTAATGTGCAATACAATTATTAAGGTTTTACCTGTCATCCAGTACCAGTCTTCAGGTACGGGTAATATCAGCCAGAATTGTAATGTGCATTACAATTCTGGCTGATATAATTTTGCCGCTTATGAATTAAGGAATGGGAATGGTTTGTGATTAAACGCACTAGCAGCTTTCCTCTGTACGACGAGCTTTATCACGCTTACTCAATCTTCAATAGGCGTCTGTTTGATGGAGCACTTCCCGATTGCATCCTTACCCTGCAGAGGAAAAAGGGCACCGCAGGATATTTTTCTGGATCACAGTTTCAATCAACAGATGGCTACAAGCAGCTCGACGAGATTGCTATAAACCCGGCCTATTTTCTGCGAGGCGGTGTTACTGAGGTAATGCAGACACTGGTTCATGAAATGGTGCACCAGTGGCAACAACACCATGGTAAGCCGGGGAGGGGGCGCTACCATAATAAAGAATGGTCGCAGAAGATGAAGTCGATAGGGTTGATGCCATCGAGCACGGGTGAACCCGGTGGAGCTGAAACTGGGGATCTAATGTCCGACTATGTGATAGAGGGAGGACTGTTTTCAAAAGTCCTCTCCGAATTGCTGACATCGCAGTTCACCATCAGCTGGGCTGATCGATGCCCTGACATAGACTCACTTCAGGCACAACTGGATGCTGGTGAAGATATAGAGGATATCCTCAACGAATGGAACCTTGACGTTGATAGTGACGGTCAGATTGTAGAAGGAGGGTCTAAGAGCAACAGACTCAAATATCAATGCCCTATATGCATGGTTAGTGTATGGGGGAAACCTGAACTCAAGCTGTTATGCATGTCATGCGAAAAGCAAATGGAAGAGGTTGAATAATGGATGAAGAGTTCCTTGCATACAGATATAAAACGGATTTCATGAGGGCTCTGTTACGTGCGGTCAGTCGTGGCAACGTTCATTACGTACAGGGAGAAGTACCAAGAAAAAAGGCCGAAGCACTGGTCTTTAAATTCATTGACCGTTACGCAATCGATGCGTCAAAAAAGCAACGCTGGCTTGCAAAGAGAAACGGAGTTGCCAATACCCGTCTGCTAACGCTAGCCGCTGATACAGATGTTGTGAGCTGGGTACTGCTAGCAACGCCGGGTGAAGGTCTCATTCACCAGCTGGAGAGTCTTAATCACGTTTCCCAAAAGCGGCTATCTCTGACGGGTTATGAAATCGCTAAGATGCCTAAAAAGAATAGTCCAGCTTCGTGGACGTGGCGAATGCAAAAGGACACGTATGAGGCATGGCATGAACGTCTGACGACGTACATCAGGCACAACGATATGTTAGGTATGGAACAGTCTATGAACTCGCTACAGCGCGTTCCTGTCTTTGCCGAAGTAAGAAAGCAGGCATACGCTTTGGCTGCTCTGGCAAAAGGAGAGTGGCAGAGAGTGCAAGCCGGGGAGTACCCATTTAGGGATTTTGCACTGGGGTGGTACGGAAAGCACCAGACAGCGGATCGGATTAATCTACGGACAGGGGAGATATTGCGTGAGCTTACTTGAAACGCCAATTGGTACGATTTCCAAAGATGAGCATGACCGCTGGAGTACGCTACTTCACTACTTGAAACCAATAGCGCATCTTCTCACGGATGAAACGGTCAGTGAAATAATGGTTAATCGCTATGATCGTGTATACGTCGAACGGTCTGGCCAATTAATCAATGTTGACTCTGCATTCAAGAGTGAGTCCAGCTTGCAGCAGTTGATTACTCAAATTGCAAATGCGTTACGTCAGAAATTTGATAGTGATAATCCGATATTGGACGCACGCTTTCCCAACGGTGCTCGTTTGTGCTGCTCACATCCTTCAGTGTCGCCAGCAGGCGCTACAATGACCATTCGATGTAAGACTGATAAAAATCTGTCGCTGCCGGATCTGGTGAGCTATGGTGCACTGACAGATGAAATGTGCGCATTCTTAAAGGAACGGATAGAGGCCCGAGACACACTTATAGTATCTGGGGGAACCTCTAGTGGTAAAACAACACTGTTAAGAGCATGCGCAGAATACATCGATAAGAAGGAACGGGTTATTACTGCTGAAGATACCCTGGAACTGAAGCTGGATGAAATTATCCCATGTTCAATCGCCCATGAAGCCCCTAAGCGGCTGAGTAATTCTGGTGAGAATATCTCGCTGGCATCCCTGATAAAGATGGTACTGAGAGAGCGGCCAGACAGGGTCTGGGTCGGAGAGATCCGGGACGCAGCAGCAGCTGACGCATTTCTGCAGATGTCTAATACCGGTCACTCTGGTGGTGCTACCAGTATTCATAGTAACGGTCCTGAAGACACATTGCGGCGCATTCAGTACATGCTGGCCAGTGCCGGTATGGTCAGCTATGAATTGGCCCGGCATCAAGTCACATCTGGCGTACAGCTACTGGTGCACTGTGAGCGGCATCCCATTCATGGTCGTAAGGTCACAGATATTTGTACTGTAGAGAATGAGGTTGTTAAGAGAGTTTTCTACTTTGACAAATTAAAAGGGCGGCATGTAGTTGATATGTAGACTGGTTACGTAATCAGGCTTACATGATGAGGATTAGGTGAAAAGGACTTCTTTCTATGCCGTCACGCCATGTGACGGCGGTTATCTATTAGAGTTTTGTGGAGTCTCGAAGACGTTCTACGCTGCTGATTATGTCCAGTACCTCGAAGAGTCGCTTTGGACATCATCTGATGCTGCGATGCTTCTTGCTTGGCTAGCTGCCCACGCAGCTGGAAGGATGTTAATAAGTTGATGTACAGATATTCATAGAAAATTGAAATGAAAAATAAGAGAACCAGCAATTTTTAATTTGTCATAATGGCCACAAATACTCTTTTATAAATCTCCCCCCTCTAATTATCACAAATTGAATTAAGTGAACCTTATTCAATCTTAATCGTTTTTGTATTGTGCAATACAATATATTGTAAAGTAATAAAATATTTCCAAACAAATCCATGTTAATCCAGAAAATGTGCTTTGGTGGTTTTGTGGTGTGCAATTTTGAAAATTGCGCACTTTTGTTGTTGATATGCAGGTAAATAGTCTTTAGAATGTGTAATGTTCAGTAAAGTTATGATGGTTGATGTTCAAATGGAACAAAGCACCAATCCCGCACTACTCAACAGGCAAATATTTGATCTTAAGAGTGGAGCACTCGGGATACCTAAAAGCATTCTTGCTATCAGCATGATAGTCAGTCTTTTCTCTGGGTATCTGTTACTGAAATTTCTTGGTGCGTACATGGGGGGTATAACGTTTGCGCTGTTCCTAGCTCTCGTTTTCATACCTTTGTACCAAGTTCACCAAGACGACCCTTATGGCTACCTAGTCTCGCTGGGTAGCCTGATTAGTCCGCGGCGCTATAGCACAACGCTGCGCCGCAGGAAAAAAATTGTCCTTGCTCGATGGGTAGGGGCACAGATCATCGTTAGTGACATTCACACAAGGAAATCACGTTAATGAAACGCATTAATAATGCTTTCAATCGCGTTCTCGCATTTGCCATCAGCATGTATGCAAGTCAGACATTCGCTGCAGCTAACAACACCGTAGACATCGGAACGACTAGCGACAAAAGTCCGCTGCAGAAGGTGGTTTCCTTCATGCAGGAGTTCGTCAATTTCATTGGCGGACCGGGGGCAGCTTTTGTTGTGTTCATTAGCGCGGTTTGCTGCGTCGCTCTATGGGTGGCAGCGCCCAAGCAAAGCTCCGTAGTGATGGGGTGGCTATTGCGCGTGGTTACTGGTGGCATTTTGATTTTTAACATCACAATGGTGTTCAGCTGGTTGAAGGCATACTAAATGGCGGGACAATCCCTAGCGGATTCAATCCTACCTGCCTGCGTTTGGGAGAACCGCGTTCTCACACACGCAGGCAGCCTGATCGGAGGACTGACCCTTTCGGGGGTCGATCCTAAAGGGATTGGCTCTGCCGACTTTCAAAAGATCACGATATTGATTAGGAATATTTTTCAGGCGTTAGAACCTGGCGTGGTCATCAGTAGCTATTACTGGCACTTTGAAGGCGCCCAAGTGTCACTAAAGCGTCGTACAGATAAACGATCACAGCTGCTCAGCAACCGCCGAGAGCGTTTTCTAAACAGCAGAACACTCAGTGATGTTGCTCTGTACTGGATGGTAGAGATTCCACAAACCAGCAACCTCAATAAAGTGTGGGGGCTGGAATTTATTACAACGCTATTCTCTGCGCCGTTTGATGTCGATGCCCGCGCCCGCTTGAAAGCTAAGTTTGCAAATATGAGAGCGTGGCTAGTAGAAATTGAAGAGTTAATGAAGCAGAAGGAACTGTTGGACCAGTCCCTGAAAGAGATGGGTTCCCGCATCGAGTTCATATCCCGACAGAATCATGTCATGAGCAAAGGCGAGTTGTGGGGCTTGTGTCGCGCTGTAGTGAATGCAAATCCTGAATACCTCGTTACTGGTCAACTTGAAGATGTTCCAGAGTACGGCTGGGAAAGTATGCTGCTGGACGGAGACATTCAGCCCGTAAACGTAAACGGACTGGATTGCTTAAAGATTGATGGGGCCAGACCTGTATACGTCAGAATGGCCTCAATAACGCGCTACGGAGAGGCATCCTTTTTTGATGGCATGTGGGCCAAGGGTGACAAGAAAGTTACTCTCCAACATGGAAGTTACTTTATCACCACGCGATTTTCTCAGTTTAGCAATCTGAGAAAGGCCGCAATGCTACATAGTAAAGAGTCCGATCTGTGGCGCTCTCAGATGAAGTTGTCAAACGTATTGAGTGGTGAAACAGATAACTCTGAAGACACACTCAGAGTGACGGGTTCTGAATCTGTTAAGCGACGCATGGCCGAACTGGATGAAATAGCTAATAGTCCAGATCGATATGGCGTTTTAACTAGCCATGTGGTCGTGTTTGACACAGATCCCGACAAGCTGAAAAACACCTGTAGCCTGTTGCATACATCACTCTCACAGAGTGGGTTTAGATTTGTGTGGGAAAGCGCGGGACTCATGAAAGAGTTTCCAAACGTTTTTCCGGGAAACAACAAAAAGTCTATTCGCATGCTTGAGGTGAATACATCACAAGCTGCTGCTGCAAGCCTTATCTTTAAAAGTGCCGATGGCATCAGATCATGGGGCGTCAATAACGAAGAGGCCATCTACATCTTAGAAAGCGAGGATGGCACCCTATTCCACTACACCCCCTTCATTGGGGAAAAATGTTTGGTTCTGGGAATTGGACCAACAAGGTCAGGGAAAACATTCTTCAAAAATATCGTTTCTGGGCATTTCCTTAAGTTTGACAGCAATGGAACACCGCTATACCACGCGGTAGACATCGATAGTGGCAGTGAACCATTGGCCAGATACTTTAAGGAGCAGGGAGGCATCTTCCGCTTAGAGCAATTCAGAGAGTCGGCAGGCTTTAACCCATTTGTTTCAGCAGTGGATGCAAACGATCAGGGGTTTAAGTTGCACTTCCTGAGCCAGATCAGACTCATGGTTGAGTCTAACGACTCCGAAGAGCTGCGGTACCTGTCAAGCGATGATCAGCATAGCCTTGATAAAGCTCTTTTCGACATGATGTCGGAAATGGATCGAAGCTTATGGTCATTTTCTCAACTGTATAACCATTGTAACGATGGTTTAAAAGCCAAACTTCAGCGTTGGCATAGACGAGGTATGTTAGGGGCAATCTTTGACAATGATGTGGACGGTATCGGCGACCTGAAAAAGCCATTTACTGCATACAACTTATCCGCTGTCAAAGACAACGCAAGCGTGGCCAAACTGGTTGTGAATGAGATCTTCTTCCGTATCAGTCGAGTATTTGAAGATCCACGAAATCGTACTGTTCCCAAGTTTATGGAAATTGATGAAGCGCAATATTTTTTCTCAATTCCAGGCTCTGTAGAAATGGCCGTGAAGAAGGCGAGGACATGGTTTAAACACAACGGCGGAATGGGATTCTGGACACAGAACCCTGAACATTATGAGGCGATCCCAGAGTGGGAAACGCTAAGAACATCTGCATCAACATGGATATTTTGTGCAGATCCCGGCATGAACCGGGATAAATACAAGTCTGCTTTCAAATTGTCAGAAGGCGAGTTAGATGCAATAGAGGCACTAACACCCCGCAAACAGGTTTTTATTATCCAGCGTGAAGCTGGAATAGCAAAAACCGTAAACGTCATAGCCTCTAAAGAAGAGTACGTGATTGCAACCAGTCGGCCCCATGAGGCAGCTATTGTTCAGCAGTCTCTAAGTGAGTACGACGATATTGATTTTGCAATAGATGATGCAATGAAAAAGATATTCAGGGAAAACGAAATGCTGAGTTAATAGAATAGCTCAGTCTAATCAGGACGTTTTTAAATAAATTCAAGGGAGTGCTATATGAAAATAAACAGATCCGTTATCTTGGCGGCGCTTTTCCTGTTAGGTGCTAATAAAGCCAATGCATCTGGCATCCCCACAGTTGACGCGGTGGCGATAGCTCAACAACTACTGGCATATACTCAGCAGTTGCAGGACTACCAAGAAATGTTATCACAGACTGTATTGGATCAGTCCCAGCTTCTGCAGTTAGTAAATCAGTATGAGCAAACACTACTTGAATATCAGCACATGCTAAAGCAGATGGAGGGATTAACGGATAAGTTCAGCTTGGAAGAGTTAGAATCTGTATTAAATAATAGCATCGCTATTATGAGCACTTCTCCAAGCCCAATTCCAAATCCTGATGATGCATACTGGGAAATAGCATCGAATCAGGTGGGGGCAATATATGATCGATATACAGGACTGATTACCTCTGGTGCCAATGTAAATTATGCAGGCACTGCAGCAAATGAAGGTAGCAATATTGATCAGCAAATCATGACTCGCGTAAATGTGGCAACAAGCCAACAGGAGGCAGTTAATAGTATTGGGTCATTCGTAAATTCTCAATCAGGTAATATCCTTGATTTGACAAATATTGCAAATAGTTTAGGTAGTGAAGATCAGCTAAAGACAATGCAGTTAATGGCACAGCAGAATCTATCTATTCTATCTTCCTTAAATAGTATAAATGCTTCACAAGGTGCACAGCTCCAATATAGTAATCAGCTTGCAAATATGGCTAATGAAAAAGCAGCAAAACAACGGCAAGTGAACATTCAGCGGATGTTAGATGCTCAAGAGGCAGTATCTAACTATGTTGAGAATACTGACCCATTGGTGGATTTCTAATGAAATACATTGTCATTCTTTTAGCTTTTTCTGCGATGTCCGTATCTGCGACGCCGCGCGATGATTATTTAAAGGCAGGCATGGCCAAGTGTAATAAACAAAGCTTTGATACTGTCGGAGATAGAATGAAGTGCTACGAGAAAGTAAATAGAGGCGCTGATAAAGTAGAAGCAAGACGTGGAAGTAATGAATACATTAAAAATAACTATAATCATTTAAATAAAAACACTGCAATTGATACCCTTCGTAAAATAAGGGAAGAAATAGCTGAGATAATGCCTTCCGTTTCATCTGGATCGGAAAAAATGGCACTGCAAAGAGAAGCTGAGTACATCAGTAATAAATACTTTAATAACTTTGCAGAGAAGTACGCTACACCATGGTATTACCCGTGCTCAGAGAAGTCAGCGCAAGGCCGACTTTTGAAAAAATTTGGTGGTGAAGTTTACTGCGAAATTTAGCCTATATCCGGCCCTTTAATGTTGTAGCTAAAGGGCCGTATTAATCATTGGAGAATTTTAATGAGTTCTGCGATTGCAATCGCACTTACTCTTGCCCTTGTCATGCTTGTAATAAGCCACCGCAGGCAGTTTCGGCTTCAAGCGGAAATAAGACAACTAAGAAGTAAGTATAAAGTTACACCTTCAGTTAATAACTATGGATTAATTGAAAAAATTAAAAGGGTCAAGTTTCAAAAGTGGCTACCCGCCCTTTTTTTACTATCACCTTTGATATATGCAGCATATGCGACAGCAGCAGAGGGTGACTTGTCCAATGGGTTTAGAGGGGTATTTGAAGGCAATCTGAAGACGTTTGTTACGAACGTGATGAGTGGTAAAGGTGATTACAATATATGGGTAGAAGCTGCATTTGCCACGTTTGCAATACTAGGTCTATTTATTGAAATCACCAAGTGGACGATGTCTTCCACAGGGTATGACTGGCAAAAAGGAATAGAGTTTCTTATTTATTTTTTTGCGACTGTATTGATAAAAGAAAATTACGATACAGTGACTCAGGCTATATTTAATTTAGGTGATGGTTTAGGTGATGCATTATCTACGGGGCTGACTGGAAGTGAGGATGGATTTAAGGTAGTCAACTGGCTTAAAGCCACTCTAAGCAGTATTACACTAGATGATATTGATTTGTCAGACGGAATAACAATTGTTGTAATGTCGTTGATTTTTTCGTTCTTTATTATGCTTTTGGAAGGGCTGGTTTATGTTGTTTCGGTTTGGGGAGAACTGGGATACGCCCTAGCTAAAATAATAGGATTGGTATTTGTTCCTTTCTTGCTTCTTGAGGGAACAAGAAATTATTTTGATAGTTGGTTTAGATTCTTTCTTGGCTTCATTGTGCTTGTCTTTATGCAGAAGGCAGTATTGGTTGTTGTCATTGTCGTAATGCAGAGCGCTATGGTTGCTGTAGGGATGATAGGCGGTGGGTTGACAGTTGAACAGGCCATCAACCAGCCTATGAAAGCACTTTCTTTAACAGCAGATGATCTACACACAATTGTTGATCTAATTATTTATTTTGCATTGTGCATTGTGCTCCTTATATCTGCGTTCAGTTTTTCATCTACCCTGGCTCAGGGGTTTGGGTCGGTATCAGGTGGACTAAATAGCGTTGCGAAGAATGGCGCCGCGCTTGCAATAAGAAAACTTCTATTAAAAGTTTAATAAAGGTGAAAGTGAAGTGCTATCAGATGATGAATTGCGGCAATTAGCTGAAGTATTACCAAAAGCATATGCCACCGCTTCAATAAAATCGGATAGAAACCGATGGTGGTGGATGTCCATATTTCTGGCAGTAGGACTAGTTACGTCAGTGATATGGACTACTATGAAAATTGATCAGGTAGGTAAAAGAACTGAGCTGCTTTATATAAAGATGTATCCCGATGGAACTAGCCAAGTGGGTACGTTTGAACCACAGGATCGGCAGTTGTATTTTACAACTACCGTTGATGCTGCGTTTGAGAAATTCATTGTAGGCCGCTATGGAGTTCTTCCCGAAACAATTAAACGGGACTATTCAGAGGCTGCTGTCTTTATGTCTGAAGCAGAATACCAGCGCTTTATCACCCCCGAAGCAAAGGGGGGATTTGGTGCGGTAGAAAGAGTCACAGATATATCGTCTAAAATAAATACTACACCGAGGGTTGAAATTAAGTGGCGATATAGTGACCACTATGACTCTATTCCAAGCAGCTTTGAAAGTGGTGATGGAAGGATCATTAAATCAAATATCTACTTTACGCGGATAAATGAAAATGCTCAGGGAATTCCATTGCCGGATGGAACCGAGCAACTTGTTTTAAGAGCTAAATGGCGATTCTTATCTAAAGACGAGCTGAAAGAAAAAGCCCCTGATTGGTTAAGAATTAACCCAGCTGGTATTGAAATCGTTGATTACGACATAGTTTCAGAAACTAATAGCGACCAAAAATAATTGGATTGGGTATCTACTGTGAAGAAAAGTGTTCTAAGCGTGTTAATCGCCGCTGCATCAATCAATACATATGCTGCCGAGTGCAGAACCATACACTGGAAAGCTGGCCAGATCATTGAGGTCTCTAGCATGCTTGGTTTGGGAACGCGGATTTCGTTTCCAACTGAGCTGATAGGCAATCCGGTAAAAAGTACAAACCTGTGGGACGTGGAGGGCGCCGCAACAGAAGTGTTGTTAAAGCCCAACTCGACCCAAGCTGAAGGTGGCCGTGCCATCGTCCGTGCTTTCACGAAAGATGGATTCAGTTTCGATATCGCCGCAACGCGAGTCAGTAACTACAAGATGAACGATGTCTGCGTGAACGTCACGTTAGACGGTCAGATGTTCACTGATCAACTCAGAGGCCAGATGGCAGCTAATCGGATGTCGATGGCTGGGGGGATCGCTGCTCAAAATGAGCTGAATGCGGATCTGCGACAGAAGATGATTGCCATGCAGCAGTCAGCTGAAGACGAGAAGAAGAAAGCAATCATGGAGGCGCTTAATCGCTTCCGCTATCACATTTACACCCGCTATACATGGAGCAAAGGCAGCGGCTTTGAAGCAAAGGGGCTGATTTCAGATGTGTATGACGATGGCCGCTTTACCTATATCCGTCTGTATAACCCTAACCGTGGACTACTGTCAGTGGAAACCACGGTCGGCGGGAAAAACGCCATCGTTCCAACCGACTACAGTGATGCCAATGGCATGTACGTGATAGCCGGTATCTACCCTGATTTCACTCTGCGAATGGATGAAGCAAAAATCACTGTAAAACGGCAGGACGCCGAAAGTAAGGGTGAATACTGATGGAAGAAGCCGGCAACAGAGTAGATGAAAAACCATCTACTCATAAAAAGAAGGTGCAGATCTGGCTGTTCGTGACAGTGGGGTTGGTCACCGTCATCCTTTTTATCTGGACAGTTGCAGATATCGCAACCCGTGCAAATCAAAAAGTAGTTGAACCAGCGGCGGCTACACCGGCTCCGCAGAACTCAAACACAAGTAAGGGGTTTGATAAGGACTTCGATCAGCTGATCACTGAGCGCCGCTTAGTACAGCGTAACAATGTTGCTCAAGAAACCTCTGGTCCGGCCAGCTCGACACCACAGCAAATAGGTTATAACCCGCCGTCTGGTGCCGATTCGCAGACATTAGCTGAATATAACAAGCAGTGGGCCCAGCGAAACGGTATCCAGCCACAAGCTAAAGCTGAGCCATCGCCAGCTGAAAAGGTTCAGGATCAATGGCAGGCACAAGAGCGCATGAGAGCCTTACAGTCAGCTCAAAGCGAATGGGGGCTGTCGTTTGGAAATCAGCAGAGTACAGCAAAAGCCGCAGGACCATCAGGGCCAGGTCTGAACAATCTTCAGTCCCAAGTTCAGCAACTCGGTAGACCACTAACGGGAGCAAGTGAAGATGAACGGAGGACCGCTGTATCAAAGAGGATCAGAGAGGCACAGGCACTGCGAGAACGGCTGCTCTCCGGATCTGTAGCCCCCAGTGATGTTATGTCAGCGGTACGTACCATGAATGGGATGCCGCCAGATATACAGCAAACAAGTGAAGAGCTAAAGACATTATCACAGGGGTTCAGCCCCCCCCCGGCGAATGTAGCAGGCTATACAGCTGAAAATAGCTATAACGCAGATATTGAAGGGAAAATCAAACTACCACCCGGTACGGTTATTCCTACCACATTGATGTGGAAGTCAATCTCAGACTACACAGGCGGGCCGCTGACATCACTGGTGAGTCATGATGTCTATGACTACACCCATCAGTTTGTTGTTATTCCGAAGGGAACCAAGGTCAACATATCCGGGTTGAAAGCAGCTGGCGTCAATGAGGCCATCAACAACCGCATGGCGTTTATTGTGAAAGATGCCGTATTGCCGAATAACGACGTGATCGACTTCGGTAAAGCGGCCGCAGTAGATAGGGAAGGGGTAGGGGCGTTAAAGGACCAAGTGGAGTATCACTTCCTTGCGCAATTCTTGGGTGTTGCAGCGTATGCCCTCGTTGCTGATAGCTCAAGCTACTCAAGCACTGGCACTGGAGAAGCCAGTTACGCTGGTGATGTAGGGAGCGGGGTTCGTGCTCAAGTCAGCCCACTGGTCCAGAAATATCTAAACATTGTTCCGACAGTAACAATCCGGCCCGGCCAGTCTTTCCGAGTCGTATTAGAAGACACACTATATGTAAAGCCGTGGAAAGATACCTATGAATCCTATTATCAATAAAATGCTAGTGGCCGGACTGGTAATCGCATCGGGATATGCGTCTGCAGAAACTCCGGTCAAAGTAAGCACAATAGATACTCCTCAAGTTCAGACAGTGAATGATAATGCCGTCGTTGCTGATATTAAGTCATATCAGCCGACACGCATTGATCCTTTGTCACTGTATGTTAGGACAGTGTATCCCGATGATGTTAAAACTGTGGCTGATGCTGTTTCGTTTGTTTTGGGAGCCAGCGGTTATCGTCTTGTAGTAAGTTATCCTGCTCCTGACGACGCTATTGCTATTCTTGGAAAACCGATTCCGCCTATCGCGAAGATAGCGCGGACAATGCCAATTATTGATGCAATACAAATATTGATTGGCACTAATAACTGGATTGTTGTAGATCAGAACCATAAATTGATTAGCGTATCGAAAGAGCCAACATGAATAAAATATTGATTCTTGCCATTTCTATCGGTCTGCTATCTGGATGCGCATCTAATATCCATAGTATTGATCAGTACACCCAACTAAATAAAAGAAAAGTTGTATACCGTGATTTAACACGTCCTGTCAGCATGGATAATGAGCCTAAGAAAGCAGATTATGAAATTCCGAACTTTATTAATTAGTCTGTTGCTCTCCAGTAGCCCATCGTGGGCTACTGGGACCGATGCTGAAGAGCTGTATGCATTCCTTTTTCCAGAGAAGGCAGTGACCACGCATAGTGGTCAACAGACCCTGGCACCGGAAGCCCATTCACTGAGCTTTGGTGATGATCATCATAAGCAGTGGTCAGAGAGTGAAATAGAGAGCCTGCGAAATGCGTTCAAGAGCTATAACAAAACCCAAGAGGTCGCCGCGACTGGCTACCAGAGTGTTCAAGCGGGGATACCGATCAGCTCTGCCGACTACTCTGACAGCGAGTACAAGCACTTAATCGACGCCGCAGCCTTAAAGTACGGGGTTGACCCCGTGCTAGTGTTCAGGGTGATTAAGAAGGAAAGCAACTTTAACGCTGACGCGATCAGTCCCAAAGGAGCTAAGGGGTTAATGCAGCTGATGGACTCTGTGAGTCAGACATACAACATAAACCCGTTCGATCCTGCACAGAACATTGACACCGGCGTGTCGTATCTGTCGCAGCTGATCAAAAAGTACAGGGCTGTTGATCTAGCTCTGGCTGCGTATAATGCTGGTCCCGGCGCTGTTGACAAATACAACGGCATTCCGCCTTATGCGGAAACTCAGGACTATGTAACCAGCATTCTAGGTGGATAATATGCAAGATTTGATACCCCTGTCAGTCATGGCGACGCTATACGAAACAGGGGCGATCAACGGAGCCTATATAGTTACCAACGGTGACGTATGGTTTGTGATAGTCACCATGATTAATGGTGACGAAGCGTATTTAAGGCACTATCGCAAAGCAACAAAGAAGGAGTACTCCAGCATTGATGCTGCTATAAGAGACATTGGCCGTATCGGATTTAAACAGGCAGTAGTGAGGCTGGAAAAAAAAGAGATAGCCTAAGCTATCTCTTGTTATCTATTTCTACTTCGACTTTGCGAAGTAGAAGTCTGTTCTAGCATGTGAATCGAGAATCGATTTCACATTACGCAGACTGATGTTCTCTGCTGAATATCGATACAATCGCGCGGTGATACCGTTAGCCACCAGAATAAACAAAACTGTTTTTTCTGATTCAACCTGAAAACAGGCGCTAATAGTTTCACTGTAAGAGTCTTGTACCTTTATCCATTTCTCGCCTATTGGTGTTGTTTCATTCATTAAAGCAAGAAAAATACTTGCTTCAAAAAATGATGATTCCGCTACTTCTGAAATGATTTTGAAATCATACAGGTTGCTGTAGGCGACGAACTTAGGCTCAGATGCATATTGCATGGAGAGTTTCCTAATTAGGTTAATTTCACGAGGTTGCAGTCGGGTATAGCCTCGTACGTCCGACAGCCCGAATACTACAGTGTGAACAGTTGTTCTGCAATGCTGAAAGAGTTTAGGGGAGTCAGGCATGGTTGAATTTCGCATGCGAAATTTATCGGCTTTGCAAAGCATGCATGGCCATGACGTTTAGACATCAGGTAACACTTGAAGAGGGACCGATAATGAAGCGATTACTTGCGTTTTTCTTTTTGCTTACACTGTCACTGGGAGCTAGAGCTGAAAGTCAGGATGAGTGCGCTATCTGGCTATGCCTGCCCGGTGGCTTTCCACAGGGCTGTGCCGCTGCTCATGCAGCGATGATTGCACGTATTAAAGACTTCAAACCGCCGTTGCCCAGCTTCGGTTCATGTAGTGATGACTCCGCTGGGATGGACTCACGCAGTGGACGGGCTGCCTATGTGCCTGCCCAGCAGATATGCTCAAAGTGGGTTGATCGGGGGGGACGCAATGGTAGTACGGAGTGCGCGGGATACAACGTCATTCCAGAGCATTGGGTGAAAGGGACTACGTGTACTCGACGAAACAAAGATGACTACTCAAACCCGCAGGGGTGTACGAGAAGCGGCTATTATGCAGAGGTGTATCAGAATGGCCTTCAATTTGGAGAGACTTACTATTTCTCCCCATAATTAATTTCGCATGCGAAAACTCAGTGAGGGACGATATACCTCGCCTGTGAGGATTAAACTTGTTTAACCGGAGCAGGTGAGGCACCAAGCGTAGCGCGGTAGATTTTAAATAGAAATGAAAAAAGGAATGTGGATATGGGATGGGATGTGACCTTATTTTCAATGGCCCCAGAAGACTACCAAAAAACAATGGATACACGTGCTCATAAATTGATAGCGTCATGGACTGAAAACGGTTTAAACGACAAACATTTAAGTATGATAGGGATAAAAGAGGGGTTTATTGAAACTTACTCTCTAAACAGCGGTTTTCCCGATATATATAAAGGTAAAGCTGCTGATATACTTCCGCACCTTCCAAAGAAAATGGATAAGTACAATCCGTTTCTTCCTTATAATGTTAACATTCGCGATGATGTACTTTCTAAAGTGTCTCATGAAGAAATTTTGACACTGGTATTATGGGATAATTATTAAAGTATGATGCGGTTTTTCCTGCATATGTTTTGCTAGCATTAATGTTTAGATGGAAGAGCACCTAAAGTGTCTAGGTGCTCTTTTTAAATCTGATCAAATAAAATTTTCAATTAAATCGTCGTCTTCTATTGCGCATATCATAAGATTAATGGTATAATATAGATATAGACGCATAATATATCATTATCTAATGATGGGTTATGTGGTTTATAACTAAGATAGCATCGTATCTTATCATGATACTAAGTCATTCTAGCAAAGTATCAAATCATAACTTCCTAATCTAAGTTGCTTGTCAAATCTCACCTTAATCTAAATTAAGGTGAGTAGGCTTCTATTGTCTTAAATAAGCAATTTGAAAATGTAAATGCTAATTTTACTTAGTGTCTGAACGATGCTCCACCAGATCGTAACTAACTAATAAACTGTAAATGTAATACTAATAGTTAGTTCGTCTTTAAGTCTATTCAAACCTTGATCCCATCTAACTATATGCTCTTCTATATCCATAGAAGTGGCAGGGGGAACTATTAAATTATTCGGAGATTACTATGATCGCAACTCTTGTTACTATACTCATTTCAGCCAAACCGTTCATTATGTTTGCTTTGAATGCGTACTCAATCATTAAATTTATCTTCTTTTTATTTGAGTTCGCAGTGAACTTCTATCGAAACTACAAACGTCTAGGCAGCTTTAAAAGAGCGTTTACGATGACGGTTAAATACATGGGTGCTAGTAGGTGTATGAAGTATTTTTTACATATTGTAGTTAAATATCTAATGTAACTAACTAACTAACTAACTTTTGGTACTTTGACCAAATTAACTTCACCTGACTCTTACTGCATCCAACAAGCCGTGCTGTTTCTTCGATAGTATGATTAGGGCGCAATTTAATTATTAGTTCGTGCGTCTTATGGTCTGCTGTTCTTCCTTTATACTTACCATTCTCTTTAGCTTTCTGTATGCCTTGCCTTTGACGCTTCCTTCTATCTTCATAGTCATCGCGTGCCATCTGAAGAGAGAGCTTCAACATAAGCTGCTGTATTGATTCTAGAACTATCTTGGCTATACCGTCTGTGCTGGCTGTGATGTCTGAAAGGTCAACTACGCCTGGAATTGAGAGAACAGCACCTTTGCTTTTTATTGATTCGATTAGCTTTTCTGCTTCAGTAAGTGGTAGCCGACTAATCCTGTCCATCTTTTCTGCAATGACAACATCCCCAAACTGCAGATCATTTAAAAGCCGAAGTAACTCAGGTCGATCTGCACGGGCTCCTGATGCAGTTTCGCGATATACCCCTGCCACATAGTAACCCTGACTAATCGCATCTTGGATAATGCTTTCCTGACGTTCAAGGTCTTGTCCCTTAGTACTAACACGTAAGTAAATTCGGGCATTCATTTTGAAACTTCTTTTTGGTTAATTTGGGTATACCCTAAATGTCCTCTTCCTATGGTATGGACAAAAATATAATGCGCAACTCTATTTGACCACTATTTTTTAGCTAACCTTAAATGGCACCCCTGATGCTGATTGGTTGACATATGGGTTGACATATGTTCTTGTTGTTGCATATGCTATTACATATGCAATGTAAACTTGGAGGCATAGATCATGCGCACTGTTTCCATTTTCAAGAACGGCAGCAATCAGGCAATCAGGCTACCGAAAGACATGGAATTTAATGTTAGTGAGCTGGAGATAGTTAAAGAGGGGGAAACAATTACCCTCAGACCTGCCCGGCCCACATGGACATCACTTCAGGACTGCGTGAAAGCGCAGAATGATTTTCTTGAAGACCGTCCGCCGGTCATTGAAGAAGGACGTTTTTAGGGGATGCCTACAACCTACATGCTCGACACATGCATCTGCTCATACATCATGAAACAGCACCCAGTTGAAGTGCTGCAGCATTTAGACGCGCTTTCTCAGAATGACAGAGTTGTTATTTCTGCAATCACGTACTCAGAAATGCGTTATGGGCAGATTGGTAAAAAAGCTCCAGCAAAGCTGGGTACTGCAATTGATCAGTTCGTAAAGCGCCTTAATGGTGTGTTGCCTTGGGATGCCTCAGCGGTCGATATGGCGCTGAAAGTACGTGTGCAACTTGCGTCTGAAGGGACTCCCATCGGTTCTAACGATGCTGCAATAGCTGCTCATGCAATAGTCACTGGCTGTACCTTGGTTACACACAATGTTAGGGAGTTTAGCCGTGTTGCAGGTCTGACGTACGAAGACTGGGCTTGATAGAATTGTATTGCGGATAAGGGTGGCACACAGAAAGCCACTCGTACCGAGGGGGCTAGTTGATGCCCCTTGGTATCGGGATGTTTTTAAGTGATGTTGCAACTGTAGAAGTTGGTCTAGAAAACGCTGACTTTTACATCGTCCGTAGAGGGACTATGGATTCGGTCGGCAGTGTGACGAAGGAGTTCAACCCTGAGCACATAGGTGTGTCGGTCTTCAGGACTGACATATTACTTCCCACCTATCTGTACTATTGCTTTATGCATATCCATAGCCAAGGCCATTGGAGGGCTTTGGCAACTGGAACGCTCTCTCTTGTTAACATTAGGTTGCGTGAAGTGCGATCAATTCGCCTTCAGATGCAACATTGAAAATGTAGATGGGCAATAGCCCATCTACCTCTGGAGACATGAATGTCCATTTCAATTGATATTCCAAGTCTGGTTGAGCAGCAGCGTTTTGTAATCTCCCAACAAACTGAAGAAGCGATCAGTAAGCTGCGGAGTTGTCAGAACGCACCTGTTATTCAACCGCCTGCAGACTGGCCTGCTATTCAGCAATATGGGCGAAATCATTTGTCAGGCTTTGACGAATACCAACCACCCCACTGTGACATTGTTAGAGCCTACTTTGCAGCTTTTCAAAGTGCGTTTCCGGAATACTCATCTGATGATTCTTTGGCAAAGTTGTTGCGCTTATCTGACTCTCGACGTATCAGAGCATATAAAAGTGGTAAAGAAAGTGTGCCCTATGGTGTATGGGACCGTTTCTTAGTCATGACAGGAAGAAAAACCCAAGAGGTAATCCCTGTTTTCGCATATATGAGCATTTAAAGCCTACCGCGCTACGCTTGGTGCCTCACTTGTTGCGGTTAAACAAGTTTAATCCTCACAAGTGAGGTATAGGGCATGTGCGACTGACCTTATTCAAGCGATGAATAATATTGTAAGTTTAAGCCAGCACAGAGCAAAGAAAGA
Organism: Pokkaliibacter plantistimulans; assembly: GCF_003194385.1. Classification (GTDB taxonomy): domain Bacteria; phylum Pseudomonadota; class Gammaproteobacteria; order Pseudomonadales; family Balneatricaceae; genus Pokkaliibacter; species Pokkaliibacter plantistimulans. The sequence goes on from NZ_LAPT01000025.1 coordinate 23,981, forward strand.
TCTAGCCAAACAATGGCTAGATCTCACAGAACAGGCGTTAATGCAGCATGGAATTGGTTTGTCTGAGGCAGAAAGAAGCCGCCTGCTTATGAGTATTCAGCACCTTGAGCAGGATGCGATGATTGCCCTGTTACGATCATTCGGGCAATGCCAGATAGAACAAGCCTATGGAATCGACACAAATTTCAAGCTGCTGTTGTAAACCCCAGAGCAAAAAGAAGGGGTATCCGTATTCTGTGATT
>NZ_LAPT01000026.1 GCF_003194385.1 Pokkaliibacter plantistimulans
AGAACGAGCCTAACGAGTTCTTCAATAATCCACAGAATGAGCGTACACAGCTGTTCCTGAGCCAGATTCTTAATCACTAACAGGCTGTTGAAAAACGTTATTGAGGCAGCCGAGAGAAGGAAGTACCCCGAGGGCACAAGAAACAGGCGAAAAAGCGGAGTTTAGTGAACTAAATGAGCATTTTGAGCCTGTTTTTGACGCGGTATTCGGCAACGCAGATAGATTTTCAACGACCTGCTAAGCCTCTGTTGCTCCTGATTCAGCCCGTTACCAATCCACCCCTGTCCCGCATTCATCGGCGTGTTGGTAACCGGATGATCCGGCCTCGAAAATCACACCGAGTGGGTGAGTAACCTCGAGGCTTGTACCGAAGATGTGCAAACATCTTCTCCAATCTCGCAGTTTATCGGGCCCCTATGGGGCCCGTTTTTTTTACAGACCAATAACAGGCCGGACACCTGATAACAGCAATGCTCCATCGGGCAGCGTTATGGCCGGTGTGCACTGAGCACAATATTGCGTGGCGTCAGCTCTCTGGCACAGAAGGTACTCAGCGCTACGGAAAACCCCTGCTCCTCCAGCGCCAAAGCACGGTCCAACACCAGCCACACTTCCAGTGGCCGTCGGTACAGATGCCTAACCACCTCTGCCAGACGCACCTGTCGATAACGCACTTCGCCTTGTTGCAGCCAGTGATGAAAATCCGTCTGACCCGGTATGGAGCACCCCAGTTGCTCCGCCTGCTGCAGGCAGAAGTCAGCAAAAGCAGCGGGTAGCTGGCCGTAAGGGATACTGGGCATCGACAGATACTGGCTGTCTTGCTGCAGCGTCTGCCGCAGAAGATCAAAGGCCAGACGCCAGATACTTGCCTGCCTGCGCTGACGCCGGACATAAGCTGGCGCCGTTACAGTCTCCTGTACTGCAAGACGTAGCTGTTCGCGACTGATCCAGAGTTGCAGATCAGCACATATCTGCTGGCCTCGCCGTGACAGAGGCTGATAGACCGGCTGTTCCGTCAGGTGATAACAACAGGGAGCCAGCGTAATACGCTGCATCTTCTCAGGCGTTGCCAACGCGATCAGACGGCGATGAAGATCACCGCAGGCGTGCAATGCCAGTACATGACTGTCTGCCTGCAGATGCTGGCACACCGAGTCGGCCAGTACATCCTGAGTCACTGCTGTGACGGAGGTGTTTTGACTACGGCTCAAACGCTCCCCTTCTTCACACAGCGACGCCTGCCATTCCAGAGCCGTTACTGACACTTGATGTAGCCTTGAAATAGTCCGGGCCAAATGGCCCTTTCCCGCACACCACTCCAGCACATGCGAGGGAGACGCTATCGTCACCCCTGAAACAAAGGCGCATACCTGCTGCCATTTCCGGCCCGGCATATGATCACCCCAGGTAGAGGGCAGCGATACAGCCGTCTGCCCTGTTGCTGGTATGCCGCTCAGCTGCTGGATCGCTGTAACAGGCAGCCATGCTGCCAGCCAGCTTTCTGCCTGTTCCGGATCATCTTCAAAACGCTGCAACTGTTCATCACCGACCCGCTGCAGCGCCTGCCAAAGCGGGCGATAGTTTTTCTGCCAGGCCAGCTGCTCTGTTTTGAACGGCACCGGCTGCCAGAACTCAGCCCCCTCCACCAGCAGCTGGCTAAGCTGGTCAAACCTGTCGGCGAGATTTTCACTCATAGGGTAGGTTCAAGAATCTGCTGAAGAGGCTCAAATAGAGGGGGGCTGGCAACCAGCAGATGTTCGCCATTCAGCTCTTCAGGCATCAGCGACTTCGCTTTGGCAAAGCGCCCGACCTGCGCCCCCGCTTCTCTGGCAATCAAATAACCTGCGGCCATATCCCAGGGGTTGACCGTTTCGTAGTAAGCACCAAGGCGCCCCGCCGCGACATAGCAGATATCAATGGCTGCCGATCCCATCCGGCGCACATCCTGAACCTTTGCCATCACCTGCTGCAGCCGTTGCAGCAGATGCGGTACACCCTCTTTCTCATAGGGAAAGCCGGTCGCTACGAGGGCCTGTCGCAGCTCGGTAATATGAGCTGCCTTGATGGGCTGACCGTTGCAGAATGCTCCCCGGCCTCGAACAGCCGTGAAGGTTTCCTTCATGAAGGGGCAGTGCACCACCCCGACTTGCGTCACGCCATCCACAGCAAAGGCAATAGACACGGCAACAGCGGGTTGCTGATTGGCAAAGTTGACGGTGCCGTCTATTGGGTCTATCACCCACAGAGGCCCCATCAGTGCCTGAGGGTCAGAAAAGTCGGGAGCAGACTCTTCAGAGAGAATATTGTGGTCAGGATAAACCGACTCGATCCCGGCACGGATCAACGCATCGGCGGCCAGATCCGCAGTCGTTACCAGCTCGACACCGCGCTTGTAATCAAGAGAAAAGCTCTGATTTTTACGCTCGCTGATCAGTACCTCACCGGCCTGACGAGCCAGTGACTCGGCATAAGCAGCAAGAGGCAAAATAAATGAATCTGAATCACCTTTAAACATATCGTATCCATGGCCTAGGCTAGAATGAGCGCCAGTTTACCAAAATCAGCCGTCAGCACCGATGTCAGATCGGTTATGAGCAGCTGACCCTCTCTCATATGCAGGAGCACTTCATGAAAGGAATACCTCGTTCATTCGCGATTATTGGCTTTTCCCTGATAGCCACACTGGGTCTGACGGCCTGTCAGCAAGGCCAGGATGCTGCAAGCAGTGCTCCCGCCGGGCAAATGGCTGCAGGCTTTGCCAAAATGGCTCCCGCCCCACAGCGAATGATGCTTGCTCAGGAGGCGGCGCAGGATTCAGCGCCGGGAGAACAGCAGCAATTCATTGAAGAACACCGCTATCTGCGCTTCCAGCTACCGGAAGCCGACCTTCAGCCCACCTGGCAGAAGCATGCAGATCTCTGCCAGAAGTTTGACTGCGAAGTCATCAACGCCAACATCCAGACCACTCAGCAATATCAGCAGGCCCGGGCAACTCTCAGTGTGCGTGTTGCCCGTCCGCAGATGGCTGATTTCCTCAAGGCACTCGGTGATGCCGGACTGGTGGAATCCAGTATCGACCGTCAGGATCGCACCGATGAAGTGATTGACGTGGAAGCACGTCTGAAAAATCTGGAAGAGGTGCGAGATCGTCTGCGTGGCCTGCTCAATACTCAGTCAGCATCCCTTGGGGATGTTGTTCAACTGGAGCGTGAGCTGGGGCGTGTACAGGGTGATCTGGATGCCGCCAAGGGTAAACGTGCCTATCTTTCCAATCTCACGGAAAAAGTACGTATTGACCTGAACTATGAAGTGCAGCCGACTTTCAGTGACAGTAGCATCATCCAGCCGCTAATTGATGCACTGTACAACAGTGGCGCCGTCTTCTTCCGCAGTGTGGCCGAGGTGCTGACCTTTGCTGTTGCGCTACTGCCCTGGTTGATACTACTGATCCCAACAGTATGGATTCTGGTGACTCTGGTACGCCGTAAACAAAGGAAATAATCTTCATGGGCGCGCTTCCCAACGGTTGGGGAGCGCGCATATCTCATTCACATCCTGTCCCAGAAGCCATCTGCTCATGGCTATCGATCATGCACCGCTTGATAGCCTCTCTTTTGCTTCACTTTGTTTCTGATCTGCTGATTAGCAATTTCGACACTACGCCAAAAATACCGCTCTACGCCCCTTATGGTGCTTCTTCCCCTGATATAGCGCCTCGATCAGCCGCCAGAGTGCACAGTGTGCATAACTTTCAAGAAGGCGGGCCTTTGATTTTTTAAGAGTCATCTATACTGAAAAAGTGCAAGACACAGTTCACTGAATCTGTATGGAATCAGTGTGTGGGTTGACAATAAAAAGGCTTCTTCGAAAGAAGCGAGGGGGGAATCCATGATTAATCACATTTGGGGTCTGCTGCACCATCCCGATCGTGAATGGCGGTCCATCAATAGTGAAGGCGAGACAATCAGTCACCTTTACACCCATCATGTGCTGTGGCTGGCAGCGATACCTGTCATCAGCGCTTACATTGGAACAACACAGGTCGGCTGGACGTTGGGAGGCGAAAAAGCCGTTCAGGTGTCGATGCTCGATGGTCTCTGGCTGGGCATCATGTTCTACGTACTTATTATCGGTGCCGTCGGCTTGGTTGGCGGCGTAATCCACTGGATGGCGCGTCACCTGCCAGAGCGCCCGGACCTTCAGCAATGTGTCGTGTTTGCAGGCTATATCGCCACACCGATGTTTCTCAGTGGTTTGTTTGCGCTCTACCCGATTGCGTGGCTGTGCTTCCTGGCAGTACTCTGCGGGGTTTGCTATACCGGTTACCTGCTCTATATCGGCACACCGAGCTTCCTTGGCATAAGCCGTAAACAGGGTTTTATCCTCTCCAGCACCACCCTTGGCATCGGCGTTTTGGTCCTTGAGGCCTTGCTGGCCGTGGTCGTATTACTCTGGAGTATGGGATCTGATTACAGTCTGGTATGGATGTATATGAAATAAACTCACCACCTCAGGTATAACCCAACACTCCGTCCCTGATGACCCGGCCTGCTGCCGGGTCATTCTATTTCTGCTCAGTCAAAGCAGGGGCCGCACTGGCTACCCGCTGCTGCATTTCCTGCAAACGTTCCCGTAAAGGCGCCAGCTGCTGACCGATAAGCAACAACTGCGTCTGCACCAGACGATGCTGATCATCGAGGCCGTCAGCCAGCTGCTCCAATGCCAGCAAAATCGCTTGCTCATCGGGTTGCGCAGGTGTGACGGGCCTGCGTTCTGCAAGATCCTCCGCCATGCGTTGTAACTGGTTGACAATAACCTCCGCCGCCTGATCCAGCACTTCATCACCGGCCACATCCAGCAGCACATGGCGGTGAGCACCCAAAGCTGACAGATAGCTCAGCAGGGTATGACTGACGACCAGCACGGGGAAGCAAGCCTCCGCATCCTTACGAAAATGCCCGGGCTCCAGACGCATATTCGACAGCGCCGTCGATAACGCTGCATCAGCGTTGTGGGCATCGCGCCGCGCCACGCGATAATCCAGATCGTCTTTCTTGCCGGTCGCATACTGCTGCATCAGCTGGCGCAGAAAGCGCCCGTTACAGTCGAGCACATTGGCTACAACACGATGCAACTGGCGCCCCTGCCAGTCAGGCAGGATGGTGAAGACTGCCAGCCCGGCAATCAGAGTACCTAACACCGTATCCACCAGACGGGGCCAGATCAGCCCGTAGCCATTGCCCACCTGATTGAAGCAGCACACCACCATCAGGGTGATAAATCCCGTCGCCAGCGCGTACTGGCTCTTGCGGGTGACAAAGAAGGAAACGCCTGCCACTACCGCAATCAGACTTTGAATGAGCGGGCTGGGAAACAGCGTAATCAGCGCCCAGCCAGCGATCAGTCCAACGACCGTTCCCCCTACCCTTTGCCCCAGACGAATGCGTGTTGCGCCATAGTTGGGCTGACAGACGAATACCGTGGTCAACAGAATCCAGTAACCCTGTGACGGGTGAATGGCATGCAGTACGCCATAGCCAATACACAGCGCAATCGACAGGCGCAAAGCATGCCGGAACAGCAGTGAGGTAACGGACAGATGCTGGCGCAAGCGTTGCCATGCCTGCTTGAGTGTGCGGGGATTGTGGTCGAACAGCACACTGTCCTGATCGCTGGCCAGCGCATCGGGATTATTAGCCGTAGCCAGACGCTGCTCCAGACTGGCCAGATTGTCCGCCAGCGCATTCAGCGAGCGCAGCAAGCTGCGCCACTCGGGCCGTTGCTGTTCCTGCAGATAGGTGAGCGAGGCCTGCAGATCGGCGTGAGCCTGTCGCGTATCGCCATAGTCAAAAGGCTTTCGCAGGCGAATGGCAAAGGCCAGTCGCTTACAGGCTTTACCCTGCTGATCCAGCAAGCGCTGACAGCGGAACAACACGTCACTGTGAAAGAACGTCTTGCTCAGCTGGTGATAGGGGTAATGAGACGAACTGGCGCGCTCGTGGATGTCCTGCGCAATGAAATAGAGACGCAGATAGCGATTGACCTTCTGCCCGCCGCTGCCATCCATACGATTGAGGATGGTTTCCTTGACCAGATTGAGGGCGGCCACCACCCGACCATTCTGTCTGGCTAATGCCAGACGACGCTCCTCAATGTCCAGCTCTTTCACTGGCTCCAGTAGCGTCGCCTTGATCTTCAGATAACTGCTCAGCTCAACAAACAGTGTTGCCAGCCCCTGCTGCACCGGCTGGTGCGCAAACAAGGCATGCCAGATCACCGACAGCAGGCTGTACCAGCTGGCACCGAGCGTCAGCAGCAAGGGTTCATGCCAGAATGTGGTCGTCATCTTGCCCTGATCGACACCAATCATGGTGTACACCGACAAGATCAGTGTTGCTTGCCCTAGGGTTGCATAGCGATCACCCAGTGCACCAAACAGCGTCAGGACAAAAGTGGAGAGTGCCAGACTCGCAACAAACAGCAGCGGATAAGGCATCAGCAGCTTGACTGCGAAAGCCGCTACGGCAAAGCAAACCAGAGTTACACCGCTGGCGCGTAAACGGCCGAGCCAGCTGTCATCAGTTTCCGCAAGTGCGCTGGCAATGACACCGAGAAACAGCGGAATAACCAGCGCGATCTGATCTGTCAGCCAGCAGCCCGCCATGACGCCGCTGAGAGCAATAAAGACACGCAAGCTGTAGGTGAACTTTTCCAGCGCCCACAGGCGCCGCAGAGATTCGGCAAAGGCAGGTAACGACATCAGATTCTACGAAGCCAGTAAACAAACGACTCCAAGCCTAGCGAATGCCGTGCCAGACTGTCCACGGCTTCACACCACTACACTGACGGAATGAGGTAATCAGTATTGCCTGCCCAGAAAGTGGCCCCGAACGATCGTGCCAAAGACCCCTTCAAAGCCACAGGAAATCAGTAAAAAACCGAGAAAAACCCAGAGGGCACGCACATCGGTCTGACAGGTGTGAATGAGCAGTACAACCAGCGCCAGAGCACACAGCATGGTCCCCGCGCCATAAAGCCAGATGCTGCCCCCGATGTGCTGACGCAATCTGCATGCACTGGCATTCACCAGTGTAAAGATCAGCAGAAAACTGGCACTGCCGATAATGGCGATCTCATTGAGGCTGATCGTATTGGCGATCAGCAGACTGATAATGGCTGTCATCAGCACACCGACCACGGGTTTATTCCAGACCTCGTGATCAAACTGCTCAGGTAGCTGTCCGTCTCTGGCCAGAGTGTAGCCAAGACGCGCATTGCCATAGATGGTGGCGTTGATAGCAGAGAAGGTAGCCAGCAACGCCGCTGCTGCTACGATCACAAAGCCACTTTGGCCCAGAGCAGGCCTAGCAGCCACGGCCAGCGCATAATCCCTGGCAGTCACCAGCTGCGCCTCACTTACCGTGCTGACCGTCAGCACCGCAATCACCATATACAGCACCATGACCAGCACAACCGACAAGACAAAGGCCAGTGGCAGGTTGCGTCGCGGGTTTTCGATATCCTCTGCCGCATTGGCAATGAGTTCAAATCCTTCGTACGCCACGAAGATAATCATGCCCGCCGCCACAATAGAAAGCGGATCCCCCCACTGGGCCGGACTGACGCGCTGAATATCCATATAAGGCAGGCTGGAATAAATGATGAACACCAAGAGTGCCAGTTTCAGCACCACAATCAGGGTCTCCGAACGGCTGACAAAACTGGCGCTGATCAGATTGATGGCGGTTGGCAGAATGATCGCCACACTGATCAGGGCATGCTGCTGTAGGGGTGAGACGCCATCTGCAAAAAATGTCGCCGCGTAAGAGGCGAACGCACTGGCATAGAGAGCAATGGTGACCAGATAGCTGAGCCACAGCATGACGTTCACACTGCCCGAGGCCAGGTTGTTGCCGAAAGCATTGTCAATGTAGACCACCGTACCGCCCCGATTGGGATAGGCCACAGCAAGACGGGCATAACTCACAGCGGTTAACAGGGCAACTACGCCGGCCAGTGCAAAAGCCACGGGAGTAGCACCATGGGCAGTCGACACCGCCTCGCCCAGTACAGCGAAAATACCGCCACCGACCATTCCCCCGATGCCAATGGCGATTGCCCCCATCAGCCCCATACGCTCTGCCGTGTTTTGCTTCATAGATCGTCCCGAAAACCAGAAATGGTGGTGCCTTAGAACGTGTTCACGTGCTTAGTTGACTTCATCGTCTCTGGTAAAAACCAGCCGGTTTCCAAAGGGATCGGTAATCGCCATATCACTGGTTCCCCAGGGCATCTTCTCGATCCCCGGATGCGCGTAGGCATAGTTCCTGGCGTTCAGTTGCTCACAATAATGATGCAGATGGTCACAGGGGATACGAATGGCACTGCCGGGACAGCAATCACCATGGTGCTCCGTCAGATGCAGTACACATTGATCGAGGGAAATTTGCAGGTAGAGCGGAAAGTCGCGATCAAAGCGATGCTCCCAGTCGAGATGAAAGCCGAGGAAGTCCAGATAGAACTCCCGTGCCTTGGCTTCATCAAAGATTCTCAGGATCGGAATAGCACCGGATAACGACATGGGAACCTCCAGTTGTTGCCGCACAGGAAGCCCCAAGAATAGCGTGCCCACTGAGATCAAGCGACACAGTGGGCATACTTCCTCACTTTTTAACAGGCTGTTGAAAAACGTTATCGAGGCAGCCGAGACAAGGAAAAAACAGGCGAAAAAGCGGAGTTTAGTGGACTAAATGAGCATTTTGAGCCTGTTTTTGACGCGGTATTCGGCAACGCAGATAGATTTTCAACGACCTGTTAAACGTTCTCGCTGCTTATCACGCTTCTGAGTCTGCGGATGTATTGCCAACCGCTGGTGTACCTTTATCTCAATGCGGCTTTAACACGTTTTTCAGATGATGCATCCGCGCATGCGCCTGCTGGATGTGAGTTAACTGGTCATTTAACTGCATACTCAACGCCGGGTTGCTAACGGCATTGATCGCCTCCTGCATCTCGATCAGTGTACGGTCCTCAGACACCAGCAGCTGCTCAACCAGCACATAATCTTCCTTGTCGTCTGCCACCAGTGCTGTTTTCACTTCCGTGTACAGTTCGCGCAGGCGTCCCTCGACGGTTTGCTCACGCGAAAGCGGTTTGGCCTTGCGCATCTCGTACTCCGGTCGAAGCGCATTGATGACTGAAAGGCGGGCTTTCAGCTGTTCGTCAAACACCTGACGCAGCGCCGGGTTATGCGCCTGCTGTGCCGCATGCTGATAGAACTGTTTACCGTCTTCGCACACGTTGACGATATGCGACAGGACATCAGCATCATGCTCATTGATTATTTGATTACGCATACAATTCTCCCTGAATCAGCGCTTCAGTCGGTACCACTTCCCTGTTGCATCCCTGTTAATCCCTTGGATGAAAGCCTGACCTGAAGCCGTCTTACGCTCGCGAAACAACAGCGACACTCGCAAAACAACAATACGTCATTGCTGCTGCCGCCTCTAAACCCTTGAATCAGTTATAAAAAACCTGACTGACGATCAGTACACTTACTTATCGATCAGACTTTGGGGGGTCTTCTGCCGGTAATAAGGAAGATGACAAACATCACCAGAAAGACTAGAAAGAGTATTTTCGCAATTCCGGTCGATGCCGCAGCAATTCCGGTAAAGCCCAGCAAGCCCGCCACAATGGCGAGAATAAAAAATACAACAGCCCATGAAAGCATGACATTCTCCTTGGCAATCCATAGGAATTAATTTCCCATTATCTGATGAATAGAAAGTCAATTTCAGGATTAGCAGTTTCCTTTATTATTTCTTTACGTGATGATCATCCATGATCTCTGATTCTTCTCTGTCCCGATTAACCATTCTCAAAAAATCGACAGCCAATCTCTCAATCACGCAATTCTTATCTTGCGTCGAAAGCTGTAAGCCAGTGTTCGTGAAAAAATACAGATCAAGATACATGCCAAACTATAAATAGTTGATTTATATGAATTAAATATTTTTCACAAAAATTGAGAGATGAATATTACAAGGAATAACTGGCAATAATTACATAGTCAGAACGTGAATATTTTCAATTAATTACATTCAATCTCCACACATCACAATTCGCATCTTAAAAATAGCCAGATAACCGTTTGCAACTCAGCACGCCACAACTGCTCATCATCATGGCATTGCCCTGACACTAACTGGACTAATCCTCGTCAGGTATTAGCTCACACCGCTTTATTGAGCTACACCTTAACAGGTCGTTGAAAATCTATCTGCGTTGCCGAATACCGCGTCAAAAACAGGCTCACAGCCGAAGGCTGAACGTGCTTTAGCACGGCCCCAAAGGGGCGAGCAAAGCGAGTCAAATGCTCGTTTAGTCCACTAAACTCCGCTTTTTCGCCTGTCTTTTCCTTGTCTCGGCTGC
>NZ_LAPT01000027.1 GCF_003194385.1 Pokkaliibacter plantistimulans
AACTACGTTGCCGAATACCGCCGCCAAAACAGGCTCCCAGCCGACGGCTCAACGTGCTTTAGGCCCGCCCCGAAGGGGCGATCAACGCGAGTCAAATGCTCATTTAGTCCACTAAACTCCGCTTTTTCGCCTGTTTCTTGTGCCCTCGGGGTATTTTCTTGTCTCGGCTGCCTCGATAACGTTTTTCAACAGCCTGTTAGGCCTTTGGCACCGTGGCTTTAATGATGAGCGTGAACGTACAAGTCTGAAACAACAACAGCGGCCTTGGCCGCTGTTGTTGTTTCAGGCGTTCACTCTCCTGCCATCAGGCCAGGCTTTTCTGTGAGAAGTGAACGACCTGGCGTTCCAGCAGGCGCTGTGGTTTTTCCTGCAGGCGTTCAACCAGATAGCAGTCACCATTGGTCGGGCGAATGTAGCGGTCATCCAGCAGTTTGTCGCGAATGGCTCCGCAGTCATAAACCTCTCGGGATATTACCAGCTGATTGCTGTTGGTCTGGCCAATTAACTGACCTACCTGATGACACAGCTGTGGCAGTTGACTATAGGCGCCGGTATGCAGTGCCAGCTGCAGATTGATAATGGGCTTCAGTGCCTTGATCCGGCGCTGGTTGTAGCTCTTGTACAAGCCATTGAACATCAGCGCAGCGCAGAGCGCGTTAATGCCGTGGGCGTCATCCTTCTGCGGCTGATCGAAAACGACAATGATGTGGTCATCTTCCATCGCTTCGACCGCGCCACTGTAGAGATTGCAGGCCTGATTGATGAAGTCATGGTAGGTTGCCAGTACTTCTTCACGCTCCGGAGACGAAGCGTAACCTGCGCTCTGGCGCTGGCTCAGAAGCAACACGAACACCGTCTCATCAATCTGACTGGCCAGTGACTGGGCAATTTCCGTGGGTAAGCCGCGGTGTTCGGCCAGTGGTTCAAACGGAGGTGGTGCAGATGCTGGGGTGGCAGTGAGTGCAGATGTCACCTGAGAGGGCGTACGCGCAGCGCTTACAGCCTGGTTTAACGGCTCAAATACATCGCTCGCGCGCTGTGCTGAGGGATTCTGAGTAGTCGCCGCAGTGGCAGGAAACAGGGGTTCGGCAAACAGTGGCTCGCCAAAGCTTGCCTGCTGCAGCGGTGGCGGAGTACTGCGCACACTGGGATTGCTGGCCAGTGTCTGGGCCATGATGCTGTCAAAACTGTCTGCTGTACTGCGCTCAGAGGCGTGCTCGTTGCCTGAAGTCGCCGTCAGTGGAGCGAAGGGCGGCTCTTCAGCGGGCTCTGACGCGTCCATATCCAGGGTGAAGTCTGCCAGAGCATCACGATTGTCATGACGGAACTCGCCGGGCTGCAGATCCAGTTCGTGCTGGGGAATATCCCGCTCTTCTTCCTGTTCACCATAGTCCGGCACTTCATTGAGGTACTCGGCATGAAGACGGTTAAAGCTGTAATTGACATAGCCCCATTCATCCTGCCGGCGCTCATCCAGCGGATCGAACGTTTCGCGCATCTGTACTGCCAGGCACGCCTTGCGTAAGGCGCGTAACGGACTTTGCAGATTGAAGGCCAGAATGAGCATGGGGAGCAGCAGCACTGCCAGAATTAGCGCGTACTCATAACCATAGTGATTGATCAGGTTGGTCAGGCTCAGTGGCCAGTCAGGTGCTTTCCAGCGTATGCGCAGAATACCGACTTCCTGTTGATTGACCTGAATATGCTGCGTCTGGTCGAAGCCCTGGCTGAGGCTGCCAGCACGGGCAACCAGCTCGTCTCCGCGGTAGAGCGCAGCGGCATCAACCAGCGGATGCTGCTGCATGTCACTCACCAGAACACTAAGGCCAATGCGGTCATCGGCAATCAGCAGAGGAACGGCGGACAGCTGCGTTTGTTGCAGCAGTACATTGCGCAGGGTCTGATTCTGTTGGTCAGCAATGGCATCAAGTTGGCGGGATAGCAACAGAGCGGTCAGGACAAGGCCAGCCACTAACGTCAAAACCCATACCCAAACCAACTTAATATGCAAACCCAAGGGGGTACGTGACCGGGGTGGCGTTCTTTCCAGCATAGCGATGCGTGCCCAAGCTCCAAAATGACACAAGACGCTGATTATAGCGGGCCATCATCGGAATGCAGCTGCTTTATACAGGTTCCGCCAGGATTGTCATGAGTATGCAAGGCTACGGGCTGAGAAATGCACCCGATCGGGGTATGATGACCGCCTTTTCTATCCAACCTGTGGCTTACATCCTATGCAACCCAATCAAGCTCATTCGTCTGACAATCCTGTGCTGGCATCTGACTGCTGGATGTTGACGCTGATGGCGCCTTCTCTTGGTGCTGCGGCCATCGAAGATGCAGTCGAGCTGGCCAAGCGTTTTGGTCTGTCATTGCAAAGCAGCGTATCACCTGACAGTGAGCAGCATGCCGTGCTGTCCTTGCAGGGGCAGCTGGCTGACCGTGAGGGCTTCAAGTCCGCCTGTCTTACATTGAGTGATGCCCTGCGCGTCGACATCGTGTTGCAGGATGCCGATACCTTCAATGAGGAGTATGGCCTGGCGTGCTTCGACATGGATTCTACGCTGATCAAGGCGGAAGTGATTGATGAGCTAGCCAAGGAGGCGGGGATCGGTGATCAGGTCGCCGCCATTACCGAAGAGGCCATGCAGGGCCTGATTGATTTTCGTGAGAGTTTTACCCGTCGCATGGCGTTGCTGAATGGCCTCGACGAGTCAGTGCTGGAGATCATCGCTGCCCGGTTGCAGCTGATGGATGGTGCCGAGTTGTTGTTTGCCGGCCTTCAGCAGCGAGGGATCAAGACGGCCATCCTTTCCGGTGGTTTTACCTACTTTGCCCGTATGTTACAGCGGCGCTTAGGTATTGATCATATCTGTGCCAATGAGCTGAATGTGCTGGACGGCAAGGTGACCGGCAAGGTCCTTGAGCCTATCGTGGATGCTCAGGTCAAGGCGGACACGCTGGAGCAACTGGCTGCAGAGCTGCAGTTACCTTTACGTCGGGTTATTGCGGTAGGTGATGGTGCCAATGATCTGAAAATGTTGGCCAAGGCAGGTTTGGGTGTGGCATTCCGTGCCAAGCCACTGGTCCGCAGTAGTGCAAACTATGCCGTCAGCGTTTGCGGGTTGGATGCCATTCTGCAGATGATCGGTCCGCGCTGAGTAAGGTCGCTGAAGCGACCGACAAGGTGTTGCAGTTGCTGTTTCAGAGCGTCTGTAGAACAAGAAAAGGGCATGCCACAGGTATGCCCTTTTGCTTTCGGTGCTGACTGCCAGTCAGTCGTCGGAGGTAAAGACGTAGTCCATATGTTGATGGGGGGGTTGCAGATAATGTCCCTGAATGTATTTGATACCTGCCTGCCATAGCAAGCTCAGGCAGGACGCATTTTCCACCATCGGACCGATGATAGTTTTGCCTTTTGGGACCAGCGGAGCAATCAGGCGGGCAATTCTGGCCTGAGTGTCGGGTTGATTGACCGTGCGGATCAACGGACCGTGCAGTTTGTAGTAGTCGCAGTCAAATTGCTCCGACAGCTGTTCTGCATGGGTGGTCATACCCAGATGTTTCAGACAGAGCTTCAGGCCAAGCTGATGCAGTTGTTCACAGAACAGGGCGGCCTGACGGCCAGCGGCCCATACATCCACTTCGCTGATTTGCATCACCAGCTCGTGCTGTGGAGGGACTTCTTTCATGGTGGCTTCGAGCCAGACGAAGAAGGCAGGGTCATGAATGGCCTGAGCACTGATATTGATAAATACCCGGAGCGGCAGTTGCTGCTTCTTCAGTTGCAGACATAGACGTTCAGTGACCCACTGGTCGATCAGCAGTGCCTGCCCGGTCTGCTCCGCCTGACTCAACAGATCGACAGGGGTGATCCACTGGCCCTGATCGTCGCTCATACGCAGCAAGACTTCATAACTGGCATCGCCCGGGCTGAACAGGTTGAGGATCGGCTGATAGAACAGAGTGAAGTGATTGTGATCCATTGCTTTACGCAGCTGCTGGCGCACCTGACTGGCCGCTCGCTGACCGCCAGGAGCACTGCGCTGGGAGGTATAAACGAACAAGGACTGCCCTTGGCGCTGAGCCTGGGCGCAAGCATGGATGGCCTGATGCAGCAGTGTCTCGGCATCTGGCAGGGTGCCATGAATCTGTACCAGGCCAGCGCAGAAGCTATTGCTCATGGAGGCGCCGGTGAGGGGCAACAGACTGCCGATCTGCTCCAGTAATAGCTGGCCGCTGCCGAGTAACGCGGATTGCTTGTCAAATGGGGCCAGGACACAAAGGTGATGCTGGTCCATACAGCCAAAGTGCAGGGTGCTGGCCTCAGGAATTTCCCGCTCCAGCAGGTGTATCTGCTCTTCTGTTTCGGCGGTAGGCTCTCCCAACTCATCCAGCAGTAACCAGTTTTCCAGACGGATGGCCATTAAAGCCCATTGCACATCATTGCCCTGATGTTCACCGCGATACTGAATGTAATGGATCTGGTCCAGCAGGGAGCGGCGATCATAGGAGGCGCGATTGAGAATATCGTCGGCCTGCTCATCCAGATTGTTTTGATGGACGTCGCTGATCATGCGCACCAGAAAGACGTTTTCTGGTGAGGGAGCGAGGCATTGCAGCTGAAACTGCAGATTACCCAGCTGCTGTTCTTCGCTCAACTGCAGGTTTAACGTCTCGCCGGGACGCCAGGTAGGTAACCGTTGGTGCAGTGCAGTCAGAGCGATGGGTGAGAACACCTCAGCCATGTCCATATCTTCCAGATGCAGTTCGTCCTGAATCTGCCACAGGCGGCGATAGGCCAAATTGGCATAGGTGTGGTGCGGATAGCGCACCAGCGCGACCGGGTCAGTCTGGATATCCAGCAGGGAATGCAGTTGGGATACTTCGCTGTTGAGGTGGCGACGCAGGCGCATCTGTTGTCGCCAGCTGTGCAACAGGTCGTCCAGCAGGGCCAGACAGAATTCATCCCGCGGTGGCAGGCAGTCTTCCAGACGCAGGCAACAATCGGCCAGTACGTCAGGCGCGCGACCGGTGCTGAGCACGACCAGGGGCTGGTCCTGCAGGTGGCGGCGCTGATGGCGCAACCAGTCTGAAGCCTCTTCATCAATATGTTCACTGACCAGCAGGACGATGTCGAACTCGCCGCAGGCGGGTTCCAGCACAAAGCCTTCTTCCCTGATGAACAGTCCCATGTGCTCTGCCCGCTGACGAATATTAGCCAACACGGTCATGAAAGCATCATCCAGCGGACGCCGGATCACGATGTGTAAACAGTCACGATGAAGACTCATGGACGTCCTGCTTGTCTGAACAGTTTATTCGTTGGGGAATACTAGCACGGTTAACGCGTTGTAACAGCGTGGTTGCAGTATGAAATGCCTTCAGCTCATTGTGGCTGAGTCAGGTCGGGAGCGTGCTGTTTTATTGGCACTGTTTTGGCTGTAAAGGCAGTCGATGAGGGGAGAAGGGGCTACCAGCACAGCCTGTTACCAGGCTGTGCTGTATCGAGTACGGTGGCTCAGTCTGCAGACTGAACAGTATGCAGCTGGCCCATGGCTTCGCCCATCCTTGTGGCGCGTCCAGCCTGCCATCCCTGCAGCCAGTCAACTTTGTCTGCACCGAACAGCACGATGGCGGTAGAGCCCAGCCAGAAACGGCCCAATTCCTCACCGCGCTTTAATACGACGGGCTCAGGTAGGCTCTGGTAGCGGGTCAGTTGCGGTTTCTTTGGCTGCGGTGTCACTTGCCCTGACCACACCGTTTCTATCCCGGCGACGATCATGGCGCCGACCAGAACCACCGCCATGGGTCCAACGTCGGTATCAAAAATGCAAACCAGACGCTCGTTGCGGGCGAACAGGTTGTCGACGTTCTCGGCGGTAGTTTGATTAACGGAGAAAAGGTCGCCGGGAACATAGATCATTTCCCGCAGCGTCCCGCCGTAGGGCATGTGTACCCGGTGATAATCACGAGGCGAGAGGTAGACTGTAGCGAAATGGCCATTGTCGAATGCTGCCGCACGCTGTGTATCGCCACCCAGCAGAGCTGTGACGCTGTAAGAACGGCCTTTGGCCTGCAGAATGCGTCCCTGCTCAAGTTTGCCTATCTCGCTGATATTGCCGTCGGCGGGACAGACCACCAGATCCTGCTGTTCCGGCAACGGGCGAGCGTTGTCGAGTAGCGCTCGGGTGAAGAAGGCGTTGAAGTGTGGGTAGTTGTTGAGCACCGGATCGGCCGCTTCGCTCATATCCACCTGGTAGTGCTGAGCAAAACGGCGGATCAGGGCATTTTTCAGCCAGACGGTACGGTTGCTGGCCAGCCAGCCAACGAGGCGGCTCAGTGCGTGCTGGGGAATCAGATGTTGAAAGTAGATAAACAAAGCAGACTTCACACTATTCTCCGTTGCTGGATAGATCGTTGGTCACCGGGGTGTCCGGATGGTTGCCCCACTCGAACCAGGAGCCGTCATAGCAGTGCACGTGGGGGTAGCCCAGTGCCTTGGCGGCCAGATAGGTGAGGCCGGAACGGCGGTGGGTTTGGCAATGGGTAACAATGGTCTTGTCTGGCGTCAGTCCGCGATCGGCTAACAGACTGTGCAGTTCTTCTGCGGGCTTCAGTCGTGGCAGTTGCTGATCCTGCAGCAGATCGGTCCATTCCAGCCAGATGGCGCCGGGGATATGCCCGCCCTTGCTGGCGTTGATGACTTTCTCACCGGTGAATTCTTCGCGGGTGCGGGCATCCCAGACCGTCAGGTGCTGGTGATTCAGCAGGTCTTGCAATGTCGTTCGCACCGGCTCCAGATAGGTGGCGGTGTAAAGCGTTGCTTCGCGGTGATGGCTGTCCTGCTCCAGATCAAAACCTGCGGCCACCCAGGCCGGTAGCTGACCGTTGAGAACGGACACCTGCCGATGACCGAGCAGATGCAGGGTCCACAGCAGGCGACCGGCCCAAGGCCCCATTTGATCGTCATAGGCTACCACCCAGGTATCGGGAGTCATGCCTACTGCAGAAAGCCGCTCGCTGAGCTGAGCCTCACTGGCGACGTAGTTCGGTACAGGGCCTTCTCCACGTAGCAGTAAGGAAGCAGGGAAGTGAATCGCTCCAGGAATGTGGCCGCGCTGGTAATTTTCGGCACTGGAAAGATCAAGGATCAGTAATTGCGGGGCGTGCAACTGACGATGCAGCGCATCCGCCTCAATCAGGACAGGACAGGACATGATCAGGATCTCATCTGTTGGCGGGCGCGATAATAGAGGGTCACCCCTCGATTGGCAGCCTGCACCAGTTGACGAAAGGCGTTGTAATGCATGGGTCTGACATCACCGCGCAGACCTGCATCGGCATAGACAACAGCAATGGGGCGTTTGCCCAGAAAAATCGACATCATAAAGAATTCTTGGGGATGACATAGCGACTGAAAAGCCTCAGGAAGCAGGCTCTGTACTTTGTCGCGATTTTTGTCATTGACCCACAGACTGCCCGGCTGGCTGCACAGACGCTGGAAAATGCTGGCGGTGTGCAGTGGCTGGCGAAAATGCTTGAAGGCTTCAACGCCGCTATCGCCAGCTGCAAGACGACCTGCAATCTCCTTGCTGTCCTGACTGGTCATCAGGATGGCGCAACGCTGCAAACCGATACCATCATGCATGCCTTCGAGCAGGCTCTGCATGATGGCCCCCAAAGAGCTGAGCTGCTTGTCGGCATTGTTGAGCTGGAACAGCCTGTCCTGATAGTGGCGCTCATCAAACAGTTTGCCCGGTAGTATGCGCTGCTGGGCCTGAGGGCGTGCCGTCACTGTTCTGCTGCCCTGCTGGTGGGGCATGCGGTAGGCAATAGGCTGGTCATCCGGCGCCATGATCAGACGGCTGGCGGGCGCAATGATGCCCGGCGTGGCGTAGGCTGCTGCTGCGATCACGGCTGTACGATGGCAGCGGGCGCTGGCTTCCTCTCTGGTCAGACGTAACACATCACCGATGATCGGCATCAAACGGTCCATACCCTGACCGTACCAGCCAAAATGGGCGGTATGGGCAACCCAGTTGGCCATCTTGGCCAGCATCCACGGGGCGTGCACCAGATGGTTGAGCATACGCTCCTGATCGGGATTCAGCTCATCGCCTCTTGCGCGGCGCTGCAGGCTGCTGAGCAGGCGCTTGTCTGCTGCGTTTTCCATATCGAGGGCATTGACCAGTACTTCCGGTAACTGCCAGCGCAATGCCAGCCCGTGGGCGATTGCCTGCGCCGGGCAACCCAGTACATTGCTCTCTGCCAAAATGGGGTCCAGTTGCTGTTCATGAATCAGGCCGTAGACCTGGCTGATGGCATCAGGTGCGAAGCGCCACAGGCTCCAGTAAATAAAGCCGTATAACATGCCTGCCGCGTAGAGCTGGGCAATCTGTGTCGGGCGCAGTTGCTTGGCCCAGTCGCGGGCCTGAAAGGCAGCATGCAGTGAGTTGGCAACGGCATACAGATACTGGCGGTGGGCCACGCTCTGGTTGTTCATCTGCAGTACCGGGGCATTGTCCAGCACTTCACGGATACGCTGCAGGCCAAGGCTGCTGAGTGCGTGGTCCAGAGTGCGGATGTCCGTTTCCTGATTGTTGTTGAGCTGGTTGGCGTGTCGCAGCAAATGCAGGCTTAACACAGGGTCTGCCTGCAGGGCGGGCGCCAGTTCCATCAGTGCCACGTCAGGGCGGCGCAACTGATGTAACAGAAACTGTCGGCTATGGGCCATGATGGGGAGTGGCTTGTCGGCCAGAAATTCTACCCATTGCTCTGCACCATAGGGAGAGTCGCTCATTACTCGGTCTCCAGACGCAGTTGCGCCTCTTCATCCAGTGAATTGAGAATCTGTTGATAGCTCAGCATCCGCGGCTGGCTGATCGCCCCTTCTTCCAGTGCTTTACGCAAAGCACAGCCTGGCTCGCGATCATGACGGCAGTCGCGGAAGCGGCAATGGCCGAGGAAGGGGCGAAACTCGGCAAAGCCTTCCAGCAGCTCGTCAGGGCTAAGATGCCAGAGAGCGAATTCGCGAATTCCCGGAGAGTCGATCAGGTCGCCACCACTGGGGAAGTGGAACAGGCGGGCTGTGGTGGTAGTGTGAGTGCCTTTGCGGGTGCCCTCGGAAAGGGCGCCGACGCGCAGATCAACCCCTGGCAGCAGCTTGTTGATCAGGGATGACTTACCGACGCCTGACTGGCCAACAAAGACGCTGATATGACCTTTGAGGCTGTCAATCAGCAAGTCCAGACCATGGTCCGCTTTGGTGCTGGCACGCATGACCTGATAGCCGATTTGCTCATAGCGCTGCAACAGGGATTCCAGTGCGCTGCGGTTACTATCGCTGATCAGGTCGGTCTTGTTCAGTAGCAGGATGGGGCGAATGTCACTGAGTTCGGCTGCCACCAGGTAACGGTCGATCAGGTTGGCGTAGGGCGTGGGCTCAGGGGCAATGGTAATGATGATCAGATCGATATTGGCCGCCACCGCCTTCAGTTCACCATGTGGGGTAGGGCGTTTGAGCACACTGCTGCGTGGCATATTGGCCACCACCACGCCCTCATCAGGGCCAGGCCGCCAGATGACATCGTCACCAGTCACCAGCGGCTCAAGGTTGGCGCGTAGATAGCAGCGCATCTGTTGCCCCTGCATTTCCCCATCGACCGCCTCCACGTCCACTTGGCGACCATAATGAGCAATCACCCGACCGCGGATTTCCGGGCCTAGTTCTCCGGCATTGAGCTGGGCGCTGAAACGCTCCTCATGCTGATGAGCGCGCTGTACCCGCTCATCCTGGATTTTCTTGATGCGCCAAGACTGGCGTCTGGTTAGGTTCCGTTTGCTCATCTGATCCTGAGGTGACAAAGCTGCTCGCGAGGGAGGATGCCGCTGCCGCGTGTTGAGAAGTAACCCAGCATTTTGCCTGACATCCCGACAAGGTGCCACGTTTGCCGCTGCGGGGAGGGGCTCCTATGTGTTACCACAGGTGCCTCATGCGCTCAGGCTGGTTAGAATAGGGCGCAATTGTGAGTATGTTTAGAGGTGGGAGAGCAGTATGGCGGCGGATAATCGTTGGGTATGGATGGATCTGGAAATGACCGGTCTGAACCCTGAACAGGACCGTATTCTGGAGTTGGCAGTACTGATCACCGATTATGACCTCAACGTTGTTGCTGAAGGCCCGGTGTGGGTCGTGCATCAGAGCGATGACGTGCTCAATGGGATGGATGAGTGGTGTACCCGCACCCATGGCGAGTCAGGTCTGACCGAGCGGGTGCGCAACAGTACGCTGGATGAGGCTGGCCTGCAGGCTGCTCTGCTTGAGTTTTTGCAGTCCCATGTGGCGGCAGGAAGCTCTCCTCTGTGTGGCAACTCCATCTGGCAGGATCGCCGCTTTATTGCCCGCTATCTGCCCGAGGTGGATCAGTATCTGCATTACCGCATGATTGATGTCAGCACGCTGAAAGAGCTGGCTAAGCGCTGGCAGCCCGAGATGCTCAAAGGATTCCGCAAACTGGGTTCGCACCAGGCGCTGACCGATATCCAGGAGTCCATCGCTGAATTACGCTTTTATCGCGAGCATTTTCTGATTCCTGCTGCAGAGCAGGCATCCGGCGATCAGAACTAAGGGCCATGACGATCAGTACCACAACCAGTGAAAGCATTGCCGTGATGGAGCGGTTGCCGGAAGCCATCTACGCTGCGAAAACCCTTCGCCAGCTTGATAAAGAAGCTGCCCTGGCTCTGGGCATTACCGGATTCGAGCTGATGTGCCGCGCTGCCGAGGCGGCTTTTGTGCAGTTGCGCAGCGAGTGGCCGGATGTGCGCAGGCTGACGGTTGTTGCTGGCAAGGGGAATAACGGTGGTGATGGGCTAGTGCTGGCTGGTCTGGCGCTAAAACTGCACTGGCAGGTGCAGCTGCTGCTTCCTCTGGCGCCGACGCAATACCTTGAAACATTACAGGGCGAGGCCGCAGAGGCCTGGCAATGGCTGCAGCAACAGCAGCTGTCCGGGTTGTTGATGATTCACGACGGGGACGAATTGCCAGATTGTCATGGTGAGCTGGTCGTTGATGCCTTGCTGGGGACCGGACTTGCGGGAGAGGTGCAGGGGCGATATGCGGCACTGATCGACTGGATTAATGCCACAGGCAGGCCTGTTCTGGCGCTGGATATTCCCTCAGGGCTGGAGTGTGACAGTGGCAACGTGCTCGGGCGTGCTGTGCGTGCCAGCCACACCGTTACCTTTATCGGTATGAAAGCAGGCCTTCTGACCGGACAGGGCGCGGCCTATGCAGGGCAGGTGCATTGTCATGGTCTGGGGACGCCGGAGCACGTATATGCCCACCACGTACCGCTGTTGCAACGTGTAACACCGTCGCAGTGCAAGCAAGTATTGCCACCCCGACCTCGTGATGGTCACAAGGGCATGCACGGTCATGTGCTGATTGTTGGCGGGAATCTGGGTATGGCCGGGGCCGCGCTGCTGGCCGGTCGCAGCGCCTTGCGCAGTGGCGCAGGTCTGGTGAGTGTTGTTACCCGCCATGAGCATGTGCCTGCTTTTATTGCTTCCCAGCCGGAATTGATGGTGCAGGGCGTGCGCAATGGTTTGGAAGCTCAGGCCTGGATAGCTCGCGCAGATGTGCTGGTAATCGGTCCGGGGCTGGGTCGTGATGCCTGGGCCGAGCAGTTGTTGCAGCAGGCTTTGGCGTCGGCCAAACCGCTGGTCATTGATGCTGATGCTTTGCACCTGCTCAAGCATAAGCACTGGCGCCCCTCTGGCCTCTGGGTGATGACTCCCCATCCCGGTGAGGCGGCTATGCTTCTGGACCGTAACACGGCGGTGATACAACGTGAGCGCTTGCAGGCTTTGGCAGACTTGCAGCAAACCTACGGTGCGACAGTCGTGCTCAAGGGGAAAGGCACCCTGATTGCTTCCCCGGGTGCGATAAGCCAGCTGGTCAGCGAAGGTAATCCGGGCATGAGTGTGGCCGGTATGGGTGACATTCTGGCTGGAGTGATTGGCAGTCTGCTGGCACAGGGGCTGACGCCATCTGCGGCTGCCGCGGTTGGAGCGAGTATTCATGGGCGAGCTGGTGATCTGGCGGCTCTGGAGCGTGGAGAGCGTGGCTTGCTGGCAACTGATCTGCTTCCCTATATCCAGCAGCTGGTCAATCCACTCTGAGAATGTGCTCGTTATCTGTCTGGTATTGGTCGCTCGGTGTCGAAAAGTCCTTCGGAATGCTCGTTTAGGGTTGCTAAACTTCGCTTCTTCAGTGCTTTTCGCTTTGAGCGACCGGCCAGCGGCTGAGGTCGTGAACATGTTCTCGGGCTGAGTCTGTTTTTCTGAAATGTTGGAAGATGTTATGAGTTCAGTGTCTTTTCCTCCTCAGGTACAACCCCTTATTGTGCGGGTTGCTGATGAGGCGGCCATGTTGATGTGGGCCGCGCAGCTGGCTGCGGTGCTTAAACAGGGCGCTGTGGTTTATCTGCACGGTAATCTCGGCATGGGCAAGACCACCCTGAGCCGCGGCGTGTTGCATGCCCTTGGACATCAGGGTGCCGTGAAGAGCCCTACCTACACGCTGGTAGAGCCTTATGAGCTTGCAGAGGTGCAGGCCTATCACTTTGACCTTTACCGTCTGGCTGATCCGGAAGAGCTGGAGTTCATGGGGATAAGGGATTATTTCGACGCTCAGTCGCTGTGCCTGGTGGAGTGGCCGGAGAAAGGCGCGGGTATTCTGCCCCGTCCTGATCTGGAAATCTGCCTGAGCCGATGGCAGGATGGTCGGGAACTGGAAGTATCCGCCACCTCTGAACGGGGTGTGCAGATGTTGAATGCGTTGAGTGCGCTACATCCCTAGAGTGACAACCCTGAGATGAAAAAACCTTGGCTGCATGGGTGGCTTCTGGGACTGTTTGGCTGGCTGCTGATTGGCAGTGCCTGTGCCCAGACCGCGGATATCCTTAATGTGCGTATCTGGCAGGCGCCCGATAATACACGTCTGGTATTCGATCTCAGTGCTCCTGTTCAGTACAAGGCGTTTCAGGTGGAGAATCCCAATCGACTGGTGCTGGATATCAGTAACAGCGTTATTCATGCCGATCTTGCTGCACTGGATATCAAGGGTTCGCTGATCGAAGGACTACGTTCAGGGATTCAGGATGGCACTACTACCCGCATTGTGATCGACCTCAAGCAGAAATTACCGTTCAGGGACTTCAGTCTGGCACCCAATAAGCAGTACGGTAATCGCCTGGTGGTTGACCTGCTGACCCCCGATTCCGCTGCTCCCGTTATTGCTCCTGCCGTTGTAAGCGCTCCTGCCGTTGTCAGTGCTCCTTCGGTACCGGCCGCTGTTCAGACAACGTCAGTGAGTACGAATCCGTCCTCACCTAACAGTGCTGTTCCGGTAGTAAGTGCAACGCCTGTGGTCGGACCATCCAGCGTAAACAGTCAGCCAAAACCCGTGGCGCCTGTGAGTTCGCCTTCCCTAAGCACTAATGGCGGTGCAGTTCCGGTGGTAAGCACTGCCCCGGTGCAGGTCATCAGCACCGGTGTTGTATCGCCCAGTGCACCCGCTGCCCCTGTCATACAGGCGCAGCCGCTGAAGTCTGAGAACTATCGTGACATCATCATCGCAGTCGATGCAGGGCACGGCGGCGAAGATCCGGGAGCTATCGGTGCCGGAGGGTTAAGAGAGAAAGATGTGGTGCTGTCGATTGCACGCCAGCTCGCACAGATGCTCGACAAGGAGCCGGGCTTCAAGGCTTATCTGACTCGCCGTGGTGACTACTATGTGGATTTGCGTAAACGTACTCGCTTGGCACGCGAAGCCAATGCGGACATGTTTGTGTCCATTCATGCGGATGCCTTCAAGAATGACAGTGCACGTGGCGCATCAGTGTGGACGCTGTCTGAGCGGGGGGCGACCAGTGAAATGGGGCGCTGGCTGGCGCAGACGGAGAATAATGCTGACCTGATTGGTGGCGTCGGTGGTGTCAGTCTGGATGATAAGGACGAAGTGCTGGCGGGTGTGCTGCTGGATTTGTCTATGACAGGTACGCTCAAACTGAGTGATCAGGTGGGTAAGGATGTGCTGGGGCAGGTTGGGCGTATTGCCCGGTTGCACAAGAATCATGTCGAGCGGGCAGGCTTTGTGGTGCTGAAATCACCCGATATCCCTTCCATTCTGGTTGAAACGGGCTTTATCTCCAACTCTCATGAGGCGTCGCAACTGCGCACCAAGAGCTATCAGCAGCAGCTGGCGACCTCTATTTTTAACGGTATCAAACATCACTTCTACAGCCAGCCGCAACCTAATACCTGGATAGCGGCCAAAGTGCGCCAGCCTGACCTGCCTGTGATCTCGGCAACGGCACTGAAGCCCGCTGACCGGGTGCTCTATAAGGTGGGTCCTGGCGATACCCTGTCAGCCATCGCCGCCCGCAATAAGGTCAGTCTGTCACGTCTGTTGCGGGAAAATGATCTGGATCATCAGACGGTGATCAAGGTGGGTCAGGTGCTGGTCATTCCTTCTTCCTGATAAAGAGCTGTCTCACCGCTCTTTCCTGCACGATGTCATCCATCCCAGTCCGGTTATCACGTTTATGAGTACAGTCACTACCAGCAAACGCATCCACAGTCTGAGCCCGCGACTGGCTAACCAGATCGCAGCGGGTGAGGTGGTTGAGCGCCCGGCATCTGTCATCAAAGAACTGCTGGAAAATAGCCTGGATGCAGGGGCGTCGCGTATTGATATCGATGTGGAGCAGGGCGGTATCAAGCGGCTGCAAGTACGTGACAATGGTAGCGGCATTCATGCGGATGATCTGCCTCTGGCGCTCAGTCGTCACGCTACCAGTAAGATTCTTACTCTGGAGGACCTGGAGGCTGTCGCCAGTCTGGGTTTTCGTGGTGAAGCGCTGGCCAGTGTCAGTTCTGTGTCGCGGCTGGTGCTGACATCCCGTGCCGAAGGAGCAGAGCATGCATTTCGTGTAATCGCGGAGGGGCGAGACATGGCCACAGAAGTCAGCCCTGCTGCTCATCCTCAGGGGACTACAGTTGAAGTGCGTGATCTGTTCTTCAATACCCCGGCACGACGTAAGTTCCTGCGAACTGACAAAACAGAATATGGCCATCTGGAAGAGGTGGTGCGGCGTCTGGCCCTGAGTCGTTTCGACGTTGGCTTTACCTTGCGTCACAACCAGAAGGTCAGTCTGAGTCTCAGTCCTGCGCGTACCGAGCTTGAGCGAGAGAAACGTATTGGTCAGCTGTGTGGCAGTGCTTTTTTGCAGCAGTCCGTTGTGGTGGATATCAATAACGGCCCTCTGCGTCTGCATGGCTGGGTTGGCTTGCCTACCTTTTCCCGTAGCCAGCAGGATCAGCAGTATTTCTTCGTCAATGGCCGGGTGATTCGTGATCGTCTTGTTGCTCATGCCATTCGTCAGGCTTATCAGGATGTGCTCTACAACGGCCGTCATCCGGTGTTTGTGTTGTATCTCTATGTGGATCCGGCAGTTGTTGATGTGAACGTGCATCCGACCAAGCATGAAGTGCGCTTTCGAGATGGCCGGTTAGTGCATGACTTTATTTTCAGCAGCTTGCATCGGGCGCTGGCTGAGGTGCGTCCACAAACGGCGCAAGATGCGACCGAACCCCTGTCTGTGGCGTCTGTCACGATGGTGCAGGGCAAAGAAGCGGGAGAGTTTCAGGGACAGGGGTGGATGAATCTGCCTCCGGCTGGCAGCACGCCCGGAGTGGGTCAGATCCGGGAGCAGATGGCAGGATATGCGCGGTTGCATCCAGCGCAGGATGCACAGTCGACAGCTTATGGGCAGACGACAACCGTAGCTGAGTCAGGGCTCGGGGCGACATATGCTTCAGGGGCAAAGCAAGTCTTTCCTCAAGAAAGCATGGCAATGCAGGGTTTGCCTGCTGCGAGTGCTGATGTCCCTCCACTGGGCTTTGCTGTAGCCCAGTTGCATGGCATCTATATTCTGGCGCAGAACCAACAGGGCTTGGTGGTGGTGGATATGCATGCGGCTCATGAGCGGATCGTTTATGAACGGATGAAGTCAGCCTGGAGTGGCGAGGGTATCAAGTCTCAGCCATTGCTGGTACCGGTTTCCATGGCCGTCAGCGAGCGCGAGGCAAGTGTTGCAGAAGAGCATGAAGAGTCTTTTCAGCGTCTGGGCTTT
The DNA here is from genome assembly GCF_003194385.1 of Pokkaliibacter plantistimulans. Classification (GTDB taxonomy): domain Bacteria; phylum Pseudomonadota; class Gammaproteobacteria; order Pseudomonadales; family Balneatricaceae; genus Pokkaliibacter; species Pokkaliibacter plantistimulans. Next base: position 16,206 of record NZ_LAPT01000027.1, read on the forward strand.
CGTGTGCAGCGTATGGGGGCTGAAAACCTGGTTATTCGTGAAGTGCCAGCTCTGTTGCGTCAGGCTGAGGTACCGCAGCTGGTGCGTGATGTGCTTGCAGACCTGCAGGAGTTTGGTCAGAGCTCCAGAGTGGGAGAGCAAATCAACGAGTTGTTGGGCACTATGGCATGCCACGGCGCGGTTCGTGCGAATCGTCAGCTGACGCTGGAGGAAATGAACGGTTTGCTGCGTGATATGGAGCGTACTGAGCGCAGTGGACAGTGCAATCACGGTCGTCCTACATGGTCACAACTGACCCTGAAGGATCTTGATCGTTTATTTATGCGCGGCCAGTAAAAGAGTGATCGTGTGCTCTGAATTTTGAATTGATGAGGGGGATTGCAGTACCATTCTCCACCTTTCGCGTTAACTGATCTCAGGTGTGCATGACCTCCTTGTCTTCTGTTCTTCCGCCAGCCATTTTACTAATGGGGCCAACTGCTGCAGGCAAAACGGCCCTGGCTTTTGAGCTGGCTGAGCGCTTTCCTTGCGACATTATTAGTGTCGATTCGGCACTGATCTATCGTGGTATGGATATTGGTACCGCCAAGCCAAGTGCAGCTGAACTGGCCCGTTACCCCCATCAGCTTATCGATATTCGTGATCCCAGTGAGGCGTATTCAGCCGCCGACTTCCGTCAAGATGCACTGGAGCTAATGGCTGCCAGTACGGCCAGAGGGCGTATTCCTCTGCTAGTAGGCGGCACGATGATGTACTACAACATCCTGCTTCAGGGCATGGCCAGTCTGCCTTCCGCAGATCCGGCTTTTCGGCAGCAAATGGAAAGTGAAGCCCTGGAACACGGGTGGGTGAAGTTACATCAGCGATTGCAAGAGGTTGATCCTGAGTCGGCAGCACGCATACGCCCCAGTGATCCTCAACGTCTGCAACGTGCCTTAGAAGTATACTTTTTGACTGGCAAATCGCTAAGTCAGCATTGGCAGGAGCAAGAGCAGCAGGTTCTACCGTACCGTACGATTGAAATAGCCTGGAGTCCTGCTGATCGTAGTGTGTTGCATCAGCGAATTGCGTTACGTTTTGAGCAGATGCTGAGCGCAGGTTTTCTCTCTGAGGTGGAGTCCTTGAAGCAGCGTTCTGACCTGCACGCAGCGCTGCCATCCATACGTTGTGTGGGCTATCGGCAAGCGTGGTGCTACCTCGATGGCGAGGACGACTATTCAACCTTTGTACAAAAAGGAATTGCTGCAACGCGACAATTGGCAAAGCGTCAGCTAACATGGTTGCGAGGGTTCGAACATGTGCACTGGATTGATTCCACCTCCTCGCAGGCACTGGATAGTGCCTTGAAATTGCTGGAGTCTGGCCTCAGTTAAGTGTATAAGTAGGCAATCCAGCTTCAGGCGCGCAGGAAATCGCGTCTATTTTTTATCATGGTCGGCGTCTCGGCCAACCTCCAATTGCTAAGGAGCATCAGAATGTCAAAAGGGCAATCTTTACAAGACCCTTTCCTCAATGTACTGCGCAAAGAGCGCGTACCTGTGTCTATTTTCTTGGTTAATGGCATCAAACTGCAGGGGCAGATCGAGTCTTTCGATCAGTTCGTTATCCTGCTGAAAAATACTGTCAGTCAGATGGTATATAAGCATGCTATTTCCACTGTTGTGCCGGCCCGCCCGGTGAAACTGCCGGGGGTGGATGAAGTCCCAGCCGGTTGATGTGAGGTGATGATTGTTCTTTGAACGTCCTGATACAGGTGAACGTGCCGTTCTCGTTCACCTGGATATGTATGATGATGCAGAACGGGAAGATCCTGCCGAATTTCAAGAGCTTGTTGTCTCTGCTGGTGCCGTTCCCGTGGCACTGGTGACAGGTTCGAGAAGCACTCCCAATCCCAAATTTTATGCTGGCTCAGGCAAAGTCGACGAGATTCGCGACACGGTTCGTGATCTTGAGGCTGAAGTTGTGCTGTTCAATCATGCGCTTAGCCCGGCTCAGGAGCGCAACCTTGAGCACGCGTTACAGTGTCGTGTACTGGATCGCACGGGGTTGATACTTGATATTTTTGCTCAGCGTGCACGTACTCACGAAGGTAAGCTTCAAGTAGAGTTGGCTCAGCTTGAACATATGTCTACTCGCCTGGTGCGCGGGTGGACTCACTTGGAACGTCAGAAGGGCGGTATAGGTTTGCGAGGTCCTGGGGAAACTCAGTTGGAAACAGACCGACGCCTTTTGCGTGAGCGAATCAAATATATACATAAGCGCTTGGATAAGGTTCGCAAGCAGCGTGATCAGGGGCGACGTGCGCGTTTGCGTGCCGAAATACCTACAGTTTCATTGGTGGGATATACCAACGCTGGCAAGTCTACGCTGTTTAACAGCCTGTCGTTGGCTGGCGTGTATGCTGCCAATCAGTTGTTTGCCACATTGGATCCGACGTTACGGCGTCTGCAGATGCCTGATATTGGTCCCATCATTCTGGCCGATACCGTTGGCTTTATACGTCACTTGCCGCATAAGTTGGTGGATGCCTTCCAGGCTACCTTGCAAGAAACTTCTGAGGCCAGCTTGCTCTTGCATGTGGTTGACGCGGCCAGTGCGGAACGCGACCGTAATCTTGAGGCAGTCAATCTGGTGTTACAGGAAATTGACGCTGCCGATATTCCTGCACTAATGGTCTTTAATAAGATTGATCTGATGGAGCGGGTAGAGCCTCATATAGATCGAAATAGTAAAGGTCGGCCCATCGCTGTCTGGCTGTCAGCACAACGCGGTGAAGGTTTAGAGTTGCTGCAGCAGGCAATTGCTGAATGTCTTGGCGATGACTTGTTTGCGGAGACTTTGACGCTGAAACCAGCTGAAGGTGCCATGCGTGCTGCGCTGTATGCTCAGGGGTGCGTGCTTGAAGAGTCCTGGGATGAGAGCGGGAACAACCTTTTGCAAGTGCGCTTACCCTTAAGCGACTTTCTGCAGATGCTCAGGCGGTGTGATATCGAGCCGGAGCGCTTTGGTTTGCGGAAGCAACACAAGGAAACTTGCGAGGACTTCGAGGCCTCCTTAGACTTCGTTGTTCCTTAGTTCTTGCAAAATTGTCACTTTGATTAGCGATGACTAGAGTGATGATTTAACGCATGGATAGATTTTCGAACAAATCAAAAAGGTAATACGGAGAACCCTATGGCTTGGAACGAGCCCGGAGGTAACGGCAACAACCCCCAGGATCCCTGGGGCTCCGGTAATCGCGGCGGTGGTAACAAAGGAGATCAGGGTCCACCTGATCTCGACGAAGTGCTGCGTAAAGTTCAGGATCAACTGAATCGCATCTTTGGTGGCAAGTCTTCTGGCGGAGGTCAAGGGGGGCGTGCCTCCGGTGGTTTCAATAGCGTCTTGCTGTTGGTGTTGATCATAGTGGTTGCGATTGCCTGGGCTGCCATGGGGTTCTATACCATTGATCAGCAGGAGCGTGGTGTGGTACTGCGCTTTGGTAAGTACAGTGAGACAGTCACTCCTGGTTTGCACTGGAATCCTCCGCTGATTGACGATGTGCGCAAGGTTAATGTAACGCGTGTGCGTTCACTTGATCATGGTGCGCAAATGCTGACCGAAGACGAGAATATCGTTGAGGTGAACATGTCTGTGCAGTATGTGGTCGCTGATCCCAAGGCCTTCGTGCTGAATGTGCGAGATCCGGAAGCCAGCTTGTCGCAGGCAACGGAGAGTGCTTTGCGTCACGTGGTTGGTAGCTCAGAAATGCATTCTATTTTGACCGAGGGGCGTGAAACCCTGGCAGCGTCTGTGCAGGAGCGTTTGCAGGAATACGTCAATCGCTATGGTACAGGCCTGCAGGTAAGTCGGATCAACATTGAAAACGCGATGGCTCCCAAACAGGTTCAGTCCGCCTTTGATGATGTTATCAAGGCGCGAGAAGATGAGCAGCGAGTCAAGAATGAGGCGGAAACCTATGCTAATGGTGTTGTGCCAGAAGCGCGTGGTGCTGCTCAGCGTGTGCTGGAAGAGGCCAATGCCTATCGTGATGAAGTGGTGGCTCGGGCGCAAGGGGATGCAGAGCGCTTCCTGAAGCTGATGAATGAATATCATAAAGCTCCAGAGGTCACTCGTGAGCGTTTGTACCTGGATACGGTCGAAAATGTCTATGCCAACAGTGCAAAGGTGATTGTTGACGGCAAAGGCTCCAACAACATGATGTATTTGCCTCTGGATAAGCTGGCCGAAGCTAGTCAGGACGCCAAGGCTGCCCGTAAGATGGCCGCGCAGTCTTCTTCCTTGAGCAATGGCGACATCCAGCAACTGACTGATGAAGTGCTGAATGAGCTGCGTAAGCGTCAAGCTGTCTCTACCACTACACGGGAGGGGCGCTAATGTCTAACAAGTCTTTTACAACCATCATTTTGCTGTTGGCTGTTGTTATCGCAGCGATGAAGTCGCTCTACGTCATCAATGAAACTGAGCGTGCTGTAGTGCTGCGTTTTGGTGAAGTTGTCAACGCTGACGTGAAGCCTGGTCTGCATGCCAAGATTCCGTTTATCGACAATGTTCGTGTCTTTGACAGCCGTGTGCTTACTATGGATTCGACTCCGCAACGCTATCTGACTCTGGAAAAGAAAGCGCTGATTGTTGACTCTTTTGTGAAGTGGAATATTCAGGACGTTGAGAAGTACTACACTGCTACCTCAGGTGATGAGTTTCAGGCAGCCAAGATACTTGCTGCACGGGTAGATACTGGACTGCGCAACCAGTTTGGCTCCAGAACCCTCAATCAGGTGGTTTCAGGTAAGCGAGATGAGGTGATGAGTGAGCTGACTGAAAAGCTTACCCAGGCGACCGAAGCTGAGCTTGGCATCCGGGTTCGTGATATTCGTATCAAAAAAATCGACCTGCCACCTGAAGTTAGTCAGTCCGTTTATGAACGTATGCGCACAGAGCGCGAGCGTGAAGCACGTGAGTTGCGCTCACGTGGTAAAGAATTGGCTGAGGGTATCAAGGCTGATGCTGATCGTCAGCGCACGATAATTAAGGCAAACGCTTATCGTGACTCTGAGCGTATTCGAGGTGAGGGAGACGCGCAGGCAGCTTCTATTTACTCAAGAGCGTATCAGCAGGATCCACAGTTCTATTCTTTCTACCGCAGCCTGAGTGCGTACAAGAACTCATTGGGTAAAGAGGGTGATCTGATGGTTATTCAACCTGACAGTGATTTCTTCCGCTTCCTCAATGATCCTAGCGGTGCGAAGTCATCTTCAGGTGAAAAATAGAGCAATTAGCAGTTGGAGTTATTCCCGCTGATCTAATTCGTGATAGTATTGGTCACCGGGCTTTTTTAAGCCCGGTTTTTTTTGCGTGCGCGTTATGGAATGGCTCAGAGCTCTTCCTCAACGCCTGCAGGCTCAGTAATACGCTGAGCCCGTATCTCGAACACCACCGAGCACTGCCAGAAAAGCCATGAACAGCGACTTTTGGCAGACACTGGCCTTGGCCTTCTGTCTGTTGTTGGTATTGGAAGGCATTCTTCCGTTTCTTAACCCGCGAGGCTGGAAGCAGATGATGACTCAGTTAACTGACATGAGTGATCTTTCGCTGCGCCTGTGGGGGCTGGGAAGTATGCTGGCAGGTGTATGCCTGCTTTACTTGATTCATTAGAGCCCAAGGCTTGCGGAGACCGTGATGACACTTGCCGATCGTTGGCTGTTGCCAGATGGCGTGAAAGAAGTGCTGCCGCCCGAGGCTGAACGCATTGAAAGTGTTCGCCGTCAATTGCTAGACCTGTATCGTGGCTGGGGCTATGACTTGGTCATGACTCCTCTGATCGAATACCTTGAGTCGCTGCTGACCGGTACAGGGCATGATCTGGAGTTGTTGACCTTCAAGGTGACGGATCAGCTGACTGGTCGCATGATGGGGGTGCGGGCAGATATTACCCCTCAGGTGGCGCGTATTGATGCCCACTGTCTGCACAACACTGGTGTCGTGCGTTTATGTTATGCCAGCCCTGTTCTGCACACCCGTCCGGCGTATCTGCAAGCTTCCCGTAATCCTCTTCAACTAGGGGCGGAGCTTTATGGTCACGATGGCGCTGCTTCGGACGTTGAGGTTATTCAGCTGATGCTGGAAACCTTGCGGACTACCGGTGTACGTCAGGCGGTGACACTGGATTTGAATCAGGTGGATATCTACCGCCAACTGGCTCGCCATGCTGGTCTGGATGCACAGCAGGCCGAGGTCCTGACCGAAATTCTGCAACGTAAATCTTTGACCGAATTGCGTAGCTATGTAGCTGCTCAGGTTGCTGACAAGCAGGCCGCAGAGTGGTTGCTGGCTTTGGCCAGTCTCAATGGAGACGTCACGGTGTTGCAGCAGGCTGAGGCACTATTTGCAGAAGCGCCTGCAGGAGTGCGTACGGCACTGGCAAACCTGCGTGATATCGTTGAGGCCGTTCAGCAGTATTCCGCAGAGGTGGATATCTATATCGATCTCAGCGAGCTTCGTGGATATAACTACCATACAGGGATAATTTTTACCGCCTATGTTCCCGGTTACGGCCAGCCCGTGGCAAAGGGAGGGCGTTATGATGATATCGGCCGCGTTTTTGGCCGAGCCAGACCTGCTACTGGATTTAGTGCTGACCTGATGGTTTTGGTGGCACTCTCTGACCAGGTGGAAGTCGAGTTACCCAAGGGGATCTATGCTCCTGCCAACCCGGATACGCTTTTGTCTGAGCGTATTGCTGCACTGCGCGTGAGCGGGGAGCGGGTCGTGGCAGGTTTGCCAGGCATGAGCGATGATCCGCGAGAACTGCGCTGTGACCGGCAGCTGCAATGGGATGGAGAGCGGTGGCAGGTTGTGTCGCTGGCTAACTGAATACGCGAACTGAATTATTGAGACCTGACTATTATGGGTAAGAATGTTGTAGTACTGGGCACCCAATGGGGTGACGAAGGTAAGGGCAAGATTGTTGACTTGCTGACTGAACAGGCAGCTGCGGTGGTGCGTTTTCAGGGGGGGCACAACGCTGGCCACACTCTGGTGATCGACGGTAAGAAAACCGTTCTCCACCTTATTCCCTCCGGGATCCTGCGTGACAACGTCACCTGTTATATCGCCAATGGTGTAGTGCTTTCTCCAGAAGCTCTGTTGAAGGAAATGGCAGAGCTGGAAACCAGTGGTGTTCCAGTCCGCGAGCGTCTGCGCATTAGCCCGGCCTGCCCGCTGATTCTGCCTTACCATGTTGCACTTGATGTGGCTCGTGAAGCGGCGCGTGGCAATAACAAGATTGGTACTACCGGCCGTGGTATCGGTCCAGCCTACGAAGACAAGGTCGCTCGCCGCGGGCTACGTGTTGGCGACATGCTGGATGCTGAACGTTTTGCCACCAAGCTTAAAGAAGTATTGGAGTATCACAACTTTGTACTGACTCAGTACTACAAAGTGGCTGCGATTGATTTTGACACTATGCTCGCTGACAGCTTGCGGATGGCCGAGGAGCTGCGTCCGATGGTAGCTGACGTGACAACTGAGTTGCATGATCATCGCCGTGGTGACGCCAACATCATGTTTGAAGGTGCTCAAGGCTCGCTGCTTGATATCGATCACGGCACCTATCCCTTTGTTACTTCTTCTAACACTACCGCTGGTGGTACCGCTACTGGATCGGGTTTTGGCCCTCTGTATCTGGATTACGTACTGGGTATTACCAAAGCCTACACGACTCGCGTCGGTTCCGGTCCTTTCCCCACCGAGCTGTTTGATAGTGTTGGCGCGCATCTGGCGCAGAAGGGCCACGAGTTTGGTGCTACCACTGGTCGTGCTCGTCGCTGCGGCTGGTTTGACTCAGTACTGTTGCGTCAGTCTGTGCAAATTAACTCCATCAGTGGCTTGTGTCTGACCAAGCTTGATGTGCTAGATGGTCTGGAAGTGGTGCGTATCTGCACTCATTATCGCGATGCGCGGGGCAATGACGTAGTCAATCCTATCGATAGTGAAGGGTATGCAGCAGTCACTCCGGTGTTCGAGGAGATGCCTGGCTGGAGTGAGTCCACCGTTGGTGTTAAACGCCTGGAGGACTTGCCTGAGGCTGCTCTGGCTTATATCCGCCGCCTGGAAGAGTTGGTGGGTGTGCCTGTGGATATTATTTCTACCGGGCCCGATCGCAACGAAACCATCGTTCTGCGCGAGCCATTCTCACTGTAAAACACAGTGAAGAGCAGGGGGCCTTGAGCCCCCTTGTGTTTTTTGTCTACGCTTTCTGGTGTGTACCGGAAGGAGGACAGTGTTTAATCATGACTGTTGCGCAGCAGATTGCCGTTATCTCGATACGGTGCTGGCATCGCGCAAAAATACAGAGCTGCTTTTTGGGCAGCGTCCGAATCGCGTGGTTCGGTTTCGCCAGGATTCCTACCTAGGAGATCGCCAGTGTCCGATCACAATCCCCCACTAAATGATGACCCCTTCGCACAGCGAGAAGCTGAAAAATACGATAACCCCGTACCCAGTCGCGAGTTTTTGCTGGAATATCTGCAGAACTTCGCGGGTCCAGCGACTCACGAGCAGCTGTGCGAGGCGTTGGAACTGCATGACGAAGAGCGTATCGAAGCCCTGCGTCGTCGTTTGCGGGCGATGGAAAGAGATGGACAGCTGATCTTTACCCGCAAAGGGGGATACGGCCTTGTCAACAAGATGGACCTGATCGCTGGTCGCGTGATGGGACATCGTGATGGCTTCGGATTTGTCGTGCCGGACGATGGCTCTGACGATCTCTATCTGCACGAGCGTCAGATGCGAGCGGTGTTTGATGGTGACCGGGTACTAGTGAGAGTGCGTGGTGAAGACTTCAAGGGGCGACGTGAGGCGGCCATCGTTGAAGTGGTTGAGCGTGCGGTTTCTCGCCTAGTTGGTCGCTACTTCGAAGAGTACGGCAACGCGTTTGTCACGCCGGATAACACCAAGATCGCTCAGGATGTACTGATCCGAGCTGATGGCAGTGTCCGTGCTCGTCAGGGGCAGGTTGTCCTGGTCGAAATTGATGAATATCCCAGTAAGCGCGGCCACGCTGTCGGTCGAATTGTTCAGATTCTGGGCGATCATCTGGCGCCAGGTATGGAAACCCAGGTTGCTATCTACAACTACGGCATACCCAATGAATGGTCCGATGAGGCGCTGGCGGAACTGGATGCCATCGCGGAAGAAGTGGCTGAATCTGACAAGCAAGGGCGAGTCGATCTCCGTCATCTGCCGCTGGTGACCATTGATGGTGAAGACGCCCGCGATTTTGATGATGCCGTCTACGCTGAACGTAAGAAAGGCGGAGGCTGGCGCTTATATGTTGCTATCGCCGATGTGTCTCACTATATCCGCCCCGGAACGGCGCTGGATCAGGAAGCACTGAAACGCGGCAACTCCACATACTTCCCGGGGCAGGTGGTACCCATGCTGCCGGAGAAGATCTCTAATGGTCTGTGCTCGCTTAACCCTCAGGTAGATCGCCTGGCTATGGTGTGTGAGACCACGATCAGTGCCGCTGGGAATATCAGTGGATATACATTCTATGAGGCGGTGTTCCAGTCGCGGGCACGATTGACCTATACCAAGGTCAGCCAGATGCTGGAGCGCCCTGACAGCAGTGATGGTCAAGAGCTGAGGCAGCGCTATTCGGCGCTGGTACCCCATCTGGAAGCGTTGTTTGAGTTGTATCATGCGTTGCGGGTAGCACGAGATGTGCGCGGTGCGATCGATTTTGAAACAACGGAAACGCGTATTGTGTTCGGTGAGGGGCGCAAGATTGATCAAGTGGTACCAGTGCAGCGCAATGAGGCTCACCGCCTGATTGAAGAATGTATGCTGTGTGCCAACGTCTGTGCTGCCCGATTCCTGCAAAAGAACAAGTTGCCTGCATTGTATCGTATCCATGAAGGGCCAAAAGCCGAGCGTCTGGATAAGCTGCGAGCCTATCTGGCACCGCTGGGTCTGAACCTCAGTGGCGGCGACAAACCGCAGCCTTCTGATTATCAGGCACTGCTGAGCAGTATTCAGCAGCGACCAGATTATCACCCGATCCAGACCATGCTGCTGCGCTCTATGAGTCAGGCGGTATACAGCCCCGATAATGAGGGGCATTTTGGCCTGGGCTACAAGGCGTATACGCATTTCACTTCACCTATCCGCCGCTATCCTGATCTGCTGGTGCACCGTGCTATCCGTGCTTTGCTGCGTCGTGAGCAGAATGAAGGGGCGCTGTATGGCTACCACTATGATCTACAGGCCATGGTGGCTTTGGGTGAACAATGTTCCTCGACCGAACGCCGCTCCGACGAAGCATCGCGTGATGTCGTGTCATGGCTGAAGTGCGAGTACATGAGTCACCGGGTAGGTGAGGAATATCACGGCGTCATTTCTGCAGTGACCAACTTCGGCTGCTTTATCGAGTTGAGTGAAGTCTATGTTGAAGGATTGGTGCATGTCAGTGGACTGCCCGGTGACTACTATCATTACGATGCCGCCTTCCAGCGTCTGAAAGGGGAGCGTACCGGCAAGAGCTTCCGTCTTGGTGATCAGGTACGGGTAAGAGTCAGTCGCGTCGATCTGGATGAGCGGAAAATCGACTTTGAACTGATAGAAGGACCGGCACGCCGGGTGAGTAAGTCCGTTCGGGATCGCTTGCGTGACGGCGATATTCCTCCTGCACCTGCACGAACGGCGTCGCAAGAAAAAGTCGGTACGACCGGGGCAAAGTCAGGTGGTAAAGGAGTGGGCAGCCGTAAACCCAAGGACAGCAGTACTGCCAGTGCTGGTAAGGAAAAGAAAGCACGTAAGGCGAAGGTAAAGGCCAGTATCAAGGCCAAGCGTAAGGCCAAAGAAACCAGCCGCGCCAATAAAAAGCACGCGCAGCCACATTGAGTAACGTTGCATAAGATTGACCTCGGCCTAGTTGCCGGACTGAGTAATAGACATGTCACAGAATTTGGATTGGGCTTTTGGTCTGCATAGTGTGCAGACCTTGCTGAAGCGGGATGCCAAGCGTATTCGCGAACTATGGGTACAGCAGGGACGCCGGGACCAGCGCATTGAAACAATACTGGAACTGGCACAAAGCAAGTTTGTGAAGGTCAAGCTTGTCAGTCGCCAGGAGCTGGATGCCGAGGTTGAGGGGGTGCATCAGGGGGTTGCGGCGAAGGTTGAACCGCAACGTGCGCAGACTGAGAACTGGCTGGAAACTTATCTGGACCAGTTGGAGGATACCCCCTTTATTCTGGTGCTGGACGGCGTGACAGATCCTCATAATCTGGGTGCCTGTTTACGTACTGCGGATGCCGCAGGTGTTCACGCGGTGATCGCCCCCAAAGATAAATCTGCGCCACTGAACAGCACCGCTGTCAAAGTAGCTTGTGGAGCCGCTGAGGCCGTGCCTTACGTACAGGTAACCAACCTTGCTCGTACCCTGCGCAGCATGCAGGAACGGGGTATCTGGATGATTGGTACGGCGGGCGAGGCAGAACAAACCGTCTATGAGGCCAACCTCAAAGGGCCGATGGCACTGATCATGGGCGCTGAAGGCAGTGGTATGCGGCGTTTGACACGGGAGTGCTGTGACACCTTGGTCAGCATTCCGATGGCTGGAGAGGTCAGTAGCCTGAACGTTTCAGTTGCTACGGGAGTGTGTCTGTTTGAGGCGGTACGTCAACGCCAGCTCTGATTGAGCGTTCACGCTAGCCTGCTGGTGGATATGCCGTGATGTCAGATTTGCAAGTTGGTTGTTACCTTTGGGGACCGGCCGAACGCTGCCTAACGTCATAACGAGTTACTGTTTCCCGAGGGCTTTATACCTGCTGCCAGCGTTCGAGGTTATACGAGCGCTGGCGGTGTTAGCTTGTCGCAATTGGAAAAGTATGTCGCGCACTGGCTTGCAACTGATGAAAAGTTGGGAAAGAATCTCCCGCTTTTTCGATTCCTGAGAAGACAAAAGAGATGCTAAAAAAAGAGTCCATTCATGGCATGTGGGCCAGTCGCTGGGTATTTATCATGGCGGCGACCGGTTCTGCAGTGGGATTGGGTAACATTTGGAAGTTTCCTTACATCACTGGCGTTAACGGCGGTGGTGCCTTTGTTCTGGTTTATCTGTTGTGCGTGGCGCTGATCGGTTTGCCGCTGATGATGGCGGAAGTGTTTATCGGTCGTCGTGGTCGGCAAAGCCCTGCAAACTCGCTGCGTGACGTTGCAGAGGAGTCTGGCCGCAGTACCAACTGGCAATTTGTTGGCTGGATGGGCGCACTCGCTGGCTTTCTGATCTTTGGTTTCTACTCGGTAGTGGGCGGTTGGGTGTTAGCCTACGTCAGCGATATGGCGCAGGGAACCTTTAATGGTGCTGGCGCTGAGCAGGTAGGCGCGGCGTTCAAGGGGCTATTGGCTGACCCCGTGACCATGCTGATCTGGCACAGTGTTTTTGCTTTTCTAAGCATGATCGTGCTGGTCAAAGGGGTTAATGAAGGGCTGGAGCGCAGTATCCGCATACTGATGCCTGCGCTGTTTATTCTTCTGTTTGTGGTGCTGGGGTATGGTATCAGCACTGGGCGTTTTGCTGATGCGTTCCATTTTATGTTTGATTTTGAGCCTGAAAAGCTGACCTGGAATGCGGTGCTGGTTGCGCTGGGGCATGCTTTCTTTACCCTCAGTCTGGGAATGGGGACCATGATTGCCTATGGTTCCTATATGACAAAGCAAGCGTCTATTGGTAGCACTGCGATGGCGGTTGTGTTCCTGGATACCTTCGTTGCTCTGGTTGCCGGTTTGGCTATTTTTCCTATCGTCTTTGCCAACAATATGGATCCCGGTGCAGGTCCCGGGCTGATGTTTGTCACTCTGCCGGTTGCCTTTGGCAATATGCCGATGGGGCAGATATTTGGTTTCCTGTTTTTTGTGCTGGTCGCTATTGCAGCCTGGACATCCGCCATTTCACTGATGGAGCCCTCGATCGCTTTCCTGGTTGAGCGCTTTGGTTTCCGTCGCCCGATGGCATGTCTGGTGCTGGGCGTAGTCGGATGGTTACTGGGTATTGCAGCACTGTTGTCATTTAACGAGTGGAGCAACGTGCACCTGTTCGGTAAAGGGATCTTTGATTTCCTCGACTATGTGACCGCCAATATTATGTTGCCGCTGGGTGGTCTGTTCGTCGCCATTTTCTCCAGCTGGATCGTCAAGAGCCGCTTCAGCCACGAAGAGCTGGGCGTTTCTGCTCTCTCATACAAACTGTGGTTCTATGTGACCCGTTTTGTAGCCCCCATACTTGTGTTGACAGTGTTTATCTTTAACCTGTTCTTCCAGTAAGTTCGGTAGAGAGTACGATCTGCGAGACAGCGGGTGCAGTGGCACCCGCTTTTAGGAGGATTCATGACAACGGTAGATCGCAGTGCGTTGGTCATGCACTCAGCTGCATCCATGTTCGATATCGTGAACGACGTGGCCGCCTACCCACAGTTTTTGCCCTGGTGCTCCGCGACCCGAATCATTTCGGTCACTGATGAGGAGATGGTGGCTTCTGTTGACGTAAGTAAAGGGGGTCTCAAGTACACCTTTACGACCAGGAACCGACTGCAGCGTCCAGCCTTCATTCAGCTGGAGCTGGTTGAAGGGCCGTTTCGGAAGCTGACCGGTAAGTGGGATTTCAAGGAACTGAATGAGCAGGCATGTAAAGTGTCGCTCAGTCTCAGCTTTGACTTTGCTAACAAGCTGGCCGGAATGGCGATGGGCAAGGTGTTCAACCAGATTGCTACCACGATGGTAGAGGCGTTCTGCAAACGGGCAGAGGTACTTTATGGCAAAGCCTGAAGCAAAGATGATCAGTGTCGAAGTGGCATATGCTTTGCCTACTGATCAAATGATCATCCCTCTGCAAATTGAGGAAGGTTGCAGCCTTTACCAGGCCGTAGTGCAGTCGGGCATTGTAGATTACTACCCGGAAATTGATCCTGAAACTCAACCCATGGGAATCTTTGGGAAAGCGGTACGTAATCCAAAGCAGCAGGCACTGCGCGAAGGAGAGCGGGTTGAATTATATCGACCACTTAAAGTAGATCCGAAGCAGGCACGTGCTAATCGGGCAGCTAAGGCCAAGGCTGGCCGAGCAGATTAAACATCGTGGCAGTGTAAGGTAGCGGTGGGCTATAAAAGGGATGTTTGAAGGTAGCGTAAATAGAGGCTGATCAGCAGGCAAAAGCTGCCGACTGATCAGACTGATATGGTCATTACTGGGCTTTATCTGCCGCAGTCGGGCCGCTCTCAGCAGGTGCGCCCGGGCGCATATCGCCTTGTACGTTGGCTAGCTTGTCGTTCTGGAAGTACAGGCTGATAGTCTTGCTCTCCAGTTCGCCATCGGCTTTTTCAAGGCGATAGATATAGTCCCAGCGCTGCTGATTGAAAGTGTCCACCAGTAATGGCGTGCCAAGCACGTAGCGCACTTGCGCTTTGGTCATACCAGGCTTGAGCTGGTTGAGCATGTCCTGAGTAACCAGATTGCCCTGCTGGACTTCAATGCGGTGAATGCCCGGGAAATATGAACAGGCACCTAGAAGCAAGGAGCAGCTTAAAATGAGTGCTTTTTGCATTGCCTAATGACTTCCAATATCTTCGTTGGCACGGAATAATACATGATGTTGCCACCTACTGCGAAGAGCACAGAGAATTTGCTTATGGCATTAGAAAATCAAGAGCTGCGCAAAGCCGGCCTGAAGATCACCCTCCCGCGTGTCAAGATCTATCAGATCCTGGAGCAGGCTGGTGAACAGGATCACTGGAGTGCAGAAGATATCTATCGGATTCTGATGGAGCAGGGTGAGGATGTTGGCCTGGCCACCGTTTATCGCGTGCTGACTCAGTTCGAAGCTGCAGGTTTGGTGGTACGTCATCATTTTGAAGGTGGCCACTCGGTATTCGAACTGTCATCGGATGACAAGCATGACCATATCGTATGCGTGAAATCAGGTGTTGTACGTGAGTTTTCTGACCCTGTTATCAACAAACGTCTTCAGGAAATTGCCGAAGAGAATGGTTTTATCCTGACTGATCGGACTATCTACCTGTATGGCATCTATAAAGATGCTGATAAAGAAAGGAAGATCTGATCCTTATCTTCAGGCGTACTCATCTATGATGACTGCGTTTAACTAAAAAGCCTGCATGCGCAGGCTTTTTCATTTCTTCAGAGACGTCGTGTGCACCTACATTACTTTAAAACTCAGTGTGGAAGCTGGTTGAGCATTGCTTCGGCATGAGCTCGGGCATGATGGGAAAGCTCAGAGCCACCTAGCATACGGGCAATTTCGTCTACTCGCTGATTATCACTTAGGCGATGAATGCGAGAGTGGGTCAGACCTTGGCGAACCTCTTTGCTGACAAATAAATGATGATGCGCCTGAGCGGCAACTTGCGGCTGATGGGTAACACACATGACCTGTACCCGATCTCCCAGTTGGCGCAGCAGTTTGCCAACCACCTCCGCAACAGCACCGCCAATCCCGACATCCACCTCATCAAAAATCAAGGTAGGCATGGTACTGGCGTGAGCGGCCACGACCTGAATGGCCAGGCTGATGCGTGATAACTCCCCTCCAGAGGCCACTTTATGCAGGGCGCGTGGTGGCTGGCCAGGATTGGCGCTTAATAAAAACTCGACCTGGTCAATACCCTTGGCATTGTATTGTGCTGCTTCCAGGCGGCTGACCTGAGCAATAAAGCGGCTATGAGGCATGCTCAATGCACGTAACTGTTCCACTACTTGATTGCTCAGACGTTCTGCTGCTTGTTGGCGTTGTTCACTGAGTTTCTCGGCCAGCATCAGATAGCGTTCAAGATGAACTGCTACGTCTGCCTCTAGAGCGGCCAACTGGTTATCATCAATATTAAGCTCTGCCAGCTCTGATTCTAACTGCTGTTGAAATGCCGGAATCCCATAAGGGTCAATACGATGTTTCCGGGCGAGGGAATAAATCAGATGCAATCGCTCATCAACATCCTGTAATCGTTCGGGGCTGATCTCACACTGATCCAGACCGTGCTGAAGTGAGTTCATTGCCTCATCCAATTGAATGGCAGCACTATCAAGTAACGTGTCGACTTCATCCAAGATGGAGCGTGGCAATTGCATCTGATTAAGCAATGAACGGCATCGACGTAACTGATCCTGCAGGTTCTCGTCGCCATCGCGGGTGAGCTCGACAAGTTGTTGGCCTAAACGCAGGTTATGTTCGGCATTGGCAAGGATTTTCTGCTCCTGCTCCAGTTCCTCAAGCTCGCCCTGGCGCACATTCAGCTGTTGAAGCTCCTCTACCTGATAACTCAATAGCTGTACCTTCGCTTGATCTTCTTCACTACGTTCTTGCACTGTTTGCCAGTGCTGCAAGCGCTTCTGCCAGCTTTTAAATGACAGGTTAACTGCTGTTGTTGCTTCTGTCAGTTGTGCATAGTCGTCAAGAAAGTACTGATGGGTGTGGGGATTGAGTAGTTTCTGGTGAGCATGCTGGCCATGGATTTCCAGCAGATGTTCACCCAGTTGTCGTAACTCTTGTAAATTGCATGGCTGGCCATTGATCCAAGCACGTGATCTGCCCTCGGCACTGATAGTGCGGCGCAAGATGCATTGATGATCCTGAAGCAGCTCGCGCTCTGCCAGCCATTCCTGTGCCTGGGGAATGGCTTGAATATCAAAGCAGGCGCTTATATCTGCCTTGTCACTTCCGTGTCGGACACAGCCAGCATCGCCCCGGTCACCGAGTGCCAGAGCCAATGCGTCCAGCATGATGGACTTGCCTGCACCTGTCTCGCCGCTGATGGCAAGCATCCCGCCGGGAAGCTCGAGATCCAGATGTTCAACAATAGCAACGTTGCGAATGGTAAGTTGGCAGAGCATGACGTTTCCCCGTCATAGACTGGTTTTATATCCAGTAGTTTATCCAGCTTTTCGTCTAGCGCAATGGCTTTTTGCTGACATTTTAAACAGTGTGATGACTTGAAAGTGCTGTGATCGTTCCCATATTGCTGCCCAACTTGTTCCCCCTGACTATCTGGTGGGGGCACCAAGGCAATGCCTTGCCGGTGATGAATGAACAGAGATTGTTAAGACTTAACCAACAGCTTAAGAGGATTGGCCCATGGCGAACCACGAGAACACTGTCCCTGAGCAGGACGAAGTGAAGGACGCGATTGCAGAAGAGCAGTGTGAAGCTGGGCAGACTGCAGATGTTGAACCTAGTGTTGAAGCGTTGCAGAGCGAAGTAGACCAGCTGAAACAGCAGCTCAATGACGCTCGTGAGCAGGCGCTGCGTGCACAGGCAGAGATGCAGAATAGCCGCCGTCGCGCCGAGCAGGAAGTGGAAAAGGCACATCGTTATGCGCTGGAAAAGTTTGCCGGTGAGCTACTACCCATCGTCGACAATCTGGAGCGAGCCATTCAGTCGTCTCAGGGGGACAACGAGCATCTGCTGGCTGTGCGTGAAGGGGTGGAGATGACCCTCGATCTGTTTGTCAAAACATTGGAAAAGTTCAATGTTGGTACTGTGCATCCTGTCGGCGAAGACTTTAATCCAGACCTGCATCAGGCGGTGACCATGATTCCGCACCCGGAAATGGATGCGAACAAGGTCGTTGATGTCATGATGAAAGGCTATACCCTCAATGGTCGCCTGCTGCGTCCTGCGATGGTGGTGGTTTCTAAAGGTAAGGCCTGAAGTTGTTAAAAAAAGTAAGGTCTGGACTTGAAATAACTGAAAGCGGACCAACCTTACAAGCCAAGCTGATTTAGGGAGCAAGGTGCTCCCCTGAGAATGAATTCTGAGGTTTGAATACTATGGGCAAAATTATTGGTATCGACTTGGGAACCACCAACTCCTGCGTGGCCGTACTGGAGGGGGATAAGGTTCGCGTCATTGAAAATGCTGAAGGCGCACGTACTACGCCTTCTATCGTCGCTTATGCTGACGACAGCGAAGTGTTGGTTGGTCAGCCTGCCAAACGCCAGGCCGTTACCAATCCTCATAACACCCTGTATGCAGTCAAGCGTCTGATCGGTCGTAAGTTTGCTGATGATGTCGTGCAGAAAGACATCAAGATGGTGCCGTACAAAATTGTTGGCGCTGACAATGGCGATGCCTGGGTAGAAGCCAAAGGCAAGAAAATGGCTCCTCCGCAGGTGTCTGCTGAAGTGCTGAAAAAAATGAAAAAGACCGCTGAGGACTATCTTGGTGAAGAAGTCACCGCGGCGGTTATTACTGTTCCTGCTTACTTCAATGACTCTCAGCGTCAGGCAACCAAAGATGCTGGCCGCATCGCGGGCTTGGATGTCAAACGTATTATCAACGAGCCAACTGCCGCGGCACTAGCATACGGTATGGACAAGAAGGGAGGCGACTCCAAGATCGCTGTCTATGACTTGGGTGGTGGTACTTTCGATATCTCTATCATCGAGATTGCTGATGTTGATGGTGAAAAACAATTTGAAGTACTGTCTACCAATGGTGACACCTTCCTGGGTGGTGAAGACTTTGACCTGGCGCTGATTGACTATCTGGCCAGCGAGTTTAAAAAGGAAAGCAGCATTGATTTGAAGGGTGACCCTCTGGCCATGCAGCGTCTGAAAGAAGCTGCGGAAAAGGCCAAGATTGAACTGTCTTCTGCTCAGCAGACTGACGTTAACCTGCCATACATCACTGCTGATGCAACAGGTCCCAAGCACCTTAACATCAAGGTGACCCGCGCCAAATTGGAGTCTCTGGTTGAGGACTTGGTGCAGCGCTCACTGGAGCCTTGCCGTATCGCGTTGAATGATGCCGGTCTGAAGCCTGCTGAAATCGACGAAGTTATTCTGGTTGGTGGTCAGACTCGTATGCCGATGGTGCTGGAGAAAGTGAAGGCTTTCTTTGGTAAAGAGCCACGTCGTGACGTAAACCCCGACGAAGCGGTAGCAATTGGAGCCGCTATTCAGGGCGCCGTATTGTCTGGTGATGTAAAAGACGTGCTGCTGCTGGACGTCACCCCGCTGACGCTGGGTATCGAAACCATGGGTGGCGTGATGACTCCGCTGATCGACAAGAACACCACTATTCCGACTCGCAAGTCGCAGGTGTTCTCGACTGCTGACGATAACCAGACTGCTGTCACTATCCATGTCTTGCAGGGTGAGCGTAAGCAGGCTACTCAGAATAAATCGCTGGGTCGTTTCGATCTGTCTGATATTCCTCCCGCGCCTCGCGGTGTACCACAGATCGAAGTCAGCTTTGATATCGATGCCAACGGTATTTTGAACGTCTCTGCTAAGGACAAGGCCACAGGTAAAGAGCAGTCTATCGTTATCAAGGCTTCATCCGGTCTGAGTGATGAAGAGATTGAAAAGATGGTGCGTGACGCTGAAGCCAATGCTGCCGAAGACAAGAAGTTTGAGGAGCTGGTGCAGGCACGTAACGGTGCCGACGGCATGGTTCACACTGCCCACAAGACGCTGAAGGATGCTGGTGATAAGGCCACTGCTGAAGAGAAAGCAAAGATTGAAGCAGCAATCAAGGCGGTGGAAGAAGCGCTTAAAGGGGATGATAAAGACGTCATCACCAGCAAAACAGAGGAACTGACTGAGGCACTGTCTGGTCTGGCGCAAAAAATGTATGCAGAAGCTGCAAGCCAGGAGCAGGCTTCAGGTGGCGCTCAGGATGCTGGTGCCAAGCAGGATGATGCGGTTGACGCCGAGTTTGAAGAAGTGAAGGATGACAAGAAGTAAGAGTCTTTCACTTGTTAGCGGATTATCCACGTAATTCGCTGACAACTTGGCTTTGAAGTTGACGAAGGCGCAGGTAGACTGCGCCTTTTCCATTGGAGTCACCGGCAGTGCCGGTACAGCTAGCCAGCGAAGATCATGTCAAAACGCGATTTCTATGAAGTGCTGGGGCTGCAGCGCGATGCCTCTGAGCAGGACATCAAGAAAGCCTACCGGCGCATGGCCATGAAGTTCCATCCGGACCGTAATCCGGATGACAGTGAGGCGGAAGCCAAGTTCAAAGAAGTGAACGAAGCCTACGAAGTGCTGTCCGATGCCCAGAAAAAGGCCGCATACGATCAGTTCGGCCATGCCGGTGTTGATCCCAATGCCGCAGGCGGCTTTGGTGGGGGTGGTTTTGGCGGGGGCAGTTTCCAGGATATTTTTGGGGATGTCTTCGGCGATATTTTTGGTGGTGGTGGCGGCTTTGCCCGTGGTGGACGTGGCGGCCCTCAACGTGGCTCGGACTTGCGTTACACCCTGGAGCTGGAGCTTGAAGAAGCTGTCAAGGGCTGTCAGAAATCCCTGACAATTCCATCTTTGTCAGAGTGCGACACTTGCCATGGCAGTGGAGCGAAAAAAGGGACTCAGCCACAGACCTGTTCTACCTGCGGTGGCGCGGGGCAGATTCGTATGCAGCAAGGCTTCTTCTCTGTGCAGCAGACGTGCCCTGCCTGTCACGGCAGTGGCAAGGTAATCACTGATCCTTGTGGCGATTGCCATGGTCGTGGTCGGGTTGAGAAAACCAAGACTCTTAGCGTCAAAATTCCGGCAGGTGTTGATACTGGTGACCGTATTCGTCTTTCAGGTGAAGGTGAGGCGGGAGTGCAGGGTGGTCCGGCAGGCGATCTGTATGTACAGGTATCGGTACGTGAACATCCGATTTTTGAGCGTGATGGCAAGAATCTGTTCTGTGACGTGCCGGTCAGCATCGTTGATGCTGCTCTCGGTGGAGAGCTTGAAGTGCCAACACTGGATGGTCGTGTCCGTCTCAAGATTCCGACGGAAACTCAGACTGGCAAGCAGTTCCGTCTGCGTGGCAAAGGCGTGGTGCCGGTCCGTGGCGGTGCAGCAGGTGACCTGATCTGTCGTATCGTGGTCGAGACTCCGGTCAATTTGACGGCACGTCAGAAAGAGTTGCTGCAGGAGTTTCAAGCAACAATGAAGGACCAGGATGAGCGCCATGCGCCTCGTACCAAATCCTTCTTTGATGGCGTGAAGAAGTTTTTTGAGGACATGAAGTAAGCGGATGCAGTGGTATTCGTGACAGGAAAGGGCGACCATGGTCGCCCTTTTTCTTTATAATCTCGCCACCTCTGAATTTGACTGTGAAGACAGGATAACAACATGACGCGTATTGCCATCATGGGTGCTGCCGGCCGAATGGGGCGCAACCTGATTGAAGCGATCCAGCAGCACGATTCTGCGACTCTAGGTGCCGGGATCGTGTCCATGGGCAGCAGCCTGGTAGGTGCAGATCTGGGCGAAGTGGCCGGGATTGGCAAGCTGGGTATTTATGCCAGTGACAGCCTCGACAAGGTGGTCAGCGATTTCGACGTGCTGATCGACTTTACCAAACCGGATGTCACTGAACAGACCGTCGCCTTCTGTGCTGCCCATGGCAAAAAACTGGTGGTGGGCACCACCGGTCTGAATGATGCCCAGAAGCAACAGATTACGGATGCGGGTGCGCGCACGGCCATCGTATTCGCACCGAATATGAGTGTGGGTATCAACGTTTGTCTCAAGCTATTGCAGCTGGCCGCACAGACGCTGGGTGAGGGGTACGATATCGAAATTATCGAAGCGCATCATCGTCATAAGATTGACTCTCCGTCCGGGACTGCCCTGCTGTTGGGGGAAGTGGTTGCTGATGCATTACAGCGTGATCTTAAAAGCTGTGCCGTTTACGGGCGCGAAGGTCAGATTGGAGCTCGTCCCGCAGAGCAGATCGGTTTCGCTACGGTGCGTGGTGGCGATGTGGTAGGTGACCATACTGTGCTGTTTGCGACTGAGGGTGAGCGTATTGAAATTACCCACAAGGCATCCAGTCGTATGACCTTTGCCAAGGGCGCGGTACGTGCAGCGGTATGGCTGGATGATAAAACCACAGGCAACTTTGACATGCAGGACGTACTGGGGTTGCGTCAGGCATAAGGTCTGCGTCTGTACTGTCTTGAGCGAGTGTCTCAGTGTGGCGGTGAGTGGCGTCAAAATTGCCTAAATGCTGTACAGCTGGCTTGCATAGTGCCAGCTGCATCACTAAAATACTGTGCTCTTTGAAATACCCTATCTATCCTCCTTGCTTCTTAACTGTGCAGCAGTGTGCTGTTAAGGGGCTGTTAACCCGTAAGGAGCTTACATGCGTCATTACGAAATCGTGTTCCTGGTACATCCGGACCAGAGCGAACAAGTTCCAGCCATGATCGAACGTTACACCACTATGATCGAAGGTGTTAACGGTAAGATCCATCGTCTGGAAGATTGGGGCCGTCGTCAGCTGGCATACCCAATCAACAAAATCCACAAGGCACACTACGTGCTGATGAACGTTGAAGCGACCCAGGAAGTCATGGACGAACTGGAAGATCTGTTCCGCTACAACGACGCTGTTATCCGTAACATGGTTCTGCGCCGTAAAGATGCAGTAACCGAAGTATCCCCAATCAAAGCTGCTGAAAGCCGTGAAGAGCGTCGTCCCCGTCGTGAAGACAACGCTGCTAATGCAGAGCAGAACGACGTAGCTGAAAAAGCAGAAGAAACCAGCGAAGAATAAGCTGAGTTTTCTTTTACTTAACTGATTGAGGAGTTTTACAGATGGCGCGTTTTTTCCGTCGTAGAAAGTTTTGCCGCTTCACAGCCGAGAATGTGAAGGAAATCGATTACAAAGACATCGAAACCCTGAAGGGCTACATCACCGAGACCGGCAAGATTGTTCCTAGCCGTATCACCGGTACCCGTGCCCGTTATCAGCGTCAGCTGGCGACCGCTATCAAGCGTGCTCGTTTCCTGGCTCTGCTGCCTTACACCGACAGCCACAAATAAGGAACCGCTAAGGCATGCGTGCACTTGCTGAGTACCTCATGCAAGGCCGCAGACAGGCCTTACTGGTTGCTGTTGTTTGTGCCGCACTACCAATGATGTTTTGGCTGAGTGCGGCAACCGTGAGCCTGGTGACCTTGCGTAGAGGCTACCGGGAAGGCGTAAAGATTGTAGTCTGGGCCTTGCTGCCCACACTGGCTTGGTGGGCCATGGGTGATCCCACGCCACTGATGAGCTTGCTTGGCACCTTTATACTGGCCTGGGTGTTGCGGGCGACAGTGTCGTGGCCCCAGGTCCTGTTGGTATCAACGCTAGTTGGCTTGTTGTTGAGTGGTGTGCTGCCCATGGCCCTGCAGGCTCTGGTCAGCCAACTGCAGACCCTCAGCGACAGCTGGCTGGCGTCAGTGGTAGACGGTCCTGTACCGAGTGATGCCCGATACTGGCTGATGCAATTACTGATGGGCGCTCTAGCGGCTTTTCAGTGTGCTATCAACCTCGGCAGTGTGATGATGGCGAGAGCTTGGCAAGCAGATCTTTACAATCCCGGTGGTTTCAGAGCGGAATTTCATCAGCTCAGGCTGCCGGCCTGGCTGGCACTGGCGTTAGGCTTTGTTCTGATGCTGGGAGCGGGAGCTGGCCCCGAGTGGCTGCGTTGGCTACCGGTGTTGTCTCTGCCGCTGGTCGTTGCAGGGTTAGCCTTGGTTCACGGGGTAATAGGTATCAAGGCACTGGGTAAAGCATGGCTGGGTGCACTTTATGTGGCACTGCTGCTGCTTGGACCGTATGTGTATCCTTTATTGATGCTGCTGGGTGTGATCGACTCGTTGATCAATATCCGCAGAAGACTTAACCCGATGGTCTGACCCGGGTTGTGCAAACAGAGGTTTACGAGATGGAAGTTATTCTGCTCGAGAAAGTCGGCAAGCTGGGTGGCTTGGGCGACAGAGTTAAAGTTAAAGCTGGTTATGGTCGTAACTTCCTGATGCCTTACGGCAAGGCAGTTATGGCTACTTCTGCTAACGTTGAAGCTTTTGAAGCCCGCCGTGCCGAGCTGGAAAAAGCAGCTGCCGATAAGCTGGCTACTGCCCAGTCTCGCGCTACTCAACTGGCTGAAATCGAACTGTCTATCGTTGCCAAAGCCGGTGACGAAGGCAAACTGTTCGGCTCTATCGGTACTCGTGATCTGGCTGATGCCATCACTGCTGCCGGTATCGCTGTAGACAAGTCAGAAGTTCGTCTGCCCAATGGCGCTCTGCGTCACACTGGCGAATTCGAAGTAGCTATCCAGCTGCACCCTGAAGTGTCTGCCAAAGTTACCATCATCGTGGTAGCTGAATAAGCTGACGCTTTATCGGTCGTCGTCAAGATGACTACAAACACCCGCTTCGGCGGGTGTTTGTGTTTATGCCCTATCAGAGTCCACTGAGTTATGGTGAGATTCCCAGGCGAGCTGCTCTGGTATAGGGTAATAGCCCGGTTTGTCTATTGAGACTGATGTTGATGGATACGCTTCCCGACCAGGAAACAGAAGCCTTAAAGCTCCCTCCTCATTCAATTGAAGCTGAACAGTCGGTACTGGGTGGTGTCCTGCTGGATAACCAGGCCTGGGATACCGTCGCTGAGCAGCTGACCGAAGACGATTTCTATCGTCGCAATCATCGCCTGATCTTCCGGGCCATGGCGCAGCTGATCAGTCAGCAGATGCCTCTGGATATCATTACGCTGTCGGAGGAACTGGAGTCCCGCGCAGAGCTTGAGCATGCCGGTGGTCTGGTTTACCTCGGAGAGCTGGTACAGAACACGCCGAGTACTGCCAATATTCGCGCGTATGCCGAAATCGTGCGTGATCGCTCACTGCTGCGCCAGCTTATTAGTATCAGTGGTGAGATCATGGACCTGGCGTATCATCCGGAAGGGCGGACCGGTCCGGAGGTGCTCAATGAGGCGGAAGCCAAGGTATTCAAGATTGCAGAAAGCCGGACCCAGGCTTCGGGCCCAGTGGGCGTAAACCCCATTCTGGCGCAGACGATCGAGCGTATCGATTTGCTCAATCAGCAAGGTGGCGAAATGACCGGTGCCAGTACAGGCTTCTCTGATCTGGACCGGATGACCTCGGGTATGCAGCCATCGGACATGATTATCGTCGCTGCGCGTCCTTCCATGGGAAAGACTACCTTTGCCATGAACGTTGTGCAGAACGTGGTCGTGCAGGGTGACAAGCCGGTGCTTGTATTCAGTCTGGAGATGCCTGCCGAACAGCTGATGATGCGTATGCTGGCGTCCCTTGGCAAGATCCCGCTGGGGAATGTGCGTACCGGACAGATGGATCCCGAGGAGTGGACCCGTCTGACGGGAGCAGTGCATATGCTGCGTAACAAGCCGCTGTATATTGATGACCAGCCAGGTCTGACGCCCAGTGAGATGCGTGCCCGTGCCCGGCGAATTCATCGTGAGCATGGCTCCATGGGGCTGATCATGGTCGACTACCTGCAGCTGATGCGGCTGGGTGGCAACGTTGAAAGCCGTACTCAGGAAGTGGCAGAGATCTCGCGCTCGCTGAAGGCGCTGGCGAAAGAGCTGCATTGCCCGGTAATTGCGCTGTCACAGCTCAACCGTAGTCTGGAAAATCGTCCCAACAAACGTCCTATCAACTCCGATCTCAGGGAGTCAGGCTCCATCGAGCAGGATGCCGACGTCATCATGTTTATCTACCGTGATGAGGTCTATAACGAAGATTCTCCCGACAAAGGGGTGGCTGAGATCATTATCGGTAAGCAGCGTAACGGCCCCATCGGCACCTGTCGGCTGGCCTTTATCGGTAAATACACCCGCTTTGAGGATCTGGCACGAGAGATCTATGACTCCTACAAGGATGAGTACTAGCACGCTTGCCAGAGAGTGCCGTGCGGCAGCGGTTCGTCAGTCGGGAATCAGGCTGGCGAATGCCGCTGGCATAGCCACCTTGCTACGGCTGCCGTAGTCAAAAAATACCAGCGCGGTTTTGACCAGCGCGATTTCCTTGGCATCACTCTCGCGGATCATGCGATAGAACATGTCGCAACCATATTCAAAGGCATCCATCAGCCCTACGCTGATATTCAGCACCTCGCCATGAAAGGCTTCGGCGCGAAACTGAATGGCGGCGTCGGCCATGATGATGCCACAGCCCTCAATGTTCAGCTCCTGCCAGCCATACTGGGCGAGAAAGGCTATACGTGCCTCATGTGCCAGACCGAGAATGGCACTGTTGCTCAGGTGACCGCCGTAGTTGATATCCTGAATGCGGATCGGCAGCGTCAGTTGAAACAGACTCTGTGCCGGTAACGCCAGTCTTATCCTTGCCATACTGTCCTGCCTCTTACGTCCAGATAGATCTGTTGTTGGCCTTTGCTGATCAATCGATTTTCTTGCTTATATCGAGCATTTGATTTTGTTTCTGGTGGATTCGCTTCCTGAGCAAAATAGTCGCCCTGTTTATGACTGGGGCGCTGCACTGGAGTGAATACTGCTACTACTGGACTCCCGGAGTCCATGCTCGATCAATTGGCCAGCTGTGGTTACGTGGTGCTGCCCGATGAGCACAATCCCCTGCTGGAGCAGACTCTATTGCAGGCTTTATACCAGGATATCAGCTGCCATTATCAGGCCAATGCACTGGAAGAGGCCAAAGTGGGTCAGGCACGGCAACGAGTTGAGTCAATTCGTGCTGACGAGATTGCCTGGCTGGAAGGCAAGGCTATCTGTCAGCAGCAGTTTCTGCAGGTTGCAGAGGGCTGGATGGCAGAGTTCAATCGCTCGCTGTTTCTGGGGCTGAATGCCATGGAGTTTCATTACGCCCGCTATCCGGAGGGCGGTGGTTATGCTTTGCACTGGGATAACTTCCAGGGAAATAACCAGCGTATTCTGACGTTTATCACCTACCTCAATCCGGACTGGCAGCCAGGTGATGGGGGGGAACTGCTGCTCTATGCTGATGATGAGCAGCAGTTGCTGGCATCGGTAGCACCACGTTGGGGGACCACGGTGTTTTTTCTGAGTTCAGATTTCCCGCATCAGGTGCTGCCGGCGGTGAAGCCTCGCCGCAGTCTTACTGGCTGGTTTCGGCGCAATCATCCTCTTGATTGGTAAACACCGGCACCAGGGACTGCACG
This sequence comes from Pokkaliibacter plantistimulans, assembly GCF_003194385.1. GTDB lineage: Bacteria > Pseudomonadota > Gammaproteobacteria > Pseudomonadales > Balneatricaceae > Pokkaliibacter > Pokkaliibacter plantistimulans. The sequence continues at coordinate 43,197 of NZ_LAPT01000027.1, forward strand.
AAACGCTCTGCACATTGCTGCCAGCTATTGGCTTCGGCGAACTGGCGGCAGTCGGCTCTGGATAGTGACAGGCACTGCATGGCAGCCTTGGCCAGATCCTGCTCCAGATAGCCAGTGACGCCTGGCTGCACCACGTCAATGGGGCCGGTCACCGGAAAGGCGGCAATCGGTGTACCGCAGGCCAGCGCTTCCAGCATGACCAAACCAAAGGTGTCGGTCAGCGAAGGAAAAACAAATACATCCGCGCGAGCATACTCGTCCACCAGCGCCTGTCCCGTCTTGAAGCCGACCCATTCGGCATCCGGGTAGCGGGCCTGCAAATCCGCCCGCGCAGGCCCGTCACCGACTACCCGCTTGCGCCCCGGTAGGCGCAAGCGCAGGAAAGCTTCGATATTCTTCTCCACCGCTACCCGGCCGACATAGAGAAATACCGGATCAGTATTGGCTGGGCGCTGCTGGGGCCTGAACTGCTCGGTATCCACTCCTCTGCCCCACACCTGCAGGTGTTCAAGGCCAGCGTTACGCAGTTCCCGGGCATTGCTTTCTGTGGTGACCAGCACCTGCTGGGATGGACGATGAAACCAGCGCAGGAATTGATAACCCCAGCGCAGGGGAACCCAGCTGAAGCGACTGGAGACGTACTCAGGGAATTTGGTGTGCAGTGAGGTGGTATAGGGAATGTGGTGCTTGTGCAGGTAGCTGCGGGCGGCGATGCCGAGCGGCCCCTCGGTGGCAATATGCACGGCATCAGGCTGGCAGTCATGTATCAGTTTGCCGACCTGCCATGGGGTAAGCACCAGACGGATATCTGGGTAGGTGGGGCAGGGCAGGGTGCGAAAGCGCGCAGGATGAATGATCTCCACCGCCAGCTGTTGCTGCTGCAGGTAGGTGACCATGTGCGTCAGGGTGGTAACCACGCCATTGATTTGTGGGTACCAGGCGTCAGTAATCAGCAGCAGTTTCTTCACGTGCTGCTCTCCAGCTGGGGCAGCGACGTGGCAACCACGGTTTCACGCTGGCGTACCCAGGCGATCAATGAAATCTCGCCCTGCATGTCCTCCACCAGCGCGGTACAGGATTCCACCCAGTCGCCGCAGTTCAGGTAGCGAACCTTACCGATATCACGAATTTCGGCGTGATGAATATGGCCACAAACAACGCCGTCGAAGTTGCGCTTGTGACATTCATGAGCGAGTGCTTCCTCAAATTCACCGATGAAATTGACGGCTTTCTTGACCTTGTGCTTGAGGTAAGCCGAGAGCGACCAGTAGCCAAAGCCAAAGCGTCGACGCAGATCGTTCAGCCAGCGATTGAGTACCAGTAGCATTTCATAGGCGGAGTCACCGAGGAACGCCAGCCAGCGGTGATAGCGAGTGATAACGTCAAACATGTCACCATGCAGGATCAGCAAGCGTTCGCCTTTGGCAGTGATGTGTTCAGCCTCATCCGTCAGTGTGATGTTACCCAGCTGCAATGTGGAATAGCGGCGGAGGAACTCGTCATGATTACCTGTCACGTAGGTAACGCGGGTGCCACGCTTGGCCATGGTGAGGATGCGGCGCAACACGTTACTGTGGCTTTGTGGCCAGTACACGCCCTTGCGCATACGCCAGCCGTCGATGATGTCCCCGACCAGATACAGCTGTTCGCAGTCGTGGTGTTTGAGAAACTCCGTCAGCAGCTCGGCCTGACAGCCTTTGCTGCCCAGATGGGTATCCGAAATCCAGATACTGCGGACGCTGCGTTTTGCTGAGGCATTGCTGGCCATGTACGGCTCCTGACGCTGGACGCCTACCCGATATGCGCAAGTGACTGATTTCCCAGAGGACTTGCTATGGAGCGCGATCGAGAGGGCAGACGGTTGTGCAAGTCAAAGCCATGCTAAGCAGCAAAAATGACGTATTTATTGCGAAGCGTTTCTCCCGTGCTTATTCCTTGGTCAGTGAGGGGGAAATCAACATAGGAGGACTGGAAAATACCGGGGCAGCAAAAGGAGTTCATGGCGTGGCAGGAGGTATAAGCGCAGCTGCCGGCAGGCACCGGCAGCCAGAGTCGATAGCGATCAGTTCAGATAGTCGGCCAGTACCTGACAGGTGGTAGCGGTCAGCTGTGCCACTTCATTCTGGCTCATGATGAACGGCGGCATCATGTACACCAGTCGTCCGAACGGACGCAGCCAGATACCCGCCTCTACCAGCTGCGGCTGCAGGATACGCATATCGACCGGATGCTCCAGCTCGATGACGCCGATGGCGCCCAGGCAGCGTACCTCCCTGACGCCGTGCAGACTGCGGGCAGGCGCCAGTCCGCTTTCCAGCCAGCCTTGCAGCGCGTTGACCTTTTGCTGCCAGTCGCTCTCCAGCAACAGCTCAATGCTGGCATTGGCTACTGCACAGGCCAGCGGGTTGGCCATGAAGGTCGGACCGTGCATGAAGCAACCCGCGCCGCCAGCGGAGATCGTTTCGGCGATGGCCTTAGTGGTCAGCGTCGCCGCCAGGGTCATATAACCGCCGGTCAGCGATTTGCCAAGACAGAGAATGTCGGGGCTGATTTCGGCATGTTCGCAGGCGAACAGCTTGCCGGTCCGGCCAAAGCCGGTGGCGATTTCGTCAGCAATCAGCAGTACCTCATAGCGATCACACAGGGCTCTGACCCCCTGCAGATAGGCAGGATGATAGAAGCGCATTCCACCAGCACCCTGTACGATGGGCTCCAGAATGACGGCGGCAATCTGCTGGTGGTGCTGTTGCAGGGTGCTCTCCATTTCCGCCAGCTCCTCAGGATGCCATTCGCCATGGAAGGAACTCTGAGGGGCAGCGACAAAAAACTGCTCAAGAATGGCGCCTCTGAACAGCTCGTGCATGCCCGTTTCCGGGTCGCACAGTGACATCGCCCCTGTGGTGTCTCCGTGATACCCATTGCGCAGGGCCAGCAGTCGTTGTCTACTGCCCTGACCGCGTGCCTGCCAGTATTGAATGGCCATTTTCATGGCGACTTCGACGGCTACCGAGCCTGAGTCGCAGATAAATACCTTGTCCAGACCCGCTGGCGTCAGCTCCACCAGATGACGGGCGAGACGGATGGCCGGGGCATGGGTCAGGCCGCCAAACATGATATGACTCATGGCATGGGTCTGATCGATCAGGGCCTGATTCAGCCGCGGGTGATTGTAACCATGCACGGCAGCCCACCATGAGGCCATGCCATCCAGCAGAACCTGGCCATTGTCGAGGTAGATCCTGACTCCTTCAGCCGCACGCACGGGAAAGACTGGTGCAGGGTTGAGCATGGAGGTGTAGGGGTGCCATATATGATCGCGATCAAAGGCGAGATCGGTGGCTGACAATTGCATGAGCGTGTTCCTGTACTAATCTAAGTCGGTAGTCGGGTACGTAGACATCGTTAAGCATGCGATGCGGGGTGTAGGGTGAGAACCCGGGAATAGCGCCGAGTGTCTCATATATTCATAAACAGGAGGTTAAAGCGAATGAACAAATCCAAAGTCGTTGCTATTGGTGCGGTCTCTGGTCTGCTGGCGTTGGGCGTGATGAGCCATTCCGCCATGGCGGCCAGTGACAAGGAAAAATGCTATGGTGTGGCCATGGCGGGCCAGAATGACTGTGCCTCCAATGGCCATGCCTGCGCCGGGCAAGCCACCAAGGACAAAGATCCCGGTGACTGGAAATATGTAGCCAAAGGCACATGCGAGAGTATGGGCGGCATGCTGAAAAAGTAAGCTTTTTACTTCTACACGTTCCGACTGGTGCCTCAGCAGGGTACCAGTCGTTCTTCTCTCACCACCTCGTCTCCTTTCACCACCTCGTCTCCTTTCACCACCTCGTCTCTATGCCGCGATGTCTGCTGTGGGATAACAGCTGTTTCAGCTTGCCATAGTACTGTGACTTGGGCTGCAGAGCCCTGCTACAGCGACTCTATTGCGACTACGGCAAAGCCGTCGTCACTCGCCTCGAACAGAATATTGAAGTCATATAGTCGCAGGCCGTAACGACGGCCATCCTGCCCTTTCTGATAGGCCGGACGGGGATCCTGTGCCAGCACCTGTCGCAGCAGCAGGCGCAAGTCGGGGAAACCGCCTCGTTCAAGTTGTTGCAAGTGCTGCTCCAGTGGCTCATCCCAGCTGACAATGTGCTGTGGTGGCGGAGCATCAACGAAACCGCCGCGGGCTTCAGGATGACTGTCGACAAAGGGGACGTAAGGCTTGATATCCAGAATCGGTGTGCCGTCCAGCAGGTCCGCTCCTCCCAGCTCCAGGATACTGTGATTGGCTGCATGACGGATGCCAAGCAAGGGCACAACTGACAGACCAATAGGGTTGGGGCGGAACGGACTGCGGCTGGCAAAGACACCGACCCGGCGATTCCCACCCAGACGTGGCGGACGAATGCGGGGCTGCCAGCCACGCTCGATATGTTCATGAAAGACAAAGGTTAGCCACAGGTGGGAAAAGCCTTCGATGTCATCCAGACTGCTGGCCGGAATGTGCTGGTCAAGATGCAGTTCAATACGGGCGGCGGTCACCAACCCGGGCTGGCGGGGGATGCCGAACTTTTCCTTATAGGGCGAGTGAATAAAGCCAATGGCCTGAAAGTGAAAGTCGGTCGACACGGGGTGCTATTCCTGTTGCTGTGGTCAGGGTTGTCGCAAGGGGCGTTACTATAGGGGCTGTCAGCATCTGACTCCAGTCGGGTCATCCTGCTCCGCCAGGTGGGAGTGAATTGCGTCCTGATAGGCTACGAGATCAGTGCAGATAGCTCATCGGGTTGACGGCCTGACCATGAATGCGCACCTCAAAATGCACGTGCGTGCCATTGGCATGACCGCTGTTACCCATACGTGCTACCGGCTGCCCTTGCTGGACTGTCTCCCCCTTGTCCACCAGATTCACGCTGTTGTGGGCATACACCGTCTGAAAGCCGCCACCGTGATCGATGATGATGATGCGGCCGTAACCACGCATATTACCGCTGAACACCACCTTGCCCTGACCTGCTGCTAGTACTGATGTACCACTGGGGCCACGGAAATCGACGCCGTTATGCATGCGGCCATCGCGCATGCCGAAGCCGGAGGAGTAGTCAGGATGACTGACCGGATAGGCCAAGTGCCTGACTACTGCATCCGTCGGTACTTTCAGCTTATCGCCGATTTCAATGCGGCTGGGGTTGGCATCTGGGTTCAGGCGGCTCAGGGTTTTGACGCTGATGCCATAGCGACGGGCGATGCTGTAAAACGTGTCCCCTGCCTTGACGTAGTAGGTCTGGGTATCGCTGGGAAGAGGCGGGTTGCTGCCGCAGCCGCCAAGCAGCAGGGCCAATATCAGTAAGGGTAGAGCGAGACGCAGTGAGCGCGGGGCGTTCAGAGTGCTCAGCAATGACATTCATCCTCCTTGAAGGTGATGGTCTGATTCCTGGGCGGTCCGCAGTGTGACAGCAGTGCCTGCTGCCACAAGGGGCTGCCCGTGCTCTGAATCACAAGGGGGCGCAGGTATGCCTAACGTGGAGACTGCAGCTGCTGGCTGGGAAAGTTCGCCGCATTAAGGCGAGCCAGCAAGCCATCAGGCCCGGGCATGTGCAGTGCCCCTACGACAACGAAAAAGGTACCACTGCTGCGCAGTAAGCGGATCAGTTTGTCTGCCATTTCCGCATTACGCTGACTGTTGAGCCGGTCCAGATAGGCTTTCAGGCGCGGGTCATCACCGGCTTCCTGTTCTGACTGGCGATAGACTGCAGGGCCATCCCCGCGGCGCCAGGCCTGATACAAGCAGGGCAGAAAGTCTTTGTCCTGTTCCATCTGATCCAGCGTACTAACCAGATTGGCCACCTGAATATTCATATCGGGGACAGCGATGGCCTGCAGCTGACTCTCAAGTGTTTCCAGCGCCAGGATCTGCCGGTTGCCGGCGCGACGCATAAAGTAGTGATCAATACCGGCCGTAGTGTCAAATCCCTGCCGCTCAGCATCTGCCAGTACCAGCTGTGTACCTGCACGCCAGGGCTGCCAGGGTTGCATGGCGTTGTAATCCAGCCCCAGTTGTTGAGCATGCTGACGTAACCGTTGCTGATCCCTGGCTGAGAGCAGGTCTGACAGTCGCTGGCCGTTTTGCAGGTTACCGTAGTGATCGAACAGCTTCTGCTGGGCGGGCAGGGGGAGGTCGGTGGGATTGATTTCTACCACCAGATAGTCAGACAGCGAAAATGCCGCTTCCACCGCTTGTGGCAGGGGATAGCCCTGCGGCGGGAAGGCATGCAGGGAACCGAGCAGATACAGCGTGGCAGTCTGGGAACGAATCTGCCAGGCAAAGACTGGCTGAGCGCTGGCCAGCTGGGGTACCAGCCAGAGACACAGGGCCAACAGCCAGCCTGATAGTGCGAGTGGTATTCGGTATGGGCGCATAGTGCCGCGTTCTCCTTGAGGTGAGCTGCAGCTCAAGCAAATTGCCGGGGCCTGAAAATCGTTGCTATCGGTCAGTGGTGGGGCGTCCGGGCCAGACACCACAGTTGCAGTCGGGTGATCTGCTGGCTGCGCAACAGTGCAGCAATGGCGTTGGCGGTCGCCCCGGTCGTCATGACGTCATCAATTACGGCCACATGACGGTAACCGGGATTGCCGCGCAGCGCAAAGGCTGAGCGAAGATTGCGTCGCCGGGCCCGGGCACTCAGGCCTTGTTGTGTAGCAGTGGCTTGCGTGCGCTGCAGATAGTGGGTGTCGACCTTGATCTGCAAATGCCGGGATAGATACTGCGCGAGCCACAGGCTGTGATTGAAGCCGCGCTGCTGCAGACGCTGACGGTGCATGGGGACTGGCAGCAAGACCTCTGGAGGCTGTAGCCCTGCTTCCTGCCAGGCGCCTAGCATCAGGCTGGCCAGCAGCCGACCTGCACTGAAGTCAGCCTGATATTTCCAGCGGCTAATCAGGTACGGCAGTGGCGTTTCATAACGCCATGGACTCCAGACCCGGTTATACAGTGGCGCCTGTTTCAGACACTGACCGCACAGCCCCGTCGCACTCTGTGCCTCCAGAGGCAAGGAACAGCCCAGACAGGCCGGCTGGTTGAAGGGCATGTCCTGCTGGCAGCCAGTGCAGAGCAAACCTGTCGGGGGGCGAGGATGACTCCTGCAAAGGACGCATGGGTAAAATAACTGGTTAAAAAAAGATCTGAAGTAAACCTTGTTATTTTTCATTGGTTGACTCATTCCCTGAGCTGATTAAGATGGCGGTATTCCTGATACCCCTGCGGAATCGCTGCTGTGCTGACCAGACCTGCAGTGCAGGGGTAAGTATGTTTACTTTTGCGGAGCACTGCACGATGTCAACCACTGTCATTCGCCATGATTGGACCGAGGGCGAAGTCCGCGCTCTGTTTGAGCAGCCTTTCAATGATTTGTTGTTTCAGGCTCAAACAGCCCATCGTCAGTACTTTGACCCCAATCAGGTGCAGGTCAGCACCCTGTTGTCGATCAAAACCGGTTCCTGCCCTGAAGACTGCAAGTACTGCCCGCAAAGTGCGCATTACGACACCGGTCTGGAAAAGCAGAAACTGATGGAAGTGAAGAAGGTACTGGAGGAGGCCGCCAGAGCCAAGGACAGCGGCGCCAGCCGTTTCTGCATGGGGGCTGCCTGGAAACATCCGACCCAGCGTGACATGCCTTACGTGCTGGAGATGGTGCGCGGTGTCAAAGCCATGGGGCTGGAGGCCTGTATGACACTCGGCACGCTCAATCGCGATCAGGCCGGTGAGCTGGCGGAGGCCGGGCTGGATTACTACAACCACAACCTCGATACCTCGCCAGAGTTCTATGACAGCATCATCACTACCCGCTCTTATCAGGAGCGGCTGGATACCCTCAGTCATGTGCGCGACGCCGGTATGAAGGTCTGTTGTGGCGGCATCATGGGGATGGGGGAAAGCCTGCAGGATCGCATCGGCTTGCTGCGGGTACTGGCCAACATGCCTGATCATCCTGAAAGTGTGCCGATCAATATGCTGGTCAAGGTGGCGGGTACGCCTCTGGCAGAAGTTGAAGACCTGGACCCCTTCGACTTTATCCGCACCATCGCGGTAGCTCGGATCCTGATGCCACGCTCACATGTGCGACTGTCGGCCGGGCGCGAAAAGATGAATGAGCAGGTGCAGGCGCTGTGTTTCATGGCGGGTGCCAATTCCATTTTCTATGGCGAAAAGCTGCTGACTACGCCTAACCCAGAGGCGCATGCAGACAAAGTGCTGTTCAGGAAACTGGGGATCACCCCTGAAAGCCGTGAAGGGTTATCTGATGAGGCGCACGAACAGGCATTGTTGCAGCAGGTACGTCAGCAACAACAGGCCAGCCTCTACCATGACGCCGGTGCTCCTCAGGCGCAGGCCGCAGCTGCCCTGCAGTAATCATGATGGATGCATTCAATCTGCAGGCTCGCCTGAAGGAGCGTCAGCAGCAACATCTCTATCGTCAGCGCAGGACTCTGGAAGGTGCGCAGCAACCAGAAGTAGTGCTGGATGGTCAGCGCTATCTGGCGTTCTGCAGCAATGACTATCTGGGTCTGGCTAATGATCCAAGGTTGAAGCAAAGCGCCATCGAGGCGGTGCGGCGTTACGGTGTTGGTAGCGGCGCTTCCCATCTGGTCAGCGGTCATAGTGCCGAGCATCATGCGCTGGAAGAAGAGCTGGCGGCATTCACCGGACGACAGCGAGCCCTGCTGTTTTCTACCGGCTACATGGCCAATCTGGGGGCTATCAGTGCGCTGCTGGATGATCAGTCGGCCGTGTTTGAAGATCGCCTGAATCATGCCTCCCTGCTGGACGCTGGCCTGAACAGTGGCGCGCGCTTTCAGCGCTACCTGCACAATGACGTCGACAATCTGGCCAGTCGTCTGGGCAAGGCGACGCAGTCGCACAAGCTGGTGGTGACAGATGGTGTCTTCAGTATGGATGGTGATGTCGCGCCATTGAATGAGCTGGCGCAGCTATGCCACGACCAGCAAGCCTGGTTGATGGTGGATGATGCCCATGGTTTTGGGGTGCTGGGAGAGCGCGGTGCTGGGCTGGTTGAGGCCTGTGAGCTTGATCAGCAGCAGGTGCCTGTACTGATGGCAACCCTGGGTAAGGCATTGGGCTGTGCCGGTGCTTTTATCGCGGGTAGCGAGACCTTGATTGAGGCGCTGATTCAGTTTGCCCGCTCCTATATCTACACCACAGCAATGCCACCCGCAGTAGCGGCAGCAGGACGTCAGGCACTGAGTATTGTGCAGCAGGAGCCTGAGCGAAGACTGCATTTGCAGCACCTGATCAGACGCTTTCGTCATGAGGCTGAAGTCATGGGGCTGACACTGATGTCCTCACAGACCGCCATTCAGCCTGTGCTGGTAGGCTCTGCGGCACGGGCGATGGCGCTCTCTGCAAGCCTGCTGCAACAGGGCATCTGGGTCACGGCAATCCGCCCACCTACGGTGCCTGCTGGCATGTCTCGGCTGCGTATCACACTGACGGCAGCACATACCGATCAGCAACTGGATCGTCTGCTGCATGCCTTGGAGCGCAGCTGGCGAGAGGTGAGCGATCATGACTGAGTGGGTGCTGATCAATGGCTGGGCGATGCCTGACCACCTCTGGCACAGTGTAGTAGAGCGGCTATCACCGCAGGGTACCGTGCACATTCTCTCTCCTGACCGTCATGCAGGTACGTTGGCAGAGGCGGCCAGCAGCATACTGGCTCAGGCACCTGAAAGGGCAAACTGGCTGGGCTGGTCACTGGGTGGTCGGCTGCTGATGGAGGCAGCTGTGCAGGCGCCTGAACGTATTGCTCTGGCTGTCACGCTGGCAGCCAGCCCCAGCTTTGTGGCCACAGCGAATGCACCGGGCATGTCGCCTGATGTGTTTGATCAGTTCATTGATGCCATGGAGCAGCAGCCTCTACCGACGCTTCGGCGCTTTGCCGGTATGGTGGCTCAGTCTCATCCACTAGGAAGAACCTTGCTGGCCATGTTACGTGACTATCATCTTGGGCTGAGCAGCGAGGAGCTCATCAGTCTGTCTCGGCAGCTACAGTGGCTGGCAGATGACTGCTGCCAACACTGGGCGGAGGTTAGGGTGCCGCAGCGCCACTATCTGGGGGCGTGCGATGGTCTGGTACCTTCGCAGATTGCCGAAGTGCTTAACGGTGCGATGGCGGTAGTGGATGTGTTGCCTGATCAGGGGCACCTGCTGCACTGGCCTGATACCGCATGGCTGGACTTATCTGGAAAGAGTGCGCATGCATAAGCAGAACATTGCCCGTGAATTCAGCCGTGCCGCTGCCGGCTATGATCAGGCAGCTGTTCTGCAGCGGGAGATCGCAGGACGTTTGCTGGCGGGCTCGCCTCATTTGTCGGGCCGGGTGGTTGATATGGGCTGCGGTACCGGGTACGTCAGCCGCCATTTACCGGATGGGCTGCAGGTGCTGGCACTGGATATTGCCCAGGGAATGTTACAGCAGGCGCGTCATCTGGCATCTGCTGACGCCTATGTGAATGCGGATGCAGAAGCGCTGCCGCTGCAGGAGGGCTGTGCTGATGCGGTGGTTTCCAGCCTGGCAGTGCAGTGGTGTCATCATCCCGCAAGGATGTTTGCCGAGGTGTGGCGCGTACTGAGGCCGGGAGGCTGGCTGTGCCTGACCACGTTGGGGCCCCGTACCTTGTGGGAATTGCGAGCTGCCTGGGCAGCTGTCGATCAGGAGGAACACGTCAATCGCTTCGCCAGTTTAGCTTGCTGGCAGCAGGCTGCTGGTCATGGCTGGGTAAATCAACACTGGCAGGCCCGTGACAGCGTGGCCTTGTACGACAGTGCCAGACAGGTCATGCGTGATCTGAAACAGCTGGGCGCCAGCCACACTGATGCGGCAGAGGTACATCGTGGCCGAGCGCTAGCGGGGCGCCAGCGGCTGCAGGCGCTGGAGCATGCCTATGAACAGGTGTGTTCCGGTGAGGCTCTGACTGTGACCTATGATGTGTTCTATGCGTATCTGCAGAAGCCCTGTAATCCTCTGTAGTGCATTTCTGACTGGTTTTTATTACGACAACCGGGTGAGTTCATGTCGATTTTTTTTGTTACCGGTACCGACACCGATTCGGGCAAGACGCTGGTGTCCTCTGCGTTGCTCTGGCGAGCGCGTCAGATGGGGCTGACAACCCTGGGTATCAAACCCATTGCCTCTGGCTGCGAACAACAGGATGGTGGCTGGCGCAATCGTGATGCGCTGAGCCTTCAGCAGCAAAGCTGGCCGCAACTGGACTACGCGCTGCATAACCCACTGCGTTTCCCCGAGGCCATTGCGCCTCATATCGCGGCTGAACTGCATGGGCAGCATCTGAGTGTGACGTCGGTGGAGCAGGCGTTGCAGCCCGTGCTGGCACAAAAGGCACAGTTCACTCTGATTGAAGGTGCGGGTGGCTGGTATCTGCCATTGAACAATCAGGGGCAGATGCTGTCGGACTGGGTGGCGCAGCATGCCTGGCCTGTTGTGCTGGTCATCGGGTTGCGTCTCGGCTGTCTGAATCATGCCAGTCTGACCGTCAGCGCGATCCGCCAGGCAGGTCTGTCGCTGGCTGGGTGGGTGGTAAACCATGTAGATCCTGATATGCCTTATCAGCGGGAAAATATTGCAACTCTTCAGGCAACAATGCCTGCGCCGTGCCTGGGCAGAATCCCATGGCTGGAGCAGGCCAGTGCAGAAAACGCGGCACCCTTCCTTAATCTGCAATCTTTACATTTAGTTGATGTTGGCTAAAATTTGCTCAGAATATGAGGTGATATTCAATGCAGATTCAGGGCAGTACTTTCACCTATGGGCAACTGGGTATCCAGCGAGGTCTGGCACAGCTGGATCAGGCGGGGGCACAGATTGCACAAGGTTCGGTCAGTGATAGTTCCGCTAGCTCGGACAACGGCCTCAGCAACGATCAGGGTTCTGCTTCGGTTGAGGATGGTTTGCTGAGCTTGCCTGAAGCAAAAGTTTTGGTTCAGGCTGGTGCCAAGGTATTGGAAGCGCAAAATTCAACCTTAGGAACATTGCTGGATATTAAGGTTTAACTCGCTACGAGGTCATCCGTGCTGATTTCAAGCCTGGGGCTGACCTATCAACCCACTACCGCTTCAACGCCGCCTGCTCCTCAGGCAGCAGCTAATCTTACTGAGCTGACAGTCGCTCAGCAGGTAACTGCGCCCCCGTTAAATAATGGCTCGCAGAATCAGCAACAATCTTCCGGACAGGGTTCCGGCTTATTGCAGGACAGGGAAGGGGAGCTACGCGCAAAAGAGCGTATCGCCACCAATGCCGCTAAAACATCTGGCAATACATCAACCGTTGGTGAGCAATTATCAACGGCAGATCAGCAGCAGGTGGATGAGCTGCAGTCGCGTGATCAGCAGGTTAAAGAGCATGAGCGGGCTCACTCCGATGCGGCAGGTCAGTACGGAGGCTCGCCTCAGTATGATTACACCCGGGGACCAGACGGGCGCTTGTATGCCACAGACGGTGAGGTATCGGTAGACACCTCACCTGTGCCGAACAACCCCCAGGAAACCATCGAAAAGGCACAGGCCATTATCAAGGCGGCCCGTGCTCCCGTTGATCCTTCTGCGCAGGATGACAAGATTGCACTTGAGGCTCAGCGTATGCTGGCTGAAGCTCAGGCTGAGCTGGCCAGAGACAGGGCCAAGGAGAATCAGCAGGCCCAGCAACAAGCGCAGCAGCAACTGCAGGATGATACGTCCACTCAGGCACGTGCATTGGAGCAGATACAGGAGCGCATTGAGCCACTGGCGAGTCAGGTTGTGCAAGGAGGCGATGATACTTCATCTTTAGCTGGGCGGGGAGCTGGTGAAGCACAGGCTACCCAGAGCGACACTGCTCAATCCTCTGTTGCTAATAGTGAAACGGTACCCATTCCCCCAACGCCTGTGGATGATCAGCTAGCCAAAGTCCAGCAGCAGCTTCGGGAGATCAATCGGCGTCTCGTCGAACTCGGTGTTTATTCCCGGCTCTACCCCTCAGGCGGTTTTGTGAACACTCAGGCCTGAGTCCGCTTGCCTCTCCCTTTTCTGGTTATTAGTTATCTGCATGCAGAAATCGATTCACTATTCGTAAAAAGAGTTCCGGCTTCTCTGCATGAGGCCAGTGGCCTGCATCCTGTATTACTTTGTAACCCGCCTGTGGGAATAACTGCACAACGGCATCTCTATACTCGGCTGTAATATAGGCTGAGCGTTCTCCTTTGATAAATAATGTGGGGCCCTGATAGGGACTGCCTGACGGCGCTTGGCTAATCTGGTCGTAGTCCTCACGGAGAGTGGTCAGGTTGAAACGCCAGGCAAATTGCCCTGACTCATTACGGTAGAGATTTTTCAGCAGAAACAAGCGCACACTGCCGTCTTCTATATACGGCTGTAGCTGCTGGTCAGCTTGAGAGCGGCTTGTCAGCTGTGTCAGATCAAGTTGTTCAAGGCCCCGAAAAACATCGTCATGATGTCGGGGATAGTGCACAGGGGCTATGTCGACCACGATCAGGCGTTCAATCAATGAAGGTGCTTGCAGGGCAAGCTGCATCGCTACCTTGCCACCCATTGAATGCCCCATCAGCAGAACTCGGGATAGCTTAAGCTGGCTGAGAAGGTCGATAACATCCTGACACATGGCAGGATAACTATGCGGTTTTGCATGTTCTGAGCGACCATGGTTGCGCAAGTCGACACTGATAACGTCAAAGTGCTCTGCCAGCTGGCGGGTGACGCTGCCCCAGTTATCTAACGAGCCGAACAGGCCGTGCAGAATAAGCAGCGTAGGACCAGTGCCGATACGCTGAAAGTTCAGTGACAACATGGAGCCTCCTTGTAGTGTGACTGGGCAGTATAGCAGGGAGACGATATGCAGTTAGCCGGTATCCGCTTTGGAAGCATGAAAGGACGATGAGGGAGGTTGAAAGTGCACAAGGTCAAGGTCTGGGATGGTTCTACCCGAGTTTTTCACTGGGGGTTGGTGGGGCTGATAGCAGGGTTGTGGATCAGCGCTGAGCTCGGTTACATGGACTGGCACACCCGTTTTGGCTATGCCGTTATGGTGCTGCTGCTTTTTCGCTGGGGCTGGGGATTCTGTGGGAGCTTCTACTCTCGCTTCTCTGAATTTGTAAAAAAGCCTGGTCAAGTGGCGTCCTATCTGCAGTCTCGTCAGCGTTCAGGCCCGGTGCCCAGTCTGGGACATAACCCTTTGGGTGGTTGGATGGTGGTAGCACTGCTGTTGACGTTAAGTCTGCAAGTCACATCAGGGCTGCTGGCCAATGACGATATCTTTACTACAGGGGCATTGGCTTTTCTCGTCAGCAAGGAGGCGAGTGATGTTCTGACCACTCTGCACAAAGGCCTGTTTAATGTATTGCTCGGGCTTTTTGCCTTGCATGTGCTGGCGGTTATTGTGCATGAAATGAAAGGTGAAAAGCTGGTTCGAGCAATGATTAGAGGCTGGAAACTCAGCGATGAACATATTGCGGTGCCTGCTGCTGGCAGGGGGCGGGTATTGTTGGTATGGGGGCTTTCCCTAATGATGGTTTTGTTGATGCTCAAATGGGCGCCCGTAGCGGATTTCTGAAGGCATTGGTTGCGTATGTGCCTATACTGGGCCGCCAACTGTATCTAAATGTGGCTATAATCTGTTCCGAGGCGCCAGATTGGAAGAGCGCCGGAGCTTGTGAGGAGACTGCATGACTAAGCCTGTTCAGGCCGCACCGGTAAAAATGGGGCGCATTCGACTGAAGCGCAGGGCTGCCATTCTGGCAGCTGCAGAGCAGGAGTTTGCCTGTAACGGTTTCAAGGGGACCAGTACTAGCGCTATCGCTGAGCGGGCTGGGCTGGCAAAAGCTCAGGTGCACTACTATTTCGGCAGCAAGGAAGATCTCTATCAAGAGGTGCTGGCAACGATTATGAACCAGTGGAACCTCACCCTTGAAGACATTACTGCCGATGATGAACCTGCAGAAGTGTTGTCGCGTTATGTGCGTGCCAAGATGCACTTTTCCCGCGAGCGCCCAGAGCTGTCGAAAATTTTTGCCTCAGAGGTATTGCGTGGCGCGCCCATTCTTCAGACCTATCTCGGCAAACAGCAGTACGAGTGGGTGCAGTCACGTGCTGCAGTTATTCGTGCTTGGGTAGAGCAGGGGAAAATGCGCAGGATTGATCCTGTGCAACTCATCATCTACCTCTGGGCTTTGACCCAGCACTATGCTGATTTCAATACTCAGGTGCTGGCTGTGATGGGCAAGGATTGTCTGACAGATGAAGAGTATGGGGAACTGACCGATCAGCTGATTGATATGGTGCTGGTCGGGTGTGGTATCGCGACCAGAGATACTTCGACCCATGTCAGGTAATCGCTCGCCACGAAGCGGTATTGCTCTACACTAAAAAAGTCAGCAAATATGCTGGATGATATTTGACCATCTGCGGTGTTTGCGTGATAATGCTGCCCCTGTACAAAATAGGGTCGCCAGTAGGGCGGCCCTGATTTTTGTTCACCCCCTTCAGATTGACTCCTCCATGCAATATACCTGGCGTCCGACGGCGGCTCCGGGCTTTGTTTCGTCTTGCTTGTGAGGAGGGTGCGGCGTATAATTCCGTACCCTTTTTTTGAAGGGAACCGGCAATGCCGTTCGAATTGGAGCTGTGATCAACATGCAAAACCAGAAAATTCGCATTCGGTTGAAAGCGTTTGATCACCGCCTGATCGACTCTTCCGCTCAGGAGATCGTTGAGACTGCTAAGCGGACTGGCGCTCAGGTGCGTGGTCCTATCCCGCTTCCTACCCGTAAAGAGCGTTTCACTGTGCTGATTTCTCCGCACGTGAACAAAGACGCTCGCGATCAGTACGAAATTCGTACTTTTAAACGTGTCCTCGACATCGTCGATCCAACTGAAAAAACAGTTGATGCGCTGATGAAGCTGGACCTGGCTGCAGGTGTCGACGTACAGATCAGCCTGGGTTAATTCTTAGCTGCTTTGCTACTGGTGCGCTGCGCCGTGGAATGCTCGTCATTGAGCAGCCATAGAGGGTGATGAGCCCCGTACACATTAGAGGTATTACTGAAATGACAATTGGTGTAATCGGAAGAAAAGCGGGCATGACTCGCATTTTTACCGAAGATGGTGCTTCTGTACCTGTCACTGTTATCGAAGTGGAACCCAACCGTGTTACCCAGGTTAAAACCGTTGAAACTGATGGTTATACCGCTGTACAGGTAACTACCGGTTCACGTCGTGCTTCTCTGGTCAGCAAGCCGCTGGCTGGTCACTATGCCAAAGCTGGTGTTGAAGCGGGTCGTGGTCTGTGGGAATTCCGTTTGCAAGAAGGTCAGACTTTCAACGTTGGCGATCAGCTGACTGTTGCACAGTTTGAAGCTGGTCAGAAAATTGACGTTGCCGGCCAATCCAAGGGTAAAGGCTTCCAGGGTGGCATCAAGCGCCACAACTTCCTGAGCCAAGACGCTACCCACGGTAACTCTGTTTCTCACCGTGCACCTGGTTCAATCGGTCAGTGCCAGACCCCCGGTCGCGTTTTCAAAGGTAAGAAAATGGCAGGCCACATGGGTGCTGAGCGCGTAACCGTTCAGTCACTGGAAATCGTTCGCGTTGACGCTGAGCGCAATCTGCTGTTGGTCAAGGGCGCTGTTCCTGGTGCTACCGGCGGTGACCTGATCATTCAACCAGCTGTTAAAGCACGCGCCTAAAGGGGGCTAACGCAATGAATCTGACTATTGCCGGAGCTCAAGGTACGGTTGAAGTGTCCGAGCTGACCTTCGGAAAAGAATTCAACGAAGCATTGGTACACCAGGTTGTAACAGCCTACTTGGCTGCTGCTCGCCAAGGTAGCAAAGCTAGCCTGTCTCGCTCTGAAGTAAGTGGCGGTGGCATGAAGCCATGGCGCCAGAAGGGTACTGGTCGTGCCCGTGTTGGTTCCACCAATAGCCCTCTGTGGCGTAGCGGTGGTGTGACTTTCGCTCACAGTCCTCGTAACTACGAGCAGAAAGTTAACAAGAAAATGTATCGTGCAGCCATCCGTTGCATCCTGTCTGAACTGGTTCGTCAGGAGCGTCTGGTGGTTGTCGAAGACCTGAAAGTTGAAACCCCAAAAACTAAGGCGTTCGTAGCTCAGCTCGAAACCTTGGGTCTCAATGATGTACTGGTCGTGTCTGATAGCGTCGAGCAGAATCTGTACCTGGCCGCTCGTAACCTGCCTCACGTTGACGTGCGTGATGTGGCTGGTGTTGATCCAGTCTCTCTGGTGGGTCACCAAAAGGTTCTGGTAACTGTTCCTGCTCTGAAAAAGTTTGAGGAGTTGCTGGGATGAACCAAGAGCGCATCTTCAAAATTCTGCTCGGTCCACACATCTCCGAGAAAGCAACCATCGTAGCCGAAGGCGCGCAGCAGGTTGTATTCCGTGTGACTCAGGACGCGACCCGTGTTGAGATCAAGAAAGCCGTAGAAGAGCTGTTCAACGTCAAAGTTGAAAAGGTCAACGTGCTGAATGCCAAAGGCAAGACCAAGCGTACTGCTCGTGGTCTGGGCCGTCGCGCCAATATCCGTAAGGCTTATGTGCGTCTGGCTGAAGGTCATGATATTGACTTCGTTGGCGCTGAGTAAGGGGGATTCTGGTCATGGCAATCGTTAAATGTAAACCGACCTCTGCTGGCCGTCGCCACGTAGTAAAGGTTGTTAACCAAGATCTGCACAAGGGTGCTCCCTATGCTCCTCTGGTTGAGCAGCTGAGCAAGTCTGGCGGTCGTAACAACAACGGTCGTATCACTACTCGTCATATTGGTGGTGGTCACAAGCGTCATTACCGTCTGGTTGACTTCAAGCGTAGCAAGGATGGTATCCCTGCTGTTGTAGAGCGTCTGGAATATGATCCTAACCGCTCTGCGCATCTGGCGCTGTTGAAGTACGCTGATGGTGAGCGTCGCTATATCATTGCTCCCAAAGGTGTAAAAGCTGGCGACAAAATCCAGTCTGGTGTGGACGCGCCAATCAAAGCGGGTAACGCTTTGCAATTGCGTAACATTCCCGTTGGTAGCACTGTTCACTGTATCGAGCTGAAGCCTGGTAAAGGTGCTCAGCTGGGCCGTTCTGCTGGTGCTGCTGCACAGCTGGTTGCTCGTGAAGGTCAGTATGCGACCCTGCGTCTGCGTTCTGGCGAAATGCGCAAAGTGCACATCGACTGCCGTGCGACCCTGGGTGAAGTGGGCAACTCTGAACATAGCCTGCGTAATCTGGGTAAAGCTGGTGCTTCTCGTTGGCGTGGTGTTCGTCCCACCGTTCGTGGTGTGGCGATGAACCCTGTAGATCACCCGCATGGTGGTGGTGAAGGTCGTACCTCTGGTGGCCGTCATCCAGTTACTCCATGGGGCGTTCCAACTAAGGGTTACAAGACTCGCAAGAACAAGCGCACCACTAAAATGATCGTGCGCCGTCGCACTGCCAAGTAATTTAAGAGGAAACAGCTGTGCCACGTTCACTTAAGAAAGGTCCTTTTATCGACCTTCATTTGCTGAAGAAGGTAGAGGCTGCAGTAGAGAAGGGCGAAAAGCGTCCAATCAAAACCTGGTCGCGTCGCTCTACTATCTTCCCTCAATTCGTAGGGTTGACTATTGCAGTCCATAATGGTCGCCAGCACGTACCGGTGTTCGTCACCGAAGACATGGTGGGTCATAAGTTGGGTGAGTTTGCTGCTACACGTACCTTCAAAGGTCACGCAGCAGACAAGAAGGCTAAACGGTAAGAAAGGAGTAAACCATGGAAGCTGTAGCTAAGCTGACTGGCGCGCGCCTTTCTGCACAGAAAGCCCGCCTGGTCGCTGATTTGATCCGTGGCAAGGGCATTGATGAAGCGCTGAATATTTTGGCTTTCAGCACCAAAAAAGGTGCTCAGATTGTCAAGAAAGTGCTGGAGTCTGCCGTTGCTAACGCTGAGCACAACGAAGGTGCTGATGTTGATGAGCTGAAAGTGGCGACCATCATGGTTGATGAAGGTCCTACTATGAAGCGCATCATGCCGCGTGCGAAAGGTCGTGCAGATCGCATCCTGAAGCGCACCTGCCACATCACCATCAAGGTCGCTGAGCGTTAAGGAGACACCGTCATGGGTCAGAAAGTACATCCTACAGGCTACCGACTGGGTGTCACCAAGGATCACACCTCTGTGTGGTACGCCGGTCGTGGCGAATATGCCAAGAAGCTGCTGAACGATCTTCAGGTGCGCAAGTATCTGGAAGACAAGCTGAAAGCGGCCTCTGTTAGCCGTATTGAAATCGAGCGTCCTGCAAACAATGCTCGGATCACCATTCATACTGCTCGTCCCGGTATCGTGATCGGCAAGAAAGGTGAAGATGTTGAAAAACTGCGCCAGGATATTTCTGGCATGATGGGCGTTCCAGTCCATATCAACATCGAAGAAATTCGTAAGCCTGAGCTGGATGCCAAACTGACTGCACAGTCAGTAGCGCAGCAGCTGGAGCGTCGTGTTATGTTCCGTCGTGCTATGAAGCGCGCGGTTCAGAACGCAATGCGTCTGGGTGCCAAGGGTATCAAGATTCAGGTTTCTGGTCGTTTGGGTGGTGCTGAGATCGCGCGTACCGAATGGTATCGCGAGGGTCGTGTACCTCTGCACACTTTGCGTGCCGACATCGACTACAACACTGCCGAAGCACACACCACTTATGGTGTGATCGGTGTGAAAGTGTGGATCTTCAAGGGTGAGGTTCTGGGTGGTATCGAACAGGTACGTGCCGAGAAAAACGCGCCTAAGAAGAAAGGCAAGTAAGGTAGAGGATACGTCCCATGCTGCAACCTAAGCGTACAAAATTCCGCAAAATGCACAAAGGTCGTAACCGTGGCCTGGCGCTGCGTGGAAACAAAGTCAGCTTCGGCGACTTTGGTTTGAAGACGACTGAGCGCGGCCGTATCACTGCTCGTCAGATTGAAGCGGCTCGTCGCGCAATGACCCGTCACGTAAAACGTGGTGGTAAGATTTGGATCCGTGTATTCCCCGACAAGCCCATTACCGAGAAGCCTCTTGAAGTGCGTATGGGTAGTGGTAAAGGTAGCGTGGAATACTGGGTGGCTGAAGTTCAGCCTGGCAAGGTTCTGTTCGAGATGGAAGGTGTTGCTGAGTCCCTGGCTCAGGAGGCTTTCGCTCTGGCAGCTGCCAAGCTTCCGGTTGAAACCACCTTTGTTAAGCGGACGGTAATGTAATGAAAACTGCAGAACTGCGTGATAAATCCGTAGCTGAGCTGCAGCAGGTGTTGCTGGGTCTGCTGAAAGACCAGTTCAACCTGCGTATGCAGAAAGCTTCTGGGCAGCTGGCTCAGACTCACTTGCTCGGCAATGTCCGTCGCGACATCAGCCGTGTAAAGACGGTGCTGAACGAGAAGGCTGGTAACTAAGATGGAAAAAGTAATTCGCACTGAGACCGGTCGGGTTGTCAGCGACAAGATGGATAAAACCATCACTGTCCTGATTGAGCGTAAAGTAAAGCACCCGATTTACGGCAAGTATGTGAAGCGCTCAACCAAACTGAAAGCTCATGATGAAACTAATGAGTGTCAGATTGGTGATCTGGTAACCATCCAAGAAACACGTCCTTTTTCAAAGACTAAAACTTGGAAGCTGGTGAAGATTGAAGAGCGCGCCGCGAAGGTGTAAAATCTCGGCTCTTTTGCTCCTCTGTGCTTATCCCGTCAGGAATGACCTGATGGGATAAGTGCTGTTTTGTCTATGTGGAGTAGACCATGATTCAGACAGAAAGTATGCTGGACGTCGCTGATAATAGCGGTGCCAAGCGTGTGCAATGTATCAAGGTGTTGGGCGGTTCACACCGTCGCTACGCTGGAATTGGTGACATTGTAAAAGTAACCGTAAAGGAAGCTATTCCTCGCGGTAAGGTGAAGAAGGGACAGGTGATGAACGCAGTGGTTGTTCGCACCAAGAAGGGTGTACGCCGTTCTGACGGTTCTCTGATTCGTTTTGATGTGAATTCTGCCGTGCTGTTGAATAACAAGCTTGAGCCGATCGGTACCCGCATTTTTGGGCCGGTAACGCGCGAGCTGCGTGGTGAGAAATTCATGAAAATCATTTCCCTGGCTCCTGAAGTGCTGTAAGGCACGAGAAGGTAGTAGGAAAGGATACTGGAACTATGCGTAAAATTAGACGTGACGATGAAGTAATCGTTATCGCCGGTAAAGATAAAGGCAAGCGCGGTAAAGTGCTGGCCGTTCTGAAAGATGATCGTCTCATCGTTTCTGGCATCAACATGGTCAAAAAGCACCAGAAGCCTAACCCGCTTCTGAACCAACCAGGTGGTATCGTTGAGAAGGAAGCGGGAATCGCAACTTCTAACGTTGCTATCTTCAATCCAAAGAGTGGTAAGGGCGACCGCGTAGGCTTCAAGATCCTTGAGGATGGAAGCAAAGTGCGTGTGTTCAAGTCCACTCAAGAAATTATTGGTGCTTAAGGAGTTTGGCCATGTCACGCTTGAAAGAGCTGTACAAGAAAGAAGTGGTGGCCAAACTGACTGAGCAGTTTGGTTACGACAACCCGATGCAGGTTCCTCGCATCACCAAGATCACTCTGAACATGGGTGTGGGTGAGGCTGTAGGTGACAAGAAACAGATCGAGAGCGCGGTTGCAGATATGACTGCAATCAGTGGTCAGAAGCCT
Source organism: Pokkaliibacter plantistimulans (assembly GCF_003194385.1). Lineage (GTDB taxonomy): Bacteria > Pseudomonadota > Gammaproteobacteria > Pseudomonadales > Balneatricaceae > Pokkaliibacter > Pokkaliibacter plantistimulans. The sequence continues at coordinate 64,944 of NZ_LAPT01000027.1, forward strand.
GTGGTAACGCTGGCGCGTAAATCCGTTGCTGGTTTCAAAATTCGTGAAGGTTGGCCCATCGGCTGCAAGGTAACTCTGCGCGGCGAACGTATGTGGGAATTCCTGGATCGTCTGATTGATATCGCTGTTCCACGTATCCGTGACTTCCGTGGTCTTAATGGCAAGTCCTTCGACGGTCGTGGCAACTACAGCATGGGTGTTAAAGAGCAGATCATTTTCCCCGAAATCGAATATGACAAGGTGGATAAGCTGCGTGGTATGGACATCACTATTACCACAACAGCAGTGACCAACGATGAAGGTCGTGCCCTTCTCGCTGCTCTGAACTTCCCGTTCCGTAAGTAATGGAGGCGTGAACCATGGCTAAAATCAGTATGAAAAATCGCGAAGCAAAGCGAACTGAGACCGTTGCCAAGCACGCCGCCAAGCGTGCTGAACTGAAGGCAATTATTGCTAATCCGGCTACTTCTGACGATGACCGTTGGGATGCTCTGGTAGCTCTGCAGAAGCTGCCACGTGATGCTAGTCCTGTTCGCCAGCAGCGTCGCTGCCAGCTGACCGGTCGCCCTCACGGAGTTTATCGCAAGTTTGGTCTGTCACGTATTATGCTGCGTGAAGCGGCAATGCGTGGTGATGTGCCAGGCTTGAAGAAAGCTAGTTGGTAAGCGGTTTGCGAGCCAAACCCAGCTGCACAATAGTTTTCAGGAGTTAATTTTAATGAGTATGCAAGATACCCTAGCGGATATGGTTACCCGTATTCGCAATGCTCACATGGCTAATCATGCCGCTGTGACCATGCCCTCATCTAAGCTGAAGGTAGCGGTAGCCAAAGTGTTGAAAGACGAAGGCTACATTGCTGACTACAAAGTAGATGAAAATGTGAAACCCAGTCTGACTATTGACCTTAAGTACTATGAAGGCAAACCCGTTATTGAGCATATCAAGCGTGTAAGCCGTCCTGGTCTGCGTCAATACAAGAGCCGCAGTGATCTGCCCAAGGTAGAAGGCGGTCTGGGTATTGCTATCGTTTCCACCTCCAAAGGTGTGATGACCGATCGTGCAGCTCGCGCCGCTGGCGTGGGTGGCGAAGTCATCTGCACAGTATTCTAAGGAGGTTGTGAGATGTCTCGTGTTGCTAAGAAGCCTGTTGTCATTCCTGCTGGTGTTGAAGTTCAACTGGCTGGTCAGGAGCTGACTGTAAAAGGCAAAAATGGCCAGCTGAGCCTGTCTGTACATTCTTCTGTTGTTGTCTCTCAAGAAGACAACCAGGTAGTGTTTGCAGCTCGTGATGGCAGCATTCAAGCCAAAGCGATGTCAGGTACTGTTCGTGCGTTGGTGAACAACATGGTTCTGGGCGTTACTTCTGGTTTTGAGCGCAAGCTCGAGCTGGTAGGCGTTGGTTACCGTGCTGCTGCCAAAGGCGAAGTGCTGAGTCTGACCCTGGGTTTCTCTCACCCAGTTGAATACAAACTCCCTGCCGGTGTAACTGCTGAAACTCCTAGCCAGACCTCTGTTGTTCTGAAAGGTATCGACAAACAGCAGATCGGCCAAGTAGCGGCCGAAATCCGCGCCTTCCGTGCGCCGGAACCCTACAAAGGCAAGGGTATCCGTTATGCTGACGAAGTCGTTCGTCGCAAAGAGGCTAAGAAGAAGTAAGGCAGGATTCTATGAACGAGAAAAAAGTTTCCCGTTTGCGTCGCGCCGCTCGCGGTCGTTACAAAATGCGCGAACTGGGCGAGAACCGCCTGACAGTATTCCGTACACCCCGTCACATCTATGCACAGGTGTTTTCTCCCTGTGGTGGTCGTGTGCTGGCTCAAGCATCCACTCTGGATCAAGAGCTGCGTAGCGGTCAAACCGGTAACGCTGATGCTGCTAGCAAAGTTGGTACTTTGTTGGCTCAGCGTGCGCTGGAAGCGGGTGTTAAGAAAGTGGCTTTCGATCGTGCCGGTTTTAAATACCATGGTCGTGTTAAAGCCCTGGCTGACGCCGCTCGTGAAGGTGGTCTGGAATTCTAAGGTGCAATGATGGCAAACATCGAACAGAAAGACGGTGATCTCCAGGAAAAGCTGGTTCAGGTCAACCGTGTTGCCAAAGTAGTGAAAGGCGGTCGTATCTTTGCCTTTACTGCTTTGACCGTAGTAGGTGACGGTAAAGGTCGTGTAGGTTTTGGTCGTGGTAAAGCGCGTGAAGTGCCTGCTGCTATCGCTAAAGCGATGGAAGCTGCTCGCCGCAACATGATCAAGGTTGAATTGAACGGCGGTACTATTCAGTATCCAGTTAAAGCCGCTCATGGTGCCTCCAAGATCTACATGCAGCCCGCTTCAGAAGGTACTGGTGTAATTGCCGGTGGTGCTATGCGCTCCGTTCTGGAAATGGCAGGCGTTCATAACGTTCTGGCTAAGTGCTATGGGTCTACCAATCCTGTGAACGTGGTTCGCGCCACTTTCAAAGGTCTGCAGATGACCAAGTCTCCAGAAGAGATCGCTGCTAAGCGTGGCAAAACCGTTGAAGAAATTCTGGGGTAATTGACCATGTCTAAGACTTTGAAAGTAACTCTGGTTCGCAGCCCATTCGGCAAGCAGCCCAAGCATCGCGCTACAGTCGTTGGCCTGGGTCTGCGTCGCATTGGTCACACCGTTGAGCTGCAAGACACCCCTTCAATCCGCGGCATGATTAACAAGGTGAACTATCTGGTTCGCGTTGAGGCCGAGTGAGGAGAAGATTATGTATTTGAATAATCTGAGCCCTGGTGAAGGTGCTAAGAAGGTAGCGAAGCGTGTAGGCCGCGGTATTGGTAGCGGTCTGGGCAAAACTGCTGGTCGTGGTCACAAAGGTGCTAAGTCACGTGCTGGTGGCGGCATCCGTGTAGGCTTCGAAGGCGGTCAGATGCCAATTCAGCGTCGTCTGCCCAAGTTTGGCTTTATCTCTCGCATGGCAATGACTACCGCTGAAGTGCGTTTGTCTGAGCTGGCTGCTGTTGAAGGTGAAGTTGTTGATCTGGCTGCATTGCGTGCTGCCAATGTCATCAACGGCTCCATCAAGCGTGCGAAGATCATTCTGTCTGGTGAAGTGACGAAAGCAGTTACTATCCGTGGTCTGCGTGTGACCGCTGGTGCGAAAGCTGCAATCGAAGCTGCAGGCGGAAAAGTCGAGGAATAATGTTCAATGGCTAAGCAAGGAAATATTCCGGCAGGTGTGCAAAGTGGTTTAGGTGAGCTTTGGGCTCGTTTGCGCTTTGTATTGTTGGCTATCGTGGTGTACCGAATTGGTGCCCACATACCAGTGCCGGGGATCAATCCTGATCGCCTTGCAGCCATGTTCGAACAGAACCAGGGTACCATTCTGAGCTTGTTCAACATGTTTTCAGGTGGTGCCCTTGAGCGCATGAGTATCTTTGCGTTGGGTATTATGCCCTACATTTCAGCATCGATTATCATGCAGCTCCTAACCGTGGTGGTTCCGCAGTTAGAGCAGCTAAAGAAAGAAGGTGAGGGTGGTCGTCGTAAAATTACCCAGTACACACGTTATGGTACTGTGGTATTGGCATCCTTCCAATCTTTTGGCTTGGCTGTTGGTCTAGCAAACCAAGGTATTGCTTTTGAGGCGAGCCTTGGTTTCTACATTGTTGCGGTTTCTACCCTGGTTGCCGGCTCTGTCTTCATGATGTGGCTTGGCGAACAAGTAACTGAGAAGGGCATCGGTAACGGTATCTCAATACTGATTTTCTCTGGCATCGTTGCAGGACTACCCCGAGCAATTGGGCAGTCTTTTGAGGCAGCACGTCAGGGCGACATGAATATCCTGGTTCTGCTGGGTATTGCAGTATTGGCTGTGGCGACAATTGCATTTGTTGTCTTTGTTGAGCGTGGTCAGCGTCGTATCACTATTAACTACGCTAAGCGTCAGCAAGGGCGCCGTATGTATGCGGCTCAAACTAGTCACCTTCCCTTGAAGGTGAATATGGCAGGTGTAATTCCACCAATTTTCGCATCCAGTATTCTGCTGTTTCCGGCCTCTGTAGGTCAGTGGTTTGGTCAGAGTGAGAGTATGCAGTGGCTTCAGGATATTGCGTTGGCATTATCACCTGGTCAGCCATTGTATCTTCTGGTATTTGCGATTAGTATACTGTTCTTCTGTTTCTTCTACACTGCGCTGGTATTCAATCCGAAGGATGTTGCTGACAACCTGAAGAAGTCTGGCGCATTGATTCCTGGAATTCGTCCAGGCGATCAGTCTGCACGTTATATTGACAATGTTCTGACCCGCTTGACGCTTGCTGGTGGTTTGTACATCACTGCAGTGTCCCTTCTGCCTCAGTTCCTTGTGGTTGCGTGGCATGTCCCCTTCTATTTCGGTGGGACGTCGTTGCTGATCGTCGTGGTAGTGGTTATGGATTTTATGGCGCAGGTTCAATCTCATCTGATGTCTCATCAGTATGAGTCGCTGATGCGTAAGTCCAATTTACGTGGAATTGGCGGTCTCTGATCGCCAAAACCCTGGAACTCTATGGAGTGAAGCATGAAAGTTCGTGCCTCTGTAAAGAAAATTTGTCGTAACTGCAAGATCGTACGTCGCAACGGTTCCGTTCGCGTGATCTGCAAAGTTGAACCCCGTCACAAGCAGCGTCAAGGCTAAGTTGCCTTTTCGTTCGTTGAGAAGTGCGTTCGTCTGGCCTGATTTAGAACATGTCAGACAAAATATAGCGCGTCTTCCTTCGACGGTTCATACCCTATTGTCGAAGCTCGCTCTGGCGAGTTCAAGTATCGGAGTAAATTGAATGGCCCGTATAGCTGGCGTCAATATTCCTGACAATAAGCATGCGGTGATCTCCCTGACTTATATCTATGGGATCGGCCGCACTACTGCTAAACAGCTGTGTGATACCGTTGGTATCGCGCCGTCTACAAAGATCGCTGATCTGTCTGAAGAGACGCTTGATATTCTGCGTGGCGAAGTAGCCAAGCATACCGTCGAAGGTGACCTTCGTCGCGAAATCTCTATGAGTATCAAGCGTCTGATGGACCTGGGCTGCTATCGTGGCCTGCGTCATCGTCGCAATCTTCCGGTTCGTGGTCAACGTACCAAGACCAACGCGCGCACTCGTAAGGGCCCGCGTAAACCGATCCGCAAGTAAGCGTTAGCGAAGGAATTTTCGTATGGCCAAGCCTAGTGCTCGTACCCGTAAAAAGGTCAAGAAGCAGGTTGTTGACGGCGTAGCACACATCCACGCTTCGTTTAACAACACCATCGTGACCATTACTGATCGTCAAGGTAACACCCTTTCTTGGGCTACCGCTGGTGGTTCCGGTTTCCGTGGTTCTCGTAAGAGCACCCCGTTCGCAGCTCAGGTAGCTGCAGAGCGTGCCGGACAGGTAGCGTTGGAATATGGTCTGAAGAATCTGGATGTTCTGGTCAAAGGACCAGGTCCAGGTCGTGAATCTGCCGTTCGTGCTTTGAACGCTGTAGGTTACAAGATCACCAACATCACGGACGTAACGCCGATCCCTCACAACGGCTGTCGTCCTCCCAAGAAGCGTCGTGTATAACTAGGAGACGGTAAATGGCTCGTTATATCGGACCCAAGTGCAAGCTGTCTCGTCGTGAGGGAACAGATCTGTTCCTGAAAAGCGGCGTCCGTGCGCTGGATTCAAAATGCAAAGTAGACACCGCTCCTGGCGTACATGGCGCCCGTCGTGGTCGTCTGTCTGACTACGGTCTGCAGTTGCGTGAAAAGCAAAAAGTTCGTCGTATTTACGGCATTCTTGAGCGTCAATTCCGTAACTATTACAAAAACGCTGCCCGTTTGAAGGGCGCAACTGGTGAAAACCTGCTGAAATTGCTGGAAGGCCGTCTGGATAACGTAGTTTATCGCATGGGCTTCGGAGCTACTCGTGCAGAAGCTCGCCAGATCGTTTCTCACAAAGCTATTACCGTTAATGGTAAGGCTGTGAACATCCCTTCTTACCAGGTTGTTCCTGGTGATGTTGTGGCTGTACGTGAGAAATCAAAAAGCCAGCTGCGTATCAAGAGCGCACTGGACTTGGCAGCTCAGCGTGCACCTGTTCAGTGGGTCGAGGTTGATGCGAACAAAATGGAAGGTGTATTCAAAACTCTTCCAGAGCGTAGCGATCTTCCCTCAGACATCAATGAAAACCTGATTGTTGAGCTGTACTCTAAGTAATTAGTCAGCAGTTCAACTTCAACACTAGGTGGAACTATGCAGCGTTCAGTCAGCGAATTTCTAACCCCACGTCATATTGACGTGCAGGAAATCAGCAAGACTCATGCAAAAGTGACCCTGGAGCCCCTGGAAAGGGGCTTCGGCCACACCTTGGGTAATGCCCTGCGTCGCATCCTGCTTTCTTCAATGCCAGGATGTGCTATCACTGAAGTACAGATTGATGGCGTACTTCATGAGTACAGCGCTATTGAAGGCGTTCAAGAAGATGTGATTGAGATTCTGCTGAACCTCAAAGGCGTAGCAGTAGCTATGCATAGCGGGGAAGAAGCGACGCTGAAGCTGAACAAGAAAAGCCCCGGTGTCGTCACAGCAGCAGATCTTGAGCTGCCTCATGACGTTGAAGTTATCAACCCCGATCACGTGATCGCTCATCTGAACGAAGCTGGTAGCTTGTCAGCTCAGTTGAAGATCACTCGTGGTCGTGGTTATGTTCCTGCAGACAACCGTCTTGCAGCGGACGATGAAAGCCGTGTTATCGGCCGCCTGCAGCTGGATGCCAGCTACAGCCCGGTTCGCCGCGTGGCCTATGTTGTAGAAAGTGCTCGTGTAGAGCAGCGTACTGACTTGGACAAGCTGGTCATCGATCTGGAAACCAATGGTACCATTGATCCTGAAGAAGCTATCCGTCGTGCCGCTACCATTCTGCAACAGCAGCTGGCTGTGTTCGTTGATCTGGAAGCAGACAAAGAGCCAGAGCCTGTGAAAGAAGAGGAAGAGTTCGATCCTATTCTGCTGCGCCCGGTAGACGAGCTTGAACTGACCGTTCGTTCTGCAAACTGTTTGAAAGCAGAAAACATCTATTACATCGGCGATCTTATCCAGCGTACAGAGGTTGAGTTGCTCAAGACTCCCAACCTGGGTAAGAAATCTCTGACTGAAATTAAAGATGTGTTGGCCTCCCGTGGTCTGTCGCTTGGCATGCGTTTGGAGAATTGGCCGCCGGCCTCCCTGCGCAATGACGATAAAGCTGCATCCTGACCACCTAGCTACCAACACTTGAGTTTGGTAAGGAATTAGACATGCGTCATCGTAAAAGCGGTCGCCACTTTAATCGTACCAGTGCACACCGCAAGGCCATGTTCAAGAACATGGCGGTGTCACTGTTCGAAAACGAAGTGATTAAGACTACTCTGCCGAAGGCGAAAGAACTGCGTCGCTTTGCTGAGCCGCTGATCACCCTGGCTAAGGTTGACTCCGTAGCAAATCGCCGTCTGGCTTTCGCTCGTACCCGCAGCAAAGAGGCTGTAGGTAAGCTGTTCAACGAACTGGGTCCTCGCTATGAGGCTCGTCCCGGTGGCTACATCCGCATTCTGAAATGCGGTTTCCGCCCTGGCGACAGCGCTCCCATGGCGTTCGTTGAGCTGGTTGATCGTCCTGAAAACGCTGTAGCTGTTGAAGAAGCTGGCGAATAAGGTAGATCACCACAAGGTGTAAAAAATGCCCGTTAGTGAGAGCTAACGGGCATTTTTATTTGTAGGGTTATTGTTCTTGTTACTATTCTGTCTGCTCTGTCTGCTCTGTCTGCTCTGTCTGCTCTGTCTGCTCTGTCTGCTCTGTCTGCTCTGTCTGCTCTGTCTGCTCTGTCTTCTGTTGATTTCAAGTAGAAAGCCCTGCGGTGGCCAGGCTTTCTATTACTGCGATATTTACAGTGCAGAAGTTGGAGGACCAGCTAGTCTTCGACAACCAGCTGACGTTCTCGGTTGC
>NZ_LAPT01000028.1 GCF_003194385.1 Pokkaliibacter plantistimulans
GTTAAGGGCCGCCACATGGTCCGAGTTTGATTTGCCCAATGCCCTTTGGACGATACCCGCTGAAAGGATGAAACGAGGGAGGGAGCACGTAGTGCCTCTGCCACGACAAGCCCTGGCATTGCTGGATGAACTTCGCCCGTTGACGGGTGCTTACCAACTGCTCTTTCCGGGCCGTGGCCGTGGCGACAAACCAAGATCAGATACCGTATTCCTCATGGCCCTGCGTCGCCTGGGTTATGAAGGCAGACAGACTGGCCACGGCTTCCGGCACATCGCCTCCACCACACTTAACGAACACGGCTTTGATGAAAACCATATCGAGGCCCAGCTATCCCACGTCAAGGAAGGTAGCGCAGTTGATCGTGATGGCGGCTGCGCAGCCGGTATCGAGAACAGGGGCAAGGCTCTCGGAACTGAGAGCGGGGTGGCCAGTCTATTCCTGGATGACCGTCCTCGACCCTCAAGGCCGAGGGCGGTCAAGATTTCCAAAACCCGCTACCCGGTGAACCGTAAGGCTGCTCCGCTTAAGTGAACAGCATTACGCCACATGCGGGCTTTGTTGTTTATTACCGCCTGACTCGACTTTCACTGCCTGCAAACCACTTGTGTATGCCTGCTTGTGGACATCAGGATCACACGCTCCCCTGAGCCCAGCCGCATTTCATGCCTGCTCTCTGAAACTATTGTTTTATCCAAACATCCCAGAGTTTGATCCACATCCTCACCTTTTCAGGCTATCAGGCGCTATAATCCGCGCGTCCCCACTGACATGCCAGTCACCATAAGTGTTGCGGCATGATGAAGGTGTTATGAACACGCCCCCAGTTGCTGGTCGTATGACCTTAGCCGGTCTGCAACCGCTCCACTCCTCCAGCTTTTTGATCAATGCTCCGTCATTACTTCGTACTCGCACCCTCAGTGCCTTGCACCGTGAGATTGCATCATTGCGCCGCCGTGCGGCAGAAGCACGCCTGTGTGGCCAGCTGAATGAAGCGATCAGTTTATTGCGTCAGGCTCAGCCTTTAATTCGCCAGTCCGGCATGGCCTACGGACCTGCAGTTCATGCAGAGTTAGCGCTGACAATGCAGCAGGCCGGAGATCTGGCCGGAGCGCGACTACAGCTGGAAGAAAATCTGGCTATTGCCGATGAGCTCTGCCGTGGCAAGCATCTCAGCAACAGTCAGGACGTTCAGGATTTCCTGCAGGAGCATTTTCTGACCTGCCTGTATGCCCACCTGAGCGGCGTGTGCAGGGAGCAAGGTGATATCACCAAGGGTGAAGAGGCAGAGCAGCTTCATCTTGTACATGAACAGCGATACAAGTCTGGTCTGCAACGCTGGCAGACACTTCGACAGCAAGCCATGCAGGCACCTTCTCCGAGCCAACTCACCTCTTCCGTTGATAGAGAAGAGCATGATCCACTTTGGCAGGAGGACGAGGATTTCTGGGAGCGCTGGCAGCGCCAGTTTCTGATCGTGCTTACCGCTGTCATGCTGGCAGTAGTGGCATTGCATTTTGGGCTTGCCTAAACAGTGATGAACACAAGCCTGCATCTCGGCAGCCAAGCGCCTTATATCACGCTCTATATCCCTCACTGCCCGATATTGCCGCCAGACGTTGATCCGCAACACCCAAACGTTCCAGCACTTATCAACGCCAACAGCAACCACTGGCGTAAGATCCTTACCATTTATGCCAAGCTCGCCAGCCCATCAGCTGACTGGCGAAGCTATCGCAATCAGCAACTGCTTCAGCACGAAGCGTTGCTGTGCCAGAGCACTTCGCTAGCTCAGCACGAGGGGTGGCATTGGGTGGCTGGCAGGGCTAATTGGGAGGGGCTGGGGATGACGCACTCACAGTGCCAGGAGATAGTGGCAGGTCAGGTCTGGCGCAAGGGTTCGATTCTGTTGACCCCCTACCCTGATTACCGGCAATTTCCTAATCGACTCATCGATCAGCTTCGCCCGTTGCTGCACACCTGAAGTGCGCGTTAGCAATAAAAAAACCTCCATCACCTTACAGCGATGGAGGGAGGATATGACACACCGGCAAAGGGTGAGGGCTACGGCGTGCGGCTTTCCCTTAAGACCGGAAACGTTCCAGTCAACCTAGCCCGTATTTTCGCCAAATCACGCCCTGCTGAGTGTCGTTAAACGACCTGAATATTACTCGTGGCGCACTCATTGAATGCAGGAGCCAGTTTTATATGCCCACTATCAGGGCGTAGCTGTGGGAGCAGCACTCCCTGCGCCTTCTGCTGGTGCATTAGGCGTAGCACCGGGCGAGGACGCCGCAGGAGAAGTGGCAGAGGTACCAGCAGGCGCCTTCGGTTCGGCCTGAATCGATTCGGGATTAATGGTGTCCTTATCACCCTTGTTGATATTGCCACCGTTTTCCTCGCCCTGACGGATAGCCTCTTCCGCCTTCTTGTTCAGAACGATGATATCAATCCGGCGGTTACGGGGATTGTAGGGATCCTGCGGGTCGTACAAGGCGGAGGCAGCATAGCCGACGATACGGGCGATCTGATCCTCCGGGTAGCCGCCCTCTACCAGAGCCCGGCGAGCAGCGTTGGCACGCTCTGTAGATAACTCCCAGTTACTGAACTCAGCGGTATCGTAATAAGACTTGGCATCCGTATGGCCACTGATGCTGATCTTGTTGGGCAGGCGCTTAATGACATCTCCCAGATCCAGCAACATGTCCTCAAAATGCGGATCCAGCTTGTCGCTGCCCACATTGAACATGGGCTTTTCCTTGGAGTCCTGAATCTGGATGCGCAGCCCGTCCTGGGTGATTTCAAAGTGAATCTGATCCTGAAAGCGCTTCAGCTCAGGCGTGTTCTCCACCCTCGCCTGCAGCTCTCTGAGCATCTGCGCCAGATTATCCTGATCCTGCTGGTCCTGCGCACTACTGCTTTTCGCATTGGCAGCGTCACCGTTATTGATGCTATCAGCCGCAGGCGGTGGTTCAGCCTGCTTAGTCATCTGCTGTACACCTTCCTGTGTTACAGATTCAGGATTAAGCGTCTTTTGCGGAGCAGGAGTGGGTGCCCCCCCCAGATCGATAACATAGGGACTCGCATCAGAGAAGCCGATCGGATCCTGAAAATAGCTGGAAATAGCTTTCAGCTGCTCATCGGTAGCACCACCCAACAACCACAGCACCAGAAAGAAGGCCATCATGGCCGTCATAAAGTCGGCAAAGGCAATCTTCCAGGCACCACCGTGATGACCACCAGCGAATTTTTTGACGCGCTTGACGATGATAGGTTTGTTATCCACGTCGCGCTCTCATTAACTCTTGCCGATATTACGGATGGACTCTTCCAGCTCCTTGAAGGAGGGACGATGGCCCGGCATCAGCACTTTGCGACCAAACTCCACCGACATGGCCGGTGGCAGCCCGGATACCGAACCGATGAGGCAGGCTTTGACTGACTCATACAGATTGAGCTCTTCCTTGGCATCATGCTCCAGTACGTTTGCCAGCGGACCAAAGAAGCCATAGGCCGCCAGAATACCGAGGAAGGTCCCCACCAACGCCGCGGCGACGTGATGGCCCAGCGCCTCTTTGTCACCATCACCCAGCATCCCCATGGTCACCACGATCCCCAATACTGCCGCCACGATACCGAACCCCGGCAACCCTTCTGCAACCTTGTTAACGGCATGAGCAGGATGCTCCAGCTCTTCTTTCAGACTGTTCAGCTCCATGTCAAACAACCCTTCCAGTTCATGGGGAGCCATGCTGCCCAGCGACATGATGCGTAAATAGTCACAGATATAGGTCATCAGCCGCTCATCTTTGAGGAGCGCAGGATACTTGCTGAACACCGGGCTGGTGGAAGGATCATCAATATCACCTTCTATCGACAGCAAACCGTCACGCCGGATCTTGTTGAGAATCTCGTACATCATGCACAGCACGGAGGTGTAGTACTCATAAGTAAACCGCTCCTTGAACATGGTGGGCGATTTTTTGAGCACGATGGTGAAGATTCGAATCGGGTTCGCCTGCAGGAAAGCCCCCAGACAGGCACCACCGATAATCAGCACCTCCAGGGGCTGGAACAGCGCCATGATCTGACCGCCCGCCATGACGAAACCGCCAATGACGCAGGCAAAAATGACAATCATTCCAACGATTTTGAACATGGTGGGGTTATCGCACGATGAGAATTAGAAACGGGTTTCAGCACAGTAAGCCAAGCGCCACTTTAGCTGACACGAATAGAAACTGTAAAAGAGAAAAGTATTACAACACAGGCAACAAAGATTGAGGAAATGGGGGAATTCTTCAACTGGCGGCTACGGTGAATAAAGCGGCGCCATTAAAGTGCTGGTTAAGTTGCTGACGCATCTGCGGGCGATTAAAGCAGTGCAGCAAAAAAGAAAATGCCCGATATGGTCACATTGCGAGGAAGATCCATATCGGGCAAAAAAGTGTAGCAAACACAGGGAACAACTGACCGCCGTCAGTCGTCCCGATACATCAACCCAGACAACGTCTGGCTGACACTACGCCTTGATTACCAAGCCGTATTCTGCGCTGGCGTCCTGCAGCCACAGCCACATGTAGTCACTGAAGCTGCGACGCACCACCATCTCGTAGCTGTCTTCCCCGGTGCGTTGCAGTAGTACCTGCGTTTTAGCGAAGACGGTGCTGACACATTTTCCCACTGGAAACGAACCAGGATGCACGTCATAAGGGGTGGATTTCTGCAGCACCTTACGTGCATCAGGACCAGACAGCTCAAGAACCGTTTGACCACCACTGACATTGACCAGAGAGATGTGTCCATCAATGGCCTCGCGCAGAGCCAGCTCGATACCGTACTCACTGCCCCCTTCGACTAGAATCAGCCACTCATCAGGGCCCATCCACTGGATGCTGGTTGTGCCTTTGGCGCTGCAGCTGAGAGGCGCCAACGGCAACTCTACCCCCAGTACCTTTTTGATGCCTTTCAGCAAGGACGCATTGGCGCTGTTACCACGCAGTACCAGATGACCCAGCAATTTCTTCTCACGCAGCGCCACACCACCACGCTGGTGAACATTCAGTGCCAGATGATCCAGACCGACGTGATGCAATGGCGACTCGGCCTGTACTCCGGCACCAGCACGCTGCTGGAGAACCGCCACCTTGCTGACGGCGGCCGAGCTTTCTTCAACTACTTGGGCTTTAGCCACTTCAGACATTTTGACGTTCTCCTTTCGGATCCAGGAATACGGAAGAGCAGATTTCAGCTTCGATCACACGACCATCACGCAGAGGTGCATACACTTTGTCTCCCATGCGTGACAGACCACCTTTGATCAGTGCCATGGCAACACCGTGGCCCAGGTTGGGGCTGTAGTAGCTGGAAGTGACATGGCCCAACATGGGCACCGGCACCGGATGTTTGGGATTATCGACCAGTTGAGCGCCTTCCGGCAGCACGACCGAGCTATCGCTGCACTTCAGACCCACCAGCTGCTTACGGTTATCACGCACGCAGTCTTCACGCTGCATGCCACGCTGACCCAGGAAGCTGAAAGGTTTGTTCTTGCCCACTGCCCAGCCCATGTTCAAGTCGAACGGAGTGACCGAGCCATCAGTGTCCTGGCCAACGATGATGAAGCCTTTCTCGGCACGCAGTACGTGCATGGTCTCAGTACCATAAGGAGTCAGGTTGTACTTGGCACCGTGCTCAAACAGCTTCTCCCAGACGTGCAGGCCATAGTTAGCCTGAACGTTGATCTCGTAGGACAGCTCACCGGTGAAACTGATACGGAATACCCGTGCCGGTACACCAGCGACGGTTCCTGCACGCCAGTCCATGAACTTGAAGGTGTCTTTGTCCAGATCGATATCACTGGTCAGTTCCGCCAGCAGCTTACGACTGTTGGGACCGGAAATGGTCAGTGTCGACCAGTGATCAGTCACGGAAGTGAAGTACACCTCCAGCTCTGGCCATTCAGTCTGGTGCCACAGCTCCAACCACTCCATGACACCTGCTGCACCACCCGTGGTAGTGGTCATCAGGAAGTGATTGTCACCCAGGCAGGAGGTCACACCGTCATCGAAGACCATGCCGTCTTCGTGGCACATCAGACCATAGCGGCACTTGCCCACATCCAATTTGGCCCAGGCGTTGGTATAGATGCGGTTGAGGAACTCACGTGCACCCGGCCCCTGAATGTCGATCTTGCCGAGAGTTGAAGCATCCAGAATACCCACACTGTCACGGACCGCCTTACTCTCACGGTTCACCGCATCGTGCATCGACTCGCCTGCTTTGGGGTAGTACCAAGGGCGTTTCCACTGACCCACATCTTCAAACTCTGCGCCCTGCTCTACATGCCATTTGTGCATGGCAGTGAAGCGTTTGACGTCAAACAGGTGACCTGCATCACGCCCAGCCACTGCACCAAACGTCACGGGCGTGTAGTTGGGACGGAAGATCGTGGTGCCGGTTTCGGCAATCGTCTTGCCCATCGTCATGGCGGCAATCGCCATACCGTTGATGTTACCGAGCTTACCCTGATCAGTACCGAAGCCCATGGCAGTGTAGCGCTTGACGTGCTCGATCGACTCGAAACCTTCACGAGTAGCCAGTGCAATTCCGCCCGCGGTGACGTCGTTCTGCAAATCGACAAACTGCTTGGGCGCACGGGATACAGGCTTCACATGAGGTACATAGAACAGCGCCATGGCAGGGCTTTTCACCGGTTCAAAGGTGGATGGTAGCTCTACTTCAGGCTGGTTCAGCTTGAGTGCCGCCACGGCCTGCTGAGCAGCGTTGACACCATCTTCAAGCACCTTGCCCAGACCATAAACACCGTGAACTGCACCGGCACACAGACGCTGCTCCTTGGCGGCCCCCGGGACAAAACCGATGATCTCGTCATTCCAGACCGGACGACTGCCGGTATGGCAGGACAGATGCACCACCGGACTCCAGCCGCCTGAGCTGGCGATAGTATCGCAGGTAAGCACTTCCTTACCGCTGGTCACCTTGCTACCTGTTGCATCGATACTGCAGCAGACGGCACCGTGCACACGCTTGCCACCTTCCACATCGATAACCGCAGAACCAGGAATCAGACGAATCCCCAGCTTGCGTGCTTCTTCTATCAGAGCGCCTGTTGGATTGGCTCGGGTATCGACAATAGCAACCACGTCACGACCCGCCAGTTTCCAGTCCAGCGCGGTCTGATAGGCATCATCGTTGGTGGTCATCAATACCAGCTTGTTACCGGGCACCACGCCATAACGGCGAATGTAGGTGGAGACGGCACTGGCCAGCATGTTGCCGGGAACATCATTGTTGGCATACACCAGAGGACGCTCATGAGCGCCCGTGGCCAGAATGACCCACTCGGCACGCACCTTGTGCATACGCTGGCGAGACATATTCAGGGGCGCGCGGTCGGTCAGGTGATCGGTACGGCGCTCATGAATGGTCAGGAAGTTGTGATCGTGATAGCCATTGACGGTGGCACGGCTAAGCAGCAGTACATCTTCATAACGCTGCAGTTCAGTAACGATACCTTTGACCCACTCCGCAGCAGGCAGGCCGCCAATGGTATCAGCAGAATGCAGCAGACTGCCGCCGAACTCCTGCTGCTCATCCGCAATGATCACTCGTGCACCGGCACGCGCAGCGGTCAGGGCAGCCATCAGACCTGCCGGGCCAGCGCCCACGACCAGCACGTCGCAGTGGTGATTCATCTTGTCGTAGGTGTCAGGATCCCACTCTGCAGGAGCACGACCCAGACCCGCCGCCTTACGGATGTACTTTTCGTAAGTCATCCACATGGACTCAGGATACATGAAGGTCTTGTAGTAGAAGCCCGGGGGCATCATCTTGCCGCCGGCCTTACCGATATAGCTCATCAGATCCGTATCGGCGTTGGGCCAGCCGTTAACGCTGTTGCTCACCAGTCCATCAAACAGTTCCTGCTGGGTCGCACGCACGTTGGGGATCTGCGTCGCTTCGGTAGCGCCCAGCTGCATGATGGCATTGGGCTCTTCAGCACCGGCCGCGAAGATGCCGCGTGGACGACTGTATTTGAAGCTGCGGCCAATGATATCGACACCGTTGGCCAGTAATGCTGACGCCAGGGTGTCGCCTTCAAAACCTTCGTAGGTCTTGCCGTTGTAACTGAACTTCAGTGGTTTGTTGCGATTGATGCGACCGCCACGGGTCAGACGGTTGCTTTGCGCCACTTTTCTGGACGCAGATTTTTTGCTGGATACAGTGCTCATGACTGACCTCCTGCCAGACTTTCCGCAGTGACGCTGGGCTGTTCACCCATCTTGTAGGTCTCGTAGATACGGTAGGTGACGGTATCACGGGTCATGTTGAAGAACTTGCGACAGCCTGCCACGTGGTACCACATTTCATGGTGAACACCGCGTGGGTTCTTGCGGAAGAACATGTAATCACCCCACTGCTGGTCAGTGCAGCCCATGGGGTCGAGGGGACGGCTGATATGGGCCTCACCCTTGGCTTTGAATTCGTCCTGATCCCGGTTTTCACCACAGTAAGGACAATAGATATGCAGCATGATTTCTCTCCTGTGGATCAGTGGGCTACGCCAGCAGCGCCGTGCTCGTCGATCAGTGCACCGGAATAGAACCGGTCCATGCTGAACGGTTTGGCCAGCGGGTGCGCTTCACGTTTGGCCAGGGTGGCAGCGAAGACGTTGCCTGAGCCGGGTGTTGCTTTGAAGCCACCGGTTCCCCATCCACAGTTGAAGAACAGACCTTTTACAGGGGTCGCGGAAATAATAGGGCAGGCATCCGGGCACGTATCGACGATCCCCCCCCACTGACGGTTCATGCGCACACGGCTGAACACCGGGAACATTTCAACAATCGCTGACAGCGTATGCTCAATGGTGTTGTAGGAACCGCGCTGACCATAGCCGTTATAGCCGTCGATACCGGCACCGATAACCAGGTCGCCCTTGTCAGACTGGCTGACATAACCATGCACATGGTTGGACATCACGACGCAGTCAAGCACAGGCTTGATCGGCTCCGATACCAGCGCCTGCAGAGGATGAGACTCCAGCGGCAGACGGAAACCCGCCTGCTGCGCCATCACCCCGGAGTTACCGGCGGTCACACAACCCACTACCGGTGCAGCGATAAAACCCCGTGTGGTTTCAACGCCCTCAATCACGCCATTGCTCTGGCGGAAACCGATCACCTCGGTTTGCTGAATCAGATCAACACCCAGCGCATCGGCACCACGGGCAAAGCCCCAGGCGACCGCATCGTGACGGGCAACCCCGCCGCGACGCTGCACGGTGGCGCCCATCACCGGATAACGGGCATTCTTGCCACAGTTCAGTGCCGGAATCTCACGCGCCACCTGATCCTTGTCCAGCATCTCATTAGGGATACCGTTCAGCAGGTTGGCATGCACCAGCCGCTCACCTTCACGCAGGTCATGCAGGGTATGGCAGAGGTGATACACCCCCCGGGAGGAGAACATCACGTTGTAGTTGAGGTCCTGTGACAGCCCTTCCCACAACTTCATGGAGTGCTCGTACAGGTGAGCAGCTTCGTCCCACAGATAGTTGGAACGTACGATGGTGGTGTTACGTGCCGTGTTGCCACCGCCCAGCCAGCCTTTTTCAATCACTGCGACGTTGGTGATGCCGTGCTCTTTCGCCAGATAATAAGCGGTGGCCAGACCATGACCGCCACCACCGACGATAATCACATCATATTCTTTCTTCGGCGTCGGATTGCGCCACATCCGCTGCCAGTTTTCATGGTGACTGAGGGCATGTTTGGCCAGCCCGAACCCGGAAAAACGCTGCATTGACCAGCACTCCTTGAAACGCTAACTGTCATGCCAGGCTCCCGACCCGACAGGACCACGAAATTACCAGCAGAGCATCAGCTCTGCCTTCGATAGACAAGCGCAAAACCCTGCTTTCAGCTGCCGGATTCAGTACCAGCAGGTTCAGTAACCAGCGTTACTGAACCTGTCCTACTCGTCTCTCGGCAGCAGCGGAGAGTAACGCCTTATCTGCGATAGACGGGGTAATCTGCACAGATCCCCGCTACCTTTTCGCGTACCTGAGCTTCCACATCGGCATTGCCCAGGTTATCCAGCACATCGCAGATCCAGCCTGCCAGTGCTGCACATTGCACCGTACCCAAACCACGGCTGGTAACCGCAGGCGTACCGATACGCAGGCCTGAAGTCACAAAGGGGCTTTGTGGATCGTTGGGTACAGCGTTCTTGTTCACAGTGATATGCGAACGGCCCAGTGCCGCATCCGCATCCTTACCGGTGATACCCTGCTTGATCAGACTGAGCAGGAACAGGTGGTCGTCAGTACCACCGGACACCACGTCGTATCCACGCTGGATAAAGACTTCAGCCATGGCACGGGCATTATCCAGAACACGCTGCTGATACTCTTTGAACTCAGGCTCCAGTGCCTCTTTGAATGCGACGGCCTTGGCCGCGATCACATGCATCAGCGGACCACCCTGGCCACCGGGGAACACCGCGGAGTTCAGTTTCTTTTCCAGCTCTTCATTGCGACGCGCCAGAATCAGGCCGCCACGTGGGCCACGCAGTGTCTTGTGCGTAGTGGTCGTTACAACATCAGCATAAGGCATGGGGTTGGGGTACAAACCAGCCGCTACCAGACCAGCCACGTGAGCCATATCGACGAAGAAATAGGCACCGACCTTGTCGGCGATGTCACGGAAACGCGCCCAGTCAACCACACGGGAATAAGCAGAGAAGCCAGCCAGAATCATCTTCGGCTTGTGCTCAAGCGCCAGACGCTCGACTTCGTCGTAGTCGATTTCGCCGGTTTCGGGATTCAGTCCGTACTGCACAGCGTTGTACAGCTTGCCGGAGAAGCTGACCTTGGCACCGTGAGTCAGGTGGCCACCATGGGCAAGGCTCATCCCCAGAACGGTATCACCCGCGTTCAGCAGCGCCATATATACAGCCGCGTTAGCCTGAGAGCCGGAGTGAGGCTGGACGTTGGCGTAGTCGGCGCCAAACAGCTGGCAGGCACGCTCAATCGCCAGACTTTCAACCACGTCAACATACTCGCAGCCACCGTAGTAGCGCTTGCCTGGATAGCCTTCCGCATACTTGTTGGTCAGCTGAGAGCCCTGAGCTTCCATAACGTAAGGGCTGGTGTAGTTTTCAGAGGCAATCAGCTCCAGATGGTCTTCCTGACGCTGTACTTCTGCCTGCATGGCTTGCCAAAGCGCGACATCGTATCCTGCAAGTTTGTTTTCATAGCTAAACATGGCGTTCTCTCTAGGCGGGCAATCACCCGCAGTCAGCCGCACTTCCCGTGATCTTATGCACTTTGGCAAACCCAGATGACACAAGGGCTGTAGCGGTAATTAGGCTTTTGTTTGGCTTCACCGCAGCGCGCGTTCTACGGTAAGTGTTGAAGTGATCATATCGGGGCAGCCCTGGGGGAAGATGTTTATAAGCGTCGCAACAGGGTGCTTTTGCGACATTTTTCTTGAACAACAAATACGGCGCGGCCTGTAGCCTGGTGCCGCAGCGAAACCCGCTGCTGCTCTCGCCTGAATCTGCCACCTCACTCAGGGATTAGACTGTTGTCAAAGACCTGCTGGTCGGTGGTTCACAAGCCCGGTGGAATTGACTAGGATGGTCCGGCATTGCTCAAGCAATGCATCTTATTCTCAGGGCGGGGTGTAATTCCCCACCGGCGGTATGTTGTCCCATCTGCAATAAGGCAGATAGCAACGAGCCCGCGAGCGCTCAGTCTGCCTTACCTTTGTGGAGGTCGTCGGACGGAGGTCAGCAGATCTGGTGAGAGGCCAGAGCCGACGGTAATAGTCCGGATGGAAGAGGATAAGGGCCAGCCATACGATCTGCTGAACGCAGATTGGTTATGCACGTCCTGCATCAGGCTGATGTCAGAGCGTGCCTGTCCGCCAGCACGATCATTGATCAGTGCAGACGAACAGCGCATGTCACTGATAAGGCCGAATGCGTCCGTTTCCTTTAGCCCTGATTCTGGTAGCCAATGGAGCTATTACCATGAATCAGTCTGATATCACCGCTGCAACATCCTTACTGGCCGAATTCGGCTCTCCTATTGAACGCGTTGAACAGGCCATTGCTGCGCTTCAGCAAGGGCAAGGCGTACTCGTCGTCGATGATGAAGATCGTGAAAACGAAGGCGATCTGATTTATTCAGCCGAACACCTGACCCCTCAGCAAATGGCACTGATGATCCGAGAGTGCAGCGGTATCGTCTGCCTGTGTCTGAGCGATGAGCGCATCCGCCAGCTTAACCTTCCCCCCATGGTGGAAGACAACAATAGCAAGAACCAGACCGCCTTCACCGTCAGTATCGAAGCGCGCGAGGGTGTCACCACCGGTGTGTCTGCCGCTGATCGTGTCACCACGGTCAAGACGGCCATTGCCGCCCATGCCCGTCCGGAACATCTGGCTCGTCCTGGCCATGTGTTCCCGCTACGAGCGCAACCCGGCGGCGTACTGACCCGTCGTGGCCATACCGAAGGCACTATTGATCTGATGAAACTGGCTGGTCTGCAACCAGCGGGCGTCCTGTGCGAAGTCGCCAATGAGGATGGCAGCATGGCCCGCTTGCCGGAAATTATCCGCTTTGGCAAAAAGCATGGCATGCCTGTGCTGACCATTGAAGATATCGTTCAGTATCGCCTTGCCTGCCTGGAGCAGGTTTCCTGATCCGCTCTGCCTTAACGCGATAAACACTGTCTGGAGTAGCTGCATTGCTCCAGACAGTGCATCGGCCATCCGTCGTTGCAGATTGCGTCTTATTAGCACTGGCTGTCTTATTGCAAAACGGCTACCTTCCTATCAAGAGAACACAAGATTCACGTTGCAGGAATAGCAACCGCTGCGCTGACCCCATACCCAGGATGATCGACTGGTGCTTGGCCCGTTTACCTTAAGGATGGTGGGCCGGATTCGAATCCTGATGGCAGACGTCAGCACACAAGGAGTGGAGCTTCTGAACCATGATTTTTTACGACCTGATAGGGGATATCCACGGCCATGCTCATGCCCTGAAGGCGCTGTTGAAGTGCCTTGGCTATACCCGCAATCGCGGTGTGTGGCAGCAGCCCGGCCGGCAGGTCATCTTCCTCGGTGACCTTATTGATCGCGGCCCGCAGCAACGCGAAGTGCTGCGTATTGTGCGCAGTATGATTGATGAGGGCCACGCCCTCGCTGTCATGGGCAATCACGAGTTCAATGCGCTGGCATATGCCACCCCCGACCCTGAACATCCCGGTGAGCACCTGCGCCGCCATACGGTGAAGAACCGCCATCAGCATCATGCCTTTCTGAGTCAGCTACGCGAAGGTTCCGCAGCTTACAAGGATGCCATCAACTGGTTCTGGCAATTGCCGCTCTATCTCGATCTGCAGGGCCTGCGCGTGATTCACGCCTGCTGGCATCCGGAGCATATTAATGTCATGGAGCAGCTGACCCGTGGCAGTGCGCGCCTTACCCCGGAGCTCCTGATTCAGGCCAGCCGCAGCGACAGCCCGGTGTATGAGGCAGTAGAAACGCTGCTCAAGGGGCTGGAAATGGACTTGCCTGAAGGCTCACAGTATCTCGACAAGGACGGCAACCCTCGTACCCAGTTACGAGTACGCTGGTGGGATCAGCAGGCACTGACCTACCGCCAGCTGGCACTGATCAGCGATCACAAGCGCCACTTGATTCCGAATGACCCGGTCGCACCTGATTTTCTGCCAGGCTATGACCAATGTAAGCCGGTATTTTTCGGCCATTACTGGATGACGGGCCGACCAGTTCCCCTGAATGACCACATTGCCTGCCTCGACTACAGCGTGGCCGCACGACATGGTGGCAAGCTGTGCGCTTATCGCTGGGAAGGGGAAAAGTATCTCAAGGAACGCAACTTTATCTGGGTGTGATCTGACAGACTGACCCCACGCCAAATGCAAAGGGCGCCACGGTGAATAACCGGGCGCCCTTTGTTGTTACAGCAACGACTGTTGGTTATCGCACTTACTCGAACACGATGCCCTGAGCCAGCGGCAGCTCACCACCATAGTTGATGGTATTGGTGGTACGGCGCATGTAGTTTTTCCACGCATCCGAACCTGACTCACGGCCACCGCCGGTTTCTTTCTCACCACCGAACGCACCACCGATCTCCGCACCGGAGGTACCGATATTGACGTTAGCAATACCGCAGTCAGAACCTGCCGCTGACATAAACAGCTCAGCTTCACGCATGCTTTCGGTAAAGATGGCGGATGACAGACCTTGTGGCACTTCGTTGTTGATTTCGATGGCCTCTTCTACCGAAGAGTAGGTCAGCACATACAGAATGGGCGCGAAGGTTTCTTCGTGGACGACAGGCGCATCGTGAGCGATACGGACAATGGCCGGACGTACATAGAAACCGCCAGCAGGTACGTTCTGCTCAATACGCTCACCACCGTAGATCACTTCGCCACCCTGAGCCCTAGCCGCCGCCAGTGCATGCTGCATACGGTTGAAGCTGCTTTCGTCAATCAACGGCCCAATCAGGGTGCCCTGCACCGAAGGATCGCCAATACGCAGACTGGGGTAGGACTTCAGCAAACGTGCCACCAAGTCTTCCACAATGCTTTCATGAGCAATCAGACGACGCAGTGTAGTGCAACGCTGACCAGCCGTACCTACTGCCGAGAACACGATGGCACGCTGAGCCAGATCCAGGTCAGCCGTGGGGCTGACGATCATGGCATTGTTGCCTCCCAGCTCCAGCAGAGAGCGGCCCAGACGGGCTCCGACGGTTTGCGCCACGCTGCGGCCCATAGCGGTTGAGCCGGTCGCCGATACCAGTGGGAAACGCTTGTCTTCACAGATGGCCTGACCCAGATCACGACCACCAATGATCACCTGCGACAGTGCTTTGGGCATTTCAGGCATGGTTGCCAGTGCTTTGTCGACGATCATCTGGCAGGCAAGCGCACACAGCGGCGTCTTTTCAGAGGGCTTCCACACAATGGGGTCGCCGCAGACAAATGCCAGCATGGCATTCCAGCTCCACACCGCCATGGGGAAGTTGAAGGCGCTGATGACCGCTACCGGGCCCAACGGCTGCCACTGCTCCATCATCCGGTGGCCAGGGCGTTCGGAAACAATGCTCAGACCGTGCAACTGACGTGACAAACCAACGGCGAAGTCACACACATCAATCCATTCCTGAACTTCACCCAATGCTTCCTGAGTGATCTTGCCAGACTCAAGCGTGATCACCGCCGCCAGCGCCTCTTTGTATTCGCGCGCCAGATTACCAATGCGGCGAACCAGTTCACCACGCTTGGGCGCAGGAATGGTACGCAGCACACGGAATGCCTCACTGGCATCAGCCACGACCTGCTCCAGCTGTTCAGTGCTGGCATTACGCAGCTGAGCCACCGTCTCGCCATTGATGGGAGAGGCAACGCTGAACACTTCCCCCTCACCCTGGGCATGACCATTTGCACTCGCAACGCTGGCGAATACACCATTGGACTTCAGTGCGTCCATTCCCAGTGTGGAAAGAAAAGACAGATTCATTGGGCTCCCCCTGGCTGCCGCAGCAGGCTGTTAGCAACATATCAACGTGGGCTGGTGAGCATCAAAGGAATAAATAGTCACCAGTACTTATGGCTGACAAGCATAGGAACAGCAGAGCAATAGGTAAAATAGCGATTTTCTGAATGGGCTAAAGGTGTAGACTATAGCCAACCTCGCCTGCGACATATCGATCAACGGAAGCCCTGTCATGGATCTCCGCGCCCTGCGTTATTTTCAAGCCGTCTATGAAGAACTGAGCCTGAGTGCGGCAGCCAAACGCTGCTTTGTCGCCCAGCCGTCCATCTCTGCCGCTGTCCAGCAGCTGGAAAGCGAGCTCGATACCGCCTTGTTCATCCGCAACAGCAAGGGGGTCACTCCCACCCCGGCAGGAGAAAAACTCTATCCGCTGGCCTGCAAGGTGCTGGACGAAGTGGTCGATATCAAGCGCCAGTTCAAGGAACCCTCTGCTCCCCTGCCCTTGCGTATCGGTCTGATGCCCTTCCTGTCCGGACCACGTCTGGGTTTTCTGCTAAAAGAGCTGGCCAGTCAGGTACCCGAGCTGGAAGTCACTCTTGTGACAGAAGATCAGCCGGCGGATGCCCGTATTATCGCCAGCAATCAGGTTGGCCCCAATGAGGTATTCCATAAGCTGTGGAATGACCACTATGTGCTGGCCCTGCCTGCCGAGCATCCGCTGACACGCCTGACCAAACTGAACCTAGAACATCTGGAGGGAGTGCCCTTTATCAGCCGCAGCTTTTGCGACGTGCTGGATGCATGGCACTTTGCTCTGGAAAAACGCGATGTACAGCTGCTGGTCAAAGCGCGGGTCCATACTGAGGAATACGCATTGGATCTGGTGGCGGCGGGTATGGGCGTGTCCCTTGTCCCTGTCAGTTCGGTTGAAGGCAGAACCCAGATTGCCACCCGGGAAGTCAGCGGGATTGATATGGCCAGAGTGGTGGGATTGGCCTACACCAAAGACAGATCACTGCCAGAAGCCCTGATGCATGCGATTGAGCAGGTCAAAAAGCAGTTTTAGCTGCACAGCTCAGTGGACCGTCAATAAGGTGAAGGCTTATATGCCGTAAGCAATATCAGGCAGCGTGCAGGACTGATCCAGAACAGCAGCATGAAGATCACAGCACAGCACCAGGAAGCGACCTGACTCCGCATTGAAAGCACAGGATAACGTCAGGCACATGCTGCCATCCGACACCGACAGATAAGGATCAGATACCTGTACCTGTCCCGGCTGCGCAATGGCGGACTTGAAGTAATGACGTCGACTCCAGCTGGCGCCCAAGGCATCCTGCATCGGGCGAAAACGTCCGTCATCCGTGGATTGCCGGGCCGCCATATTATGACTGAGCTGGTAACCGTCCTGATCAAGCAGATAGCAACGCTGCACCCCCGGCAGGCGCAGAATGGCCTCGCTGGCACTGTGCATAGGTGTGCCACCACGGCTCAGTGACACCAGTTCCGTAAATTGGCTGGTATAGCGCTCCAACTGCTGGCGTTGCAGACGCTGATTACGCTGGCTGCGTCGCGCACAGATGGCCAGCTGGGCATTGAGCTTGCGGCGCCCCTCTGCCAGCCCCACGCGGGGATCAGCTGCGGGGTAAGCCAGACCGAAGCCCTGTACCATGTCAGCACCGGAATCAAACACCAGATGCAGGTCGTCCAGGGTTTCAACTCCTTCCATCACCGCCAGCGCGCCGGAACCATGAATCAGCTGAATGAGTTTGCCCAGCACATGCCGTGTGCGCGTCTGCTCTCTGGCCTGAACCAGCAAGGAACGGTCCAGTTTGACGATATCAGGCTGTAGTCGCCAGATGCGGTCAAAGTTGGAGTGGCCGGCACCAAAATCATCAATAGCAACCAGTGCCCCCCGGGTCCGATACTCCCTGACCTGCTCTTCGAGCAACAGCGGATCGTTGCTGGCATGCTCGATGATCTCCATTACCATGCGCTGTGGCGCCAGACCCAGCTGATTCAGGGTGTTCCAGAATAGCTGTTGATCGGGATAGGCCAGCGCGGAAGGTGGGCAGACATTGATAAACAACCACTGTTCGGGGAGCAGCAGTTCCGCATAGTTACGCAGATGCAGGGCCTGGCAGTGCTGGTCAAGTAACGCTTCTTCATCGCGAGCACGAGCCATGGCGAACAGTTCGAGAGGCGAACAGGGTAAATTGCCATCCTGAGTGCGGATAAGTGCTTCCAGACCAACACAACGGCGATGAGCCAGCGAATAGATAGGCTGAAAGTGACTGCGCAGCTCAAAGTTGTGATATTGCCAAGTGTTATTCATTGCGTGTTTGCCAATTCGGGTGAGCCCCGGCTAATCAATACGTGGTAACTGCACACTAAGCCAACACCAGATCCCCGGGCACGGAGGAGCTTGTCACTTGTTGGCCTGTCCAGATATAACCATCTGCCACCCTTTATCCACGATTTTGCATGCAATCCCAAGGCCATGAAAGGCTTGCCGTTCTCCGGGCGTTCCTGCTGGACAGGCATCCATATCACCCGCCTGCAGGCTTATTGACTCACCGTCAGCCATGTACAGTACCTTTCGATACAGAAACAGCCGATCATCAGTATGTAATATCTGCATCAGATTGGCGCACGCCTCCGGGCGAATGACCAAAATACGACAGACAACGCATGACGCACAACAACCAGCCTCCCCCGTTTGGCTGTGACACCAGAAGCTTTTTGCTAAACTATCGGACCTTGCTGGTCGACAGGCTGGCGAACAGAAAGCCACTTTGCAGAAGCGGACCACGACATGTCATTTCTCAATACGTTGCAGCGCCACATAGATGCAGTTAGCACTCTGGGTGACCTTGAGCCTGAACTGAACGCCATGGCCGACCGGGTTTATCAATGCGTCACTCAGAATGGCAAAGTGCTGTTTATGGGCAATGGTGGCAGTGCTGCCGACTGCCAGCACCTGGCAGCCGAATTTGTGGTGCGCTACAAGGCTGAGCGCCGGCCGCTGGCCTCTCTGGCCTTGACGGTGGACACCTCCATTCTGACGGCCCACTCCAATGACTACGACTTCTCCAGTGTCTTTACCCGGCAGATTCAGGCACTTGCCCGCCCGGAAGATGTGATCATCGGTCTGTCGACATCCGGCAACAGTGCCAACGTCATCGACGGCATTCAGGCTGCGAAGGAGATGGGGTGTTATACCTACGCATGGACGGGAGTCAGTGGAGGAAAACTGCTGGATATAGCCGACAGCACATTACGCATGCCATCAACAGAAACGGCACGCATTCAGGAAGCTCATATGATTATTGGCCACTGGCTGTGCGAAGAAATGGATCGTCGTCTGGCTGACTAAGCCCCCACTTCGAGGAAGCGCCTAACGTTTGTCTTGACTGGAATGATGGGAAACCGGAAGTGCTGGGGATTTTCGTTCGGCACTTCCACACAGGCGCCGCACTACCACAATCCCTGCCACAGCCAGTGAGACGCCCAGCACATTGGCTGCCATATCGTAGTAGCTGAAAGAGCGATGAGGTAACAGCGCTCCCTGCATGAACTCCGCGACTACACCTATCAGCACCATCAGCAGCCATAACCGCAGTGCGGCCCAGCGCAGCACCAGTGGTATCACCAGTGTCAGCAGGAAGAACGCCGAAGCATGGGCGTATTTGTCACCGTCGGCGATAGAGAAATGCCAGGGTCTGGGACGAAAGTATGCGTAGGTGACAGCCAGCGACAACAGTAGAAAAGCAACACGGGTTAGCCAGGTTTTAAACATCGAATACCCTCAGCTGGGGGGAGCGATCCAAGAACGCGATTGACGATCTTGCTCGCGAGGGCCAATCAATCGACTGCCGTTGACGTCACCCTGAGTATGGTTGCGGCGATTCTACTGCCAAACTTCCTGAATCTTTATTTCAGGATGCTACCAGCATGCCCTTTTCCAGACGCAGACGCTTATCCGCCAATGCGTCCAGGTCTTCACTGTCATGGCTGACCAGCAGGACTGCGACACCCGCCGCACACTGCCGCTTTACTCCTGCCCACATTTGCTCTCGGGTATGAACATCGAGCCCGGTGAAGGGCTCATCCAGTAGCAGCAGAGGCTTCTGCCGTAACCAGGCTCTGGCCAGTGCCACACGCTGGCGCTGGCCACCCGAAAGTGCCCCCGGCAGGCGGTCCGCCATCCCTGCCAGACCAACATCATCCAACACCTGTTCAATATGCTGGCGTTGCACGCTATTCAACTTCAGGCCCGGATGCAGCCCCATACCAATATTGGCCCACAATGGCAGATGCTCGAACAGATTATGTTCCTGAAACACCGTGGTGACAGGCCGCTGCCAGGGGAGCAACGAATTCCAGCGAATCAATGAGCCGTCCATCAGCCAGCCAATCTCTCCCGAGCTGGCAGCGAGAAATCCGGCGATCAGATTAAGCAACGTCGACTTGCCTGCACCGCTTGGCCCCTGCACCGCCAGGCACTGACCAGCCATGAGATTCATATCAAAGCAGTAGTCTTGCTCAGGGTAGTCAAACGCAAGCTGCCGTAGCACCAACACTATTCACTGTCCTCAAACCGAGTGTCGCGCCTGCCAGGCTGCAGGCCGATGATCAACGTAATCAGGGCGATGACCTTTCCCGCTCACTTCTGTAACCTCGCCGCCCAAGCCATTCCAGGAGCAAAAATATCATCAGCATAGTGAGCAGCATCAGCAAAGCGCACCCTGCTGCCTCCCTCAACCGATAGCTACCCAGCAGCTGGTACAACAACAAAGGCAATGTAGGCTGCGACGGACTGCCAAATAAAGCGACGACAGAGAAATCGCCAAGGGAGTATGTCATTCCATACGCAAGGGCCAGCGCTATTGCAGGTTTGAGCCGTGGCCACAGCAGCCAGCGCCATCGATACCAGCCCCGAACATCCAGCGTATCTGCAAGCCGTCTGCTCGGCTCATCGAGACTGTTCAGAGGGCCACGCAAAACCTGCATCAAAAACGGCAGACACATCAGGGTATTGGCAAACACCACCAGACTGTAGCCTTGCTCGGTCAGGGATACCCAGGGGCGAAGCAATACAAACCAGCCCGTCCCCAGCACCATTGCCGGAATCAGCAACGTCAGGTGGCCACTGGCCTCTGTCAACGCACTTATACGCTGATCTCCCCGACGGGCATAGCCACCCGCCGCACTGAGCAGAAGCGTTGCTAGTATCGTTGCCAACCCTCCCGCAACCAATGCCAGCTTGATACTCAACCACCAGGCAGCCCACAGCTCATGTCGCCACAGCATCAACCAGATGCCTCCCAATCCGTTGAGCACCACGGCCAGCAATGGCGGTAGCAACAGTAGCCACAACATCCCAATCCAGCCGCTATCGACATAGCGGCTGCTGCCCAGACTGTCGGCACGAGGCCAATGTCGATAAAGCGTATAGGGAGTTAATGACGGCATGCCGCCCAGACGTCCTGAAACACCCCACAACAAGGCGCAGATGAGCAGTTGCAGTATGGCCAGCAAGGCAGCACGACCAATATCCATATCGAAACGCAGTGCCTGATAGATAGCGACTTCAAGCGTGGTAGCACGAGGCCCGCCACCTAACGTCATCACGATGGCAAAGCTGGTAAAACACAGAGTGAAAACCAGCGCCAGTAATCGTGGCAATGCTCGTCGCACGACAGGCCACTCCAGCATCAGCCACACGCCTCGACTATTGAGGCCAAGCTGGGCAGCCAGACGCCAGTGCTGTGAAGGAATACGCTCCAGCTCCTGTAACAACAACCGTGCGCATAAAGGAACATTGTAGAAAATATGCGCCAGCAGGATGCCACCCAGACCATAAAGATAGTTAGGAGGCTGCCAGCCCAGCCCAGAGAGTAACTGCGGTAGCCATCCCTGACGCCCGTGCACAGCGACCAGACCAAACACCACCACAATAGGTGGCAGCACCAGTGTCAGCTCCATTATCCTCAGCAGCAGCTTGCGCCCCGGCCAGGCAGGACGACGCAACAAGGCCCGAGCCAGAGGTATTGCAAGCAACACCACCAACAAGGATGACAAGGTCGCCTGCCACAGACTGAAACGCACTATGCGCTGCAGATAGGCATCCTGCCACACTGATGCCCATGGTAGCGCCGGTGCCATCCATACCAGCGCCAGCATCGCCGACACAACGATCAGGATCAGCAGTAGTGCCGACACAACACCAGGCAGTGTGACCCAGCGCGGATGAGAAAATGGGGGATTGCTCACGTAGTGGTTGTCTTCAGCCCCCTTAACGACTAGTTGCTTCCAGCCATTCATCAACCCACGCTTTTTTGTCGCTGGCCACTTCGTCAGGGGTAAACAGCAAAGTCTTACCAGGGGTGATCAGCTTGCCATAGGCATCGGGCAGCGCCTTGCCAATGTCCACAGCAGGATACATTACATTCCCCAGCGGCAGCTCCTGCTGGAATGCGGGTGTCAGCATAAAGGCCATGAACTGCTTTGCGAGATCAGCATGCTTGCTGGTCTTCAGGCGTGCAGCCACTTCAACCTGAAGATAGTGGCCTTCGCTGAATTCAGCGGCCTGATATCGATCCGTCTTGTCCACAGCCATGTGATAGGCAGGCGAGGTACTGTAGGACAACACCATGGGCGCTTCACCATTCATGAACAGATTGAAGTAGGCATCACTCCACCCTTTGGTGACAGCCAGCGTTTTCTTGCTTAGCTTGGCCCAGGCCTCCGGGGCTTTATCGCCATAGACCTTCTTCACCCACATCAGCAGACCCAGACCAGGGGTACTGGTCCGTGGATCTTCAATAATGATCTTCAGGTCATCTGGCGCATCCACCAACGCCTGCAGGCTAGTGGGTGGATGAGGCAGTTTCTGGGTGTCGTAAACAAAAGCAAAGTAGCCCCAGTCAAAGGGCACAAAGGTATTGTCATCCCACTTGACCGGTAACTTAAGTGCAGACAGATCAGTCTCGCTGGGGGCGAAAAGACCGGTTTTTGCTGCATCGGCCATGAGATTCATGTCCAGCCCTAGCACGACGTCTGCAGGAGTGGTTTCACCCTCAAGACGCAGACGCTGCAGCATACTGCCACCATCCTCCAACGCAATGAAGTTCAATGTGCAACTACATTGCTGTTCGAAGGCAGTCTTGACCTTAGGGCCAGGCCCCCAATCAGCGGTGAAGGAATCATAGGTGTAGACTGTCAGGGTCTCCCCTGCGGCAAACACAGGCAGACAGGTTGCCATTGCCATGCCCAGCAAGGCAGCTTTGATAGATATACGGGTATTCATGCCACATCTCCCAAAAATAAAAGAAGTGGCGCAGTCGCGGACTTGGACTCAAATCCCTGCGCCAGTATCATCTGGATCAGGTTCGACGGGTTAGTGACAGAACATCACCTCTCAGCACCTGCATGCAGGTTGGCACCCCGTTGAGCCGAGGCGGCATAATACCTCAATCATATCGGTGGCGACAGGCAAGCACGCTAGTGATGGTTGAATGTCTATTCGCACGACGAAATATGACTTGACGGTCAGCGGTACTTAAAATCAATAAGGAAAAGGCTCCGCTATGGAACTTGTCGATTTACTACGCAAAATGGTCGATGACGACGGCTCAGACCTTTACCTGTCTCCAGGCGCACCTCCGAGCATCAAATTCAACGGCGTTCTCACTGCGATGGCCGATGCGGTCAGCCCTGATGAAGTTAAACAGCTACTTTTTGCGGTGATGTCTCAACCTCAAATTGACGAATTCCAGTTACAGCAGGAATTGAACTTTGCTCTGTCAGTACCCGGAGTCGGACGCTTCAGGGTCAACCTCTTTATTCAGCGTGGTCAGATTGGCGCGGTGATACGTAATATCAAGACTGTCATTCCTCAGTTTGACGAACTGGGCCTTCCACCAGTATTGCGCGAAGTCATTCTGGACAAACAAGGCCTGGTACTATTTGTCGGTTCCACTGGCTCGGGTAAATCGACCTCTCTGGCAGCACTAATTGATCACCGCAACAGTAATCACGCTGGTCATATCATCTCCATTGAGGATCCGATCGAATACCTGCACCGCCACAAAAAATCGATCATCAACCAGCGTGAAGTGGGCATGGATACCCATAGTTACGGCGAGGCGCTAAAGAATACACTGCGACAAGCGCCAGATCTCATATTGATCGGTGAGATCCGTGACCGTGACACGATGGAATATGCGCTGGCCTTTGCCGAAACGGGCCACCTTACACTGTCGACGTTGCACGCCAATAACGCCAACCAGGCACTGGACCGCATTCTCAACTTCTTCCCTGAGGACCGCCACCGCCAGATTCAGCACGACCTTTCATTGAATATTCGCGCCTTCGTGTCACAGCGCCTGCTGCCAACTGTCGATGGTAAACGCTGCGCTGCCTTCGAGATCTTGTTGCGAACGTCCAGTGTCAGCGAGCTGATCAAGCGAGGAGAGATTGGTGAGCTGAAAGACATTATGGCCAAATCCAATCACATCGGCATGATGACCTTCGACCAGTCCATCTTCAATCTGTTCAAGGAAGGCAAGATCACAGAAGAAACCGCCATGCGTAATGCTGATTCTCCAAACAACATGCGCCTGATGATCAAGTTTCTTAAAGACGGCCAGGGTATGGCGGATCGAAAAGTGCCGGAGTTTAATACAGGCGGCAAGCCGCCAGCATTTGAGGTGGAGTGATGACACCTGCCCCTATACCGCACGTGATGGAGCACAGTCTCCAACATTTCGCCTCGCCCTAGTGCAAATGCGAACATGAGTAAACCTTTTTCAACCTGGAGGATATCTATTAGAGAGGTATAGAATGCAACATGGCTAACAAGCTGATCATTTGCATCCTTCCATTACTGCCTCAACCTCTATTACCTGTGGGATCAGCGAGAAGCCACAAGCAGCTCGTCAGCAAAAACTCAGATACAGAAGAATGACTGGGCAGCCTTCCATTTCCACTAATGATCATTTGATCGAAGACGACCCTGAGAGAACGTGACCACTGCTCATCAAGCTGCGCCATCCCACGCATCCTGCAGAAAACAAAACTTAGTCGATTTGTATCGTCCTGCAGATACAAACTAATCATTTACTGCCTCCCAAGTACCCTACACAGCAAGTTGGCAAACAGCTTGCTTAGTACCTGGGTATAGCAAGCACTCTCAGGGTAGAGCCAACTAGCATCAAGTGAATACAAAATACGAAGGCTTAGGAGAACTTTTCCAGCGCAGACCGATGTACCATGCCGAAACACAGAAAAACCCAAAGTGTAAAGATTTTGAAAAAAATTTGATTGGCCCCTGCTGTTTGAAAAGTTAAGCTCTTCGGGATAACAACAATCACAGCTGGTGACGAGAGCATGACACTTCGTTACAATGCGCTCAGTCGGTACTGGGATAGTGTTATGGCCGTTGGCACATAAGCAAAGTTTCTGTTGTTCAGTAAGAACAACATCAGAGAATGGAAGCGTATGGAAGTTGCAGCGACCCGATGGTACCTCATTCAATGCAAACCTCGAGAAAGCTTCAGAGCAGAACTCCACCTGCGCAATCAGGGCTATGAGTGCTTTCATCCGACCATAAGAGTCGAAAAAGTACGAAAGAGCGGTCCTCAATGGGTAACAGAACCTCTGTTTCCTCATTACCTATTCATCTCTTTGAATGGTATCGAGGACAACTGGTACCCGATTCGTTCAACTCGTGGCGTATCTAAATTGGTGACCTTCAATGGCGCCCCTCTTCCTGTGCCAGACCAGATAGTCCGAGACCTACGCTCGTGCATGGACAGCGGAAAGAAGCTGTCCACGCCACTTACATTTGTAGAGGGTGAGAAGATCCGTATTGTTGATGGCTGTTTTAAAGAACTGGAAGCCCTGTTTACCGCACGAAGTGGCGAAGAGCGAGTCATCGTCCTGCTAAACATTTTGAATAGACCACAGCATATCTGCTTACCGATACAGGCTATAACGCACCTGTAACACATGCAGTGCTGAATACATACACCCCAAGACCTCCTAGTCATGGGGTTCATTTTGTACGTTTTTTGGAAAGAAACGCAAAATCCAAGGGCGGTAGCGTACCTCAATGGTAGTTGTCTGCAACTCATAGGATAGGGAGCGGCCAGCAACATGGAATACTTTCTCAGCATAACGGTTACTACACTGTCAACGGCTTTTATTGCCCTTCTGATGCTTCGCCCCTTGTCAACCCGTCTGGGCTTTGTTGACATTCCTAATGCCAGAACCGTCCATCACGGACATGTCCCCAACATCGGAGGGCTGTCAGTGTATCTTGGAATGCTGGCTCCCGTTCTTTTCATGAATGTCGACTGGCAGTATCAGGGGCTATACATTCTAGGCGTGTCAATAATGGTTCTGACAGGTGCACTGGACGATTTAAAAGAGCTCTCTGCCAAATCCAGATTACTTGTCCAAGCAGCGGTCAGTCTGTTAATGCTGATGCTGGCTCAATACCCAGTGTCTTATCTAGGAGAGTTCCCGATACTAGGATCCTTTAACATAGGGGGACTAGGTTATGTCGTTGGAGTATTTGCAATCATCGGCAGCATCAACGCCTTCAACATGATCGACGGTATCGACGGTCTGGCAGGTTCAGTAGCGTTGATTGCACTAGCACAAATCTGTCTTCTACTTTTTATACGTGGGAACACTGATCTTTGCTTATTGGCACTGATCGTAATTGTCGCTCTGATCCCCTACCTGATCCTTAACCTTGGCTTATGGCCCTTCGAGAGGAAGGTTTTCATGGGTGATGCCGGAGTTATGTTTGTAGGCTTCACCATCGCATGGCTGTTGATAAATGCTACGCAGTCCCCCTCGCGTTATATAAGCCCTATCTCAGCATTCTGGATCATTTCTCTGCCTTTCATGGACATACTTGAGGTTATTCGTACACGTTTAAAACAAGGTAAGTCCCCCTTTCAGGCTGACCGCCAACATATCCACCATTTTTTCCTGAATGCAGGACTTCCAGCCAAACACGCGTTGGTAGCTGTCTTGATTTTAGCCACATCCACATCGGGTTTAGGCTTGGCATTAGAGCTAATAGGAGCGAAAGAATGGATAATGGTGTTAATGTTTATCGTCCTCAACGCAGCTTACTTCCAAGTTAAACCGCACCTATGGAAGCTTTTCAAACGCTGGGCAGTTCACACGTATCCAAATGATCATTAACAGCAGCTGCAAGACTCTTCATAGCGGTAACTGTTACAACAACAGCTCCCCTTCATACCGAACACCAAGCAGTGAAATATGAGCAAACTATTAAAAATTTCATGGGCAGCGCCCTTCAGCGTACTGCTGATAGTGACCGGATGCAGCAATACCCCTCCAACTCTGGTCGCCTCTAGAGCCTTAATTGATCACACTCAACGAACTGACTTACAAATCGTCACTGACAACGTCTCAAGCAATCTTGAAGTCGCTAGTGTTGGCCAGCCTATCGCCATAAATAACGACACCTATGTCGTCTCTAAAAAGTACTCATCAGCCAGTGGCCTGAATTGCCTCATGCTTGATGCCAGCACCCCCACTGCCAGCTCACCACAACTCAGCGTATGCCGTGAGCCATGGGGGCTTAAGTGGTTCAAAACCAAAGACGTTGTAGCTAGCATGGGCAGTGGCAACACATCTGTGGATAGTGATGCCAACCTGAGCGGCTTCAGTAGCAGCTCACTTAAATGAGAGTCAGGACACAGGAATCCCCAATGAGCCGCTTTTTATCTCTACGTTGCGCTCTGCTTTCAGTAGGGCTGTTGTTCTCGATAACAATGCACATCAGCTTTGCTGCAGACACCACTGTACCCAACCTGTCTCAGCCAGTAGCAAGCGCAACCGCCACATCGTCAGTACTCCCATCAGCAGAGAAAGGCCTCCCTCCGCCTTTTGGCGCGAACTTGTTTCTGGGAGGGTCTGACGCAGAACGCAACGATGGCCTCAATGAGAGCTACCTCATCGCCCCCGGTGACAAGATCGCCGTGCAGGCATGGGGAGCCATTACACTGAGTGAAACGGTAACCGTTGACTCACAAGGCAATGTATTTATTCCAGAAGTCGGCCCCATTACAGTAGGCAATACACCTGCAAGCAAGCTGAATGCATTAGTAACCTCCAAAATTGAGGCGGTATACCCTAACAACGTCAATGTTTACGTCAACCTCCTCACGGCAACCCCTGTTAGCGTATTTGTCACCGGACCTGTACTACGCCCGGGTCAGTATGCGGGCATGGCCTCCGACAGCCTGCTTTACTTCCTTATCCGAGCTGGCGGCATAGATTCTGAGCGTGGTAGCTATCGTCACATCGTCATTCTTCGGAACAACAACCCTGTGCTGGATGTGGACCTATATGAGTTCTTGCGCCAGGGCTTCCTTCCCAACTTCAGCTTTAAAGATCAGGACGTTATTCTGGTCAAACCTCAGGGTTCAACAGTAACAGTCGAGGGTGGAGTACGAAATCCATTCCGTTTTGAGTTCTCGACCGCTACGGCACTCGGTAGCGAACTAACCAAATACGCCCGACCTCTGGCCAAGATCAGTCATGTTGGCGTTGAAGGGTCTCGAAGCTCTGTCCCTTTCTCGGTTTACCTTGCTTACCCACGCTTTAATAGTTTTGACCTTGAAGATGGCGACACCGTCACTTTCAATGCAGACCTGAAACCACAGGTCATCGATATACTGATCCAGGGTAGCTATTTAGGCCCATCAACTTACACGGTCAAGAAAGACACCCACCTTCAGGATTTGCTTGATCACGTGGCGATAGATCCGGCACTTGCCGATGTCCAATCCATTTACATCGAACGAGCCAGTGTAGCTGCCAAACAAAAAGAGATGATCGATCAAGCGCTGCAGCGCCTGGAGCGCAGCGTTTATACCGCACCAGCCTCCTCTGAAGGTGAGGCTCGAATCCGCACAGAAGAAGCGGGACTAGTAAGTGACTTTGTAAAACGTGCACAGCAAATCATTCCTAAAGGCACGGTTGTTGTTTCACAGAACGGCAGCGTTGCCAATATCCTCCTGGAACAGGGTGATAAGGTAATAATTCCTCAGAAGAGCGACTTGGTTCAGGTCGGTGGAGAAGTGCTGATGCCTCAGGCCGTAGTATTCAACCCCAAAGCCAAACTTGAAGATTATATTGCCTGGGCTGGAGGCTACACTGAACGTGCAGACATTGAGCGGATCGCTATTGTGCATGCTAATGGCCTGGTAGATTTCAACCAGAAATCAACCCTTCGTCCCGGTGATCAACTGCTGGTACTGCCAAAGGTAGACGCAAAAAATATGCAAGCAGTGAAAGATATCACCCAAATCATTTATCAAATTGCCGTAGCAGCGAAAATCGCACTTAATTTCTAACTGAAGCTAACCCAGAGGAGCTTTATATATCGCCTCTGGGTTAACTAATCTACGGCAAACTGCATGACTCAAACGCCAGAGAGAAATTTCCCAGATACAGAGTTAATCTCATATTCTGTGGCACTTTGTACCTACAATGGTGCACGTTTCATTGAGCAGCAGCTACAGAGCATTGCTGATCAAGACTTAAAGCCTGATGAAATAGTCATTTGTGATGATGGCTCAACCGACAACACGCTAAAACTGATTGAAGAATTTGCGCAAAATAATCCGTTTCTAAACATAAGACTATTCAGAAATGATAGAAATATGGGGTATATAGCTAACTTTGAACAAGCAATAAAGCTATGCCGCAATACGTATATCTTTCTTAGTGACCAGGATGATGTCTGGGTTCCCGAGAAAGCAGCAGTCCAACTTAACTATATGGCAGCACCAAACACTCTTTTAAGTTTTAGTAATGCCGCCAGGATATCTGATAGATCAACAGCGCTAAGTCCCGACTTATGGAGCTGTGTCAATTTTAACGAGTTACGTCAACACCAATTATGTAATGGCCGTTCCCTAGAGGTGTTATCGAGGCATAACGTTGTAACAGGTGCCACTGTTGCATTCAGAAGAGATTTTGCACTAGCCAGTATGCCATTCCCCAAGAGCTACCCGCATGACGCCTGGTTGGCATTGAATGCGGCATTGCAGAATGGCTTGGTGTGTATAAACCGGCAACTGATTCAGTATCGGCAACATGATAAGAACACTCTAGGAGCTCACTACATCTCACCCTTACAGAAAGCCTGGCGAGCATTGTGGAAGCCACGAGATAAATTTCCGAAAGATTTCTACCAGCGTCTGGAAATATTCTCTCAGCTAATTGAAGACCAGCGTTTTCCAGTCGACTTTCGTGAAAAGTTAGATACGGTATTGCGCTTTCAGACATTTCGCTTGGCCGTTATAGAGCAAAGAACTTCCCCCTGCGAGGGCCTAAAAGAAGTTTTCAAATGGTCACGACACGGCCTCTACTAC
The DNA here is from genome assembly GCF_003194385.1 of Pokkaliibacter plantistimulans. Lineage (GTDB taxonomy): Bacteria > Pseudomonadota > Gammaproteobacteria > Pseudomonadales > Balneatricaceae > Pokkaliibacter > Pokkaliibacter plantistimulans. Next base: position 29,998 of record NZ_LAPT01000028.1, read on the forward strand.
AGCCATGGAGCAGGATGGCGCTCAATCTTGACGGATGTTCTGCAGCTGATTCGCAGTATGCCGTACAGAGTCATCGCTAGATGTAATAGCGGTAAGAAAGAAAAATGAAAATTGCTCACGTGGTAAATAGACTTGACGGTAATGGAGTTACCAAAGCCGTAATAAATCTATGCGAGACGCTAAGTGACCGCGGCATAACATCAGATATTATCGTACTGGAAAAGACCGAATACCCATTACGTATAGACATACAGCTTCACTCACTAGGCAGTTCGGGACTAATGAAGCGTCAGAACCCGATAGTGAAATATGTCAGAAAGCTAGCAAAATATACGGTAGGCAGCCTTGCCTACTACTCATTGAAAGCAGAAAAGAAAAGTGCTCAGCTCGACCGCCTTATTAAAAAAGAAGGCTACACGCACATATTGCTACATTGTCATTATTCAAAAATACTTTTTTCTAAAGTTAAAGAAGCAAAGTGCTTTCCAGTTATTCACAATAAAAAAAGTAAGCACTTGAAAGCCACCTGGTGGCTACCAAGCTGGATCAACCGACACGTGATGAGCAGAGCACTCGTTGATCGGTCAACGATTGCAGTGTCAAAAGCGGTAAGGAATGACTTAAGTAAGTATCTGCATGTAGAAAAACATCAGCTCAGTGTTCTACCAAATGTGATTAATAGTGCTGCAATTACATCTCTTGCAAAACTGGACCGTCCACTACCCGCAAAGCTTATAGAAAAACAATATCTGCTAGCCGTTGGTCGGCTAGCTCCCCAAAAACGTTTTGATCGGCTACTCAAAGCTTACTCGATGAGTAGTTGCGAATTACCACTGGTTATAGCCGGTGATGGTATCCAGCTAAAACTACTGCAGAGACTAGCAAGAAGATTACGAATTAATCATCGGGTAATTTTTCTGGGTCATGTAGAAAATCCTTACCAGCTGATGAAGCATGCACGTTTGCTCATTCTTTCATCAGACTATGAAGGTTTACCAACCGTATTAATTGAAGCATTACTTTTGCATACGCCTGTACTTGCTACTGCATGCAGCGGGGCTAGAGAAGCAGTGGCAAATTGCAAACTGGCAAAACTAGTACCAATCAGAAAGCTCAGCGTACTTGCCGAGTCGATAAACCAGTACTCATTACATCCTCCAACATGCGATGAGTGTAACTGCATGCTAGATCACTATAAACCCGAACGAATCATCAAGGAATTTCTCAATCTGGTGGACTATGAATCGAACCATTAAAGTTATTCATGCCATACCAGAGCTGAAAGTAGGTGGTGTGGAACGTGTGGCAATGCACCTCTTGCAAAGTCCCTTACACGGTGTGGAATATCATCTTTTAGTTATTGAGCAAGCTGATATAGATTTAATAGAAAAACTACCTGCACATGTTCTTACTCGCCTGCATATTCTTAATGGGAAAAAACATAGACCTAGTACATATTTCAAGGCAATACATAGAATAAAAGAAATAGCCCCTGACTGGCTCATGGCATCACTGTGGCGCGCACAACCCCTTATATGGATGAGCCGTCAGGAAAACTATAAGACAGTTACCTGTTTCCACAATACACGGTTCTCACACATCCTAGATAAGGCAGCAACAATTTTTAGCCTGAAGAATGCGAACTATTGCTTTACTGATTCACAAGCAACAGCTGAGTTTATCAGACAGTTTAGCAATATACGTATTGAACACCTTCATCATATTATCCAACAGCCGCTGCTAACCGGTGTCCGTAAACAGAAACGTTTAGTGTATATAGGTAGATTAGCGACACAAAAAGGTCTTGAGCAAGGAATACAACTAATTGTCGCACTGAAACGCCTGAGACAAACCTGGCATTTGGACTGTTATGGACCAGACGAAGGTGCTTTACGGAAGCTCCAGCTAATGGCAAAACAATATGGCGTGGAAGAGCAAATACACTTTTTTGGCTCGCGCAACCCTTCAGAAATAAGCACGATTCTCGCTAGCTACGACTATCTGCTGCAGCCATCTCCTAACGAGGGCATGGCCATGGTGGTAATGGAGGCGATGCAGCAAGGGACAATTCCTGTAGTCCGACCAAGTGGAGAAATACCACAATACACGCAAGATGATCACGACGCTATTTGGTTTAATGCTGTGAATGATCAGTTAGCAAAGCGCTTAATTGCTTTAGCAGACAATGATCAACTTAGAGAACAGATGCGGACACGCATGAAAGAAAAAGCCTCGAACTGGAAAGATGTATGCGATGAGCTTTCTACACTACTGCTCTCTTTACATGTTCCAGCCAACTTATCCCAAAATTACTGACGTATGACTCAACTTAAAAAGCGACATCCCGCACTCATCGTTAGAGATGTTATTTTTGCCATATTTATCCGTGAACTTAAAGGTAGGTTTGGTGCATTCAGATTAGGCATAGGCTGGGCAATTATAGACCCTGTAGCTTTCATTTTCATGATGACAGTATTTAGAAGCATTACGGGATCGCATAGCGTTCAAGGCATACCTTTCCCCGTCTTTTTTATGCTTGGCTACATTCCTTTTAACTTTTTCCTAAAGGTACAGAGTCAAGTTACAGGAGCAATTCGGGCAAGCCAAGGTTTATTTGGATACAGGCAAGTGAAACCAATAGATGCCATTTTGGCCAGAACGCTTTTAGAGTGTCTCATATTGCTATTTGTACTGGCACTACTATTTTTAGTCTTCCTCTGGGTTGGTGTAGACGTACAGGTCGACAATCCTTTACTACTTATAGCAAGCATATTCTTCCTAGTTACTTTTGGTTTAGGACTTGGCATATGCTTCTGTATATTACAGAGCAGATTCCCTGAATCCGAAAAATTCATTGATATCGCAATGCGCCCTCTTTTCTTTATATCCGGCGTATTTTTTTCCTTAGATGAGATACCACAACAATACCGTCACTACATAGATTGGAACCCAATCGTACATGGTACAGAAATGGCCCGAGCTGCTTGCTATGACTCTTTCTCAAGTGCTGGAGGTAGCATTGAGTACCTAGCCTTTTGGGCAGTTTTCTTCCTATTTCTTGGCCTTGCCTTGTATCGACTAGAATGGAAGAGGATAGTGGCATCGTGATTGAATTAATAAATGTCACAAAGTACTACCCCACAAGCCTTGGAAGAAAATATGTTATCCGTGATATTACAGCCACAATTCCTGGCCGTAGAAATATAGGCATATTGGGAAGAAATGGTGCAGGCAAGTCTACCCTACTTAGACTTCTAGGTGGAATCGACTTTCCCGACAAGGGAGAAATAAAGACTGATCAGCTAATTTCTTGGCCACTTGCTTTATCTACAGGACTGCACCCAATGATGACAGGTCGTGAGGGTACTCGCTTTGTGGCCAGAATTCATGGCGCACAGAACATAAAAGAAATTGAAAGTTTTACACAGGAGTTTTCAGAGTTAGGTTATAACTATGACCTTCCTGTAAGAACGTATTCTTCTGGCATGAGAAGTCGCCTAGCGTTTGCTATATCCATGGCATTTGATTTTGACACTTATCTGCTAGACGAGATTACCTCTGTAGGAGATCCTCGATTTCAAAAAAAAGCGAGAGCAGCATTGAATCAAAAACGAGAAACAGCGAACGTCATAATGGTTTCTCATGCTCCAGGGTTGCTTAAAGAATTCTGTGACTGTGGCATTGTTTTGGATGATGGCAAGATGACATTTTACGAGAGTATTGATAGAGCCATCACCATTTACAATGCACTCTAAAGAGTATCTTTATAAATACGACTTCACCATTAACAGGCTAATTCAACGACTAATATTTATGAGCCAAATTTCAAATCAAAGTACAACGGAGGCAGGGCAACAATCTGCAGGTGGCACAACAGAGCCACAACAGTCGAACAAACCTCCTGTACAGCAACCTGCGAGTCCAGCGCAGCAACAACAGGCGAACAAGCCTCCGGTACAGCAACCTGCCAGTCCAGCTCAGCAACAACAGGTGAACAAGCCTCCTGTACAGCAACCTGCCAGTCCAGCTCAGCAACAACAGATGAACAAGCCTCCGGTACAGCAACCAGCCAGTCCAGCTCAGCAACAACAGGTGAACAAGCCTCCGGTACAGCAGCCTGCGAGCCCAGCTCAGCAACAACAGGTGAACAAGCCTCCGGCACAGCAGCCTGCGAGCCCAGCTCAGCAACAACAGGCGAACAAGCCTCCGGTACAGCAACCTGCCAATAAAGCGCAACCTCCGAATACAGAGCCTCCTATTATATTTCCAAGCAATCACGCTGCCCCTGCAAAGCAGGGTAAAAAGATTTGGTGGAAACGCCCTTTTTTATTGATAGTTGTACTACCAATATTTTTGATAGCTACCTACCTGCTCGCTGTAGAGTCAGATAGATATGTAAGCTATGCCAGCGTGATTGTTAAGCAATCGGACGAGCTTAGTACAGCTACAGGTGAGTTATCCTTGCTTGGAAGCGCATTAGGAAAGTCAGGGAACAGCGACCTTCTTTTAGTTCAGGAATACGTGTTGTCCAGAGATATGATGAAGTATCTCGAGAGCGAACTTCATCTTAGAAACCACTATGAAAACAGCGGTGCTGATCCTTTAAGTAAAGCATGGACATTCTTCAACCAGGAAGATATGTATCGATACTACAAAAATCATGTCTCGGCAGATATTGATACTGTATCAGGTGTTCTAAACGTTCAGGTGCAGGCTTTCACCCCGGAATACTCTCAGAAAGTCGTACAGGCAATAATTAAACGTAGCGAATGGTTCATTAACCAGATAAGTCAAAATTTAGCAAGAGAACAGGTAAGTTTTGTTGAAGGAGAACTGAAACGCTCACAAGACTTACTCAGAGGTAGTCAGAAAGACGTAATAGATTTCCAGCAAAAGTTCGGATTATTTAGCCCAGAGCAAGATGGTGCCGCTATGCAGGGAAATGTAAACCAACTTGAGGCACAACTGGTCCAAGCTGAAGCAGATCTTAAAGCGCAACTGTCATACATGAGTAGCAGCGCGCCTGACGTAATCAGAAGCAAAAGCAAAATCACCGCACTTAATAAACAACTGGCATTGGAGCGGGCAAAGCTGGCAAGCTCTGAGAAGAAAAATACATTAAGTGATATGAATGCTCAGTACCAAGATCTAAAAATTAGCGCAGATTTCGCTTTAGATGCCTATAAGAGTGCTTTGATCTCTCTTGAGAAAGCCCGTATTGATGCCTATCGCAAACTAAAGAACCTTGTAGTGATAGACAGTCCCAGCCTTCCGGAAAGTGCTGAACTCCCTAACAGAATGTATAACTTACTTACAGCCAGCATTTTGATCATTCTTCTGTACGGGATTGGTGTCATCATATTGGCTACCATTCGCGAACATAAGGATATGTAAATAGTCAGCATGCACAACAATTCTGTTCAGGACTCATGTAAAAGAAACCAAATAAAGGAGTTATAGAATGATCGAACTAACAGCAGAGATGATTAGTAGCACAGCCCAAAATAGGAAAGGAATAATTTTGGCAGGAGGATCAGGCACCAGATTGTACCCTCTTACTAAGGTCATTAGTAAACAGCTAATGCCTATTTATGATAAACCTATGATTTACTACCCGCTCTCAATCTTAATGCTAGCTGGTATCAGAGACATTCTTCTCATATCAACCCCTGAAGAACTGCCACGTTTTGAGTCATTATTGGGAAATGGCAACCAATGGGGTATCAGCATCAGCTATGTGGTGCAGCCTTCTCCTGATGGCCTTGCTCAGGCATTCATTCTTGGAGAAGAGTTCATAGGCAATGCCCCCTGCTGCCTAGTATTGGGTGACAACATCTATTACGGGCACGACCTTGTTAACTCACTGAGGCGTGCTAGTGATCAGGCAGAAGGAGCGACCGTATTTGGCTACCATGTTAATGATCCTGAACGATATGGAGTCGTTGAATTTGATCAGAATGGACAAGCTATATCCATTGAAGAAAAGCCTGCACAGCCTAAATCTAACTATGCTGTAACAGGTCTGTATTTCTATGACAACAGCGTCATTGAGATTGCCAAAGCGGTAAAACCCTCCCCTCGTGGTGAGTTAGAAATAACTGACGTAAACAATGCGTATCTTGCAGCAGGTAAGCTTCGGGTAGAGGTGATGGGCCGCGGATCAGCTTGGTTAGACACAGGCACTCACGACTCACTGTTAGAAGCCTCTGACTTCATTGCCGCAATAGAGCGCCGACAGGGGTTAAAAGTTTGCTGCCCAGAAGAGATTGCTTATCGACTAGGCTACATCAACGCTGCGGAACTGGAAGCCCAAGCCAAACCATTGTTGAAAAACGGCTATGGGCAATACCTAATGAAAATACTCTCTGAAAAAGTGTTCTAACTTAGTTAGGAGCGGCCTGCCGCTCCTAATCATCAATCTTTCGACGAGATGCCAGATGAAGTTTATTGATACAGCAATACCTGACGTAAAAATAATTGAGCCAACAGTGTATGGTGATGAACGTGGCTTCTTTATGGAGACATTTCGCCAAAACCTCTTCGAAGAAAACTGCAGCACACGCCCTTTTGTACAAGATAACCACTCTAAATCCCGTCAGGGCATTCTTAGAGGCCTGCACTACCAGATTAAGAATCCACAGGGAAAGCTGGTTCGTGTTACAAATGGAGAAGTATTTGACGTCGCCGTTGACCTACGCCGTAGCTCAAACACATTTGGCCAATGGGTAGGAGTATTACTTTCCGCTGAAAACAAACGTCAATTATGGGTTCCAGAAGGTTTTGCTCACGGTTTTTATGTGACTAGCCAATCGGCAGAGTTTGTTTACAAATGCACAGACTACTATTCACCAGAGCATGATCGTTCGTTACGATGGGATGATCCATCACTAGCTATTACCTGGCCATTAATAACGGATATTGGCTCTCCGCAACTGTCAGCTAAAGATGCTAAAGCACCGTCTCTAAAAGAAGCAGATATTTTTGAATAGCCAGGAGAAGCCAATGGAAAAAGTACTGGTTCTAGGAAAGAATGGCCAACTTGCGCGGGAAGTAGTTAAAACGAAGCCGGATAATATTGAACTAATTGCTCTTGGTTCTAACGATCTAGACATTAGAAACAAAAAAGCAATAGGGGAAGTATTTAAAGCATATAAACCTGATATTGTGATTAATACTGCGGCCTATACAGCCGTAGACAAAGCTGAGTCTGAGATGACAGCAGCCTATGCCATAAATGAACAAGGGGTAGCATTCATTTCTGAGGCGAGTGCCAAACATCACTCCAGGCTTTTTCATATATCTACTGATTTTGTTTTCGATGGTAGAAAAAGTACACCATACACATACAGCGACAAAACAAATCCTCTTGGAGTGTACGGTGCATCTAAACTAGCAGGTGAAAAAGCAGTCTGCTTATACAATGCAAAGAATTCCATCATCATCCGTACGGCATGGGTATACTCTGCACATGGCAATAACTTCGTTAAAACAATGCTTAGGTTAATGCAGGAGAAACCAAAGCTTGGCGTGGTTTACGACCAGGTAGGTAGTCCTACATGGGCAAAAGGACTAGCAACAACCATTTGGCAGCTGATTGACATTAATCCTGAAATACCCGAACACAGCCCTTTGCAGTTAAACTGGACTGACTCAGGAATTGCATCCTGGTATGATTTTGCTGTTGCCATACAAGAATTGGCAATCAGTAAGGGAATACTATCAAAAGCCGTACCCATAAACGCTATTCCCTCCTCTTCATTTCCAACACCAGCAAAGCGCCCATCATTCAGTGTACTTGATAAAACAGATCTACTATCCATCTTGGGCATTGAAAGTGGCATACACTGGCGCACCCAGTTAAGTTCAATGCTAGATGAACTAAAAGATTAAATTTAGTATATATTTTTCCTCTCTGATTAATTTGAAGGCTAACATGAAAAAAAGACTTCTAGTCACCGGTGGCGCAGGGTTCATTGGAGCCAACTTTGTCCATTATTGGATTAAGAAATACCCAGACGACAAGGTTGTTGTGCTAGATGCGTTAACCTACGCAGGAAACCTGTCTAATTTAGATCCAGTAAGCGACCATGAAAGCTTCGAGTTTGTACACGGTGACATTTGTGATACACAATTAGTAGAACAGCTATTACGAGATAAACAGCTAAATACTATTGTTCATTTCGCAGCCGAAAGCCATGTTGACCGTTCGATTACCGGACCAGATGCTTTTATTGAAACAAATATATTAGGTACGTACAGCTTACTTAAAGCAGCACGTAAAGTATGGCTGGAAGAACCCAAAGCTAAAGGTGAAGCTGCACTTCCCCACCGCTTCCATCATGTTTCTACTGACGAAGTATATGGAACACTTGGCCCTAATGATCCCGCATTCCATGAAAATACACCTTATGCACCGAACTCTCCATATTCTGCCAGTAAAGCTGCCTCCGATCATCTTGTGCGCGCATACCACCATACCTATGGTTTAGAGGTAACAACAAGCAACTGTTCTAACAACTATGGTCCATACCATTTTCCAGAGAAACTGATACCACTCATCATTACCAATATATTGCGGAATAAGCCATTACCGGTATATGGAGATGGAAAACAGGTACGAGACTGGTTATACGTAGAGGACCATGCTCAAGGTATTGATCTAGTTATCCGAAAAGGCGTCATTGGTGATAGTTACAACATCGGTGGACATAACGAATGGCATAATATCGACATAGTTAAACTAGTATGCAGGCTAATAAACAGTACTTTCAAAGAGAATGAATTACTTACTGCCAAGTATCCAGAAGCTATCGCTGCAATTAACGGCAATGCCGAAGAACTGATCACCTATGTTGAAGATAGGGCAGGTCATGACCGGCGCTATGCTATCGACGCAACAAAGACCAATAGAGACTTAAACTATAAGCCTTGCGAGTCCTTTGAGAGTGGAATTAAGAAAACTTTAGATTGGTACCTTGAAAATAACTCCTGGTGGTCTCCTTTAGTCAAGTAAATAAAACATCTGTTCAAACCAAGGACGTACTATGGGCTAGTAAAGTAAATTACTAGCTCAAGGAATTTGAGATGACAATAGAGATAAATTGCAACAAAGTATGTGTGATTGGTGCTAACGGCTTTATTGGATCCTCAATAGCGGACTCTTTAGAGAAAAGAGGGATTGACTGGGTAGGTGTGACAAGATCCGAGCCGAATAGAGACAATTGCATTAAACTAGATATTAAAGATACTCAAGGTTTGGCTGAAATATTTTCCCAATATCCAGTTGTCATTAATGCAATAGGATCACTAAAGCCAAAATCTTTCATTGATGATTTTGAAGGATCAATGCAAAGAGCATGGCATACACTGCACGACATAGAAAATTCAATATCTCAATCTACAGCAAAAGCCTTTGTACACATTTCCTCTGCGGGTACTGTGTATGGTGAAAACTTAGGACATCCAAGCAAAGAGACTGACACTAATCAGCCAGTCTCATGGTATGGCAGAACTAAGCTAGTAGAAGAATTGTATTTTAAAGAGGCCTGCAACAGACAAGGCATTAGATTTATATGCGCCAGAGTTAGCAATCCGTTTGGAAATAAAAGATACTCAGAGCACGGATTCATAGATGTGTTGGTAAATAGCATCCTCAACAGCAAAAGCTTTTACATTTATTCTCATCCTGAATACTATCGAGATTTTATTCATGTTGATGACATGGCTTCAGCTATTGTAGAGCTATCTATGTCAGATACCTCAGGAATATACAATATAGCATCTGGTGTATCACATAGTCTTAATGAAATAGTGCAATACGTCCTGAAAAAAGGTATAGAGATCGACCTACACCACATTTCTCCCAACAGTCAAGACGTCATAAAAAATCATATTTGCATTGAGAAAGCTTATAAATACTTACCCAAAAGTATGAAAAGTCTATTTGAATATCTTGATGAAAAATTAGCTTAAGCAAGGTGGGACGCATAAATATGGAATTCCTGATAAAAAAGAAACTCAGGTTAACAGCTCAACAGGATGAGGAATACAAGTTAATTTCTAATTTCAATATCGAGTGGGATGAATATCGCACTTTATATGATTTATCGTCCAATACAGACCCTGTTGTACATTTCATACTTAACTGGAAAAAGCTGCAGCCAACAATTCCTGCCGTCTTGGATACTGCCTACTATTTACTTAACAATACTGATGTAAAAGAGATAGGTATTAATCCTCTCGTACACTTCTTGCTCTATGGAAGGCCGGAAGGACGTCTCGGCTTCTCACATAGTGATGACTCTGTTCAGCAATCTGAGCAATTGCCCGAGACAGGCATGACCACCGGAATTGAAAGTAGTGAGATAGTACCAGCCATTTCGGCTGATAATGAGAAAAAATCAAGTTCTGAAGCACCACACCATAAAATTGAGATGGTTAAAGATATTCCTCACCAACCTACAGAGAATGTGCTGCAACAATTAAACATAGAAAAAGCACCTTCTTTTAATGTCAATAGAGAAGACACATCCACCATACCAGTCGATAGTGATATTTCTACAATCAAAAGTAAGCACAATTCACACTTATCTGTAGAGGAATTACATGCTTACGGAATACTTCAGTCAGCTAACCTAGCATGGGATACCTACATTCAGACCTATATTCACGACACAGAAAATGTAGACCCAATAGAGCATTATATTAAACACTGGAAGAAATCAAAGATCGAAATTAAGAACTTCTTTGATAGTGTCTACTACTTGAAAAAGTATAATGATATTGCTAGTAGCGAGCAAAACCCGCTTGTACATTTCATAGCGCATGGGAAATCTGAGGGACGACTAGGCTGCTATGAGGAAGAAGAGCAAAGACTAAATAACGCTGAACAGTTTGAATTTGATACCCTATCAACAGTTAATATTGACTGGGGTAAATATTTTGAAAGCAACAATATAGCAGATTATAAGCAGTCACCATTACACCACTACATCAAAAACTGGAAAAAACGGAACGATTTAATAGTTCCCAATTGTTTTGATACCGAACTTTATCTTGAGCTATATCCAGACATCAAGAAAAGTAAGGTCAACCCACTATCACATTATCTTCTACATGGAAAAAGTGAAGGAAGGGTTGGACTGTTTGAAATTGAAAAGCATGGTAAAGAAGGAAAACAAGCATTTAATAGTAACAAAGAAAGTATTGTGGTGGTATCGCATGAATCCTCTGCGACCGGTGCCCCTCTAGTTGGCCTAAATATCGGCAACGAGCTGTCAAAAAAGTATAATATCATACATTACATTTTACGTGAGTCAGACCTTCATGAAGATTTTTCTGAAAGGTCATGTATGGTCATTACCGATCTTAAACACAGAGTATTTCTAATATCAGTTAAAATCCTACAATGGCTTGAGCAGAAATATAAAATAAAGAGCATCATTTGCAACTCTGTAGAGACTATAGATATTTTGCAAGCTGCAAATAAGCTATGTATCCCCAGTATCTCACTAATACATGAGTTTGCAGACTACACTCGCCCTGTTGGGAAAATTACCAACACAGTGATGATGGCAGATAAAGTAGTTGTCCCTGCTAATATCATTCTTGACTCACTAAAACGTGAGCTGAAAAAGACATGCAATATATCTATCACACCTAATAACATTAGTGTATACCCCCAAGGTAAACTCCCTTATATACCGGCAGGTCACGGTAAATCATTAACTGCGGAACAGTTAAGGTCAAAGCTAAAGCTTGAACGTGACACCAAGCTGATTGTGGGAGCAGGATTTGCTCAAATACGAAAGGGCGTAGACCTCTTTGTTGATACTGCAATCAAGATCAAAAAGAAGTACAAGGGAAAGTGCAAATTTGTATGGGTAGGCTCAGGCTACAAGCCTGAAACTGACTTAGCTTATTCTGTATGGATAGAACCGCACATTGAAAATGCTTCAATGCAAGATGATATTGTGTTTCTCGAGCATCAAAGTAGCCTTGACCCGATTCTATCTATTACTGATGTATTCTGCCTAACGTCACGACTGGACCCATTCCCTAATGTTGTTATCGATGCTCTTCAAGCAGATGTGCATGTAGCTTGTTTCGACAAGAGTACTGGGTGTGCAGAGTTTTTAAACAGAAACAGATCTAATAGCAGCATTGCTGGCTATCTGGATACTGAAGATCTATCCAACAAGATAGTAAGCTACATCAAACAAAAAAACTCCCAAAGAGGCATCAACAAAAGACTAGTAGCAGAGAAGTTAGATTTCTCTAAATATGTACAATTTATTGAACGATGCATAGATGAAGCACGAGCATTCAGAGACAAGAGTCAATCTATAGACCAATTCCTATCCGAAACGCATGAGTTTGACTCTGATTACAATGATCACAATAATAAAGAAACTGCACAAAAATACTATGTTGAACGCTGTTTAAAGGGAATTCATATTAGAAACCCCAAGCCTGGATTCTCTGACTTAGAATGGATAAGTAACGAAGAAAATGGAAACTATTTCACAGTGCCTCTCTATAACGCATTGAAGAAACAAATTTCCAGCACGCACAAATCTGTCCTTTTAAAAGACGATACCAAAGGCACTAGCAAGCTGAAGTCAGCTCAGATGTATGCAGTTCACTTGCACCTTTTCTATACTGATTTAGCTAGTGAATTTTCTGACTATTTCTCGAATCTTCCCGGCAATTTCGATCTTTTCATTACCGTTCTTGATGGAGAGGATATCGATGCAGTCAAAGAGAAATTTAAGTTATGCGGAGCCAGAGACACTAAAGTTATTTCGGTGAAAAATATCGGAAGAGATATAGCACCTTTAATAATTGACCTAAAAGAAGAAATTACTAGTGGAAACTATGCCTTCATTGGCCACTTTCATAGTAAGAAGTCACTGGAAGTAGGAGGTGGACTAGGCGATCGCTGGCGTAAATATCTGATGAACAATCTCATAGGGACAGAGGCTACAGCTCAACAGGTGCTTTCACTATTTAACGATAATCAAATTGGTTTGATATTCGCAGATGACTATCATATATCTGACTTTGGTACAAATAAGGTGTTTGCCGATAAGATATGCTCAGATATAGGACTTCCATCTATGGAGCATGCCTTTATTTTTCCTCTTGGAACTATGTTCTGGGCACGGCCACAAATATTATTACCTCTATTTGAAAGCAACTTTTCTACGTATCTCCAGCAGGAACCACTACCCTATGATGGCTCCTTTATGCATGCCATTGAACGCCTGATACCACACCTATGTGAATCATCAGGGTATAGTTATTTAACAGTCTACACAGAAAATAACTACTGGTAATAAGGCCGAAGAATGAGAAAGCAATGTATAGTTCATATTGGAATGCACAAAACCGGCTCAACAACTATCCAGAATACACTTCACGATGCCAATATAGATAACTGTCAATACCTAAATTTGTGGAGCCCGAACCATTCTGGCTTTTTTGTAACAGTATTTTCTAGTAATGCTTACAAGTATCATGGACATACAAAACTTGCACGAACACACGATGAAATAGATATACTGAGGGATAACTTTAATGCAAGACTAGAAAGTGAAATAAGGTCTTGCACTAAAGATAAAGCAATTATCTCAGGCGAAGACATATCCAATATTCCAGAGGAAGATCTGGTTACATTAAGAGAGTATTTAAAGACACATTTCCGTGAAGTAAAAATTATTGGATATGTTCGACCTCCCGTATCATTTATTCAGAGCGCATTTCAACAACTCGTAAAAGATGGCTTAAACTATTTCAACCCTGACATACTCGTTCCCTCATATAGAAGCAAATTTGAAAAGTTTGATAGAGTATTCGGAGAGAGCAATGTTCGTTTGGTTTTATATTCCCGTGAAAGTTTAAAAGATGGAGATATAGTTTCGGACTTCTGCCACCAAATTGGCATACCTAGGATTATTAGAGAAGACATTTCTAGAAATGAGTCGCTATCTATGGAAGCCACCGCATTGCTGTATCTTCAAAGAAAGTATGGTTCGGGGTATGGCAACTATAAAAACTCTCCTAGAGATAACGATGTCTTCATTACTGAACTGAGTAGGATAGAAGGAAGGAAATTTTCTTTTGGACATAATATTGTTAAAAGAGTCATGGAGCAAATTAAAGGAGATATTGACTGGATATCAGATAGGCTGTCCCTAGATATATTGGAAAAAGATGATAAATCTAATGATGGAGTTGACAGTGAAGATGAGCTAATAGATATAGCCTTCAATGCCAGAAAAAAACTAATTGATATTCTCATATTGGAGAGAGCTACGCAAAACTGTGATCTAGAAAAGCTCTGCGATATTTTAGATACATTCAAGAAAAACATATCTACACCGGAAGCTCATCTGCCATTAGAAACGGTTTTATTTGGAGGAGGACATACATCCGAGATTGCTAAGGAAATTAAGTCAATTGAATCTGCAGTCGATGTAGACATATTGAGGGTGCTAACAGAAAGACTATTGGCTGTGGGCGAAAGAGAGGCAGCACTTATAGTCATTCAATGCGCACTAAAATTGCGTCCCAATGGACCTAGGCTAAAAGAAATATACAGTACACTGGTTAATCCATGTTGATTGCAGTTATACAGTCCTCAACCAAGAGAAAAAAGGTATAGGAATAGTGAAACGATTCATTTGTACCGGTTTTCATAGGAGTGCAACTTCCGTAACTGCAAATTGGCTTCAAGATCTAGGAATAGATATGGGTCTAAATTTGATGGAAGGTAACTTCTCAAATCTGAAGGGACACTTTGAGGACTGGGAGGCAGTTAAGGTCAATGATGCAATACTCAGCACATGTAGCACGTCTTGGATGGATATTGGCCAAGTCAACATTGAACCCGATGAAAACTCAAAACTCCAGCTACGTTCATATATAGCACGACGAGACAGCAACTCTAAGTTTTGGGGTGTAAAAGACCCTAGGATATCACTACTGCTAGAGAGCTGGGATAAAGCCTGTGATCATGAAGTTAATTATATATTTATAGTTAGACATTGGGCTGCATGCATTGACTCACTTTATCGTCGCGCAAGTAACAGACTGCTTCATGGACAACATGTTCTGGACCATTCTCTGTTTTGGGAAAAGCCATGTTTAGCACATAGAATGTGGCTTAACTATAATAAAAAAATTCTTGATTTTTATAGTCTTAACAAGGATCGCTGTATACTTATTACACAGAATTATATGACATCCAATGCTTGTCACTTGCCTAAGATTCTGAATGATAAGTTTAACTTGGCGTTGGATATTTCTCTAGAATCACCTATTAAAAGAGACCTACTTACAGAGAAAGCTGAGAAGATCATTCAAGAAAACGCATCATCATATATGATTGAATGCTTAGAAAATTTATGGAATGAAATTTTATCATCCACCAATCTAAAATCTGAAAACGAGAATATTATCTGGTCCTCCACACTGACAGATGAAGAAGCTCTTACAATAAAGAAGCTTAGTCAAAAAAAAATATGCTCACCAATGATGGTGCCGACTGCCTTTGAGGCAGTAAACCTTGCGCATCCTAAAAGCGTGGAAAGTAAACCAGAAGAAGAAATGATGCCATGGCAAGCAATCATTGATTTAGGCATTACAGCAAAGTCTAAGGGAAATTTTTTTGATGCTGAAAGATTTTTTTTGAAGGCAATATCTTTAGGTTCTTTCCCTTATGCATATGTTTACGTTGGTGACATCTATGAAGAGCAAGGAAAATTACTAGAGGCAGAGAGATATTATGGGATTGCAATACTTAAAAACCCTCAAAATCCCGCTTTCAAAATTCGGTTAGCCAATCTGCTTAGACGCCTTGGTCAGCATCAACGTGCTGCGTTAACTTATAAAGATGCATTTGATATTGAATTCCCTTCAGCTGCATTGGTATGCCATGCCGCAGACTCTGTCCTAAAGTCTGAGGGACCAGAAAGTGCAATTTCATTTTTGAACGGCTTTACGAGTTTTTCAAAGGAGAATAGCGTTTCCAGTACGCTAGCAAGGCTAGAGGCGCTTATAGATACAAAACGGGCTGAACAGACATTTAAGAATATAGCTCGAGAGCAGCTCAGCACCATTAATATTTCTAGTCAGATTGCCAAAGTAATGTCGAGTATTTCAGACTCAGGTTCAGAAATGTGCTTCCTAACCTATAGCTTAAAACAACTTAGAAGATACTTCTCACTTATTGAAATTGATAAGATCTTACAGGAGCAGGAAATATGAACCTTCTAATCAAAAAATCTAAATTTAATGTTTAAAATTTCTATTTTCATTCACCTACTTATATAGTCTTCTTTAATTTTCAGGAGTGGACCAGTGCACAATATGAAGGGAATCAACTCTTATTATAGAGAGTTGACAGAAGACGACATAAATAATAGGGCCCATAGAGCATTCGTTGGCGGGATGTGGGAAGAAATCGGAAAATTGCAGTTTGATTTTATGCTCAAATCAGGTCTGCAACCCGAGCATAAGCTACTTGATCTTGGCTGTGGATGCTTGCGAGGTGGTTTGCACTTTATAAACTATCTTGAAGAACAACATTACTATGGCCTCGATATAAATAACTCTCTTATAAATGCAGGCAAGATAGAGATACAAGAAGCAGGACTGACCCACAAAAGCCCAAATCTACTTGTAGATGACTCATTTCTCATAGAAAGATTTGGCCAGAAGTTTGACTTTATGATATCGATATCCCTGTTTACCCATCTTCCTTTGGAACTAATTCATAAATGTCTATCTGAAGTCAGGAAAAATCTAAAGCCTGATGGCATCTATTATGCTACCTTTTTCCTAGCGCCAGCATCCTCACACACAGAAGATATCAGGCAAGAGCCAGGCGGTATCGTGACGAAGTACAACTCTGATCCATTTCACTATTCTGTTGATGAGATAGCCAGCGTTGCAGAATCTGCTGGCCTTAATTTCACTATGTATGGCGATTGGCAACATCCCAGAAATCAGAAAATGGCTAGTTTTCGCCTAAGAAACTAGCTCTGACATATAATGGTGAGTGTTGGCGACGCAACTCATCGAATGACTATTGCATACGGCCAACGTCAGTATTATATCCGTATCTTTTCTATATCAATCTACACCATTGAGACATCTCCTTTACTTCGATATTCGCAAGTAGAAATTATTATTTTCTTTTTGAGGCTGCATTTTATCGAAGACACCTAATGCAATAATCCATTATTAATTATTATTTTCTCAGGCTTTGAGGTTCAAAGATGGTAAAGAAAAACACCATTGCGCTCCATAGTCTCGGTAAGTCTTTTGTGGGCCCGATTTTAGTTTCTTATGTTACTGCAATTGCCAGAAAAACGTCTGATTATCCATTTAAGCTATTTGCGTTGGCCCGCGAAGGATATTACCTTCAGCAGGCGCTTAAAGCAGTCAATATAGATAGTACCTATCTTCTAGCATCACGCACATTTCTTTTCAGGATATGCATCCATTTGCCTGACTCCTGGCAGTGGTCACTTGCTGGACAATACGAAGGAACAGTTGGGTCGTTTCTGCAAGATCGGTTTGGTTTCACTCAACAAACACTTTCTCTGATTTTCGATGAGACTCTACTGGAAGATAGATTTGATCTATCCAGCAGCTCAGACCTGCAGGCAATGGAAGCGTTTCTGGAAGACAATCTTGAACTGCTCCGTGAGCAGACTGGTCCGAGTCGTGAAGCTTATCTTGCTTATCTGCAACACGTTGGCTTTATGGACTCGCTGTACACCCCTTTACTGCTTGATCTTGGGTACTCAGGTACTATTCAAAAACTCCTCACTTTACTCACCGCACAGCATACTGAGGGGTTTTACGTTATCGCGACTAAGCCAGGCACGAGCCTGGTGGCAGGAAAAGAGGTCACGATGCAAGGTTGCTTGAAAGAAGGCGTGAAGCTAGGTGATGGTTATCTTATGCTGGATCGCTCGATGTTTGTCGAATGCTTACTCACTTCTCCTAATGGGCAGTTTGTTGACATCGACCAGCTGGGTGGCACAGAAGAAATGCCCTTTACCTTCTATTACGGCAGAGAAACCAATGCGCAGCGCTATTTCTCCGATCTGGAGCTCGTCATGCAAGGTGCCCTGTCACATGTTGCGCACTGTTATAACCATGGCATAGTCTACACTGCCGAAGAGGTGGAGCAGCTTTTTAAACCCTTTGTGACCCAACGAAATATGTTACCTAAGAATAGCTGGCACCTTTTTCTTGCTGATGACAGCATTTCTGGTAACGACTTTATTAACCCAATG
This sequence comes from Pokkaliibacter plantistimulans, assembly GCF_003194385.1. Classification (GTDB taxonomy): domain Bacteria; phylum Pseudomonadota; class Gammaproteobacteria; order Pseudomonadales; family Balneatricaceae; genus Pokkaliibacter; species Pokkaliibacter plantistimulans. Next base: position 48,309 of record NZ_LAPT01000028.1, read on the forward strand.
CAGTTTTTCTGCCTCTAAGTCCTCCAGGTTGCAATCAATCTCATGAAAATCCCCTTCAAGAAGCAGCTTAAACGGATCATTAAGGGCAGCCGTGACCCTCAACGTTCATACCGTGCAGGTATCCTTGCAAGTGCACTGCGAGGAGGTTTATTCGATCCGGCCTGGTACAAAGATACATACAAGCTTGAAACCGATGATCTGGAGCAGTTATTTAGCGACTACTTCAGGAAGTCCAGCTTTGCCAACGTCAACCCTTCTCCTAGTTTTGACAGCGAGACTTATCACAAGCTCCATACAGATGTTTACCATCTTGGTTTATGCCCTCTCGCCCACTACCTTGAACATGGCCAACGAGAAGGCCGGATGGCTACACCTGCTACCAATAAGTGGAGCCCTTCCAGCGAACTGAAAGCATCTACAGCCCTTACAGAGAGTGCTAAAGAGCAGAAGGTTGCTGTACATCTGCACATCTTTTATGAAGACTTCATAGAGCGCTTTTATCATACGCTGGTGCAATTTCCTGTTGAGTTCGACCTACTGCTGACACTCTCCAAACCGGAGTATATCGAGCTTGCCAAAGCGCGCTTTGGCAAGCTCAAAAATGTCAAACAGATTGATACGGCTGTTGTGCCCAACAGAGGGCGTAACTTCGGCCCGCTGCTGGTGGAGTACGGTAGTAAGTTGCAGGAGTATGATCTGTTCTGTCACTTACACTCCAAGAAGTCTTTGTACTCTGGCAAAGAGCAGACCCAGTGGTCTGACTATCAGAACGAGTTCATTCTGAAAGACCCCTCAGTCACCACCCGCCTGCTCAATATGTTCAGCGACCATCCTGAACTTGGTCTGTACTACCCTACTTCGTTCTGGATGATGCCGAGCTGGGTCAATCACTGGACGTGTAATAAGGGATTTGCCCAGCCATTTCTAGATGAATGGCAAGTACAGATGCAGAGTGATTTCCTGCCGTATCCTGTAGGCGGTATGTTTTGGGCAAGGCCCAAGGCTTTGCAACAGTTGTTAAGCAAGCGCTTCAGCTATGAAGACTTCCCTGCTGAGCCCCTGCCTAATGACGGCTCCATGTTACATGCTATCGAACGGCTGCTGGGCGTTCTTACCGAGCACAATGGCTTTGAACAGTTCTTCTACTATCCACCTACCGGGCAGTTCACTCAGGATTCCAGCTATATCTACATGAACTACAACCAGTCACTGGAATCCGTCAGCAGCGCGATCCATGCATATCATGCGGTTTCCTTTGACGTTTTCGACACCTTGGTGCGGCGTGAATTTTCTGAACCAGATTACGCAAAGTTACTCCTAGGAAAGTCACTGGCAGAACAAGGTGTCGTCAATGACGCACAAACTTTTGTCAGGCTGCGCAACGAAACAGAATTCGAACTTCGTAAAGAGTCCAGTTTTCAGGGTGATATCAGTATTGAAGCCATTTATCGGCGTATCGCCAGCTCACTAAACGTACCTGAATCGAAAGCAGATGAATGGATGTGGCAGGAGTTCTCCCACGATCTGGCTATGATTCAACCCAAAAATGAGATGGTTGAGCTGTTTAATCAGCTGTCACAAAGTGAGAAAAACCTATTTATTATTTCTGACACCTACTATACGCCCCACCAAATTGAGAAAATGCTACGCAAAGTCGGCATTCATGGCCGTTATCAATTGCTGGTTTCGAGCGAAGAGCAGAAGCGTAAAGATAATGGAACTATGTGGCGGTATATGAAGGAGCAAGTAACGGAGAAAAAAATCTCCTCGCTAATTCATATCGGCGACAACGTTCGTGCAGATGCACAGATACCCGGCGACCTTGGTTTTAGTACATTCCATATTCTTCACCCCAACGACAAATGGCTGGCTTGCGGTTTCCCTGATGTAATTAGCTCCGCAGAGAAATTGAATGAGCTTCACATTCTCAAGTGGGGCAGCATGATTAGTGATAATGGCCGCTATCCGTTGATTGGCGGATAAATAGTTTATTAATTGAGTTATAATCGTGAAATTTGATACACTTTATCTACATGTAGGCTGGTCTAAAACTGGCACATCTGCAATTCAGTCTGCCTTGCAGAACAATAAAGACTTACTTCTAGAAAAAGGCATTCTTTATCCACAAAGTATTAAGTGGAATGATCACTCTCATCACCATTTTGCCTTTGCATTTAAGAAAATACATGGCTACCAGCCAGAGTATGATATTGACCAAGCAATTTCTTTATTAGAGGAAGAGCTAGAGAGCTCTGACTCCAAAAATGCAATAATCTCTTCAGAGCTATCACCAGTATATTTTAACAATGAAAAATTCTTGAGATTTTATACAAAGAACTTTAAGCAAGCGAAGATAATATTAACTGTCAGACAACAGTCAGAACTACTTATTTCACTTTTTAATCAGTTAATAAAAGATCCTAACGTAAGATATGGTTCAACGTTATTTACACTTGCATTCAGCAATGCCGCTTGGCTCAACTATGCTCAAGGTGCAGATAGATGGGCACAACATGTAGGAAAAGAGAATATAATAGCTATTCGTTACAGCGATCACGTCGTAGACGATTTTTTTAATATATTCAAAATCGATTCTATACAAAATGAATCAAGCAGCAGTATTATCAACCCTTCACTGCCAACTAGAGCACTTGCAGTCATACAGCATCGCTGCAGGCAAGCAGCTAATCCTGTTGAGTATGCTAAAATGCGGGATAATATTTTATCTATCATTCCAAATATTCCAACTGAACACGACAGATATTTTCTATTTACACCTGCGGAGCAGAAAGCGTTCGATGACTTTTTTGTCGGCAGCAACAATCGTCTGGCCAAGGAATATATGAATGAGCCAACGCTTTTTTCAGGGAAAAAGTATAAGCCTGTCGGAATGATTCCGCCTGGCTTTAGAATTGAGGATTACATTAAATGAGCCTTCAAGCCAAGCTTCTTCCCAACATCAAGCTGGTCGCCGTTGCTAAAGACGAAGCGCCTTATCTAGCAGATTGGATCTTCCATCATCTTTATTTTGGTTTCTCAGCAATCGATATACATATCAACAGAACTACTGATAACTCGGAAGAGATTTTAAGAAGCATAAGAAGTAGATTTCCATCTGTTAATTTTTATTATAATGATTGGGTTGATCAAGTAAGTGATGCTGTAAGCACTAAAATCCAACAGATAAGTTATGCTCAGAGTTTTCATAATAACAAAAATCACTATGATTACATTTTATTTTTGGATATTGACGAATATTGGACACCAAAAGACTTCGAGACACCAATAACATCTCATCTACAGCATCTTGGAAAGAACTTACCAGTTGCATACGAATGGTTATGTGAATTTGGAAGTAATGATAACTTCACCTCACTACAAAGTGAGTTTAAATGTTTTCAAAATGGACTCGTCAAGACTTTGCTTCCCAGCAATACTGAAATTAAATTTTTCAGATGCCATGTTCCAGTTTACGCCAAGCCGACTACAACACTTCTTGCAAATGGTAATGAGTTCATACCTGAGTCTAACAACCCGCAAATACTTCAAAGATCAAAGGTATCAGTAAAAGATGCCTACATAATACACAGAATGTTTAGATCTGAGCTGGAGTATCTTTCATCACTATACCGAGGTAATCCTGAAAACAACTCACTACTGAAGCTTAATCGGCAAGGAGGATTTGAACGAGATAGACACGATTCTATTAACGTTATGCTACCTGCAGAAGCATTTGAAAAATACAGTCTAGAGCGAGAGCGATTCATTAAGCTTTTGTCTTTAGATCATCTCATAACGTCTGCTCAAGAAATGGTCACAAGCCGAGCGCAGAAATCTATTGACGAGATACCAAAAAGCTTAGCTGTTAGTCGAAACCAAACCTATGCAGTATTAAAAGGCATTAACGATATACGCGTGAAAGACAAAATCACCGCGTTTGAGGCTTCCATTCAACTAACGCCAAATCAAATTGACGAAAAGAGTGAAGAAAGAAGTTTCGCGAGTGAAATAAAGAACAAGATCAAGAATAAGCTTTTTAGCTAAACTCTTCATATTGAAAAGGGGATGTGGCCGCATAGATTTTGCGGCTCTGCTCTCTGCTCTCTGCT
>NZ_LAPT01000029.1 GCF_003194385.1 Pokkaliibacter plantistimulans
CACCTTGGCCTGAGTCAACATCCAACCCAGCAGGCTGTTGAAAAACGTTATCGAGGCAGTCGAGACAAGGAAATACCCCGAGGGCACAAGAAACAGGCGAAAAAGCGGAGTTTAGTGAACTAAATGAGCATTTGACTCGCTCCGCTCGCCCCTTCGGGGCCGTGCTAAAGCACGTTCAGCCTTTGGCTGTGAGCCTGTTTTTGACGCGGTATTCGGCAACGCAGATAGATTTTCAACGACCTGCTAGGCACGATGGGGTGCTGCAAACCGACTCAATTCATACCTCAAGGAAGGAATTTCACTCAATATGGATACGTCACATCAATCCGCCACGAAGGCATCAATAGCTCCATTCGCCAATACGATACTGGGCGCAGTTTTGCTTCTGGCAATGGCAGGCTGTGCTCCACAACAAAAGGCAGTTACCTCCACACTGTCTTCACCCATGTCGCTGGAAAAAGCCCTGGTTGAACCGGCACAGGTGGAAGAGGCCATCGGGCTGGAGAAACAGCTCAACAGTCGCACCGATGAAGCCATTCCCTCTGGCGAAAATTGGTTCAAAGTGCTGCCGGGCACCATTCCCGTCATCATCACCGCCCCTCATGCCACACGGCCCTGGCGAGAAGGCAAAAGACGTTTTTCTGACGGGGGAGGTACAGCATCGCTGGCAGTACTGCTGCATGAGCTGACAGGCGCAACCGTCATCTACACCACGTACGAGGGGCCTTCAGACCCCAACTATTACGACGACAACGCATTCAAGGAGCAACTGGCACAGCTCATCGCCCTTAACAAGCCCCGTATGGTGCTGGATATTCACGGTAGCCATGCTTACCGCTCTTACGATGTGGATGTTGGCACAATGAATGGAGAGTCCCTGCAGGGTGAAGATAAGCTGCTGTCAGACCTGATTCAGCGCTTGCATCAGGACGGCATTTTCAGCCTTTCGGGTAACCGTTTTCCTGCTGCCAAAAACGCTACCATCACCCGCTTCAGCCATCAGCATGGTGTGCCTGCCATCCAGCTGGAGATCAACTCCACCTATGTCATGCCTTCTTCAGGCAATCTTGAGGCGCAGCGCTTTTCAAGACTGGCTCAGGCACTGGCTCGCTACATACAGGACATCAGCCACTGACAGAAGACATGGCGCGCTGCATAGGCATGCTGGTTTCATTCTTGACCTCACGCAGCGCGAAATTGGAATGCACTTGAGAGATACCTGGCATGCTGAACAGCTTCTGATTCAGAAAGCGGTCATAGGTCGCCATGTCAGGTACCACGATACGCAGCAGATAATCGGAATTGCCGGTCACGGCATAGCATTGCAGGACTTCGGGGAACTGTACGATAGCCTCCTCAAACTCCCGGCCAGCATCGGCCGAGTGACGCAACAGAGTGACCGTCACCAGAACACAGAGCCCCTGGTCCAGCGCCTGAGGGTCAAGCAGAGCCGTGTACTTGCGGATCACCCCCTGTTCTTCCAGCGCTTTGACGCGACGCCAGCACGCTGCAGGAGACAGCCCGACCCGGTCTGCCAGCAACTGATTTTTTATGCGGCCATCCTGCTGCAATTCCGCTAGTATTAGGCGGTCAAATTGATCAAAGGGTAAAAACGACATTCCAACAGGCCTCGGGCGAAAGAAAGGTTATTGTGACCAATACCACTTCTGAGAAAGAATAAACTGTTTCAGCCCGTTTTTGTTAAAGAAATAGCAAGCAAATTTCCTGCAGACGTCGTTACAATACAGCCACGCTAAATCATTTTCTTAGTAGCGTACCGCTCTCCAGGAGAGCCTGACTTCCGTCGCATGATCTGACCAGGCGCCAATCCATTACCTCTGTACGTCTCAGCCAGTGCAGACTGCCATCAGCCTGCCCCGGCCGCCGAAACAGACTCAGAGTACAATGGCCTCTCGCCACGAAAGATCAGGCTGATACTCATCATGTCCGACCAACTATAGAGAATTGCCATGTTCGAAAAACTGACTGCCCTGCCTCCGGATCCCATTCTGTCCCTGATGGGCTTGTTTCGTCAGGACACCCGCAGCAATAAGGTGGACCTCGGTGTTGGCGTCTATAAGGACGAACAGGGCAATACGCCGATCATGGCGGCTGTTCACGCGGCAGAAACACGTCTGCTGACAGAAGAAACCACCAAAACCTATATCGGCATGGCCGGTTCAGCCCTGTTCAACGAGCGAATTGCTGAACTGCTGCTAGGCAATGATCACCCTGCAATCAAAGACAAACGCATTGTCACTGCCCAGACGCCCGGAGGCTGTGGTGCTCTGCGTATGGTTGCTGAGTTTCTGCACCAATGCGCGCCAGGCAGCACCGTGTGGGTAAGCGACCCGACCTGGGGCAACCACATCCCACTGCTGAGCAGTGCTGGTCTGCAGCTGAAAACCTACCCCTACTACGACGGTGTCAAAAAGGAAATTCGCTTTGATGCCATGATGAGTGCACTGGAGCAGGCGGCAAAAGGCGATATCGTGCTGCTGCATGGCTGCTGCCACAACCCTAGCGGGGCCGATCTGGACAAGGACCAGTGGCACGCTGTCACCGAGCTGATGCTGCGCAAAGGCTTACTGCCTTTTATTGATATCGCCTATCAGGGCCTGGGAGATGGCCTGGATGAAGATGCTTACGGCGTACGTTATGTCGCGGCTCATGTACCTGAAATGGTCGTGGCGGGCTCCTGCTCGAAGAACTTCGGTCTGTACCGTGAGCGTGTGGGCTATCTGGTCGTTCTGTCAGCCAGTGCCGAACAGGCTGTCAATGCTGGTAGTCAGGTCATGACAACCATCCGTGCTCACTACTCCATGCCTCCGTCACATGGGGCCGCTATCGTTGAGACCATCCTCAGCAGCGTCGATCTCAAGAAACAGTGGCTGGATGAACTGAATGTCATGAACCAGCGCATTAATGGTTTGCGTCGCGAGCTGAATCTGGCACTGCAACAGCAAGGCGTCGATCAGGACTTCAGCTTTATCGAACGCCAGAAAGGCATGTTCTCGTTCCTAGGCATCAATAAGAAACAGATTCTGCGCTTGCGCGAAGAATTCGCCATTTATATGGTCGACTCCAGCCGAGTCAATGTTGCCGGACTGGCTTCAGGCAATATCGAATACGTTGCATCCTCCATTGCCGCAGTTATTCGCTAACCTTCGATCTCCAGAGGCGCTATGCCTGCAGTGACAGATAGCGCCTTTTCCACGCCTTATTCCCGTAATTACTTTCTATACCTGCCCGCAGCAGGATACTAAACTACATGTCGAATAAGCTGAGTGCTCAACACCTCAGAGGGTTGCATGTATCCCACATATAACAACAATATTAAACGTCTCCAACTTGGGCTTACCTTACTTGAACTGGTCGTTGCAACAGCGATTCTCGCTATTCTGGCAACCCTTGCCGTAGCGCAATATCAGAATTATCAGGAAAGAATCAAGCAGGAACAGGCGATTCAGGATATCCGCCTGCTGTCGGTCCAGATATCGTCCTATGCCTTTGACCACAACGGCAGCTTCCCGGACTCTCTGGATGATATTGGTCAGGGCAGCTATGAAGACCCCTGGGGCAACCCCTACCAGTACCTCAACATCACCACGACGAAAGGCAAGGGCAAGGTACGCAAAGACAAAAACCTTGTCCCTATCAACTCGGACTTTGACCTTTACAGCATGGGCCCGGATGGCAAATCCGTCAGCCCACTGACAGCACAGGCCAGTCGGGACGATATTATTCGAGCCAACAACGGCCAGTATTACGGCCTTGCTTCAGACTACTGAGAGTGAGACAGCATCTCGATGATTGAGCGCCGCTCACTGAACAGTCGCATTGCAAGACGTGTCTTTATACTGTTCGTCTGCTCCGCGCTGCTGCCAATCGGTATTACCGCCTGGATGTCCTACCGTCAGGTAAGCAATCTGATAACAGAAGAGCGGCAGACTTATTTACGCGATCTCAGCAAAAGTTACGGCCTTGCTCTGTTCGAGCGACTGCAGGATGCAGAGGTCACGCTGCGAGACAGTGCCTACATCGCCGAGTCTGCACAAACCCTGATGGCCTCTGTTGAGAAGCCGAAGCTTGAGCGCATGTTCGACTCAGCACTGCTGCTACAAGGCAACAGCTCGGCAACCCTGATTGGCCCCCCCTCTGCTGTATTGCAACGCTTGCACCCCACAGAGTCTGACGGCAGCAAGCTTTCCGTATTGCCCGACGAAAAAGACAAGCCTCGCGTCACACTTTCTATCCCGATAAAGCTTGAAAGTGGCACCGCATACGCCTTGGGCGTCTTAAAAGACAGCTATGTGCTACCCGATACGGCCATCCCGGAGAATACCGACATCTGCGTTCTGGACAGCCGCAAAAACAAGATTTCCTGCTACAACAACGGCCTGTTTACTTCAGTTAAAGATGTGAAGACCCAGCTTAATATGTCCACGCAGCGCAACTTTACCTGGCAGGATCAGGATCACGAGTATATCGCCAGCTTCTGGGACTTATTCCTCGACCACCAGTTCAGGAGCCGCCCATGGACTATCGTTGCCAGTCAACGCAAAGACAGAGCACTGGCCACATTGCAACGGTTCCGCACGCTGTATATTCCGCTACTGGGATTATCGCTGCTGTCTATCCTGCTTTTCAGTGTGCGAACGATCCGTCGCTCACTGAAACCTATCAACAATCTGATTGTCGGCGCACGTCATATCTCTGCTGGCGAGCTTAAGCACAGAATCGACATTGACAGCCATGATGAGTTCTCCGAGCTGGCAGTCGCCTTCAACGATATGGCAAAGGTACTCAACAGCCACCGCGAGCAAGAAACGTCTCAGACCGAGATTGATCAACTGATCCTCACTGGTAATGCCGAAGCACGTATTGCACGCGCCATCCTTCAAGGCCTCAACAATGTGTATCCCTATCAGCGCGCATCCATTTACTTTGAGGCAACCCGCACACTGCACTCCAGACCAGCCGCACTGACGCTGGAGAGCCTGCCTCTGGAGCCATCGGTATTTATCGCCGCCTCCCATAAGAGCAGCACGCCCGTCCCCATCGAAGCCATCCTTAACGAATCTGCGGTGGTTTCCATGTACGGCGCCGGACACTGCTCTTACATGCCACTGATCACGCAGGGGAAATTGCTGGGCGGTCTGATCATCCAGACTGAAAAGACGCCCTCTAAGCCAGTACATCAGGCCGCACTGGATGCCTTCATCAACAGAAGCACCATCGCTCTGTCTGCCCTCGCGCGTGAAAAGCAGCTGACCTATCAGGCAACCTATGACCTTCTCACCCAGATACCGAACCGGACATTGCTCAAAAAATGCGTACAGGATGCGATAGAGGCATACCAAAGCCAGCATGGATTAGTGTGTGCCATGCTGTTTATCGACATTGATCGCTTCAAGCAGGTCAACGATGTGCACGGCCATCATGTAGGTGACCTGCTGCTTAAGCAGATTGCCCAGCGTCTGCAGTCAGTCACGCCCGAGCAGGCCACCCTTGCCCGCTATGGTGGCGACGAATTCATTGTGTTTATTCCCGATACTAGCGTCAGCCTGGCCGAACAGGCGGCGCGGGCCATATCGAAATCCACGGAAGCTGAATTTCACCTCGGTAGTGTCAATACCTTTGTCAGCGCCAGTGTCGGCATATCCTTCTACCCGACCCATGCACACAATTACGATGAGCTGCTGCAGCGTGCGGATACAGCGATGTATTACGCAAAAGCAGCCGGACGTAACCGGCTTTATATGTACAACGAAGACATGACCAAGGCCGGCAAGCAGCGTGCGGATCTGGAGTACTTTCTGCGCTCTCAGGTCCAAAGCCATCATATCGAGGTGTTTTATCAGGCCAAGGTATGTGCCAGCACCGGTCAACTGGAGGGCTTTGAAGCGCTGATGCGCTGCAAGCACCCTGACTTCGGCTACATTTCACCTGCTTTGCTGATCCCTATTGCAGAAGAAACAGGGCTGATCCATCGGTTAGGTCTGCAAGTCATGCGCGATGCCATGAGTCAGTGTTTGCAATGGCGTGAAGAAGGAAAAGCTGTGAGCAGCCTTGCCGTCAACATTTCACCGGTACAGCTGTTCAGCACCGGTTTTATTGGCCAGCTGCATAGCGTGCTGTCTGAAACGGGTTTTAATCCTGAGCACCTGGAGCTGGAAATTACCGAAAGTATTCTCATCAATCAGCCAGCCTCTGTGTGCAGCCTTCTGGAGGAAATCAGAGCGCTGGGAGTGCGCATTTCACTCGATGATTTTGGCACGGGCTATTCTTCACTGTCCTACTTCGGCAAGCTGCCTATTGATGTTCTCAAGATAGACAGAAGCTTTGTCATCCCACTGGAGACGGAGCAAAAGCAGGTCGAAATCATCCGCTGCATCATCGACCTGGCCCACACCTTTGATATCAAGGTAGTGGCGGAAGGCGTTGAAACCGAAGGCCAGCTGAAAATGCTGCAACAACTGGGATGTGATGAAATTCAGGGGTTCTACTTCAGCCGTCCCCTTCCGGGAGAAGAGGCCGGACAATTGGCTCCCGTATTTGATTTGCCTTAGCAGGCGATGATTCCCATGCCGACACTGTCCACCATGACACCGACGTCTGGCCACAATGAAATATACTTTCACGAGTCAGGCGTAGGGGAACCTCACAACGGCTGCTATCATGACGCCGTCTCTCGCAGCTGATCTGTATTGTTCCTCAATAAAGCTGGCTGCCTGTATCGTTATCCGTCTCAGGAAACCTCACTATGAATACCGCTATCAGGAACAGAGCTACTGCCAATCGCCGCCCTCTTTATCTGGCATTGCTGCTCTGCCCTGCTCTGCTGTTGGCCGGTTGTCAGAGTACCGCGCAGGTTGGTAGCACAACGTCGGGCCAGAATCCGCAAGCCATGCCACCGGTGGCATCGGCTCAATCAGCACAGCCGGTTAAACCGGTAGTCGCACCAGCACCGGCCGTCACTCTGGGAACCCCCTGGAATATGCCTGCCAGTTTTAATGGCACGTTGCCCTGCGCTGACTGCGAAGGCATTGCGACCCACCTGATCCTGCTCGCCTCCCATACCTATGTCCTGCAGGAGACATATCTGGGCATCGAGTCTCACACCACCACTCAGGTGGGCAGCTGGCGATATGAGGACTACCGGGTCCTGCTGGATAACCCGCAGCGTAAACTGGGCTATGCGGTCACCAGTAATCACACCCTGCACCAACTGGATCAGGACGGTCAGCCCATCGACTCCAAACAGAACTATAGCCTGACGCTGAACCAGGGCGATGAAGACAACGCCCTGCCGCTGAAGGGGATCTTCAGCTATCAGGGCGATATCGCCGTACTCAAGGAGTGCAGCAGTGGTAAGGTCTTCCAGCTGACAGCCACACCAGAAGCACTCAACCTGCAAAACATGTACAAAAAGCTGCAAGGCAAGGACAAGGAAGCGCTGCTGGCAGAAGTATCAGGCCTTCTGGGCAGTGGCGACAAAGGTCAGGATGTACTGGATATTGAGCACGTGCAGAAGCTGACGACTGCGGGCAAATGCCAATAAGCATCTGGCCGTCAGTAGCCATCGAACTGAAAAGCCTCTCGTAGAAAACAACAAAGCCGACCCTAGTGGTCGGCTTTGTTGTATCAGTCAAAGCGAAAACTGTCGTTACTCACCCAGGCTGGGCAACAAATGGGCTGGCATCAGCGCGTTGTAGTGAGCCTGATGGATCAGTGCCTGTGCTTTGGCGATGTCAGGGGCAAAATAACGATCCTTGTCATAGAAACTCACCTCTTCACGCAGCATGGCATGAGCCTGCTGCAACGGCTGCGAAGGCTTGTGCGGTGCCCGGAAATCAACTCCCTGACAGGCCGCCAGCAGTTCCACCGCCAGAATCCCTGCCGTATTGTCTGACATATCGCGCAGACGACGAGCTGCAAAGGTCGCCATGGAAACATGGTCTTCCTGGTTGGCAGAGGTGGGCAAACTATCGACAGAGGCTGGATGCGCTAGCGTCTTGTTTTCCGATGCCAGTGCCGCGCCGGTGACCTGAGCAATCATGAAGCCCGAGTTGACGCCGCCGTTGTTAACCAGAAACGGCGGTAGCTTGGACAGATTGCTATCAATCAGCAGGGCCATACGGCGCTCAGACAGTGAACCGATCTCAGCAATGGCCAGCGCCAGATTGTCTGCCGCCATTGCCACAGGCTCAGCGTGGAAATTGCCACCGCTGATAATGTCGCCATCGTCTGCAAATACCAGCGGGTTGTCAGAAACGGAGTTCGCTTCCACCAGCAGCACTTCAGCTGCCTGACGGATTTGCTGCAGGCAAGCACCCATGACTTGGGGCTGGCAACGCAGTGAGTAGGGATCCTGTACCTTCTCGCAGTTCTGGTGAGAAGAGCCAATCTCTGATGCGTCCTGCAGTAAATGGCGATAGGCCGCCGCTGCATCCATCTGCGTCTGATGGCCACGCACTTCGTGAATACGCGCATCGAAGGGGCGACGACTGCCCAATGCCGCCTCAACCGACATGGCTCCCGCCACTGTCGCCGCCGCATAGAGATCCTCTGCGTAGAACAGGCCTTGGAGGGCAAAAGCCGTAGACGCCTGAGTACCGTTCAGCAGTGCCAGACCTTCTTTCGGTGCCAGGGTAATCGCATCCAGCCCTGCAATCTTCAGACCTTCCGCACCGCTCAGACGTTCCCCCTTGTAAAGCACTTCACCCTCGCCCAGCAGTACGGTGCTCATATGAGCCAGTGGCGCCAGATCACCGGAGGCACCGACTGAGCCTTTCTCAGGGATGCAGGGATATACCTCTGCGTTGACCAGACGTACCAGCGCGTCGATCACTTCCAGACGGATACCAGAGAAGCCACGCGCCAGAGAGTTGATTTTCAGTACCATCAACAGGCGCACCGTGGAAGGCTCCATAAACTGGCCCACACCGGCAGCGTGAGACAGCACAATACTGCGCTGCAGCAGCTCAAGATCTTCGGGGGAAATACGGGTATTGGCCAGCAGCCCGAATCCAGTGTTGATACCGTACACTACGCGGTTTTCCGCAATCACCTGCTGGACGGTTGCCGCACTTTTATGAATGGCCTGATGGCAAGCCGGATCAAGATGCAGCTCGACCGCTTCACGAGCCACTCGGCGCAGATCAGCCAGAGTCAGCTGTCCGGGTTTGATAGTGAGTTTGAACACAGCAACCACTCCACTTGTGCAGAACGCACTTTTATTTTTTTGAAAGTCAGAAGGGATGAAGTAATTCACCTCATCCCTCGGGTAATTACAGCAAAGGGCCTATCAGCCGTTCAGCATCGGCAAGTCCAGACCCTGCTCATTGGCGCAGTCCACAGCGATCTGGTAGCCAGCATCCGCATGACGCATCACGCCGGTACCCGGATCATTGCGCAGGACGCGGCCCAGACGCTTGCTCGCAGCTTCAGTGCCGTCAGCCACAATGACCACGCCAGAGTGCTGAGAGAAGCCCATGCCCACACCACCACCGTGATGCAAAGAAACCCAGGTCGCACCGCCAGCGGTGTTCAGCAAAGCATTCAGCAATGGCCAGTCGGACACGGCATCAGAGCCATCCAGCATGGACTCGGTTTCGCGGTTGGGGCTGGCAACGGAGCCTGAGTCCAGATGATCACGACCAATCACCACAGGCGCTTTCAGCTCACCCTTAGCGACCATTTCGTTGAAAGCCAGCGCCAGACGTGCGCGATCCTTCAGACCGACCCAGCAAATACGAGCTGGCAGCCCCTGGAAGGCAATACGTTCACGCGCCATATCCAGCCAGTTGTGCAGATGGGGATTGTCAGGAATCAGCTCCTTCACTTTCTGATCTGTCTTGTAAATATCTTCGGGGTCACCTGACAGTGCCGCCCAGCGGAATGGACCAATACCTTCACAGAACAGCGGACGCACATAAGCAGGTACGAAGCCCGGGAAATCGAAGGCGTTTTCCACGCCCACTTCCAACGCCATCTGGCGGATGTTGTTGCCGTAATCCAGCGTCGCTGCACCGCGCTCCTGCAAGGTCAGCATGGCCTGCACCTGCACCGCCATGGACAGTTTGGCTGCCTTGACTACCGCCGCTTCATCCTGCTGGCGCATTTCGCGGGCATGCTCCATGGTCCAGCCCTGCGGCAGGTAACCGTTCAGCGGATCATGTGCAGAAGTCTGGTCAGTGACCACGTCAGGTGTGACGCCACGCTTGACCAGCTCGCTGTATACATCGGCAGCGTTACCCAGCAGACCGACAGAGATAGCTTTGCCGCTCTCATTGGCTTCGTTGATAATTTCCAGCGCTTCGTCCAGCGACGTGGCTTTGTAATCCACGTATCGGGTACGCAGACGGAAGTCGATACGGGTTTCATCACACTCAACAACCAGTACGTTGAAGCCCGCCATCACACCGGCCAGAGGTTGGGCGCCACCCATGCCACCCAGACCGCCGGTAAGAATCCAGCGCCCTGTAGCTACACCGCCAAAATGCTGTTTGGCGACGGCGACGAAGGTTTCATAGGTACCCTGAACAATCCCCTGTGAGCCGATGTAGATCCATGAACCAGCCGTCATCTGGCCGTACATCATCAGACCTTTCTTATCCAGTTCGTTGAAATGCTCCCAGTTGGCCCAGTGGGGTACCAGGTTGGAGTTAGCAATCAGGACACGCGGTGCATTCTCATGGGTCTTGAACACACCCACGGGCTTGCCGGACTGAATCAGCAGGGACTCGTCATCTTCCAGACGCTGCAATACTTCAATGATCTTGTCGTAGCAGGTCCAGTTGCGTGCAGCACGGCCGATACCACCGTACACCACCAGACTCTGCGGATGCTCGGCCACATCAGGGTCAAGGTTGTTCATCAACATACGCATGGCGGCTTCGGTCAGCCAGCTCTTACAGGTTTTCTCGGTGCCGTGGGGCGCACGGATAACCCGGCTGGTATCCAGGCGGCTGTTAGCTTGAGTATTTTGTTGAGTCATGCTGATGCACCTCTGATCTTTCCCTCCGACCGGGTCGGAGCACAGTTATTTTTCCAACGGAGATGTTTACTAATTCAACGGAGATTGCTGCTGATTCCAGTTTTCTCATTGCCACGCACACGCGGGCGGTATTTCCTATATCGACTTGCTGTCAGGCTCATGCTCTGACAGCCGTCCTTTCCAAAACCGTAATGTGGGCTGAGATACCCCAAATTCATAAGCCAGCTCTGCAGGGTGGCGAATATTCCAGACCAGCAGATCAGCCTGCATACCTTCACGCAGCATGCCCAGCTGGCCACTACGCCCAAGTGCGGTTGCTGCATGCTGGGTGACGCCACGCAAGCTTTCCTCCGGAGTCAGACGGAACAGCGTGCAGGCCATGTTCATCATGAGTCGGATCGATGCCAGCGGTGATGTGCCTGGATTGAAATCCGTAGCCACGGCCATCGGCACCCTGTACTTCCGCAACAGTTCGATGGGCGGCAAGGTTTTTTCACGCAGGAAGTAGAACGCCCCGGGCAGCAATACCGACACCGTGCCTGCTTCGGCCATCGCAGCAACGCCAGCCTCGTCCAGATACTCGACATGATCCGCCGACCAGCCTTGATAGCGCGCGACCAGCTCGGTGCCCCCTAGCAGGCTCAACTGCTCGGTATGCCCCTTGATAGCCAGCCCATGTGTCTGCGCTGCCTGAAACACCCGCTCACACTGGGCAGGGCTGAAGGCAATCCCTTCGCAGAACACATCAACGGCATCAGCCAGTTTTTCTTCGCTGACCAGAGGAATGAGGGTCTGGCAGATCATGTCCACGTAGTCGTCTGCCTTACCCTGAAACTCAGGAGGGATGGCATGAGCAGCCAGCAAGGTCAGGGATACGTTGACTGGCATATCGGCCGTCAACTGCCGCGCCGCTCGCAGCAACTTGATCTCGTCTTCGAGCGTAAGGCCATAACCTGACTTGATCTCGATGGTGGTCACCCCTTCACGCATCAGTGCCAGCAGGCGCGGACGCGCCGCTGCTACCAGCTCTTCCACTTCTGCCTGCCGCGTAGCGCGTACAGTGCTGAGAATCCCACCACCTTGTCGGGCGATGGTTTCGTAAGGAACCCCTAACAAGCGTTGTTCAAATTCAGCAGCACGGTTGCCAGCGAACACCAGATGAGTATGGCAGTCGACAAAGCCTGGGCTGATCCACTGGCCAGCCAGGTCAACAACCTCAATGCCATCAGTATTCAGTGTGGTGGCAGGCCATTCATCCATTGATCTGATCGCGGCAATCCTGCCATCTGCAATCAGTAGCGCCGCGCGCTCCATCACGCCGTAGGCTCCATCACGTTGCGGATCCAGCGTAATGAGGTTGGCGTTGATCAAGACACGTTCGCAGCCATGGTTGACCTGAGGCATGAGGTTGCTCCTGCATGTACTTGCTTGTATATACAACTATATACATTAATATTTGCCCGTCAACTGCCCGACACAAAGTTTGGTAGCGATATCCCCGAACAAGGAAGTTGTATGCAGATCGGATCGTTAGCGCAGATGGCCAACTATTGATCGGCTATGCTGAATACGGATGATGACGAGGTGGGAGTGATGAAAAGGACAGTAAAGCGCTGGGCCAGCCGCCTGATAAGCCTTGTGCCGTTACTGCTGAGCGGCATAACAGATGCGGCTCAGACTACCTCGGCGCACAACTGGCAAGACCCTGGTTATATTGCTTCATCCTTCATCAAAATCGCACTACAGCGCGAGCATGAGCAAGTCCGTAATGGCATTCTGCTCAAGTGGCAAAATCCGATTGACTACTACATCTACACACCCAATGAAGCCATTGCCCCCTTCGCGGCCCTGATGAAAACGCATTTGCAGCAGCTATCAGACATCACCGGGCTACCCCTTCGATCAGTGCCCTTCAAGCAGGCGCGCATGCAGATATTTATTGTCCCTCAGGCTCAGGTAGATCAAACCCTGATTCGCTTCTACGGACGGCAACCGTTCAATAAGAAAATTACCAGTCATGCGGTGTGTTATGGCCAGGTCAAACTGCACAACAACGTGCTGCAGGGGGCGACGATAGTCATCCCTATCGATAATGCCATCGCCAAGGGTAAAGCCATCGACTGTTTGATTGAGGAGACGACTCAGGTACTTGGTTTGCCCAATGATTCGGATCAGGTTTTCCCGTCCATCTTCAATGACTACAGCATTGACCGTTACCTGTCCGGTCTGGACTACGTACTGCTGAAGATCCTGTTTGACTCACGCTTGCAGACAGGCATGAGTACCGCAGAAGTGCAAAAGCTGCTTCCAACGATCATCAGGGACCTAAAGCAACGGGGAGAAATCAAGGGGGCTGAACGGAAAGTGCGCAGTGAGGGTTTGTATCGCCAGCTAGGCGGCAGCTGACAGGATGTTATTACGCTGCCGCACAACAGGCTGTTGGAAAAGTAGTTTAAGAGCAGCTCAGACGGGCAGCCTGAGCAGCCCGTTAGAGTGAGGGGTCAGCTTACTCAGTGCCCCATGCGGGCGACAGCCAGCAGACTGCCGGCGCCGATAAAAAAGCTACCCAACACACGATTCTGCATTTTGACCCGTGCACTGTCGGCGAAAAAGGGCCGCAGACGGGAAGCTAATGACGCAAACCCCACCATCACCACAAAGTCGACACTGACCATCGTGGCTCCCAAAATGAGGTACTGCGCCAGCAGTGGCTGACTCAGGTCGAGAAATTGCGGGAACAGCGCCCCCAGGAAAATAATGGATTTCGGATTGGTCAGATTCACAAAGAACGCCGTCCACAACTGCTTGAGACTATCCTGCTTGCGCATGTCTCCGCCCGCCTGCCAGTCCAGGGCGGGCTTCTCTCGCCACTTGCGAACACCCAGATAGACCAGATAGCCAACACCAACCCACTTGATTAGCGTGAATGCAACGACGGATGTTGCCACCAGAGCCCCCAATCCAATCCCCACAATAGCAACAACCGCCAGAAAACCCAGCTGAAGCCCGACAATACCGGCAATGGAGCCGCGCAGACCATGCTTCAACCCATTACTCATAGTATTGACGGCACCTGGTCCAGGAGTAAGGCTGAGCAGCAGGGTTGCGACAAAGAACGTAATCCACACGCTTAAGGACATGATGCAGGAGTCTCTACCAGTTCAGAATCATCCAGACAGCGGGCAGCGCTGACAACGCACCATAAACGCGTGCCGCCAGCCGACCACTGAGAATTTTTTTCAGAATGACGAAATGCAGAATGGGGAAGGTAACGAACAAGCTACAGAGCACCATCCATCCGTTAAGATTCAGTGCGCCATAGACCGCAGAAAGAATCAGCACCAACGCGCCAAGATTGCCCCAAATCATCAATTCTGCAGTGATTTCCGAGGCGTTCTTTTTCATCAGAGCCTGCACTGACAGTGCGGCCGACATGGAAAACGTTCCTCCCAACAGGAACGCAGCAAGTAAACCGTTCATAGGCCCTCCAACAACAGCCGCCCATTGTAGTGAGGGATAATGAAGGACTCCAGTATAGCTAGTCGCTGGAGCGACTATTCCTTCTTATCAGTCTCATTAGATTCCTGACGCATACCGAAGCTGTTGCTCATCATTCCCAGCATCATTTTCTGCCAGGCCTCCATGGTCCCGATAGCCCCCGGAATATGAGGCTTTAACCAGCTGAGGGCATCATAGCCTTCCACTCCAGCTTCCATCTGCTCGCGAAAACGGTTCAACATTTCCTGATGCAGCGGCTCCAGATCAGGTAAACCGAACACTTTACGCAATTCCTCAGGCGTGACGTCTACCACAACATTGAACTTCATGTTTTTACTCCATATCTGTATGGCCTCGGTACACGCGACGCCGTAAACAATCACTTAAATGTCTTTTCACCAAGCCTAGCCGAGGGCTCGCTGCAATACCAACAGCCCCGGTATGAAACATCAGGCACTTGCTGTTGCCTGTTCCTTCAATCCCCAACACGCCAGCAACAGTGCCAGGCTGGTCACTATGGCGGCAAAGATGAACGTCTGCGACATGCCCAGTTCTTCCCAGATGTAGCCACTGGCCAAGGCTCCCAGAGAGCCACCTGCACCATACGCCACTGCAGAAAACAGCGCCTGCCCCTGCCCTTCATTCCCGCCGGAAAAATACTGCTGGACCAGGTTGATACCACAAACGTGCAGTACGCCAAACGTTGCCGCGTGGCAAAGCTGGCTGATCATCGCCAGTGGCAACGACTCGGGAGCCCAGGCTGTCAGCAACCACCGAGCAATACTGATCAGCAGCGCCAGCTTCAGCAGACGCAATACACCCAGGCGCAAAAAACGGTACATGTAGAAAAACAATACCACCTCTGCCAGTACACCCAGCGCCCAGAATCCGCCGATGGCCATGCTGGAATAACCATGCGCCTGCATATAGAGACTGTAGAACGTGTAATACGGACCCATGGCGACCTGTGACAGCAGAAAAACCACGTAGAAAAGTATTACTTGAGGAACAAGAAAACGCTGCAGGAAAGAGGGTCGCTGCTGATTATTGATGACCCCCTGTGGCTCACTAATGGAACAGGCGCACCCCCAACTTCCGGCCAGTGCAGCCATCAGGAACAGCGGCAGCAAACTTACAGGAAACCTCTCGAACAATGCCCCCAAGCCGACCACGGCCAGCACAAAACCAAGCGATCCCCAGATACGAATGCGACTGTAGTAAGGCCGCTGCAAGTCCAGATATTGCAGCGTAATCACTTCAAACTGCGGCAGCACGGCATTCAGAAAGAAGGTGAACGCCGTCATGGCCAGCGCCATCGTCAACCAGCTATCAGCCAGCCAGACCGTGATGACACTGAGCGTACCAAGAAAGGCTCCTATACGAATGATACGTAGCCGCTTGCCGGTATTGTCCGCCAACCACCCCCATACATTCGGACCAACGATACGGGTAGCCATATAGATGGACATCAACTGGCCGATGGCTACGCCGTCAAAGTCATGATCTTTGAGGTAGAGACCCCAATAGGGAGAGAAACAGCCGATGAAGGCAAAGTAGCAGGCATAAAAGCCGGACAGGCGCCAATAAGGCAACCCGTCTCGACTGAAAGGTACTTGCATCTGCTCAGGCAGAAGCGGGAATGACAGGTGTACTTACCTGAACATCCGCATTTTGCGCTCGATGGCGCAGGTAGTGATCCAGCACAACAATGGCCATCATTGCTTCTGCGATGGGAGTAGCACGAATGCCAACGCAGGGGTCATGGCGACCGTGTGTGACGACTTCGATAGGCTCTCCGCTTGCATCAATACTGCGACCAGGCAGACGCAAGCTGGAAGTGGGTTTTAATGCAATGCTGACGAGCAAATCCTGTCCACTAGAGATCCCGCCCAGAATGCCCCCGGCATTGTTGGACAGAAAACCCTGTGGTGTCAGCTCGTCACGATGTTCCGTACCCTTCTGCTCTACACAAGCAAATCCGGCACCCACCTCAACACCCTTTACGGCATTGATACTCATCATGGCATGGGCAAGATCGGCATCCAGTCGATCAAATACCGGCTCGCCAAAACCAGGGATCATGCCTGTGGCTACCACGTTGATCCGTGCACCGATGGAGTCCCCTTCTTTACGCAGTGCATCCATGTAATCTGCCATCTGCACTGCAGCGTCCGCGTCGGGACAGAAGAAGGCATTGTTGGTGACTTCATCCCATGAGAACTTGGCCGGATCCGCTTTGATTGGCCCCAGCTGAGAGAGGTAGCCCTTGATCTCAATGCCCAGCCGCTCTTTCAGAAACTTCTTGGCAATGGCACCTGCAGCCACACGCATGGCGGTCTCACGTGCAGAAGAGCGACCACCGCCACGATAATCGCGAATACCGTATTTATGGGTATAGGTGTAGTCCGCATGAGCAGGTCGAAATGTATCCTTGATGTTGGAGTAATCCTTGGAGCGCTGGTCCTGGTTTTCGATCAGCAGGCCAATGGAAGTACCCGTTGTCACACCTTCGAACACGCCGGACAGAATCCTGACCTCATCCGGTTCACGGCGCTGAGTGGTATAACGCGATTGTCCGGGCTTCCGACGATCCAGCTCGATCTGGATATCTGCTTCAGTCAGCGCAATGCCGGGTGGGCAACCATCAATGATGCAACCCAAGGCGATACCGTGACTTTCTCCGAAGGTAGTCACCGTGAATACCTGGCCTATGGTATTACCTGCCATGTGAAATCTAACCTCTGCTCAGGTTGCCCATACAACCTGTTAAAAATTCGTATGCTCCATGGAGCATGATTAATCTGGCAGCTTACTGAGCCAGCCGCCCTATCAGGACTGCCATCAGAACAGATGTGCACACTGCCGCAGTTGATCAGCGGTCAGCATGAAGACACCATGTCCACCGCGCTCGAAGTCCAGCCACAGGAAAGGTACCTGCGGGTACTGCTCCTGCAAGTGAATCTCAGAATTGCCAACCTCTACGATGAGCAAACCATCAGGGGTCAGATAGTCTACCGCCTGACGCAGAATTCGACGGGTAACGTCCAGTCCATCGTCCCCAGATGCAAGACCGAGTGCGGGCTCGTGGTGGAATTCGTCAGGCATAGACGCAATATCTTCGGCATCAACATAGGGAGGATTGCTGACAATCAGGTCGTACTGCTGTTCTGCCAAACCGTTGAAGACGTCAGAACGTATCGCTTTGACTCGATCCTCCATCTGGTGGCGCTTGATATTGAGCTTGGCAACAGCCAACGCATCAGGAGAAATATCAACCAGATCAACGCTGGCATCATCAAACACACTGGCACAGGCAATACCGATACAACCTGACCCTGTGCACAAATCCAGAATGCGGTGTACTGGTTTGCACTGCAGCCAAGGCTCGAAACGTTGCTCGATCATTTCTGCAAGAGGTGAACGTGGCACCAGCACACGCTGATCAACATAGAACTTCAGGCCAGCAAACCATGCCTCACCAATCAGGTAAGCGGCTGGAATACGATCCTTGACGCGCTTTAACACCCAGTCAGTGATCTTCTCACGTTCCTGACGTGTCAGGCGTGCGTCCAGCACCTCCTTGTCCACATCCCACGGCAGGTGAACAGCGTTGAGCACCAGATTCACGGCCTCATCCCATGCGTTGTCCGTGCCATGGCCAAAGAAGATCTTTGCTTCACTGAAACGGCTTACTGCCCAACGGATCATGTCACGTACCGTGCGAAGCTCATCGACGGCCTGTTCGGTGTTTAACTGCATCTCTAGTCCTGTTTACCCTGGTCCCAGCATGGACAGCGTGCGCACTCTTAGTCGTATTGCCGTCTCAGTAGCAGAATTTGGCTGGGAGGGACCAGTTCGGTTAAAGTGCCCCAATATTAATGAAACACGCAGCACAAGGCTATCTGTGAACACCCATGACTGAGGACGAATTCGAGCTATTCCGCAACCAGATGCACGGGGTAAGACGGATAAAAGCACCACAGCAGGTAGACAACTCCCGCCCCAGCAAAGATCAGAGCCTCAATCAGTATCGCCGCTACGCTGCTAGTCAGGAGATCGTTCAGGATCAGTCTGAGCTGACTGATGCTCACGTTGAGTTGGTTGGATCTGATACCCCGCTGCTGTTCTGCACGCCAGGTGTCCAACTCAATTTATTCAAACGACTTCGTCAGGGCCGCCTGGCATGGGAAGCTGGTCTGGACCTACATGGATTCAAGATAGAACAGGCACGTGAAGAGCTAGACCGCTTTATCCGTGATGCATTACGTATGGATATGCGCGTAGTACTGGTTGTACATGGCAAGGCCGTCAGTGACCAGGGCAAGTTCCCATTGCTGAAGTCCCACACTAACGACTGGTTACGCCAGATGCCAGCCGTACTGGCCTACTGCAGTGCCTTACCTAAAGACGGCGGCAACGGTGCACTCTACGTCCTGCTGAAAAAAGGCAGGCAAAGATGAAATATATGAACTGCAACGTGTGAAGTTTTCACCATTTCTCTCTACGCGCGGGCTTTACCCGACGCGCATTATTCCGTAATTTAGCGGCTTTTTTGCCAGACTAGCTGAGGACCCTGTATGGAACAGGCTTTCGCTCATATCATCACGAGCATAGGAGAAAATCTTGGCCGGGAGGGCCTGCGTGACACGCCCAAGCGCGCAGCCAAAGCGATGAGTTATCTGACTCGCGGTTACCAGCAAGATCTGCAGGAAATCGTCAACAATGCGCTATTTCCGTCTGAAAACAGTGAAATGGTGATTGTACGCAATATCGAGCTGTACTCACTGTGTGAGCATCATATGCTGCCTTTCATTGGTAAAGCACATGTCGCGTATATCCCTAAAGGCAAAGTGCTAGGTCTGTCAAAAGTGGCACGGATTGTCGATATGTTCGCTCGACGCCTGCAAATTCAGGAAAACCTCACCAAAGAGATTGCTGAAGCGGTCTTTCAGGTCACCGAGGCCGCAGGCGTTGGCGTCGTTATCGAGGCTCAGCATATGTGCATGATGATGCGCGGTGTTGAGAAGCAGAATGCCAGCATGACAACATCCATGATGCTGGGGAACTTCCGCACCGATGAACGTACCCGCAACGAATTCCTGTCGCTGATTCGCTGATTCGCTCAACATTACAAAACTAGGGAGTTCTCGCTGAACTCCCCTGACCTCACACTGTTGTTTAGCTCTATTTTTCGTCTTTAGGATAAGCCCAGAGCGCCACTCCATCGTCAGTAGCATTTGAGAATGGCCCCAATGGCCATACTTCAATCTCGACATCCTCGACACCCTGATCCCTGAGCAAACGTTTCACTTGCTCCCCTCGATTGCGAGCACGTTCCAGCAAGTCAGCCGGATCCTCTGCCCCTTTGATTCGACTGACCAGCCAAACAGACTTCCACTGCCCCTGTAAAACAGGATCGATCCAGTGATCAGGCAGGAAAGGTGTCACCAACTGATCATCAGACGAAAACTCTACCGGAACCTGCAATTTCAACGGCCCTTCGGCAGATCCGTTTCGGCCCGTTTGCACAATATCAAGGTGGAGATAGGCGCGTCGATTTGCACGTAACACCGAGTACGCAGCGACATAGATATCGCCATCCTCTACAGCAAAGCGTGCTAGCAGATAGTCCTGCTCTCTATCCATACCGTAGAGCACGGGATCATTGAACACATCGCTGGACCAATAGCTGCTATCACCGCAGGCGCGCGACTGACATTGAAAAAGAATTTCGGGATCGTGCGACGCGAGTTGCTCTTTGATCGACTCGAAAGCTTCTCGTGGTGCAACATTAGCAGGCAATTGGTACGTCAGACGCCACAATCTGCCTTTGCTGCGAATTTCACTCTCGGCCTGAATCTGACCATTGGATTTAACCATCGGACCGGTGGGTAACAGATGATAGTCAACGGTGTTTCGTCGATAAGTCACTATCCAGGAACCTGGGTAACGACTGAAAAGAGGGTTATCCTGACTGCCTGGTACATCATCTTCAGCAAAGGCAGAAATCTGCAAAACTGTATTAAGCACGACAAAGATGCCAACCCACCGCGCTAATAGTGATATTCTTCCCGCTAACGCTGTCACACTCAGCCCCCACATACTAGACTATTGATACTATTGTGAACTGGCCGCATCATACTTGTTGCCGCAGCACCGCTGCCACTTTCCAAAAGCGCTGGCACGACAAAGATTTAGCGTTGCTCAACAAGCATATAGAGCCAGAACTTATCGAATGCAACAACCCATCTAGATGGGACTGAACGAGCAGGATTTTCTATGGCTGGCGTACTAGACTCCGTAAACCAGCGCACCCAGCTGGTGGGCAAGAACCGTCTTGAG
This sequence comes from Pokkaliibacter plantistimulans, assembly GCF_003194385.1. Lineage (GTDB taxonomy): Bacteria > Pseudomonadota > Gammaproteobacteria > Pseudomonadales > Balneatricaceae > Pokkaliibacter > Pokkaliibacter plantistimulans. The sequence goes on from NZ_LAPT01000029.1 coordinate 20,843, forward strand.
TTACTTACCTTCAGACTGAATGGTCCGCAGATCTACGGTATAAACGTTTTTAAAGTACGGGAAATTCTACAAACCCCCAAATTAACCGAAATTCCTGAAAGCCATCCGGTGATCAGAGGTACTGCGTATATTCGCGGGCGTACCATTCCGGTTATTGACCTAGCATTAGCAATGGGTAGTTCAGTACCCACTGACATTGAAGGCAGTTTTATCGTCATCAGTGAATACAACATGACCGTTCAGGGATTTCTGGTACGGGCAGTTGAACGCATTATCAATATGAACTGGGAAGACATTCTTCCACCCCCGAGTGGTTTGGGAAATCGTCACTATCTGACCTCAATTACACGCTTTGAGAATCGTCTGATTGAAATACTTGATGTTGAGAAAATTCTGTCCGAAGTAGCACCACGCAATGACGACGTCAGTGAAGAAATAGTTACAAAGGTCAAGGATCAACGCCCCGAACACTTCCGCGTTCTGATCGTCGACGATTCGTCCGTAGCCCGTAAGCAGATTAAACGTGCAGTAGAGGCCGTTGGTGCAGAAACCGTGTTACTCAATGACGGTGCGGAAGCTTACAGACACCTCCTGGAACTCAATGAGCAAGGCATAAACGTAGCCGAACACTATTACGTGCTAATTTCTGACGTGGAAATGCCAGAAATGGACGGCTACACCCTGACAGCAAAGATACGCTCAAACAGTGATTTGAAAGACCTGTATGTGATGCTCCATACTTCGCTGAGCGGCGTCTTCAATCAATCCATGGTCGACAAAGTAGGTGCTGATGACTTTTTGGCGAAATTCCAGCCTGATGTGTTAGCTGAACGCGTGCTGTTTCACAAACGCTAACGTGTGAAGTGGAAACGCGCCTAATATAGGCGCGTTTCCACTCTTACGTATCAGTCAACTAGCTATTTGCCTTCTCGTAGACTCTGCCAAAACCAACCTGCCACCTTGCCTGTGCCATCCTCCAGATGAAGATGGTGCCCTCCAGGTAATTGGGCCACCTGCAAATGAGGGATGACAGCCTGGCGTTGAGCCATGACTGGCCACAGCTTGATGTTCCCCTGATCAGCCAGCAACAAATGAACTGGCATCGAAAGACTAGCCAATACCGAGATCACTTCTTCCTCAGTCATCCGCTTAGTACTTTCACGCAACCGTGGGTCATGACTCCATTTGAGTCCCACATCCGTCACTGAAACGCCTCGCTCAATCAGGCGCTCTGCAGCCTGCCGGCTCAGCGGCCAAAGCCCATTCATGCGCGCCAGAGTAGCATGCTCATAGTCCTTGAAGTAACGTACCGGCCGCTTTGCTTCAGCACCCTCGGACTTACGCAGCACTTTCAATGCCGGCGGACTCCAAGCAGTCGACAGAGGCCCTAACGACTCAATCAGCAATAGTTTCTTGATGCGATCACTCGCAGCACCCGCGACAAGTGTAGATATTGCTGCCCCCAAGGAGTGACCAAACAGCGTGAAAGAGCACCATTGCAGCTCATCAGCCACGGCCAATACATCATCAACATATTGCCCAACCGGATAGTGCTGACTTTCATCCCGCCATGCAGAGCGGCCATGACCTGGCAAATCAATAGCAATCAGATGAATCTGCAGCTTAGCCCGGGGACACATCACATCCAACGCATCCAGCAACTGGGAAAAACTGGCAGCATTATCTAACCAGCCATGAATTGCCAGCACCGGCTCAGCGCCTGGAGTCCCCCATTCCAGCGCAGCAATTCGCTGCCCCAGAAAACTAACTTCCCTCATTCTTTACTCTCGGCTCAGTTAACGCACTGCTATCCAACGACCTTCAGCCATGGCACATCCGTACTCAACCACATCCATGTTGACTACCCGCACCTCACTGGTCCCCAATAGCTCGCTCTCCGCCCCCAACAGCCATCCAAGCAGTTCGCCTACAAGGGGCATGTGTGCTACCAGCATCACAACCTGCTGCTCTGCGAGTACATCCCGCAACCAATCCAATGTCGAATGAACAGGAGCATCAGGAACTAATAGACTACTGGTGATGATCGGCAGTTTGCACATTTCTGAACAACGCTGAGCTGTCTGCTGCGCACGTACAAATGGACTCGCGCAAAGAAGCGACGGGCTATGACGTGCGAGCAACGCGGTCAGCACCTGCGTATTGTCTTTCTGACCACGCAAGGTCAATTGCCGCTCGGCATCAGAATTTGCCCATTGCTCCGCCTCACCGTGGCGCATGACAATCAATTTCATATTTTTCCTGACACTCTTCAGCTAGCAAAATGGACATCAAGCTCGGGTTGACGTTATAGCGGCTTCTATTTACTGCTCGGCCATGCACTGAAGGGGAAAGGCTTTTCTTCAGAATGGTAAGTCAAGAATGCAAGTGCCTGACAAATAAACTCTCTAAGCGAATATCCCCACTCCAACAGAGCACGACTGGACTCACCAATAATCAAGCGGACAAGCCACTGTAAGACAATAACAAAGAAGGTTGCCAGGACTGCCAACTTCAATAGCAAAACAAAGAAAATCATGTACACAGTGCGGACCACATTCTCTTCTGAGAACAGCCGACCCAAAAATGAAGATTTCATCTAGTTCCCTCTTGGTAGTACAAACTCAACGTCAGAGCTTTGCTCACCTCCCATTAACGCCTGTACAACCTGTTGTACCGGCCGCTGATTGAACACTACTTCGTACAACCCATCGACCAAAGGCATATACACACCCAGCTCTGTCGCCCAGTGTTTTACAATCTGGAGGGTTCCAACCCCTTCCGCTACCTCTCCCAACTCTTCAACAATCTGGCCTAACGATCCACCTTTCCCCAGGGCGTGTCCGACCCGATAGTTACGACTGAGGGGCGACATGCAGGTAACAGCGAGATCACCGACACCAGCCAAGCCTATAAAGGTTAGTGGATTAGCTCCAAGACATACGGCGAATCGACTCATTTCCGCCAGACTGCGAGTCATTAACATACTACGCGTGTTCTCTCCCATTCCAAGGGCGGCCGCCATGCCTGTCGCTATCGCATAAATATTCTTTAGTGCCCCGCCTAGCTCCACCCCATACATATCGTTGTTGGCATAAATGCGGAAATAATCTCTTCGCAATACACGTTGAACAGCGGCGCGGACCTGAGGATTGTTGCTGGCAATCACCGTTGCAGTTAATTGACGCCTGGCAACTTCCTTGGCTAGGTTGGGTCCGCTCAAGACTCCAATAGGGTGATCTGGCAGCTCTTCGCACATGATCTGACTCATTAATTTAAAGCTGTCCGATTCAATGCCCTTGGTGGTACTGACAATCTGAGCTTCAGGCTGAATACAAGGCTTTATCTGCCGCAATACTTGTCTAAATGCCTTACTCGGCACTGCCATAAATATCAGATGACTATCTGCAACGGCATAACCTATATCACTGCATGCCTCCACATTTGCTAACAATGGATAATCTGGCATGTAGCGATTATTTACACGGCTCTTTTCAACCTCTTCAGCCTGCTGGGCATCCCGCATCCATAACCGGACCTGATGACCATTCTCGGCTGCAATATTCGCGATGATGGTGCCAAAACTTCCTCCACCCAGAACGGTTATGGCCTGATGATGAGACATAGTTCTCCTCGATATTCCGATATTGAACGCCAATCTGGCAGAGATTGCGCGAATGGTATCACTACTGTTCGCTGAAAATATAAGGCCGCATGCAATTACAGAGCGTCAATGAGGTCTCTAAGACACAACTGTTAAAAAGTCGTGCTATTATTGCACCGCTAATTTACTGAACTCACCCTGCGACCACGCCTTGATTGCTGGTTGGCAGTCGCCCCAAACAATTTAGGCAATCGCAAACATACAGGCAACCGACTCATGTCATCGCCCGCAACATCGAAAGCTTCCGACTGTTTTCGCCTGAAAGGCAGCATGTTTACGCTCAGCATGATTGAGCTAATACATTATTCGGCCATAGAGTTCAGCAACCAGCTATCCAGAACCGTCAACCAGGCTCCTCGCTTCTTTCAGCAAATGCCAGTGGTTATTTCTCTGGAACATCTCGCAGACGACAGCACTCCTGACTTCAAGGAAATCATCGAAATCTGCCGTTCACTAAAGGTGAATCCTGTAGGCATTCGAGGAGGCAGTGATGCCATGGTGGAAAATGCGTTCACTGCGGGTCTGCCCAGCATGGGCTCTGTCACGCCGTCTCCATCACCACAGCGAGCACAGACCTCCAGCCCACAGCCAGCCGCTGTGGAGCCCAGCCTGGTGCCAGCCCGTATCATTGACCGACCAGTGCGTTCGGGCCAGCAAATATATGCTCGGAATACCAGCTTGATAGTTCTTGCTCCCGTCAGTGCAGGCGCTGAATTGTTGGCAGATGGTGATATTCATGTATACGCGCCTTTACGCGGACGTGCTCTGGCAGGTATAAACGGCAATACTCAGGCAAGAATTTTTTGCAATGCACTGGAGGCAGAGCTGCTGTCAATCGCAGGCCAATATAAATTGAGCGAAGATTTACAGCATTCCGAGCTTTGGAAACAAAGTGTACAAGCCATGCTAGAGGATGAAAGCAAACTTCAGCTGAGTCCACTTTCGCTCAGCTAACTTCGCGCTGGCCGTTCACCCAAGTGCTTACATGTCATTCATAGAATTGGCCGTTTTTATTTTACGCAGTAATCAGATTTTTGCTTTTTAAGGAAAACACGACCGTGGCTAAAATTATCGTTGTCACCTCCGGTAAAGGTGGAGTAGGCAAGACCACCTCTAGCGCGGCCATTGGCACAGGCTTAGCCCTGCGTGGCCACAAGACAGTCGTAATCGACTTTGACGTTGGTCTAAGAAATCTCGACCTTATAATGAATTGCGAGCGTCGCGTTGTTTATGACTTTATTAACGTAGTCAACAATGAGGCAACTCTCAATCAGGCCCTGATCAAGGACAAGCGAGTTGAAACGCTGTACATCCTGCCCGCATCACAGACACGCGACAAAGACGCTCTGACCCGTGAAGGTGTAGAAAAGGTACTAATTGAACTCGCCGAGACATTTGAATACATCGTATGTGACTCCCCAGCGGGCATTGAGAAAGGCGCCTTAATGGCCCTGTACTTCGCAGACGAAGCCGTCGTGGTTACCAATCCTGAAGTCTCCTCCGTCAGAGACTCAGACCGGATTATTGGAATTCTCCACAGCAAGTCACGTCGTGCAGAAACAGGTCAGGAGCCGATCAAAGAGCACCTGTTGCTGACCCGCTATGACCCGGAGCGTGTAGAATTGGGAGAAATGCTCGGCGTCAAAGACGTGCAGGACATTCTTGCCATTCCGCTGCTTGGTGTAATCCCCGAGTCAGAGGCGGTACTCAAGTGCTCCAACCAAGGTATTCCCGTCATTCTGGAATCTCAGAGCGACGCTGGTCAGGCTTATGAAGACGCCGTGTCCCGACTGCTCGGCGATGAGCGCCCGATGCGTTTCCTGACCGCTCCGAAAAAAGGATTCTTTAAACGTATGTTCGGAGGTTAAAGTGGCCAGTTTTTTCGATTATTTCCGAAGCCGTAAGCCCAACTCCGCCTCCGTCGCGAAAGAACGTTTGCAAATTATCGTTGCGCATGAACGTTCACAGCGACAGCAGCCGGATTACTTACCTGCGCTGCAAAAGGAACTGCTGGAAGTTATCAAGAAATATGTGCAGGTTGCACAGGACGACATATCGATTCAGATCGACAATACCGACAACTGTTCGGTATTGGAACTCAACATCACGTTGCCAGAAAAATAAGCACGCTTTAACAAGAACCTATCAATATAAAAGTGCGAGCCGACTAATTGTCGGCTCGAATCTCTTCTCACGATGTAATGTTCTGCATTTTACGCTCAGGATGAGCAACTAATCTCAAGCGATTTCCCCCACTGTGGAGGTCTCTTTGCATACTTCAGAAACTCTGGCTGCTCATCAAACGGTTTTTGCATGATCAGGAAAAGACGCTCAACTTCACTGATATCTCCTAGCTCCGCCTTTTCGATAGCTTCCTGTAGCAAATAATTACGTATTACGTAGTGGGGATTAACAGCATTCATCAACTGTTGGCGCTGATCCCAGTCTTGGCCTTTCAGACGGTGCTGATACTGCTCAAGCCAAGTATCAAACTCAGGTAATTGCATAAACTCACTACGCAACTTTTCCGGCCGCCGACCTGGCCTTACCTCACCCAACCAACGAAATGCCAAGGTATAGTCCATTTTATTGGTCGCTAATAACTGCAACCAAGCCTTAAGCATCTCATGATCGCTTTCAGTGAACTCAGGTAACCCTAAGCGCCTTCTCATCAGCTCAGAAAATTCCCGCACCAGAATTGGCTCAAAACTTTCCAATCCCTTTCGCAAGCCTTCCATTTCAATTATTGGAGTCAACGCTTGCGCCAAACATTGCAAGTTCCAATAAGCAATTGATGGTTGTCGGTAGAACGCGTAGCGCCCTTGTGAATCAGAGTGATTGCAGACGAAGCGTGGATCGTAATCGTCCAGGAATGCGAATGGCCCAAAGTCGAAGGTATCACCCAGAATAGAAAAATTATCGGTATTCATCACGCCATGGCAAAACCCGTAGGCCTGCCAATAGGCGATCATCTTCGCAGTACGCTCAACAATCTCTGCAAACATGGCTTCGTAAGGCAGTGAGAGCGATGTGAAATGGCTGAAATACGTCTCAAGGCAGAACTCAGCCAACTGCTTTAGCAACTCATGCTGCTGACTGTAATAGAAGTACTCAAAATGACCGAATCGAACATGAGTTTTAGCAATGCGAATCAGCATCGCTCCACGCTCTTCCGTCTCTCGATAAACCGGTTCATCACTCCCCAGCAAACCCAACGCCCTTGTCGTTGGTACACCTAATGCCGCAAGCGACTCCGAACACAAATATTCGCGAATGCTCGAACGCAATACAGCGCGCCCGTCACCCATGCGAGAATAAGGCGTCGGGCCAGCCCCCTTCAGATGCACATCCCAGACTTCACCTTTGGTGTTTTGTACTTCACCTAAAAGGAGACCTCGACCATCACCCAGCCTAGGAGTATACCCACCAAACTGATGGCCGCTGTACACCATAGCAAGAGGGTTGGTGCCAACCCACGATGAACTACCACCAATGAGGTCAGCAATGTCACGGCGCTTGAACTGTTCGACATCCAGATCTAACAAGGCCGCAGCGGCAGGACTACCAGTCAACCACCGCAACCCTGCTAAAGGAGCAACCGCTTGCCGGGAATAGAACTCCTGCGGCAAGCGGCTGTATCGATTTATAAACTCAAGCGTTTCCAGTGTTTTCACTGGCAACTCCTAAGAGGTCTTCTGGGGGATGTTCACAAGGTAACTTATGCCCAATCAGCTCTTCCAGGGAGTGCAACAGGAAGGCATCGTCTTCGCCAATCAAACTGATTGACGTTCCCGTTTTACCTGCACGCCCGGTACGGCCGATGCGATGCACATAGTCTTCAAGATCTTCTGGAAGATTGTAATTGATCACGTGACTGATATCGTCAACGTGAATACCGCGTCCAGCGACATCTGTAGCGACCAATACATCAATTGATCCAGAACGGAAGGCCTCCAACGTACTCACACGCTTACGCTGAGTAACCTCACCAGAAAGCATTGCGACCTTGACGCCATCCTTGCGCAAACGCTCGTACAGACGTCGTGTCTGATCTCTGCGATTAGCAAACACCATCACCCGTTTCAGCTCACGAACCACAACCAGATTGCGAATGATTCGGTATTTATCGCTTTCGGCCACCATGTAGGCCACTTGCTCGACACTGTCAGTGGTCAATCGCTCTGATTCGATTGCGACATGCACCGGATCCTGTGTCCATTGTTCAGCCAATGCCAAAATGTCACCCGAATAGGTGGCGCTGAACAGTAACGTCTGCCGATCCCCCGTACGGGGAGTCTGACGAATAATACGACGTACATCAGGAATAAAGCCCATGCTCAGCATGCGATCGGCTTCATCCAGAACGAGCACTTCAACATCTCGCAGATTGACATTACCGCGGCCAATAAAATCGATCAGTCGACCTGGCGTAGCAACCAGAATATCGATTCTCTCACCGATCAACTGCTCACGCTGCTTCTCGAAATCCATACCGCCAAGAATGCTGACAACATTCAAATCAGTAAATCGCGACAGTGCTACAGCGTCTTTGGCAATCTGCATTACCAGCTCACGCGTAGGTGCCAGTATCAGCGCACGCGGAGTTCCATTTGGCAACGCGACATCTAACGGGAAGTCAATCAGGTCGGTAATAATGCTGACAAGAAAAGCAGCGGTCTTGCCTGTACCCGTTTGGGCTTTACCAGTTATATCCCGTCCCTGAAGGCTAAAAGGCAATGTTTTAGCCTGTATGGGGCTGCAATACTCATACCCCAGCTCAGCCACTGCATGCAGCACATCATCTGGCAGATTCAGATCATGAAATCGCACCTTACCTTCTGCTGGATAAACCTCAAACTCGGCGGGGCTCCAAGAGTTACGAGATTCAATATCTCGCGAACTGCGTCGTGTTCCATTCTTGGCCCGACGGGGGGTATTGCCAGCTTTCTCTTGCTGATCATCTGACGCAGAGAAGGTCTCTATCTCAGAGTCGCTCTCGTCACCATCACGCTGGTCAAGACGCTCTGAAGCGGGTTTACGTCGTCCATCCGTACGTCGACGAGACTTGTTATTACGACCACGAGAACTAGAACGACCAGACGCCTTTCGCTCGCCACGATCACGTTCGCCTTCAGACTGGGTCACAGCCCCACTGTCGAGCTTTTCAGCCTCACGCACGTTGTTTTCTTGCATCAAATCCTCTCTGGTAGGCACTAATTCATTAATCTATTCGACGACGAAATGGGGGCAGTGAATCCAGCAATGCCTTTCCGTATCTTTTGGAGACAACCCGGCGATCAAGCAATGTAATGCGGCCAGTATCTTGCTCCGAGCGCAAGAGCCTTCCCGCAGCCTGCACAAGTCGAATACTGGCATCAGGCATACTGATCTCCATAAAGGGGTTGCCACCCCGTTTTTCAATCCATTCTGCTAGGCCAGCCTCAACAGGGCTATCAGGCACCGCAAACGGAATTTTGGCAATGATAACATGAGTCAGGTATTTTCCTGGCAGATCAATACCTTCTGCGAAAGAAGCTAACCCGAATAAAATACTACCCCGCCCCTCATCCAGGTTTTCGCGATGCAACCTCAAGACTTCCTGTTTGCTGTAAGTACCTTGGGCGAGGATTAGATCAGCCCAAGGCTTGCCGATTTTTTCTAGCACCTCTTCCATTTGCCTGCGAGAGCTGAATAGCACTAGCGACCCTTCATGCAGGTTAAGGTTTTGCCTCAGCCACTCGACCAGCTCGGCGGTATGCTCCTGCGCTCGCGTAGGCTCATTACGCAAGAGAGGAACCCACAGCTCAGCAGCATCACCATGATTAAATGGGCTCTGCACGCGCTCATAGGCTGCATCACTTGGCAAGCCGGCACGCATCATAATGCGATCAAACCTGTTTAATGCTGTTAATGTTGCTGAGCATATTACAGCGCCAAAACATCTATTCCACAGCACCTGACGTAAACGCTCTGCCGCCAGTATCGGACTGGAGCATAGATTAGTATCCAATATATCCTGATAGTCGAGCTTCTCTGCCCACCGAGCCAATGGCACAGCGCCTTCTGCATCATGCTCACTGTAACTCGTGCACAGCGCCCGAGCCTCCTGAATACGCGCAAGCATCTGCCCAATGATAGGGAACCAGGCCTCAGCTTCCTTGGCTGATATATCAGGATATTCCCCCCCCATCGCCTGCTGAATGCCGCGACTCAATTTATCAACGAGACTTTGCAGTGCGCCCCAACCTTGCCGTAACTGATCACATAAGCCGCGCAGCTCTTCAGGCACACGCCCTTCAGCAAAACGGTATACGTTTGAGCTGTACTCGCTGTCATCACCCCACGTGACGGTGCTGCCAATCAATTCATTAAGGTATAGCAAACCCTGCTCAAGGGTTCTCACTTCGGAAGGAATCTGCTCTACAGCCTTCACCATATCGCCTGTCAGTCTTAACTGAGCTGCCATCGATGCCATATTTTTGTTCAGCTGCTTCAACCATCGATCGGTTGAGCGTACGGCCATCGCAAAAGTAAAGTGCCCAAGCGCCTTATCAGGCAAATGATGGCCTTCATCAAATACATAAATGGTCTTAGCTGGAGCAGGTAAAATGACCCCCCCTCCCAAGGAGAGATCTGCCAGCACCAAGTCATGATTTGCGACGATACAATCTGCGTCCTCAAGCTCCTGTCGAGCACGATAAAATGGACACTGACTAAAAAACTGGCAACGATGGCGAGTGCATTGCTGATGATCAGTCGTGAGCTTACTCCAACTACTGTCTGGCAACGGGTTGGGTAAATTATCTTTGTCACCGTTCCACTGGCCAGAAGACCAGATTTGCATCAGATTTTGCCAGTCCTCACCCTCTGCATCTTTGTTGCTCAGGGCATCCTGTTCAAACAGTGCCAACGTCGGATCGCTTGTCGCTCCTGTCAGACGCTCCAGCTTACTTGGACAGAGGTAGCGTCCCCTGCCTTTCGCCAGAGCATAGGAAAACTGCATACCGCCATTAGCCTTCAAGTCCGGCAGATCTTTTTGTGTTATTTGCTCCTGCAGAGCAACTGTTGCAGTAGATACAACAACCTGCTTTTTCCACACTTTTGCCAGCGGCAGGGTAGCAAGCAAGTAGGCGACTGTCTTCCCTGTTCCAGTGCCCGCCTCTATGACGCAAAGGTGCCGACCACCAATGCGGTTATGCTCAGAATCTTGCTCGATCTCTCCAAAAGTACGCGCAATAGTTCCAATCATCTGCCTCTGACCAAGCCTGGGTCGAAGAGATTTTGCCCCTAGATAAGCTCGATAGGCTTGCTGGATAGCCTCTTTATGGCTTTCTTCTAACATGCAACATCTTCCGCAATTCTGACTGGCTCATTCCACCAGCATTGTATAGGTAATCCCTATGTATGTCCGTTGCCACCAGCGCTACTACAAGCCGACAGAGCTGGTCAGATTTTCATCTTTTGGATTTACAACATGAGATGACTGTATATAATCACAGATACTGTATAAACAGACAGATAAAATCACAATGATTAAGCTAACACATCGCCAATCAGAAGTTCTTGAGTGCATTCGCCGGTATATTGAAAACACTGGCTTTCCTCCAACGCGCGCCGACCTGGCACGAGAGCTTGGCTTTCGCTCTCCTAACGCGGCAGAAGAGCACCTGAAAGCCCTGGCTCGAAAAGGCGCTATCGAAATTATTGCTGGAGCCTCACGCGGCATTCGCATTCCAGGTGATTCAGGCTCTGCCAATGATGAGTCCACACCCGAGGAAGAGACTGGTTTACCTATCGTCGGTCGCGTTGCAGCAGGCAGCCCTATTCTGGCTCAGGAACATATATCTGACCGTTGCCAGGTCCCACCTGATTTCTTTTCCCCCAAAGCAGATTACTTATTACGTGTTCAAGGTATGAGCATGCGAGATGCTGGAATTCTTGATGGTGATCTACTCGCAGTACATCGCACTCAGGAAGTCCGCAATGGGCAGATCGTTGTAGCTCGAATTGGTGATGATGTGACCGTAAAGCGTTTTGAGCGCAATGGACACTCGGTACAACTCATTGCTGAAAATCCAGATTTTTCTCCCATAGAGTTAGACCTCACCGCTGAAGAACTGGTGATTGAAGGTTTAGGCGTAGGCGTCATTCGCAGAGGAAGTTAAACCATGCTGTCATCCCTTACTCGTGCCACTTCAATATTGCAGCTAGACCATATTGCCAACATCAGGACGTTACCACCCACCACAGAATACACTGGCAATCATAACCAGGCAGGTATCACTGAGGTCGTGGTAAATCAGCAAAGAGATGGCAAAGAACTATGGCTACTACCGATGCTGGCACAGCTTAATGTGGATGACCGCTGGTTTACCTGGGTTGCCCCCCCGAACAATCTGGAAAAGGATTGGCTGCTCACAGTCGGCATAGACCTCAACAAATGTATTCTGTTGAAACCATGTCGCGGCCATGACGTCTACAATCTTAGTCGTCGAGCATTGCGCCAAGGAAACTGCCACCTTGTCGTCAACTGGCCGGAAAAGGAAATTTCATCAGCGGAATATGAAGGTCTGGAGCAAGCAGCTTTTGATGGTGACAGCCATTGCATCTTGATTCGCACTCGTTAAATCAGCTGAGCATCTGTATAGACGTGTGCATGACATTTAATGCCAGCTGAAGACGGTGACCCGAACATATAGATTCGTTCTGGGCAATTTATGTCGCATAACCTAATGAGCAGCGTGCAAAGTAAGACTCATCAGTAACTTAGTCGTTAGCTTGATGATTTATGAGAATAAATAAGTGACGTCTTTAGCTCGGCAGTGGGTTTAGCCAGCATAGGGCATTATCTAATTCTGTACAGTTCTTCAGCAAGCGAGTTCCCCAAGCCCGTCAGAAGCGTAGCCGCTTAAACCTTAATGCAATACGCGAGACGCTTCCGAATCAACGTCTGCTGCCTGTCTTTCCGCTAATTTCTCAGTCAATGCTTGCACGCCTGATGACAACATCCCTCTGGCCATTTCCAGGTATTGCTCACCCAGAAAATCTCGCATCTCACTCACTACTTGAAGTTTGATTAGAGGCACAACCTCATCTTCATCATGAAGCTGCAGCAACATTTCCCCATTTTCCAGCTCAACAATTTCCAATACTTTTGTATTCTCCAGCAAGCTGGCTAACTTCTCACTCACTTATCCAAAACTCCAACATGAAGCCCACCCATTCATTGAGCCTATATAAACGGTGAGACTGAATCTCGGGAAAAATCTCTGTAGACCGCAATTATCAGTTAACCATGAGGACTACAATTTAAAAGCTACGGACAAATACCACTAACCTTACCACTCAGCGAGCTGCTCACGCCCCTGTTCAACCAGCGCCTTCAATGCCTGCAACCAAGTTGCTAACTGCTCGTATCTGTACCCATCCTCAGCATGATTGGCTGACAGCTGGACTATGTGAATTTCGGAACTGGTAGAAGGCTGATCTGTAACGGCCTTCTCAATCACACGCCAGCAACCTTGATACTCAGTAATGAGCATACTTAACCAGCTATCTGGCTCACCCAGTAACTGCTGAATATAAGCGTACTCTGGCCCCTCATAGCCTCGCTGCTCAAGTAAATCATGCAAATCCAAAGCAGATCTCACTTGCTCCGCTGGGAGCTTGTAGCCCTGAGCAATCTCCCTCAGAAAGGCATGGTAAGCACCGTAGAGATGAAACAAAACGGACTCATGAAAAGACTCGATTAAAGCGTGCTTATCCCAACTCGTAGAATTACCAGCCTGGACAAGAGCATCCAGATGCAGACGTGCAAAATATAATTTCTTATTGGTTCTGCTGGCATAGAGCGGGCTCATGATCACGACCTCAACTTATGACGTTAGATGGTAATACAGAGAAGGTAGCGCTACAGACTTGCCATGACGAATATAGCAAAACCCTACCACAGATATTATAGGCAGGTAGCCCTATGCATTGAGGGTAGACCCAGCCTCAACCAAGTCGCCCCATCAATGAGCTTCAGAACTCAAATAGGCATGAACTGAAACCGACATGTTTCCACGCCGCTAGTTCAACTAGCCAACTACCCAATGACCATCCTTATAGTGCGCCTTCCACCCAGTGGCCTTCCCTTCGACTTCTGTCATGACATATTGCTCTTTGGCTTTGCGACTAAAGCGAACCATTGCAGGATTACCATTAGGGTCTTTTACAGGTGCCTCTAACAGGAAATGATATTTAGGATCGATTTCATCCTTGTGCGGTAGCAACTCATGGATGAATGGAGCACGAGTTTCTCTATTTTTGGGGAACTGACTGGCCGCCAGGAATAATCCGGTCGCGCCATCACGCAGTACGTAGTGATCATCTACCTTTTGACAGCGAATCTCAGGCATTGAGACAGGATCCATCTTGGGTGGCGCGGCTTCACCACTTTTCAGAAGCTTACGAGTGTTACCACAACTCTCGCTGGTACACCCAAAATACTTGCCGAATCGACCCGTTTTTAGCTGCATATCAGCGCCACACTTATCACACTCGATCAGTGGGCCATCGTATCCTTTGAGCTTGAATTGACCTTTTTCAACATCAAATCCAATGCAGTCCGGGTTATTACCACACACATGGAGCTTGCGATCAGCATCTATGAGGTAACTCTCCATCGCCGTACCGCATAAATGACAACGCTTTTTATTACGCAGCAGGCGAGATTCCTCTTCGTCATCCCCCTCTAAACTGACCACTTCGTCACCAGGAACCAAATTGATAGTTCCCTTGCAGCGCTCTTTTGGCGGCAGGTTATAGCCTGAGCACCCCAGAAAGACACCTGTAGTACCTGTCCGAATCATCATCGGGCGACCGCATTTAGGGCAGGGAATATCCGTTTCAGTGGGAGCATTAGCACGCATACCGCCATCATCATCGTTGGCCGCATCCAATTTGGCTGAGAACTCGCGATAGAACACATTCAATAGCGTACGCCAGTCTTCCCGTCCGGTAGCCACATCGTCCAGACGCTCTTCCATCTTGGCCGTGAAGCTGTAATCAAGTAAGTCGGGAAAGTTCTCTACCAGACGATCAGTGACAATATCCCCGATCTTTTCCGCATAGAAGCGACGATTCTGTACCTCTACATAACCCCGTTCCTGAATGGTGGAAATAATAGAGGCATAAGTGGATGGGCGACCAATCCCTCGTTTCTCCAGCTCCTTGACCAGGCTTGCTTCAGTAAATCGAGGCGCGGGCTTGGTGAAATGCTGGCTAGGCAACAGCTCCTGCAACGTCATGACCGATCCAGTCTGCAAGTCCGGCAGAATGACATCTTCTTCTTTTTTGCCTGCGGCAGGCAGAACACGGGTGTAGCCGTCAAATTTCAGAATCCGGCCCTTAGCTTTTAGCTCAAACTCGCCCGCCACTACCGTCAGTGTCGAACTGAGGTACTTCGCTGGCACCATCTGACAAGCTACGAACTGACGCCAAATCAGGTCATACAAGCGCTCTGCATCACGATCCATACCAGCAAGCTGAGTTGCCTTGAGATTCACGTCGGAAGGACGTATGGCTTCGTGAGCCTCCTGAGCACCTTCCTTACTTGAGTAGACATTCGCTGTTTCTGGCAAATATTCGCTACCAATCTGGCTGAGAATATAGTCGCGACATCCTGCTACAGCCTCTGCTGACAGGTTCGTAGAATCTGTACGCATGTAGGTTATGTAACCAGCTTCATACAAACGCTGAGCCAGCATCATGGTCTTTTTCACCCCAAAGCCGAGACGCGTACTAGCTGCCTGTTGGAGAGTAGAAGTTATAAATGGCGCTCCCGGCTTGGACTGGGTTGGTTTGTCCTCACGCTCTGCAAGATTGAACTGTGAAGCTTCAAGGGATGCCAGAATCTTATCGACCTGACTACGACTGACGGGGCGGAATGCCTCCCCAGACTGCCTGACAACCTGAAAACGCACCTGATCTTTGTTCTGTTTTAGATCTGCAGCGATTTCCCAGTACTCTTCAGGGATGAAGGCACGAATTTCGCGTTCACGCTCGACAACAAGACGCACAGCTACGGACTGCACACGGCCCGCAGATAACCCTCGTGCAATCTTGGCCCACAGCAATGGAGAAACCATGTAGCCCACAACGCGATCAAGGAAACGCCGCGCTTGCTGAGCATTCACTCGACTCATATCCAAGATGCCAGGGTTGGTAAAAGCCTGGCGAATGGCATTTTTGGTAATTTCGTTGAAGACTACGCGACGATAGCGGTCAGGATTGCCGCCAATGGACTCCATCAGGTGCCAGGCAATAGCCTCCCCTTCGCGATCCAAGTCCGTTGCCAGATAAATAGCTTCAGCGTCTTTGGCAAGGCGTTTGAGCTCGTCTACTACCTTCTCTTTGCCCGGCAACACTTCATAATGTGCGTCCCAGTTATTGTCAGGGTCGACCCCCATCCGAGCTACTAACTGCTCATGTGCTTTTTTGGCTTTGTAGATAGTTTTCTCAGCCGCAGACATCTTTCTGGTCTTCGCAGCCTCTTGAGCACGTTGCTTGGGGTCTACGGTCTTGCCACTACCACTGGTAGGCAAATCACGAATGTGCCCCACGCTGGACTTAACCACATACTCCGGCCCAAGGTACTTGTTGATGGTCTTGGCTTTGGCAGGTGACTCGACAATTACTAATACTTTACCCATAACCCCTTAAAAACCCCTTTCAGGTGGGTGACAGCCACAACCCATAACCAGGCAATACGACGCAAGCGCATTGCGGATCAAGCCTAATTCATACGACGTCTTGCGCGGCACTTATAACGACCTCAAAAACGCCTTGTCAAGTTTTATCTTATTTAAGGACAGTATCAGTACAGCACGTAACCAGCTTTGCCGGTATCAAATGATAACTGCAGTTTTTACTGCTGCTACCTTCACTCCAGCGGCAATGATTGCGTAACCGCCTCTGTAATACTTACTTGCTGATCTTTGTTACCACGCGACGCGCGGTTCGCACTGATACTGGAAACACTTCAGCATAAGTCGTGAAGCAAAAGCAAAATTAAGTACAATCCTATCTCAGATTATTTACCTGGATCGATGTTCTATGTGGCTTACCGTTGTTATTGCTGTACTACTACTGGTGCTTATCACCTCTCTGTTTGTCAGCCACCTGGCCTATAAGCGTGAACAAGCAATGTTGGCAATTGAGCAGCGATTTGGAGCATTACGCAGCAGAACTGAATTTCTACAGGAAATTCAAAGTGCCGTTCAGCACCTGATCATGCCCCCTTTGATCTGGAATTATCTCATCGACTTCCATATCAGCCTGCTGACACAGATGAAAGAAGTAAAACCCGATGAAGCATACCTGAATGATCTTATCGAGGAACAAGAAGCTCTGCGCAGTCAGCAGGGCGTCTATCAAGTACCCGCCACTGATCGATCCATCGTGCGGGCACAAAAATATATTAAATATGTAATGCGCACACTTCGCCAGATGAGAGGAGAGAACATGCTGAGCGCCCATCAGCTGGATGAGAGCATTCATCAACTGTCCTACGTGCATAACGTCATTGAAATTGACGCTCACACGCAACAGGGCATCAAGGCACTGGAGCAACGTCATTATCAAGAGGGCGTAACTCACCTCAAGCATGCAAAGGCGATGATTGCTCGCACAGTGATGAGTGACGAAGAACGTCAGGAACGCACACAGAAGGTTGACCAATATCTGGCCAACCCTTATAACCACACCGTTTCTTGAACCCCATCAACGTACAGCAGGCATTGCTATTGAGTGGATGGCTGTGAGATAGCACACTTACTGACCACTCTCTTCACTGTCCCTCAAGCCCGAGCTCGCCTTCTGCAAGGAAAAACGAGGAACGATTTCGCCAAGCACATCGACACTGTCACAGAAACTGCTTAACGGCCTTACCCATAAGCCACGTTCTCCGTATAACGCCCTGTAGAGCACCATCCACTCCTCAGTCTCCGTGTGCCGCACCACCTCCAACACCTGATACCGCCCGCCTTTGAAGTGCAGGTAGAATCCTGGCTGGACAACAGGTTGCTGTTCATCACTCACTGCTTTGCTCCTTAGGCACGTCGTACCTGTTCCCACAGTTTGTTCAGCCGTTTTGCAGATACAGGCTGCAATGTTCCCAGATTCTGAGCGAATAACGAAATCCGATATTCTTCCAGCATCCAGCGAAATGCTTCAAGATTGGGATCTACGATCCCCAGTTTTTCATGAGCCGACTTTCGTTCCGCGTATTGCATCCAGTACGCCTGCAGCTCCTGACTGGCAGCCATTTCCTTGCCAAGATGATTCTGAAAACGCTCCAGCCTTAGCTCAATGCCACGCATGTACAGACTCATGCGTCTCAGATAATGTAAAGGCGTTGCAGACACGAACCCTTTGTATACTAGTTTTTCAAGCTGCTGCTTAACATCCGAAAGTATCAGAGCCCAGGCCAGATTGACCTTTCCCTGTAGGAACTTTGCTACCCGGTTTCGACTTTCCAATATGGCAGCCACCAGCTCCGCCAGCTCATTGGCAGCTGCCACAACTTGATTTCGCCCTGCATCAAGTCCTAGTTCAAAGGCCTCTCGTGTACGCGGCCAATCCTTATCGTGCAGAAATACCTGTTCAAACGCAGCATTAATAACATCATCCACCAACTCTTCCTTACGTCCTACCGCCACGAAGAACAAAGCCGATTGATTCAGTTTAGGCATATTTTTCTGTAGATACTTAACTTGCTGAGCCAAACGAAGCCGGTAGAGTCGCAACAATCCCAAACGCATGGATGCTCTGGCCAGATCAGGATGATCAAAAACTTTCACTTCAAGATGATCGCCAGCATCCTGCCAGGCAGGATAACCTTTCAACTTTATTCCTGCCTGCTCCAGCGTAATCTCCTCTGGCAACGAGACATCCTCTGGCCAGTCAGTCAACCCCGTTCGCTCTAGCTCAGCCAAGGGCATGCGCGCCAATTGCTGCTGTACCTGCCCGGCAAACTGCTCACATAAGGCTTCAAGGTCACGCCCCATACCAAGATCTTTCCCCTTGGCATCCAGCACACGCAGGTTAAATAAATGATGAGCTTCAAGTGCATCTAACTGCCAGTCCTCGGCAGGCACGAGCACACCCGTCATGCGGCGTAGCTGTAGTGTTATCGCTTCGAGCAAGCTACCATCAGCAGAAGACATCGATGCCAGCATGGCATCAACAAAGTCAGGGATGGGCACGAAATTACGTCGCAACTGCTTAGGCAGCCCCTTCAGCAAGGCAATACATTTATCGCGCAACATTCCTGGCACAAGCCACTGCAAGCGCTCTGCGGGTAACTGCCGCAGCAGTGCCACTGGCACGTCCAGCGTGACGCCATCGAGCTTATGCCCCGGATCAAAATGGTAACTCAGCGGAAGCTCCATGCCCTGCCAGCGAAAAACATCAGGATATTGAGCCTCAGTTACACCTTCGGCCTGATGCCTCATCAGATAGGCTTTGGTTAAAAACAGTGCTTTAGGATCGCGCTGCTCAACACGTTTACGCCAACTCTCAAACGACGTGCCCCCAACGACCTGTTGCCCGCCCAGTTCATCCAGCTTCTCGCGATAGAACGCGTACAGCGTTTCTTCATCGACCAGAATGTCGCGACGGCGTGACTTCGCCTCTAATGTTTCTACCTCGTCAAGCAGCTCCCGGTTATGGCTAAAGAAAGGTGCTCGCGTATCGTAGTCGCCATTCACCAGTGCCTCGCGAACGAACAGGGTCTGGCTAACCTCACTATCTACCGTGCCAAAACTGACCCTGCGTTTGGGGACAATAATCAATCCAAACAAAGTTCGCTGCTGATAGGCAACTACCTCTGCCCGTTTACGTTCCCAGTGTGGTTCAAGATAAGCATCCTTGAGTAAGCCTTCTGCTAGCGGCTCTACCCACTCGGGCTCAATTCGGGCTGCACAACGACCGTACAGACGGCTGGTTTCCACCAGCTCGGCAACAACAACCCAACGAGGCTTTTTCTTGAAGAGTGCAGAGCCGGGGAAAATCATAAAGCGACGATTGCGGGTGCCGTGGTAATCCCCCTCGTCCGCTTTCTGGCCGATATTCCCCAACAGCCCGGTCAGCAATGATTGATGGACCGCTTCGTAGCTTGCCGGATCCGCGTTGAGAGCCAGCCCCATCTCCTTGATCAGCAAATACAGCTGGCGATGCACATCACGCCATTCCCGCATGCGCAAATAGTTGAGGAACTGCTTGCGACAATACTGGCGCAACTGATTCTGGCTTAACTCCTGACGCTGCTCTTCATAGCCCTGCCATAACTGCACATAACTGAGGAAATCCGAGTCATCATGCTGCCACTGCCGGTGTCTTTCATCAGCAGCCTGCTGCTTCTCAGTCGGACGCTCGCGAGGATCCTGCACCGTCAAGGCACTCACAATGATCAGCACTTCGCTCAGGGAGTTACGCTCAGCTGCCGCAAGAATCATGCGCCCTAATTGTGGATCGATAGGCAGTCTGGCCAGTTGCCGCCCCAGAGCCGACAATTCACGGGTGTTATCTACCGCCCCCAGCTCTTGCAACAGGCGGAAGCCATCATTCACAAAGCGGCTGTCGGGCCGCTCAAGGAAGGGGAACGCTTCGATATCACCGAGCTTGAGAGACAACATCTGCAGAATGACGGACGCCAGATTGGTCCTCAGAATTTCTGCATCGGTAAACAGGGGCCGCGAAATAAAATCCTCTTCGCTATACAGTCTGATACAGACGCCGGGGCCAAGACGCCCACAACGCCCTTTTCGCTGATTGGCGCTCGCCTGGGAAATGGGCTCAATCGGCAGGCGTTGTACTTTAGATCGATAGCTATAACGACTGATGCGCGCGACACCGGTATCAATCACATAGCGAATACCCGGCACTGTTAACGAGGTTTCAGCCACGTTAGTGGAAAGGACAATACGCCTGCCACGCCCCGAAGGATGAAATATTTTTTGCTGTTCCGCGTTAGAGAGACGCGCATAGAGAGGCAGTACTTCAGTGTCACGCAGATTAGCCTTGCGCAGCACTTCAGCCGCTTCGCGTATTTCTCGCTCCCCACTGAGAAATACCAGCACATCACCTAGCGGCAAGCGTTGCTGACGCTCGTACTCCGCCAGCTCTCCCACCGCCTCCAATACACCTTCGTATTGCGTCAGATCACGATCACCGGCCTCTTCATCATCGTCAGACCAGCCCACCAGCGGACGGTAACGCACTTCGACCGGGTAAGTTCGACCAGAGACTTCAAGCACAGGGCAATTATCAAAGTGCTGGGAAAAGCGTTGCAAATCGATGGTTGCGGAGGTGATGATGATTTTCAGGTCAGGGCGCTTCGGCAGAATTCTGCGCAGGTAACCAAGCAGGAAGTCGATATTGAGACTCCGCTCATGTGCCTCATCGATAATCAGCGTATCGTATTGTTCCAACAGTGGATCATGCTGAGTCTCTGCCAGCAGTATGCCATCGGTCATGAGTTTGATACGGGTGCTGGCGACCGACTCATCGGTGAAGCGAACCTGATACCCCACCATCTCACCAAGCGGCACGGACAGTTCTTCTGCCACTCGCGCAGCCACTGCACGCGCGGCCAACCGTCTTGGCTGAGTGTGGCCGATGCGACCACGGGCACCACGACCCAACTCAAGACACAGCTTGGGCAACTGGGTGGTTTTACCTGAGCCCGTTTCGCCTGCAATGACGACTACCTGATGACCATCAATCAATCTCAGTATTTCGTCACGCTTCTGGCAAATAGGTAGTTGCTCGTCGTAGTTGAAAACTACGCGTTGTTCCAGGCGGGAAGCGACGGTAGCCGCAGAATTATCAGCCAACGTCTCGAAGCGTCCTAGCAGCTTGTCAAACGGCCGCTGCTCTTTCTGAGCTTTGCGAATAGCACCCAATATTCGTCGCAATTGACGCGCATCAGCTAGCGTACAATGTGCGAGACGGTCGTACAGCTCATTAAATGATAGGTTTTCCACTGCAGATCTGTATCCTAACCTGTCGATTTGGGCTGGGCATTATAGGCGAGAGCCTACGGCTATGCAGCTTTAGGCTCCGAGCGCAAATTAAAGAACCCGCTACTCAGCCCAATCCCACTCCATTTCTTCCACTGTGGCCATGTCGTTGTGTAACAGACAGGCCTGGCGCAGTACCCCAAGAGCAATTGCCGCTCCACTACCCTCGCCCAGGCGAATATTGAGATTGAGTAAAGGTCTGGCCGCCATCGCAGCAAGAAGGGGCTCGTGTGCTGGTTCGGCAGAGACATGACTGAAGATTAGCCATTGTCTGACAGCGGGCTGAGTGCGGACGGCCAGCAAGGCAGCTGCACTACCCACCACACCATCTACCATGGCAGGAAGACCTAACTGAGCACAACGGATAAAGCCTCCGACTTGAGCCGCTATTTCCAATCCACCCAGACTTTGCAGCACTTTCAACGGGGGAGTGGCAGATGTTATCTGATGGTACCTGAGCGCCTCAGCGACACGGGCCACCTTCAACGCCAGCACATCCTCATCCAGTCCGCTGCCGGCACCACAAACCTGCTCAGCTTTCAAACCCAGACAGGCAGCGGTCAGGGCTGCTGCCGAAGACGTTGCGCCACTACCGATGTCCCCCGCCAACCACAAACGACAGCCGGACTCCCATGCAGCATCCACGCGATCTCGGCCAATCGCCATTGCCTTGAAGCATTCATCTTCCTGCATTGCCACCTGATCAACGAAACTGGCCGTACCCTGCCTGACAACTCGATTCAACACACCCTGCATAGGCTCAAGCTGACCACGCGCCCCGACGTTTACCAGCTCAAATCGAGCCCCCTGCGTCCGAGCAAGGATGCTGATCGCCGCACCACCACGTGAAAATATGCGGATACGCTCTCTGGTAAGCTTCTCATGGGAGGAAGAAATACCCTCATCAATGACACCGTGATCGGCCGCAAAGACAGTGATATGAACAGGATCGATTGCAGGCCTGGCTGTGGACTGCATTGCCGCCAGCAACACTGCCACTTTTTCAAGCTCTCCCAGGCTTCCCAGGGGCTTGGCCAGGCAGGCCTGCCGCGCCTCAGCCTGTTGCCTGAAGATCTGCTTGAGAGATTTGCTCGCCTGCTCAAACCAGTAATCAGTCACTTTCGCTCCTCTGGCCTTGGGGCCGACATCTTTTGTGAAGGTGGTATAAAAAGTGTTCAAGGTTATAAGTAATGCCATTTAGGGAGTCCAGCGATTAATCCACTTGCCCCTTGACCATGACAAGCCCTATTCCTACCATCTGCGGCATGCTTACCAAGGACGCCAGCCGATGAATGCACTGCTCTGCAGCTTAGGAGTATCCAAGCGCCTCATACAATGGGGGGCAGGAGTTGCAGCTGGCATGGTGTTTTCAGTATCGGCACAGGCACAGTTTCAAGAGATCATCCCTGATCAAGCAATATTACAGGACGTACTGCAACGTCATCTGCACCTGGACATTCGCTTCACTCATCCGATGGACATGGGCCCGGTGCTACCTATGGATTACCCGGAGGAAGTCGGCGTTATTGCCAATGGTCGTCGAACCATACTGACGGACAAGTTACAGACAAATACGGAAGACGGAGCGCAAACTTTCGGCCTGGACTATGAAGTCAAAGCACCGGGTGATCATATCTTTTATATAGTGCCGGCCCCTTACTGGGATCCGTCCGAACAGAAAATGATCAGCCAGTATGCAAAGGTCATTGTAGACGCCTACGGTGCCGGTAATGGCTGGGACGTACTGGTCGGCATGCCGATGGAGATTCAGCCCCTGAGCCGCCCTTACGCACTATGGGCTGGCAATGTATTTCAAGGCGTCGTCCTGCGTCATGGAGAGCCAGTCCCCTATGCTGAACTGTCGGTAGCCTACCACAACGATGGTAGCGTAATTCCGCCTGCAGATTCTTATTCAGAACAAATCATCAGGGCAGACATCAACGGCACATTCACCTATGGTATACCGAAGGCAGGCTGGTGGGGGTTTGCCGCCGCTGCCATGGCCAACGACCCCCTTAAAAATCCAGAGGGTGAAGCCGTTAACCACGAAGAAACTGGCGTGATCTGGGTTCACGCGCTCGACATTCACAAGGCCCATTGATCAAACCTATGCGCAAACTGTTTTCCAAGCTGCCCTCCCTTTGCCTTCTGGGCATACTGTGCTCGTTCAGCAGCTCAGTATTTGCGCACAAATTAAAGCTGTTCCTCTCCGTTGAGGGCCGTTATGTTTCCGGGCAAACCTACTTCATAAATGACGGCCCCGCTCCTGGCACCACTATCAAACTACTGGATGCACAAAACAGAACCATTACCCAGATCCTGTCTGACGCGGATGGCTATTTTCGCCTGCCACTTCCTGAACGAGGCGAAGTGATGGTTGAAGCCGATGCAGGGGCTGGACATTCCGATCATGTACATCTCACGCCACAACCGGCTGTCAGCCAGACAGCCGCCATTGATGATGATATGAGCCCCTCACAGCGACTGGACTTTGGCATCATCCAACATCAGCTCGACAACCTGCACGAACAGCTGCAACAGCATGATCAGCGTACCCGTCTGTTCGATATCTTTGGTGGCCTGGGCTACATTCTGGCGATCTTGTTTGGCTTACTGCTCTGGCGCCATCACAACCGCCGATAGTCCATACAGGCATATTGCATTTCTAGTTTGATGACCTACACTGCGCGGATGCTGTCTGGTACCTCCCATCGTCTGCTCTGCCGTAGAAACGACATCATCCACTGTTAAAAAAGCACTCCCCCACTATGGTGTTGAGGAAACAGACCATGACTCAGAGCAATACGCTGGGATGGTATGAATGGGTTTCGTTACCCGAACTCGGACTGCCTGCGATTAAAGCGAAGGTGGACACCGGGGCACGCACTTCCTGCCTGCACACCTACAGGGTAGAGCCATTTAATCGTGATGGAGAACCCTGGATTCGGTTCCATGTTCATCCCTTACAGCACAACAGTGACACTTCTATCTGCTGCGAAGCCAAGGTCAAGGAGCAGCGTCAGGTAAGGGATTCTGGAGGGCATACCACATTAAGGTATGTCATCGAGACAACCATTAGCCTCGGTACGCTGCTTCATCAGGTTGAAATCACCCTGACGGCACGCGATGACATGCAATTCCGCATGCTGCTTGGGCGTACATCCATACCCAGGGGCTGCGTGGTGGACCCACATCGTTCACGACTGATGTCTGGCAAACCTGCCAGCAAAAAGAAATCCAAGAAGGCCGAATCATGAAGATTGCCATCCTTTCCCGTAACCCGGGACTTTACTCTACCAAACGCCTTCTGGAAGCTGCCGAGCAACGTGGACACGAAGCGCGTGTGATCGATACCCTCCGTTGTTATATGAACATCTCCAGCAATGCACCCAGCATTCACTATATGGGTGAAGATCTGAATGACTATGATGCAGTAATTCCACGTATCGGAGCATCAGTGACGTTTTATGGCACTGCGGTACTTCGCCAGTTTGAAATGATGGGCGTCTATCCTCTCAACGAGTCTGTTGGCATTTCTCGCTCTCGCGACAAACTTCGCTCACTTCAACTGTTGTCACGCAAAGGCGTTGGCCTGCCTGTAACCGGCTTTGCCCATTCTCCCGATGACATCCCTGACCTGATCGACATGGTCGGTGGCGCTCCCCTTGTCATCAAGCTACTTGAGGGCACTCAGGGCATAGGAGTAGTGCTTGCAGAAACCCGTAAGGCCGCAGAAAGTGTCATCGAAGCTTTTATGGGGCTGGATGCCAACATTATGGTGCAGGAATTCATCAAGGAAGCCGGAGGGGCAGATATCCGCTGTTTCGTAGTGGGTGGACGAGTTGTGGCAGCCATGAAACGTCAAGCTCAGCCTGGCGAGTTCCGCTCCAATCTTCACCGAGGCGGTTCTGCTTCTCTTGTTCGGTTGACCAGAGAGGAACGCGAGACGGCAGTAAATGCGGCACGCATCATGGGATTGAATGTGTGTGGCGTTGATATTCTTCGAGCAGAAAGAGGCCCGTTGGTTATGGAGGTCAACTCCTCACCCGGCCTGCAAGGAATAGAAGCAGCCACGGGCAAAGATGTTGCGGCAATGATCATTGAGTTTATTGAAAAACAAGCCAAGCCCAATCGCACTCGCACCAGAGGCCGCGGTTGAGATTCCTTTCCAAAAGTGAAACTAAAATTCCAGCTAACAATATCCTGCCTGACCTGATGGTCAGGCAGGATTGAACAGATTGGCCTTATGCCTGGTTCTCAACCTTGTCTGAAGAAGCAAATGCCACCGCAGGTTCAGTGAATCCACCCTCAATGTGGATAGTTCGCTGCGGGAAGGGAATTTCAATATTTTCCTCATCAAACAGCGTTTTAATACGCTCATTGAGTGCAAAATAGACATCCCAATAGTCGCTACTTTTTACCCATGGACGCACCACAAAGTTCACAGAGTTATCTGCCAGAGCGGCGACGCCAATCACAGGAGCGGGCGCAGGCAGAATACGGCTCTCTTCAGCCAAAATACGCTCCAGAACCTTACGGACATGGGCCAGATTCGAGCTGTACCCCACCCCCACTGTCATATCGATACGACGCTCGGTTTTGGTTGAGAAGTTAGTAAGCGTATTCTGCAGCAAGTTGGAGTTTGGCATCACCACATGCTGGTTATTTGATGTCTTGAGCTCGGTATACAGCAGGCCTATATGCTCAACTGTCCCCGCAGTACCCGCACAATCGATAAAATCACCAATGCGGAAAGGGCGAAAAGCGGTTAACAAGATACCTGCGGCGATATTAGACAAGGAGTCCTTCAGTGCTAGGCCTACAGCCAAACCTGCAGCACCCACGACAGCTATCAAAGACGTTGTTTGAATACCCAGCTGTGTCAGTGTGATAATAACGGTCAAAATGACCAGCACGGCATGAGTCAGTGTGCGCACAAAAGAGGCCAAAGTGGGGTCCATCTGCGCTTTGACTAACAAACCCAATACGACACTGCTAATTCTTCTGCTCAGCCACCACCCAAGAATAAAGACTAATAAGGCGGAAATTAGTCTGGGCCCCCAGGTCAGGATAATTGTCTCCACATATTGACTATCGAATGCAAAATTTTCCATATTTACTCCTGAATTGATATTGGATTGTCACATCCAATCAATGACACCATTGGAGTATAATCGACTTTTTTGATCGATTCAGAGGAAAACTGTTGTGCTACAAGTATTTGCCGGTCTTTGGGGCATTGCAGGGGTTTCACTGTTGCTGCTGTCGGCAATAGGTCGTCTGTTGCCTCTGAGTCTGTCTGCCTTTGACATGCCACTGTCCTGGCAGCATTGGATAACCTTTTGGTTTTTTCTAATCTTCATGCTTTACAACGAAGGCTATCGTGGCTTTCAAAAAGCGTTCTCTCCGCGCACCGCAGCACGTGCACGCTATCTCAGTCGATCAGCTACTCCAGCACAAGCCATTTTTGCTCCCTTTTTCTGCATGGGTTATTTCCACACTACGCGAAAAAGACAGATCATCTCGATCAGCATTACCTGCACCGTTATTCTCCTGATTATTCTGTTCCATTTTCTGCCCCAGCCTTGGCGTGGCATCTTGGATGGAGGCGTTGTTGCTGGTCTAATATGGGGCATACTTTCTTTTTGGCACTGCTGCTGGAATGCATGGTTTAATGTGGATTTTTCTCATTCTGCTGAATTACCACAGCATTCCTGATAGAAAAATAAAAAAGGACCTATTGGTCCTTTTTATTTATAAAAGCATTATTAAATGCAGAATACTATTCCACACCTAAGCCGGGCTTTTCGAGATGTATTTGCATATCCAACAAATCGGCAACTTTCTTTAATAGAATTTGATTTTCAAATGGCTTCGACAAAATATCATCTGCTCCCTGCTGAATAGCATCCTGCAACTGATTCTCGCTGAGTGCTGAAACCACCAGCACTTTAACCCCTCGCCAACGCTCATCCTGACGCAAAAAATCCAGGACACCAAACCCATTAAGCCCTGGCATTTGCAAATCCAACGTGATTAGCGAAGGATTGAACTCAGCCAGCTGCGTCCCAGCCTGAAAGCTGTCATGTACAACCCGTGTCTCAAAACCTGCACGTCGTAACACCCTTTCAATGGCACTTGCCATAGCTGGTTGATCTTCAATGATCAAGATTCGCCGGCTCAAGTCCTGAAATTCTGCAGGAACAGGCATATCATGCTCACGCAGAAAGGCGACAAAATGGTCAATACTGATCCTGTTGTCTCCCCTGCCTGGCAGCTTGAACGCTTTCAACTGGCCTCGCTCGATCCATCTGATGACTGTGCGAAAATTCACACCACAGTATTTAGCGACTTCGCCTGTGGTAAGGGCTTTTTTCACGTGACAACCTCTTCTTCTTAAACTATTACGATCAGGGAGCCATCTGATACTCCACTGACAACAGGCAGTTATGTATATCCCTGACCTTCGAGAAAACCTTCAAACTCCTCTACCGGCATTGGCCTTCCCTGCAAATATCCCTGAGTCATATCGCAACCTGCTTCAGCCAGGAATTGCCACTGGGGCTGTGTTTCAACGCCTTCCGCCACGACTTTCAGACCTAAACTCTTAGCCAATGCCAAAATGGCGCAGATAATTGCGCGATCTTCGTTATCGTTTTCGATATCACGAACAAAAGCTCTATCGATTTTCAGTGTTTGAATTGGTAGACGTTTGAGATACGCCATGGATGAATAGCCAGTTCCAAAATCATCAATGGCCAGTCCGACACCCAAATCACGTAAAGCAAACAGCTGGTAAAGCGCCTCATCCACATCCAACATCAGTGTGCTCTCAGTCAACTCTAGTTCCAGCATCTCTGCAGGAACATCGAATCTCTTAAGCAACTCACTTACTTTATCTACCAGAGACGCATCCATCAGCTGTCTGGCAGACAGATTGACGGCGATAGGGATAGTCCACCCCATCAATCGCCAGTCCGCGATTTGTCGACAAGCCTCCTCAAGCACCCAATAACCCAAGTTAACAATCATGCCAGTCTCTTCTGCGACTGGAATAAACTCCATAGGTGAAATCATTCCCTCCTCACCCAAAGGAAACCAACGGATGAGAGCCTCAACGCCGGCTAACTGACATGGACTAGACGTATCCATTTTGGGCTGATAAAACAACTTCAACTCATTACGGGGAATGGCCTGCCGCAGCTTGTTAGCAATTTGCAAGCGTCCCTGAGGATGCTCCCCCATAGAGTTTTCATAACAGAGAATACGATTCTTCCCCAGCGCCTTGGCACGAAAACGTGCCATATCGGCGTGTTTAAATAACTCATCAGCGTCTCTGGCTTGATTAGGAAAAAGAGCAACACCTAATGTAGCGCTGGGGTAGATTTGTTTGCCGTTTATATCAAAGCATTCTGTGCAGATGGTATGCAGCTCTCGGGCGACTGACAGAGCCTCAGCTTCAGAAGGGACATCAGGTATCAAAACAGCAAATTCGTCCGCTTCCAATCGGGCAATCTCACCGCGTTGACCTAGCTGCTTCTTCAACTTTCTCGCTACAGCAATCAAGAGCGCATCGCCAGTGGCATGCCCCCATGACTCGTTCACCAGCTTAAAGTTATCCATATCCAGCAGTATCAGTCCAAGCTGACGAGAAGCTTCAGCCTGCTTCATTAATCGATTGAGATTATCGACGAAATGCTGGCGGTTGGGTAAATCAGTCAATACATCAAGGTAGGCCAATTGATTAAGCTTACGCTCAGCCAGCCGCTGCTCTGTAATATCACTGAAAAACAGGACAAAGTGAGTGACCTCTCCCTGCTCCCCCAGAACGGATGAGATATCCATTTGGCTAATATACATCTCGCCATTTTTATTCCGATCTAACACCTCTCCACGCCAGTGTCCCTGAGTAAACAACTGGGTCAACATTGACTGATAGAACGGTTGACCATGCCAGCCAGAGCCTAGCATTCGTGGTTTACGGCCAATGATCTCGGCCTGCTCGTAGCCACAGATATCCGTACAAGCCTGGTTGGTATTCAGGATATTAAAATGCCGATCTGTAATGATGATGCCCTGAGCAGCATGTTCCAGTACATGCGCCGCTATTTGCACTCTATTTTCCAGAACCCGGGAAGAAGTAACATCCTCCAGCACGCCAACCCAGCGTTTATGCCCATCATCACTCAGGCAAATAGCGCGCAGGGAAAAGTGATACGCCTGCTGATCCAACGTAAGAGGAAATGACAAATTTGACTGCTTTGCCGTCGAGCTTGACTGCATCAATCCGCGCAGAAACTCTTGTTCTGATTCTGGGAGAGCAGTAATCCAGTCTGCGGAGCGTAGCCAATATAATGAACTATCCACGCCTAGTAATCTTTTCAGCTCAGGCGACAGCCACCAACCCTCCTCACTACGATATTCCCAGACATAACCGCCCATGAGCTGCATTGCCTGTCGTAGCCGACTCCATTCAGCTTCTATTCTGGAAAAGCCACGCGATGATCCATCCTCAGAAAGATGGCCGATACGCTCTATCAAACTAGTGAGCGTTGGAAACCACTGTTTATCCCAAGATGAATTCATCATATCCAGCGTAGCCATACATCCCAGACTGTTATCGCCAACTTAGTTTTGCCATTACCTGACCTTATCAGTCCGGTAGCACTGCACAATCACTCAGCAATCATTTCAGAAACAACAAATTAATCACATCTTCTCATTTCGCTGTACAGACCGCCAGTAGCGAAAGGCGCTCATACTAGTCTCCGTAATGGGACCCATTAGCTCAGTTGAGATATTTGCTACGGGTATGAACCATGCTTCCTCTACTTCTTCAGGCTGAAGGCATAGCTCTCCATCCCACATACAGGAGTAGACTCGACCCCAGACCTGATAGTCATCACCCTCATCAAAGAACATGCCGTGATCAGTTAGAACAGCCTTAACACCCAGCTCCTCTTCCAGCTCCCGCTGTGCTGCATCCCTCCACTCTTCATCAGCAGCGACAACACCGCCAGCAGACAACTCTAGCCAGCCCGGTCGAAAATCCTTGCGCATAGTACGACGATGTACACATATCTCACCGGCACTGTTAAAGACCAACACATATACAGCGCGATGACATAATCCTTCCGCACGCATTCGTGCACGAGAGACACTGCCTATGACGGTATTCTCGCGGTCAACCCACATAATCAGCTCATCACTCATCTATATCCCTCTCAAACGAGATGTACGACTCACAACATGATGAACATTCGTTCCAAACATTGATACTTATCAAAGGCCTGAAACCGCACTTTAGATATAGTGATCATCGAAAGCTAACGCTTTCCTCCCTGGCTCACTTGGCTCCTGAAGAGTATGGGAGCGGCCCTTTCCCCGGAAAGGGCCTTTATTTTTTCTTTCTCTTCTTTTTATTAGGCGCAATTCAGGCATAATGCGCTCACCTCCAATGATCACTCGTCACCCTGCTATGGTTTCCCTGGTTAGATCCTGCCTAGTCGTTGCAATATGTTCTGGTATTGCGAACGTGTGTTTTGCTGCACCTTTTTCCATACAGATAGATGAAACACTGAAGCCATTGCAGTCCATAATTGCAGCGGAGCTACCACAATACTGTGAGTTGCAGCCTCAGTTTTTCATTGAGCAGCAGGATATCCCGCCTGAAAATCTGGCAGCGTCACTCCGTCTGAGCTGGCGTGCTGACGGCTATTATGAAGACGACACCTTACTAGCCACAGCACCATTAGCATTGTGGCGCCCGCAGTCTGCAACCAGTGTCACCCTTGCAGATCTTGATCCAACCTTACCGTTAGCCATAGCTGACCCACGTAAAGATGCCTACGGCCAGGCCAGTCAGAGCTATCTGGTCGAAAATCACACCTGGCCGTGGCCGGTGGAACTTATTAGCCTTCAGCCCAGCCAGCGTATATTTGACGTCCTGCGACAAAATGGAGCTTCACAAGGGTTCGTACCTGTTCCCTTGCTGATGGAAGCAGGAATTGATCGCAACCAATGGGCGGTGATGCCTCCATCAAAGCTCCGCCCTGTTGCGGTTATTGATCACTTCTATCTTGATGACCCAGAGCAAGAAGCCTGCTGGCTACACCTACTGGATAGTGCCGTGATAGTTAACGCTCTGGAGAAGCTAGGTTACGAACTCCCGCAATAACTATCACCCCTGCACACTCTTCAGCAATCTGACCAGCTATTTTCAATATTGAATCTGTAAATAGTTGGCAACATTGGTCTTTTTAGTTCCCGCAGATACTGTCTAACTCGTCGTGAAAAGAGAGCCTCTAATTCACGAAAGTAGCCTCTCCTACGTAGCAGATAGTTGACAAGAGTTTAACTTGATAACTTGCAGAGACTATGCTGCGGCCATGTGTAGCTGTAGACGCTCCCTGATATCGTCAGTAATGCGTACCGATTTCTTTTGAATCCAATCGTAGTAAACCATTGTCACTCGACCTCTAGCCCCCAGCGTTTCACCTTGCCAGGCCTCCTGCAGGACGACAAATGAAGAGTTGCCAATACGCTCAATCCAAGTCTTCACCTCTACTGGCTGATTGAAGAACAACTCACCAATAAAATCGACCTCAAGTCGCGCCAGAATCAGATTCCATTTTTTGGGGTCCATATCTGGCGTAAACAGCGGGAACAAATCATTCCTGGCTAACTCGAACCAGACAGGCAGGCGGGTGTTATTAATATGACCTAAAGCATCCGTATCGTAAAAGCCTGGTTCAATCATCTTGCTAAACATGATTACTACTCCACTGCCGTTATTTGTCTGGCAGCAGTTATCACAATTATTTACGTTTACGTCAACTGAACATCGCAAAACGCAGAATCACAGATCCATGCCCACTTTCTTACACTGCAATTTAAGATGAGAGGGGAGATTTTGTACGAACCAGTCACGCGCCTTCCCACCTGGTTTTGGCTTCCAGTACAAAGAAACTGGCACCGGCTCACGCTCTTTCACTACCGGAATTTGTACCAATGCGCCTTCTTCAATTAGCGGGTCAGCCATTTTAACCGGCAGAAAACCACTACCCATCCCTTGCTTCAAGGCGGCAATCTTGGCGTTAAAGCTGGATACAGTGAGTGTTGGTTGACGGTCTAGCAAGCCAGTGGACAGCGGTGCACGATCACGCGAGGTGTCTGCAACGACGATCGCGCGATACTGTCTGATGTCTTCATCATCAGCTGGGCGTTGCAGCCTGGTAAGAGGATGATCCGGTGCCGCGACATAATGAAAGTTCACGTACCCTAATGTGATCTGATGCAGGCCACGAGCAAATTCAGGGTGCAGTGGCGCAACTAACAAGTCTGCACGATCATTCAGCAACGCGTCCCATCCACCACCGAGCACATCCTCTTGCAATCTGATGTCGGTATGCCCCTGCTCTTCCCTGTAGAAATGCCCCACCAATTCGAGAATTGGAAAAACAGGCATTACAGAATCAACAGCCAGTGTCAGACGCGACTCCCATCCATTGGCCAACTGCCTGGCCTCCTCAACGATTCGCTCAGATGTCTGCAACAGCTGCCGCCCCTGCTCCAGTAAATACTGCCCGGCGGGAGTTAACTTGGCCTTATGCCCCTGCCGATCGAACAGCAGCATGTCCATATCCTGCTCCAGCTTCTGAATGGTGTAGGAAACGGCAGATGTCACTTTATTCAGATCATCTGCAGCTCCGGCAAAGCTTCCTCGCCTGTCAATGGCATCCAGTACACGTAAGGCTTCCAGACTGATCGGTAGTGACATAATGGATATTCCTGTTGTATCAATCGCAAGTACGGGTATCGCATCTAAAAAAACAGCGTCCAGGCGCCTCAATTAGATACTCAATATCAGACGATGGCTTGTTTTTTTCGCATTGGCACATTAACTCAAAGATACTTAGCTCCCAAGGAAAACGAATCCATGTCCAACCTCTCGCAGGATGCAATGCAGCAACTCTTCAGTGATGCCAGAACGCACAGCCACTGGCAGCCTCGCTCCATCGAAGACTCACTATTACAGGCTTTATATGAACAGGCTAAATGGGGACCAACCAGCATGAACTGCCAGCCCATGCGGCTGGTTTTTGTAAAGTCGCCGGAAGCCAAAGAAAAGCTCAAGCAAGCCCTGGCGCCTGGCAATGTCGATAAAACGATGAATGCCCCGGTAACCGTTATCGTTGCCACGGATATGACATTTTATGAAGGTATGCCCAGGCTGTTCCCTGCCAATGCAAATGCCAGAGATATGTTTGCCAACAATACGGCGTTAGCGGAAGCAACCGCCCTGCGTAACGCGACGCTACAAGGTGGCTACCTGATTTTGGCCGCCCGCGCACTCGGACTGGATTGCGGGCCAATGTCCGGTTTCAATGCCGATCTAGTGAATGATCTGTTTTTCGCAGGCACAGCCATCAAAGCAAACTTCCTTATTAATCTCGGTTATGGCCTCTCAGACAAAGTCTATCCTCGAGGACCACGCTACGACTTTGACGAGGTGTGCACTATTACCTGAGTCTTTATACTTGCTTGCCTACAGGCAGTCATTTCTCTGGCTGCCTGCATTGTACTGGGCTAAGTTAAATGAACTATAAAAACCTTATTCAACCAGCAACTCCTTGGCTTCAGGCTAAAAACACACGCACAGACAGGTGCATTACTCAGGTACAGGCAACGCTAGTTGCATTGGATGCGCCAGCCTGATACAAGACTGGCAGTTTTTTACCCTTAGGAAGTTCAAAGGATGGCAAAAGCGCCTCGTCTTTCCCCTTTACAGCCGGAACAGCTGTCCGTTCATCTAAGTAAGAGCGATCTACCATTTTCATCAACTGCTGACCTTGAGCCACTCAGCGGTATCCTGGGTCAGGAAAGGGCTGTAAGAGCATTGCAATTTGGTGTTGCCATGCGTCGCCCAGGCTACAACATCTTCGTCATGGGCGAGCCCGGTACTGGCCGAGCTTCATATGTACGCTCCTATTTGAAAAGTGAAGCCAAGCGTCAGAAGACGCCATCGGACTGGGTGTACGTCAATAACTTCAGTGACCAGCGTTCCCCCAATGCTATTGAGCTGCCAGCCGAGGCGGGCGCGGCCTTCAAAGACGACATCAACCAACTTATTGATAATCTGCTGCTCACTTTCCCGGCAGCCTTTGAAGACCCACGCTATCAGCAAAGCAAAAATGCCATCGAGCGTGAGTTCAATCAAAACTACGAAGAAGCCTTGGAGCGCGTAGAAAAGGCAGCCAGTCGCCAGGGCATTGCGCTATTCCGTGAAGCAGGTTCAGTGTCTTTTGCACCGATTGTCGAAGGCAAGCCCCTTGATGATGCAGACTTCACACAGCTCTCTGAAGAAGAGCGTGATCGCATAAATAGCCAGATCAGTGATCTGGAAAGCCAGTTACGTGATGAACTTATTGGCCTTCCCCTGTGGCGTCGTGAGACCAGCGAGAAACTGCGCACGCTGAATCAGAGCACTATTTCAGAGTCAATCGCCCCACTGCTGACTCCCCTCCAGGAGAAGTACGAAAGCAATCAGGAAGTATTGACCTACCTGCAGCAGGTAGCCAGCAACCTTCAGAAAATTGTCATTGAAGAACTGGTTGATCAGGACACCCGCGACGAACCCGCAAAACGAGAAGCACTATCGTCCCTGTACAGCCCCAATCTGGCGGTCTCCAGAAAGCAGACAGCTGGCACCCCCGTGGTGTACGAGCCTCACCCAACCTACAACAATCTATTTGGTCGCATTGAGTATCTGCATGACCAAGGCGCACTGGTGACCAATTACCAGCAAATCTGCGCGGGCGCATTACATGCAGCCAACGGCGGTTACCTGATCGTCGATGCCGATAAGGTTCTGTCAGACTATGTATGGGACGCCCTGAAGCGTGCACTGAAACGTCGTGAGCTGAAAATTGAGTCACCCTACGCAGAAATGGGTCTGGTCAGCACTACTACGCTTTCACCAGAGACTATTCCACTGGATGTCAAACTTGTCCTGATTGGCTCGCGCGACATTTACTACGCATTGCAGTCGCTGGACCCAGAGTTCAGTGAAATGTTCCGTGTACTGGTCGACTACGAAGACTACATTGAACGCACACCAGACAATCTGATGTCGTTCTGTCGTCTGATTCGTGATCGCTGCGACAAAGAGGGTTACCTCAGCCTGAGCGATGATGCCATTGCACGTCTCATCACCCACAGCGCGCGCCTGGCTGAGCATCAGCACCATATGACTGCCTCCATTGGCGAGCTGTTCGAACTGCTGGCAGAGGCCGACTATCTGGCAAGACTGGGGTCTGCCGAGCAGATTACCGGTGAACATATCCAACGTGCGCTGAAAGCCAAACAAGAGCGTACTGGGCGTGTGAGCGAAGAAGTCAACAAGCAGATTCTGGACGGCACTGTTTTGCTCGAAACCAGCGGCAAAGCTGTCGGCAAAATCAATGGCCTCACTGTCATGTCGATTGGTGATGCCCAGTTCGGTGCCCCAGCACGCATCAGCGTTACCGCCTATCCGGGTTCCAAAGGGATTGTCGACATCGAGCGCGAAGTTGACCTGGGCCAGTCAATTCATTCCAAGGGAGTGATGATTCTGTCGGGCTATCTGGGCAACATGTACGCTCAAGAGACCCCGATGACGCTGTGCGCCCATATTGCCATGGAGCAAAGCTATGGTTACATCGATGGTGACAGCGCCTCTCTGGCAGAACTGTGCTGTCTGATCTCGGCTTTGATCAAAGCCCCCCTGAAGCAGTCTCTGGCCATCACAGGCTCAGTCAATCAGCATGGTGAAGTGCAACCGATTGGCGGAGTCAATGAGAAAATCGAGGGCTTCTTCCGCGTATGCCAGGCACGTGGTTTAACTGGTGAACAGGGTGTTGTCATTCCGAAAAGTAATGTACAGAACCTGGTGCTGGAAGATGATGTTGTTGACGCAGTACGTCAGGGCAAGTTCTCTATTTATGCCGTATCAACAGTAGATGAAGCCTTGGAACTATTCACTGGCCAGACGGCCGGTGTTATACGCAAAGATGGCACCTTTCCCAAACGCAGCCTGAATGCCAGAGTTATTGATCGCCTTGAAGAGCTGGCCAGAATCAGCTTGGAATTTGGCGACGGAGACGAAGAGTAACAGTCCACAACTCAGGCTATGGCCAGATTGCGCAATGCAATCTGGCCATACACATCCTGATTAACACCTCTGCCCTTCACTACTGCCTAGCAAAGGCATTTCCATGCCTCTCCTCTTACCCACCTCACAAGTAGACAGTGTTGGCTCAGGATACCTGACAGTACAATTCAGAGCACTTTGTATATAAATTGAAAATCTAATTGTAAAATACTGTTCCGTGATTACACTACGTAGCAATAGCAATACCCATGGAAGGCAACGTCGTGCATAACAGTCCTAAAAGTCAGACTAACTACATCTCTTATTTATCATCGCTCACTTATTTACTTCATCGAGCACGAACCCATTATCCAGCGAGTCAGCCCCCTGACGTAACGAGTGACACAGCCCTAAATGCTCTGTCGCACATGACGATAAATACTGGTAAAGACCGCAAAATTGCCGACAGTGATGTTTCCATAGCACTTATGGGGAAGTGAGTCAGTGTCTACCACCGCGTTTTCTTTGTAGCAAAGATGTAATCTGTTGTAGCGATTTTTAGTCAGTAACTGCGTAGATATTGACTCGCTATCGTTGTAAAACGTTTGATGTGGCCCACGTAGCCTAAAACACGGATAAGTCCCGCTCAGCTATGGGCGACCGCTTATTACTTTTCTTCTGGATCTACTCAAAACAGGAATGTCTTATGAGTGGCTCTATTCCTCTGAACCTCCAGTTTGCCCTGATGCTCTTCAATGGCGTTGGTACGCTCTTGGTAGGCATTGCCGTTGTGGATCTGCTGACACCGCTAGACCTGGTTCCCGACGGTTGGCGATTCCCTTTCTACCAGTGGACGATGATTATTGTGGGTGTCTGCATGTGCATAACGGCAGGAATCATTCGCCTGAGAGCATTGATTCAGATAAATGCTGACAATCACAACAATGACTGAGATTGAGCACCAAGCGAACTATCGCTGATACCACTGACCATGCTGAAAGGCCAACTCCACTGGTTTGCCCAACATCACATTCATTCCTGTGATCAGCCCCAAAAAAGGCGGGATGTTATGCAGAGTCAACGTGCCTTGCCATGTTGGAACCTGCCGTAAGGCTGAAGCATCCTGAGGCAACATAGTCAGTTCTCCCTGCGCAGAGGGGGGCAGGCCAGCTTCCAGTTGCATCTCTGCGTTTTCCAGTATTAACACCATCGATTGCGTCATCAATTCTGACTGTACGTCCTGAAACGCAACACCAGCACCACTCGTCAACCCTATACTGTCCACCAGTTTCATCAACATGGGCGTGTGCATCGGCTGTAGGTAGGATCTGGACTCAAATGCTCCCTTCAAACCAAGAAGATCGATGCTTGGGCTGAATACATGAAGCTTATATCCCAGCCCTCCGTTTGACAGCTGCCCCTGCGACTCGGCCTGAAGCTGCTGTGCACCTAACATTCGGACCATCGCGTTATTGCGCTTACCTGTTACATCCAATGAGGCAATAACGGCATTGACCTGATGACTCAGTGAGTTTGGCACTCCTGAAACATCTGCAGTCCGGAAAAGCTGACTATGGATATTGATACCTTGTGCCTTGATCTGCATATCAGCACGAGACCAGTCGGCAGACGAGCTTACCCAGTTCAAACTGATGCTCGTCGTGTCCCAGGCCAATTCAGCAAGACTCTGCGCAACTTTAAGTGCTTCCAGACTGCTATGAAGATCCAGCTTTGGTAATTCAATTTTCAGATTGCCTGAAGACAAACCGATACTGCCGCTGAATGCCAATGGTGGCAGGCCGAGGTAAGAACTTAACAACGACTGTCTATTACCTGATACATCAAGCACGCCGTGGCTTTGCACATGAAGCGGCCACCAGTAGCTAGCTGACACGCTTAGCTGTACTGACAACGAGCCCGCCTGTTCAGACAGCGGCACGGATATGCCTATCTGGTCCCCCAGCCACCCCTGCTCCTGCCATTGCACTGAGCTGCCTGGTATCTGTTCACTCAGCACATTCAGCTGCTGCCTGACTACTCTGGCCGTCAGCAGGCAAGACAGCAGATAGCCCCCAGCCACTATCACCATAACCGAGGCGAAAACACCCTTCCTTAGTCGCATACATCAGTCTCTCACCTGACAAACCGACCGAGAGCTTACCTAATACATCGACACCAAACCATTGGTTGGTGGTGCAGAATATGTTGCGAAAAGGTGCTCCGTTGATTCACGCCTGCCCCACTTCTACTGCTGTTCCATTCATGCAACGGACTGACAATGCATCTCCATCTTGAGACTAATTAGCATCCTAACTAACATGCTTAGCAATCTAACAATTACTCAGCGAACAATAATCATGAAGCCAAGTATTGGGTTGTGTATTCATCAGCTGTCCCGCCTCTGGCGCAGTGTGCTGGATCAGGAGCTGGCCACCCTTGGTTTGACGCAAACCACGGGCGTAGCACTGGTTTACATTCACGCAGAGGGTGAAGGCATAGCCCAAACTGAGCTGGCCCGTATTCTGGCAGTCGAGCATCCCTCTCTGGTCAGAACGCTGGATCAGCTGGTCAAACTGGAACTGATAGAACGCCGTGCCTGCCAGGATGATCGCCGCAGCAAGCGCTTGTTTCTTACCGAGAAAGGAAAAGCACTGGTTGAGCCCGTCAACACCGTACGGGAGCGTTGCCAGTTGCAGGTCATGCAAGGTCTGTCAGAGGATCAGGCGACACAGTTCCAGCACACCCTCAATCTCCTTCAGTCCAACGCTCTGGCGCTGACCGAACGTAGTAAAAACCCGACATAACAGGCGTTACCTCCATGTCTCCAGAACATTTGTTTCACCGCTGGTTAAAGATTTCCATAGGCGTTTTCGTCATCCTGTTTGCCTATTTCCTGCTGGCAGATATTTACATGCCCGCCACTACCGAAAGCACTGTCCGACGCTACGTCGTGCAGGTAGCTCCGCGTGTTTCCGGACAGGTGACTCAGGTACTGGTACACAACAATCAGCACGTCGAAAAAGGTGACCTGCTGTTCCAGATTGACCCCTTGGATTACCAATTGAGCGTGCAACAGGCAGAGCTACATCTGCAGCAGGTGACGCAACAGGTTTCACAACTTCAGGCAGAACTCGATAGCGCTCAGGCCAGTCTGGACAAAGCCCGTATTAACTTTGCCAACGATCTGCGCGACGTACAGCGTTATCAGGCACTGGTGAACAAAGGCAGCATTCCAGTTAAGGATCGCGATGACGCCGTCTTCAAGCAGCGCGCAGCATCTGCTGAAGTTACCGCCAGCGAAGCCAAAGTAAAATCTATCGAAGCAGAACTTGGCATTGAAAATGGCGAAAGCATCCTGCTCAAACAGGCTAAAAATAGTCTGGCTACCGCCACGCTGGCACTTGAGCGTACTCAGGTAAAAGCAGAGAGTGCAGGCTTTATTACTGATCTGCAGCTGGAAGAAGGCGCCATGGCATCTGCTAATCAACCCGTAGTTGCACTGGTTTCCGACAGCTCGCCCTGGGTAACCGCAGACTTTCGTGAGAAGAGCCTGATAAAAGTCAGCAGTGGCACCCCGGCAAAAATTGTTTTTGATGCGTTGCCAGGCACCGTCTTTGATGCCGAAGTAAGTCATCGCGATTACGGTGTGGCCAGTGCTCAGGGCAGCCCCGATGGCAAGCTGGCCAGTGCAGAAACCAGTACCCGCTGGGTGAGAGATGCACAACGAGTCCGAGTCAATCTGGAGCTGAAAGAAGCCTTTCCAGCCAATCTGGTCGTCGGCTCACGCGCGACAGTGCAGCTGATACCTTCTGATAACGTCCTGTTCAGCTTTCTGGCCAACTCCCAGATCCGCCTGATCAGCTGGCTGCACTATATCTACTAGTACTGCTGAATCTTTGATGCCATCAACGAAGACACACCATGATCAACAGCCTTGACCACCTGAATAAGGTCCTCAGAATTGCCTTCGGTGCCAGCCTGGGGCTGATTATCTGCAAAGTGGCCGATCTCGATAGCTGGGGAGTGTTTTACACTATTGTGCCCATCCTGCTACTGGGCCTGGTGCCACGCATCAACCGCTTCGTGGCACTGCAGGCACTGGCCTCGCCACTTTTCGGCGAGGTAGTGCTGTTCGGGTACAACCTCTGTGATAACCATCCCTTTTTGGCTACCCCCCTCATTTTTATGGTGTTTCTATTCACCTTCTATTGCATGGCCAAAGGCCCGTTGTTCCTTTTTGGCGCCATGAGCACCATCAACAACAGCGTTTTTCTACACTTTGCCAGCTATCCGGATGCTGACTTCAGCGTCATGTCCTGGGCAAATGTGCTGTCGACAGTGGTAGGTTTGGTCATCTGTGCACTGGTGTTGTGGTGGTTTCCGGTGCATCAGGCACCTGCGGCACCGCCACGTATTGCCAAGCCAACTCATCAGGTAATTCATCAGACTCTGCTTGGTGCATCGGTGGCCACCACGTCGTTTGTGTTATTTCAGATTGCCGATCTGCGTGACTCGCTGTCAGCTCAGGCAACGTCAGTCCTTATACTGTTTCCGATGACACTGAGCGGCGTGCTGGACTCCGGCATGAAGCGTGCAAAAGGGGTTATGCTCGGCTCCAGCTATGCGATCGTCGCGCAGTTGCTGCTGTACACCTACTATCAGAATTTGACACTGTCAGTGCTGGTGTTCTTTATTGGCTTGCTGTTATTTGCACGGGTTCAGCATCTGGAAGGGCCAGGGTCAGGAGTGGCGTTTGGGGGAATGACGACACTTGGCATCATCTTTGGTCAATATCTGAAAGCAGATCAGGATCTGATTTATAGCGCGCTTTACCGTATCAGCTCGGTCACGGTTGCCGTGCTCCTCACCCTGACTGCTGTCTATTTCTTTCACGGTCTGCTTAACCGCTTCCAGACCACTCGTTACGTGGTCAACTAGCGGCGCGACTGGGCATCGCCAGCAACGCAGTGCCCAGTCGACGCACCACCAGCATGAACATGATCAGCAGTGGCAACGCGGCACCATCTGCCAGCAGCCGCGCCAGCAGCATATCCATCAAGGCCACCAGCTCATCCGTATCCTGTACCAGACGAAATGCCAGCCAGGACAGTGACTGAAAAAGCACCCAGCAACCCCACCACACCGGCAACAGCCAGCGACTGCCTGAGCAGGGTACGGCTTCGTTAAAAACCTCGCGCAATGCCAGATAAGGCTTCCACAAGTTGAGCACAGGAATGAAGTAAAACAGGACAGTGCTGCGTGCCGGTTGCTGCAGGCGCAGGCCATTCTGACGGCCAAAGCCATGACTGAGATAAAACCAGCGCAGAGAGAGAACAGAAGCAAAGCTGGTGACGAGAATGGAGACTGGCGCACCCAGGGTCTTGAGCGCAATCACCTTATCGACCAGAAGATACATACCATCGCCTTCAGCAACAGTGCCGTCTTCCAGGCCATGCAAAAACAGCAGCAGACAGAGATTGCAGCCGAAACTGAGCAGCGCCACCATACCACATAACCACAGCGAGCCGCGTAGCCATGTGGTCAGTGTTCGATACCGCTCACCTGCTCCATCCATGAGTGCATCCCCGGAGCGTTCTTCCTTGTCATCGAAGCCTATAGTCCAGGTGCTGTCTGTCACCTGATCCTGTTGAATGCTCATGCTTCCTCCTTGAATCTGCTCAGGCATCCTGCCTGTCGGGACGGAGAGTCGTCCGGAAATAATTAGCAATACATCGAACCAGTCTAGCGTCAGTGCCGGGAAAGCGCTATTCCAGATTAATACTTGTCAGAGAAAGTTCATCCAGCTCCTCATAGATATCACTGATCTGACTGATGCGGGCGCGCCCCTGCTCCAGACATTGATGCAGCAGTGCGTTAGCCAGCACATTGATCATGCTCATTGCCGCACTGTAGCTGTCAAAAGCGGAGACACTATCCAGAGGACACTCCAACCACCAGGTGGCATGTTCAGACAGCTTCATCGCCGTGGCATCAGAGATCATCAGTAGCGGGATTCCTCGCTTCTTCAGCAGGGGCATCAGCTTGTCATGCAGTTTGATACGGCGGCGAAAGGCAATGGCAATCACCAGGTCTTCCTTACCCAGCTCTGCCAGCTCCTCACTCAGTGACTGCCCGGGTTGCGGAGCAAGCCCCACACCACCGCGTACCTGTTGCAACTGCTGACGCAGGTGCAATGCCACCGGATAACTGTTGCGATAGCCCAGCACCAGAATACGTCTGGCATTCAGAGTGGCGCCGACAATCTGCTCGAACAGTTCAGGCGTCAGTTTTCGCATCCAGGCGAGCAGATTCTCTGTTTCGCGCTGATAGTGGCGCTCCAGCAACGTATTGCCGGCAACAATGGCCTCCATATCGGTCAGAGGTACACCAGACTGACGCAACTGGCGAGACTGCAGACGCACATCACGAAAATCCTTGTAACCCAGGCGTTTGAAGAAACGGCTGACTGTCGCTTTCGACACCTGACAGACCCGGGCCAGCTCCACCGAGTTATAGATAGCAAAATCATCGAGGTGATCGAGAATAAAATCCGCCACCTTTTGTTCCTGCTGGGTCAGTGCCTGATACTGCGCTTTCACCCGTTGATCAATCTGCTTCATACCTCTCCCATGACGTCAGTACTGGCGATGACAGGCAGATGCCCCGCCCTAGTGCCTGAAAGTCGTTTAAACGCACAGTCGTGGCGCAAAAAACTTACCATTCAGTCAACAAAACAAGAAAACGAAATGATCGTTTCAAAGCTCATGCCAGCATTCATGGCATATACAGCCCCATGGCACAGAACTTGAATATTTTGTATCAGCATCACCACGCTCACTTCGGCGCGCCAGTATCTGCACTTGAAGCAGAAGGACACTGGATGTGCTGGGCAAGTACGACATCAGCTCACTCTTTCAGCAACAAACCATGCTCAGGTAGCTGAAAGAAAAAGCCAGATGTCAGACAACCTGCTCAGACACATGCTCTGCAGCCAGTGCAGCCCCTAACCTGTGCAGATTCTACAAGGAGCAGACCATGTCGTCCTCTACCGATCTGATCTATCAGCTCGATGACCGCCCCCCCGCTGCAGCCGCCTTGCTGGCGGCCTTCCAGCATGTGCTAGCCAGCTTTATCGGCATTATCACGCCAACGCTGGTCGTCGGTGGTGTACTCGGTCTGGGAGCAGAAATCCCCTATCTGATCAGCATGGCGCTCTTTGTCTCAGGCGTA
The DNA here is from genome assembly GCF_003194385.1 of Pokkaliibacter plantistimulans. Taxonomy (GTDB): domain Bacteria; phylum Pseudomonadota; class Gammaproteobacteria; order Pseudomonadales; family Balneatricaceae; genus Pokkaliibacter; species Pokkaliibacter plantistimulans. Next base: position 64,929 of record NZ_LAPT01000029.1, read on the forward strand.
GCCACCTTTATTCAGGTCAAAGGGATTGGCCCGGTCGGCTCGGGCTTGCTCAGCATTCAAGGCACCAGCTTCTCCTTTGTCGGTGGTGTCATCGCCGCAGGCATGACCGTCAAAGCCCAGGGCGGTAGCAGCGAAGACATCCTCGCTACGGTCTTCGGTGTGTGCATGGTCGGCTCACTGATCGAGATGATCCTGAGCCAGTTTCTTGGCAAACTGCGCCGCATCATCACCCCAACGGTGACCGGAATTGTGGTATGCCTGATCGGTCTGAGTCTGATCAAAGTTGGTATTACCGACATCGCCGGTGGCTTTGGTGCCAAGGACTTCGGCAGCCCCGGTAATCTCGGTCTGGCAGCACTGGTTATTCTGCTGGTGCTGATCTTTCAACTTTCCCGCTACCCCATGTTGCGTCTGTCAGCCATCTTCATTGGTCTGGTTGCTGGCTGTCTGGTAGCGGCTGCCACAGGCAAGATGCATACACCATCGCTGGACGGCGTGGCGGTCATGGCCATTCCTGAACCATTCAAATACGGTTTCAGCTTCAGCTGGGAAGCCTTCCTGCCACTGGCATTTATCTTTGTCATTACCGCCATTGAAACCGTGGGCGATCTGACCGCAAGTTCGCGCGTTTCCCGTCAGCCATTCGCCGGGCCGCTGTATGAAAAGCGTATCAAGGGCGGCGTCCTTGGCGATGGCTTCAACTCGCTGCTGGCAGGCGTATTCAATACCTTCCCCAATACCACCTTCAGTCAGAATAACGGGGTGATTCAGCTGACAGGTGTGGCAAGTCGCCATGTGGGCTTTTTTGTCGCCGCGATCCTGACCCTGCTCGGCCTGTTCCCATGGATTGGCGCACTGCTGCAGACCATCCCCAAACCCGTACTGGGCGCAACAACCACACTGATGTTTGGCACCATCGCCGTCGCCGGTATCCGCATTCTGGCCAGCGAACAGTTCAACCGGAAAAAGGTCCTCACCGTCGCCATCTCCTTCGGACTTGGCCTTGGTGTTACGCTGGTGCCTGATCTGCTCAAAGGTCTGCCTGAACTGGCACAGAAAATATTCTCCTCATCCATTACTACCGGTGGTCTGACAGCCATTCTCTGCACCTTGCTGCTACCCGAGCTTGACCCTGTCACTGAAGCAGAGGAAGAGACCGCCATGAACAAGAAGGAAGCCTCAGCATGATGGAACCTCTCGGTGACTATCCACGCGACCTGATTGGCTACGGAGCCCAGCCTCCCCATGCCAACTGGCCGAGCAAGGCACGTATTGCCCTGCAGTTTGTACTCAACTACGAAGAAGGGGCGGAGAACTGCATTCTCCATGGGGATGCGGCCTCAGAAGCCTTTTTATCGGAAATGGTCGCCGCACAGCCCATCCCCTCCATGCGCCATATGAGTATGGAATCGATCTATGAATACGGCAGCCGGGCAGGCTTCTGGCGTCTGCATCGAATCTTTACCGAGCGTCAGTTACCGCTGACCGTCTATGGCGTCACCATGGCCATGCAGCGCCACCCGCAAGCGGTAGAAGCTATGCTCAAGGCAGGCTGGGAGGTTGCCAGCCATGGCTATCGCTGGATTAACTACCAGAACTACAGCATCGAAGCCGAACGCGAAGACATGGAAAAGGCCATTTACTGGCACGAGAAGCTGACCGGTCAACGTCCGCTGGGCTGGTACACCGGGCGCACCAGTCCGCAAACCCATGCACTGGTAGTAGAGAATGGCGGCTTTCTGTATGACGCCGACTCCTACGCCGACGATCTGCCTTACTGGTGTGACATCACCGGCAAACCTCAGCTGATCGTGCCCTATACCCTGGATACCAACGATATGCGCTTCGCGTCACCGCAAGGGTTCAACAGCGGCGATCAGTTCTTCACCTACCTCAAGGATGCCTTCGATGTACTGTACGCAGAAGGCGCTACCAGCCCGAAGATGCTGTCTGTCGGACTGCACTGCCGGCTGGTGGGTCGCCCCGCCCGGGCAGCTTCGCTGATTCGCTTCCTCGACTACGTTCAACAGCACAGTGATGTGTGGATCTGTACACGCGAACAAATTGCCCGCCACTGGCAGGAACATCACCCTTACCAGCCAGTAAAGTAGTGCATGCCAGAAATACGGCCTGATTCAAGCACACGGCCGTCCCCCTTCCAGACTGCCCTCGGTATGGAAGGGGTTTTCTGGCACTCCCCTTCATCATTCCTGTGCCTTTTCTTCTCCTCCAGTTCTATTCCCCTGAGGAATAGACCGCATCACTTTTTACCATTTTATTCCTCCACTGATGACGCCTAGACTGCGCCCATCACCTGAGGAGACCTACCATGTCCGCCTGGATTGGACTGACCCTGTTTGCCGCGCTGATGCAGGCTGCACGCACGGGAATGCAAAAGCAGTTATCTACCCGAACCTCCGCCATGACGACCACCCTGGCGCGCTATTTCTACACCCTGCCTCTGGCCTGGCTGTATTTGAGTGCAGTGCTGCATATCCGCTCTGTCGATTTCCCGCAGGTGCAGGCGACCTTTTTGACCTTCGCAGCCATGTCAGCGGTGGCGCAAATTCTTGCCACCGTCTTTATGGTCAAGCTGTTCCAGCAGCGCAATTTCGCCGTTGGCATCAGCTACGCCAAGTCAGAAGCCATCATGGTCGCCTTGCTGGGAGCTCTGTTCTTTGCCGAACCACTGACGTTACTGGGATGGTTGAGCGTTGGTGCGGGCGCCATCGGTATTTTACTGCTGAGCCCGCGCGGTGATGCGAGCGGAGGGATGGCCAGCCGGATTGCAGCGCTGCTGACTTCCAAGTCAGCGGCCTACGGTCTGGCAACGGGAGTGTGCTTTGCACTGTCATCATTGTGGTTACGACAGGCCAGCTTATCGCTGGAAACCGACAAGGTGGCCAGTGCGGCAATGACACTAGCCACCATGATCAGTATTCAATGTGTGCTGATCGTCAGCTATCAGGCCGCCAGAACACCGGCAGAGCTCAGACACATGTTCAGTCACTGGCCACTGGTACTGGGCGTAGGAATTACCAGTATGTGTGGCTCGATTGGCTGGTTTACCGCCATGACCCTGGAGAACCCCGCACTGGTGAAAACCCTGGGCCAGGTCGAGTTCTTCTTCACCCTGATCATCGCTTTACGCATCTTCAAGGAGAGCTTCAGCCTCAGGGAATATCTGGGGATGGCAGCCATCATTGTCAGTGTGATCGGCGTGCTGAACGTCTGATCAGCCTTCACACAGGTGAATAGGGTCAGTGACCTGCCCTATTCTCCTCAGCCGTCATGGTGTGCCGCATAAACAGTAACGCAGGAATCAGCAACAGCGTCAGCCCCATCACTGCCAGCGATCCGCTTAATGCCGTTTGCTGCACCAGACTGGCCAGTGCCGAAGAAATGGTCAGCTGAATACACCCCAGCAAAGCCGATGCCGTTCCCGCCTTTTCAGGAAACAGCTCCAGCGCCAGGCTCGATGCACAGCCCAGCCCCAGTGAAAAACCGAGGCAGATCATCGAGGCAGGCAGCATATAAGTCATCGCTCCCAGCTGCAGCCACAGCACCCCGGCGATCTCAGCCAGCCCGCCAGTCAGCATAATGCACAGCGCCAGTGTCACCATCTTCTTTCTGCCCAGTGTTGCCGTCAGCCGCGGAGCCAGTACAAAGCCGAGAATATTGATACAGGCATTGCCACCAAACCACAGGCTGAAGGCAATCTGCGACAGACCAAGGCCATCAATCAGCACAACCGGAGCGTAGGTAACATAAGTGATGATCAGCGTCATCGCCGCTGCACACACCAGCGCGTAATAAAGGAAGAAGCGGCTGAACAGTACACTGCGATATCGCTGCCACTGGTAAAGCCGGCCACTGCTGTCCGTGTGATCAGGGCGGGTTTCAGGGAAGCGCCACAACACCAGCATCCCGGTCGCCACGGCAAAAATACCCATAAAGAAAAAGTTGGAACGCCAGCCGTATTGCAACGCCAGCAAACCACCCAGCATCGGCGCCAGAGCAGGAACGATACACAGCACACCGTTCAGATAGCTGAAGATACGAGCGCCTTTTTCAGGATCAAACGTATCGCGGACCGCAGCCATGGTCACGATGGAAGTTGCACAGGCGCCAATACCCTGCAGCACACGGCCGGCATACAAGCCTTCAAGGCTCCCTGCCTGCGCTGCGATAAATGCCCCCAAACCGTAACAGATGATGCCTGCGATCAGCACGGGCCGGCGCCCGATACGATCCACCAGCGGCCCCAATACAATTTGCCCTAACCCCATGGTCAGCAGAAATAGCGTGATGGTTGCCTGCAAGGCACTACCGGGTGCGTTGAAATCGAGCATCATGGCGGGAATAGATGGCAGGAAGATATCAATGGCCATCGGGCCGAACATCACCAGCGCCATCAGAATAATCAGCAGCCACGGTGATCGGGGACGGGCTAAGGCAGAGGTTGTCACAACCAGCTCACTCTTTGCAGAAAATGGGAAAAAGCGCGCCAGTTTACCTAGCAACAGCGTCAGGTTAAATCGATTATTTCGACGAAGGCGGATGAGGTCAGGTAATGGGTTCGTCGCTGCGCCTCCACACAGCGGTATGGCGATAGCCCCGCTGTTATCGCAGCTAATTCGGAACCAGTGAAGAGACTCACAATGATGTTGCTCACGGAGCTGGTGGTCAGCTAGCTGCCTGTTATTACTGCCAAAAGCAGCCCGCCTGTTTACCGGCCTTCTTTATCTCAAGGGTAGTTGCAGTAAAGACACAGTATGCAGAAATGAGGTATAGCTAAAGTCTTCTAAATAAATTAATGTCAGGACGACATTAGATATCCAGAAACCCCTTGAACCGGTTAAATTTTCATTTAAATAAGAGATGGTGGTGAGATATCCACTTTTATTCAGCCTCCAGTTATATAAAAAAGAGTGATTAAATGAAGTTTAAACAACCCGTACACTTGAACATTCTCAGTAGACGTTCAATGAAAAAGCCTGAAGACTTTTTTCATCGATTACAATTACATGTAGACATACTTCAGGACTATAAAATAGAAAAGTGGGGGTGGTGGGAACCTTTTAGAAGGGATTTTATCAACACGACTAAAGAGGAGTTTATTCCTGATGATAGATACGGTGCAGCGGACAGCGTTCATTGGAAACGCAGTAGCAAACCAAAAACCTTTGGTAGCTTTCTTGTTGCCTGGAAAAGCGGCGTTGATTATCTGCTAGATACACACTCAGTAGAAACTTTTGAATGTGAGCTCAAGGATGTAAACCAGGAGCAACTAGTACAATATATGTGTAGATCAATGTTAGAGACAGATGGCGACATCGCCATTCTTGATACTGTATCTGCTCAATATAAAGAAGCGAAACGAGCTCATGACTTGTTTGAAGGTGCATTTATAGAGCTGGAACGAAAATCGCTAAATACTCATACACTACGCCATTGGCTACCTGACATATATTGGGGGACTGCCTTTGGCCCTGCATATGTTGAACTTTTTGGCATGGAAAATTTATTATCCTGCCCCGTATTCAGGGTTGAAAAGCTATCGGAGAGTGCAGTATATATTCAACTAACATCAGATATAAATGATGTAGTGATCAATCCAGAGAAAGTTATCAACTTAACAAGCATCGTTAAGAACCATCTTGGAGCTGATGCTTTTTTTGATCCTGAAAAGGCCTATAAACTCAGAGTAGGAATACATGAAGAAAAGGATTATCAACGCCCACCTCCTATAGGGACCGTATTTAAAGTTCCTGAATTCAATTTAATAGACGATGAATACATGAACGATAGCCATATATGGAAATAGAGTATTGATTTTCACTCTATAAGATAGTGTTACTTCTTATGATGTGGTACTTTTTGAGTACTGTTCGTAGTTCAGCATTAGCAATAATCGCAGACGAGCTGCGCAGAACAAGCGATCCTAGTAAAAATAATGCTGGCTTAACTATCGTTAATGCACTAAAAACCGGAAATATTGCAAAATTTGTTACCGCCGTAGATAAAAATGCACAGTCACTTGTTATGGTACCGATCAAATGACTATCAAATTAGAATGTAAATTTAACAAAAACAGAGACAGAGACAGAGATATAAATACCGCCGTACATGGTAACGGAGTCGAAATAATTACTATCCTTGGGTCTAACAAGGAGCAAGTAAATATGATGTCCGTAGATTACAGTAACGGAAAATCATATACAGTTGATCTATTGACATTACGCATTCAATTAGGGCAATTAGCCATATACGAAGCAAAAATAAACTCTGATATAAACAGAGCAAAAGAATTATATTACTTGTCCTCCTTGGCGATAATTAAAGCACTGGAGAACAGTACGGGTACATTTGTACTGGGAGGGACAGCATCTCTTCCAGAGTTCGCACTGCCATTGTGTTGTGATGCTACGACGTTATATCCGCTATTTGCTCGACTTACCGAAGAAAAAAGCTCAGCAGTAGCAGAGCAAGGAAGCTGGGCAAGTATTATGCGTTGCTACCAGGCAGCTCTTATCAGGGACTGGGCGGAGATTGAAAGAATGATTGCAATTCTTCAGAAAAAATTCGCCAAGTTAAAA
>NZ_LAPT01000003.1 GCF_003194385.1 Pokkaliibacter plantistimulans
ACGGTCAGGGGTTTTGCTTTTTGGGGTTTTGATAACGTTTAACGACCTTACCTCTACGATTTGTATATTCCTGATATAAATCCAAGTTACATTTCATGAACCAATATTCATTGGTTCTGGCTAGCAGTAACCTTATAAAGTGCTTCTTCATTTACCAATACGTGTATAGAACATGCATCGTATGGATTGCTTTTTTAACGAATCACAGCAAATCTGGCCTAACTAACACGATGACTCTGTGCTTTACGTCAGTTGGGCACTCTGCAGGAATAATTCAAAGAAGAACAGGGGATATACGTCAATGAAAAAGGCACTTTTTAAGGTCATTTTTGCTTCGGCGCTAGTGCTCGGTGCGACGAATGTAACTGCTCAACAGTTCATTACAATCGGCACAGGCGGGGTGACAGGAGTTTATTACCCTACCGGAGGTGCTATCTGTAAGCTGGTAAACAAGGATCGCAAAGATCATGGCATTCGCTGTTCGGTTGAGAGTACTGGAGGATCGGTCTACAACATCAATACCATTCGTGCAGGTGAGCTGGATTTTGGTGTGGCTCAGTCTGATGTTCAGTACAATGCTTATGAAGGTAAGGATCAGTTTGCTGAGCAGGGGTCATTCAAAGAGCTACGTGCCGTATTCTCATTGCACCCTGAGGCGCTGACAGTAGTCGCGCGGACAGACGCCAAAATCAGAACATTCGACGATATCAAAGGCAAACGTGTCAACGTTGGTAATCCCGGCTCGGGCTCAAGAGATACCTTTGAGGCCTTGATGAAGGCCAAAGGTATGAGCATGGACGAGCTGGCGTTGGCGGCTGAGTTAAAGCCCGCTGAGCAAGCACAGGCGCTTTGTGACAACAAAGTCGATGCCATTGTTTACGTTGTTGGACATCCAAATGGTTCTATCAAGGAAGCAACAACCGCATGTGATACCAACTTGGTCGATATTTCCGGACCAGTAGTGGATAAATTGATCGCTGATCATCCGTATTATCGAGCTGCTGTTATTCCGGCCAGTATGTACCGAGGGGCTGATCATGATATTCACACCTTTGGTGTTGCGGCGACATTGGTTAGCTCAACCAATACATCTGATGATGTGGTATATGCCTTGACCAAGGCAGTGTTTGAAAATTTTGATGATTTCAAACGACTGCATCCTGCCTTTGCCAATCTTACCAAAGAGGAGATGGTAAAAAGCGGCCTATCTGCGCCTCTGCATGAAGGAGCTGCCAAGTACTATAAGGAAGCAGGGCTGATTAAATAAGCCTGCTTGTATTGTTTATCGACTTCTTGATGGATCTCAGGGAGATGGGCCGTCGAAGCTTGTGATGTCAGCGACGTTGGATCCGCTGACAGTGGATCAGGCTTACTACTTATCAGTGCTTTACGTTTAGTTGTGCAATGTAGATAAAGTTTACATTACAACAGTTTTGTTGACGTATTGCGGTTTAAAATCCACGCCTGCTAACACAATCAATTCAGACAAAAACTTGATGATTGGTTAAAAAGTAGGCGATACTTAACGCGTTTTCAGAGCAAGAGGAGGATAATGATGGATCTCGGCTCAGTGAGTGGCTCATCATATAGCTCCGTTAGTTACGGGGACTCTCTTGGTATCAAGGCTGCCCAGATGGCAAATCAGCAACAAGAGCTGGTAGGTCAACAGGTGTTGCAGCTGATTGATGAGAGTTCAGTAGGCAGCGGTCAACAGCCTGCCAAGCCCGATCCAAGTGGTCGTCTTGGTTTGAATGTGGATGTAACCGTGTAGTTGCTATCTTGAGTTCAAAAAGCCAGCAGGTATTTCGATACCGGCTGGCTTTTTTATTTCTGCTAGCCGTGCGCCTTGAGCCAGAACACGGACGCCTGTATAAGGACAGGCTAGAATAATGCCCCGAATATAGCAGACAGAGCCTCAACACTATGGCAGAACTCAAGAATGATCGCTTTCTTCGTGCGCTGATGCGTCAGCCTGTGGATTGCACACCCGTATGGATGATGCGTCAGGCCGGGCGCTACTTGCCTGAGTATCGTGCTAGTCGCAGTCAGGCTGGTGACTTCCTGAGTTTGTGCAAGAACCCTGATTTTGCCTGCGAAGTCACACTTCAGCCGCTTGAGCGCTTTCCGCTGGATGCTGCCATTCTGTTCTCTGATATTTTAACGATCCCCGATGCAATGGGCCTGGGGCTGTATTTTGAGACGGGTGAAGGCCCCCGATTCCGCAAAATCATTCGTAGCGAAGCCGATATTGCCGCATTGCCTGTTCCTGATGCCCGGGCTGATCTGGATTATGTCATGGACTGTGTTAGCACCATTCGTTCGGCGCTGAATGGCCGAGTGCCATTGATTGGTTTTTCCGGCAGCCCCTGGACTCTGGCTACCTATATGGTCGAGGGTGGGTCGAGCAAAGACTTCCGCCACGTCAAAGCCATGATGTACGACACACCGGAATTGATGCACGCATTGCTTGATAAGCTCGCGCAGTCAGTAACCCGTTACCTGAATGAACAGATCCGAAGCGGTGCCCAGGCGGTACAAATCTTCGATACCTGGGGAGGCAATCTCAGCGATCGTGCTTATCGGGAGTTCTCTCTGGCATATATGGACAGGATTGTGCAGGGCCTGATTCGGGAGCATGAAGGTCGGACTGTGCCAGTTATTCTGTTTACCAAGGGGGGCGGGCAGTGGCTTGAGCTGATGGCGGCGACGGGTGCTGATGCACTTGGTATTGACTGGACTACTGATATTGGTAATGCACGTCAGCGTGTAGGCCAGCGCGTCGCATTACAGGGCAATATGGACCCCTGTGTGCTGTATGCCAACCCTCAGCGGATTCGCGAAGAAGTTGCGACTATTCTGCAGTCCTTTGGCCATCATCCTGGTCATGTCTTTAATCTTGGACACGGGATTCATCAGTTCGTTGAACCAGAGCATGCCCGTGTGTTTGTGGAGGCCGTGCACGAGTTGAGCGCGGCTTACCATCAGTAATGTCAGGCAGTAAACCCGAGTAAGGAGAAGTCATGGATACCGGACTGACCGGCAAGCAGGCACTGGTCTGCGGCGCCAGCAAGGGCCTGGGGCGAGCGTGTGCAGAAGCCCTGGCTGCAGAGGGTGTGCACCTGACGCTGGTGGCGCGCTCTGCCGCACCTCTTGCTGAAGCAGCATCGATGTTACGTCAGCGTTATGGGGTGGACGTACATGAGGTGGCGGTGGATATTACTACGCCTGCAGGCATCGATGCTGCGCTGGCAGCCTGTCCGGCACCGGATATTCTGGTGACCAATGCCGGTGGCCCTCCGCCAGGCAATTTTCGCGACTGGAGTCGAGAGGACTGGCACAAGGCAGTGGATGCGAACATGTTGACCCCCATTGAGCTGATCAAAGGGGTGGTGGATGGTATGATCTCCCGCCGTTTTGGCCGCATCGTCAATATTACGTCTGGTGCTGTTAAGGCCCCTATCGCGGTTCTGGGCCTGTCCAATGGTGCGCGTTCGGGGTTGACCGGTTTTGTCGCCGGTTTGGCGCGAGATGTGATTCAGCACAACGTTACTGTTAACAACCTGCTGCCGGGTCCGTTTGAGACTGACCGTCTGGTCCAGGTTTTTGTCGGTGAGGCCAAACGCCAGGGCATCAGCCCGGAACAGGCGAGGGAAAAACGTTTGACCAGCCATCCGGCCAGACGCTTTGGTGAACCGGCAGAGTTCGGTGCGGCATGCGCTTTCCTATGCAGTGTCCAGGCAGGCTATATCACCGGACAGAACTTGCTGATGGATGGTGGGGCTTACCCCGGCACGTTCTAACCTGACATTTCCAACTGAGCCCGCATAAGCGGGCTTTGTACTTTTCGCTCTCTGTACTCCAAGGAACACCATGGCCAAGCAAAAACTCGCCTACGTCTGCAATGAATGCGGTGAAGATTTCAGCAAATGGCAGGGGCAGTGCAGTAACTGTGGTAACTGGAACACTCTTTCGGAAGTGCGTCTGGGTAGCGGTAAGCGCAGCACCAGTAGTGGCGGGGGGTATGCCGGAGCAGCAGGACAGCAGGCGCAGATTCTGGATCTGTCAGCAGTTGAGCTGAGCGAGACGCCACGCTTTTCTTCCGGTATCGGTGAGTTTGACCGTGTACTGGGGGGAGGTATGGTGCCCGGCTCTGCCATTCTGATTGGCGGCCACCCCGGTGCAGGTAAAAGTACCCTGTTGCTGCAGACCATGTGTCAGCTGGCACAACGTATGTCAGCACTCTATGTCAGTGGTGAAGAGTCACTGCAACAGATTGCGATGCGTGCGCAGCGGCTGAGCCTGCCCATGCAAGGACTGAAGATGCTGGCTGAGACCAGCGTCGAACGCATTCTGGAAATGGCCACGCAATTGCAGCCCAAATTACTGGTAGTCGACTCGATTCAGGTAGTACACACCGAACTGATTGACTCCGCCCCCGGTGGTGTCAGCCAGGTCAGGGAGAGTGCTGCCATTCTGACACGTTTTGCCAAGCAGACAGGGACGGTACTGATGTTGGTTGGGCATGTGACCAAGGATGGTACTCTTGCTGGCCCCAAGGTGCTGGAGCACATGATTGATGCCTCGCTCCTGCTAGAGGGGAGTCATGACAGTCGCTTCCGGACTTTACGTGGTATCAAGAACCGTTTCGGCGCGGTTAATGAACTGGGGGTCTTTGCCATGCTGGAGCAGGGCTTGAAGGAGATTAAAAACCCCAGCTCGATCTTCCTGCAGCGCACTGAGCACGCCGTACCCGGCAGTCTGGTGATGGTAGTATGGGAAGGGACGCGCCCCTTGCTGGTCGAAATTCAGGCGCTGGTGGATGAGAGCCATCTGTCAGCGCCGCGTCGAGTGGCTGTTGGTCTGGAGCAAAACCGACTGGCGATGCTGTTGGCGGTGCTACACCGCCACGGCGGGCTGCATTGTGGTGATCAGGACGTCTTCGTGAATGTCGTCGGCGGTGTCAGGGTGGCTGAAACCAGTGCTGACCTTGCCTTGCTGCTGGCGATCGTATCCTCCTTCCGGGATCAGCCTCTGCCTCAGGATCTGGTGGTATTTGGTGAGGTAGGTCTGTCAGGAGAGATTCGTCCTGTTCCCAGTGGTCAGGAGCGGATACGCGAGGCGGCCAAACACGGCTTCAAACGGGCTATCGTGCCTGCCGCCAATGTGCCCAAGGGCGGAGTAGAGGGTATGGAGCTGGTGCCAGTGAAGTTCCTCAATGAGGCACTGGCCGCACTTTAATCTTTTTGAGGTTCTACTGCTGCTTTTCCAGCAGCTGCACCAGCTCGCGTTCGACCAGTGTGGTGTCGCCAAGATTCAGCTCCAGCATGCGCCGCAGGTGGGCGAGGCTTTCGACGTCGATTGCACGTACTTCACAACCGAGCAGGCCTTCTTCCGCATGCACGATGGTAACCGGCATCTGGATGGTTACCTCTTCTGACAGCGCCAGATCGACCCGGGCTGCTTCGCCGATCAGCGGTTCCATTTGTTCGGGCTGCATCAGCAGTACGCCATGCAGGGAAACATCCAGCACGGTTACGGTGTAACGGTCTTTCGAGGTGGTCAGGTCTGCCAGCATTTCCAGTGGCAGGCGGGTAAAGCGACGCCGGTTGATCTTGTTATCCATGGCTCGATTCTCTTGGCTGGTCGAATGGTCTGCAGAAATTAAGTGTAGGTGCTCCGTGCAAAAAAAAGCCAGCCGTAATGGCTGGCTTGGCTTATCAACGTTGGCAGATCAGGCCAGACGTTTGTATTTGATGCGTTCTGGCTGGTGATCCTTGCCATAGCGCTTCTTGTAGTCTGCAGCGTATTCGGTGTAGTTGCCTTCAAAGAAGACCACCTGCGAATTACCTTCGTAGGCCAGCATATGCGTGCAGATACGGTCGAGGAACCAGCGATCGTGGGAGATCACCACCGCACTGCCGGGGAACACCAGCAGTGCCTCTTCCAGCGCACGCAGGGTTTCCACGTCCAGATCGTTGGTCGGTTCGTCGAGCATCAGTACGTTGCCGCCTTCTTTCAGCAGTTTGGCCAGATGCAGACGGTTGCGTTCACCGCCGGACAGATCCTTGACCATTTTCTGCTGATCGGAGCCTTTGAAGTTGAAACGGCCCAGATAGGCGCGGGAGGGGGTCTGATAGGTGCCTACGGTGATGATATCGGCACCGCCTGACAGTTCTTCCCACACCGACTTGCTGCCATCCAGTTCACGCATCTGGTCGACATAAGCCAGCTGCACGGTGGAACCGATATCGATGCTGCCGCTATCGGGATGTTCCTGACCGGCAATCATACGGAATAGCGTCGACTTACCGGCACCGTTACCCCCGATAACCCCGACAATGGCACCTGCAGGAATGGCCAGGTTGAGGTTCTCGAACAGTACGCGGTCGTTGTAGCTCTTGGTGACATTGTTGATCTCAATGACCTTGTCACCCAGGCGTGGGCCTGGCGGAATGTAGATCTCCTGGGTTTCGTTGCGGTTCTGGAACTCTTTCGAGCTCAGTTCATCGAAGCGCTGCAGACGTGCTTTCTGCTTGGCTTGACGACCTTTGGCGCCAGCACGTACCCATTCCAGTTCGGATTTGATGGCGCGGTCATGGGCGGCCTGTTGCTTGGCTTCAACCTCCAGACGTTTTTCCTTGGCTTCCAGCCAGCCTGAGTAGTTGCCTTCATAGGGGATGCCGTGACCACGGTCGAGCTCCAGAATCCACCCAGCGACGTTGTCGAGGAAGTAACGGTCGTGGGTAATGGCCACCACGGTGCCGGGATATTCGTGCAGGAAGCGCTCCAGCCAGGCAATGGACTCGGCATCCAGGTGGTTGGTGGGCTCGTCAAGCAGCAGCATGTCGGGGTGGTCGAGCAGCAGACGGCACAATGCAACACGGCGGCGCTCACCACCGGACAGCACCTTTACTTCGGTTTCCCATGCGGGCAGGCGCAGGGCCTCTGCAGCCACTTCCAGAGTGCGCTCCAGATTGTGGCCATCTTTGGCCTGAATCAGGTTTTCCAGTTCGGCCTGACGCGCTGCCAGTGCATCGAAGTCGGCATCCGGGTCAGCATAGGCGGCGTAAACCTGATCCAGCGCAGCCAGTGCACCTTTAACATCAGCAACGGACTCCTCAACGATTTCACGTACCGTCTTGGTTTCGTCGAGTTTGGGTTCCTGTGGCAGATATCCAATTTTCAGACCCGGCATTGGACGGGCTTCACCGATAAAGTCCGGATCCACACCTGCCATGATGCGTAACAGGGTGGACTTACCCGAGCCGTTCAGACCCAGTACACCAATCTTGGCGCCAGGAAAGAAAGACAGAGAAATATCCTTGAGAATTTCGCGCTTCGGCGGGACAACCTTGCCCAGCCGGTGCATGGTAAACACGTATTGAGCCATTGGCTTAAACCTGTTGTTAGTCTCAGTTGGCGACAGGTGGCACAGTGCCGCCCCGTCTAAATGCATCGCCGCCGTTGGTGCAGTGACCGCGGGTGGGGAGAGTGGACTAATGGTAAGGATTTGCTGCCAGCTTGGCTACGTTCCTGCGGGGAATGACCGGAGATTTTGCCAGCCAAATACGAGCAGTGAGGAAGAGTGAGGAAGCCTTCGGGTTTGGCCGCTATACGATGGCGAGGGTTTGGATGCGATGGTGGATAGCGCCGTAAATAGGCATGTTAAGCGGACGATTTTCAGCAAAATGGAGCCTGACTATGAGGCAAATAACCCACTAAATCGCAGAATATTCAACTGCTGCAAAGCGGGAATTTGGTTATAATGCCGCGCTTTCCAAGACCCATCACCTGTGCAGACCTGAGGGGACTCTTATGTTCACTAAAGACCAGAACATCGCCGACTTCGATCCAGAAGTGTGGGCGGCGATCGAAGCCGAAGTACAGCGTCAGGAAGACCACATCGAGCTGATCGCTTCTGAAAACTACACCAGTCCACGGGTGATGCAGGCCCAGGGCACGCAACTGACCAATAAGTATGCAGAAGGTTATCCTGGCAAGCGTTACTACGGTGGTTGCGAACACGTTGACGTGGTTGAGCAGCTGGCTATTGATCGTGCTAAGGCATTGTTCGGCGCCGATTACGCCAACGTTCAGCCTCACTCAGGTTCACAGGCTAACTCTGCTGTTTATCTGGCGCTGTGCAATGCGGGCGACACCGTATTGGGTATGAGCCTGTCTGACGGTGGCCACCTGACTCACGGTGCCAAGCCTAACTTCTCTGGTAAGGTTTATAACTCTGTCCTTTACGGGCTGAATCCGGAGACTGGCGAGATCGACTATGAGCAGGTCGAACGTCTGGCACTGGAGCACAAGCCAAAAATGATCGTGGCAGGCTTCTCTGCCTACTCGCGTGTGGTTGACTGGGCACGCTTCCGTGAAATCGCTGACAAAGTAGGTGCCTACCTGCTGGTCGATATGGCACACGTAGCCGGTTTGATTGCTACTGGTCTGTATCCTAACCCTGTACCTTTCGCTGACGTTGTCACCACCACTACCCACAAGACACTGCGCGGTCCTCGCGGTGGTCTGATTCTGGCGCGTGCCAATGCCGACATTGAGAAAAAACTGAACTCTGCGGTATTCCCCGGTGGTCAGGGTGGTCCGCTGATGCATGTCATCGCCGCCAAGGCCGTGTGCTTTAAAGAAGCCATGAGCGATGAGTTCAAGGCTTATCAGGAGCAGGTGCTGGAAAATGCCCGTGCCATGGCATCGGTGTTTATCGAGCGTGGTTTTGACGTTGTGTCTGGCGGTACTGACGACCACCTGTTCTTGTTGAGCCTGATCCGTCAGGGTATCACCGGTAAAGATGCTGACGCCGCCCTGGGTCGTGCACACATTACCGTCAACAAGAACGCCGTACCTAACGATCCACAGTCACCGTTTGTCACCTCCGGTTTGCGCATCGGTACTCCAGCGGTCACCACACGTGGTTTCGGTGTTGCCGAGTGTAAAGAGCTGGCAGGCTGGATCTGTGACATTCTGGACGACATCAACAACGAAGCGGTCATCAGTGCCGTACAGGAAAAAGTCTCTGCCCTGTGCAAGCGTTTCCCTGTATACGCCTGATGCTACGCTGAGTCAGACGCACCAGACGGCCGGATTTTCCGGCCGTTTTTGTTGGGGCTTATGCCAATCTCAGTTACAATGTCGCCCTTCGCTCTTTAAGTAAGGTGTGCGCGTTCATGCACTGTCCATTCTGCCGTGCTCAGGAAACCAAGGTAACGGATTCTCGTCTGGTGGCTGAAGGTGAACAGGTCCGTCGGCGACGGGAGTGTCTGGTCTGTGGCGAACGTTTCACAACTTACGAGCTGGCTGAACTGGTTATGCCTCACATCATCAAGCAGGATGGCAGCCGGCAGCCGTTTGATGAGCCTAAACTCCGAGCCGGTATGCAGCGTGCGCTGGAAAAACGACCGGTATCCACGGAGGCGGTGGAAGCCGCTATCACTCGAATAAAGCAGCAGTTGCGCGCCACTGGCGAGCGGGAAATGGGTTCCCGCTGGTTGGGCGAGGCGGTGATGAATGAGCTGCGCAAGCTGGATCAGGTTGCCTACGTGCGTTTTGCCTCGGTATATCGTGATTTCCAGGATATCGAAGAATTCAAGAAAGAAATCGAAATGCTGACCAGTCAGGAGCCGGAACAGAAGGGAGCATCCCTTGACTAGCTGGAGCGCTACCGATACTGCCTACATGAGTCGCGCCCTGCATCTTGCGGAGCGTGGCCTGTACAGCACCGATCCCAATCCTCGCGTAGGTTGTGTGCTGGTCAAAGATGGCCAGGTGATTGGTGAAGGCTTTCATGAGCGCGCAGGTGAACCTCACGCAGAAGTTCATGCGCTGCGCATGGCCGGTGAGGCTGCCAAGGGGGCAACAGCCTACGTCAGTCTGGAGCCCTGTGCCCATTATGGTCGTACTCCACCTTGTGCCGAAGGTCTGGTGAGGGCGGGTGTCGCACGGGTAGTGAGTGCCATGCAGGATCCCAATCCACTGGTCAGTGGTAAGGGACACGGAATACTGGCGTTTCATGGCATTGAGGTCAGCTGGGGTCTGCTGGAAAGCCAGGCACGCGCCCTGAACCCCGGCTTTATCAAACGCATGTCGACCGGGTTGCCTTACGTAAGAGTCAAGCTGGCCATGAGTCTCGATGGTCGTACCGCGATGGCTTCCGGTGAAAGTCAGTGGATTACCGGTGCGGCGGCGCGCGCCGATGTGCAGCGCCTTCGTGCACGCAGTTCCGCCGTGGTGAGCGGTATTGATACCGTGCTTTCCGACAACGCAGCATTGACGGTCAGGCTGGCAGAAGCCGGGCTGGATGCCGAGACCTGTGCTCGGCGCGGCGAGCGGCAACCGTTGCGGGTAGTGCTAGATAGTCATCAGCGCCTTGCTACCCACCCAGACTGCCGTTTGTTGCAGAGTGCAGGCGAGGTAGTGCTGGCGCATGGCTCAGCACAGCTGGTGGAAGAGTTGGTAACGAGAGTGCAAAGTCTGAGCTTGCCTCGCTCTTCTACAGGGTTGGATTTGCAGGCTTTACTGCGACAGCTGGCCGCACTTGGTTGCAACGAGGTGCTGGTGGAGGCGGGTGCTACATTGGCGGGTGCTTTTGTCAGCGCTGGGCTGGTGGATGAGCTGGTGATCTATATGGCGCCGGTATTATTGGGCAGCCTGGCTCGCCCGTTGCTGAATCTGCCGCTGCAGCAGATGCAGGAGAAGCTGCGCCTGACGATTCAGGATATGCGTCAGGTGGGTGAAGACTGGCGTATTACCGCTTTACCACAGGTAGCCGACTAGCTGGAATTGAGCGCTGTACTAGAATGTTTACAGGAATAATTGAAGCGTTAGGAACGGTGCAGCAAATTACCCGTCAAGGCGGGGATCTGCAACTGAGCATCGCCAGTGACACACTGGATTTCAGCGATGTGCGTCTGGGGGATTCTATCGCCACGCAGGGCGTCTGTCTGACAGTGGTTGCGCTACAGGGGCGGCAGTTTGTTGCGGATGTTTCGCGTGAGACTTTGCAGCATACCACGCTGCCAGAATGGACCGTCGGTCAGCGTGTCAATCTGGAAAAGGCGTTGTTACTGACTACACGTCTGGGCGGCCACCTGGTCAGCGGTCATGTTGATGCTGTTGGCGTCATCCGTGATGTGCGTCGTGATGCCCGTTCTCTGTGGGTACAGATTGAGTCGCCCGTGATGCTGGCTCGTTATCTGGCGCGCAAAGGATCTGTCTGTGTTGATGGTGTGAGTCTGACCATCAATGCAGTGGAAGACCTGCTGTTTGAATTGAACATCGTGCCTCATACGGCAGATATGACCACGCTGAGCAGCCTCAGGCAGGGCTCCAGGGTCAACCTTGAGGTGGACGTTCTGGCGCGGTATCTGGAGCGCATGCTGAATAGTGCTGCCAACGAGCCTGAATCAGCGGCAGGTGTGTCAATGTCGACCTTGCTGCAACATGGATTTATGCGGCGTCGCTGAGTGACGTCCGGTGCCTTGCGATGGCAGGGATAACGCAAGACTTAACAGAGGTTCGCGAATGAGCGTTAACAGTGTTGAGGAGATCATCGAAGATATCCGTCAGGGTAAGATGGTCATTCTGATGGATGATGAGGACCGTGAAAATGAAGGCGATCTGATTCTGGCAGCCGATAAGGTCACTCCAGAGCATATCAACTTCATGGCCAAGTATGCCCGTGGTCTGATTTGCCTGACACTGACGCGTGAACGTTGCGAGTATCTCAAACTGCCATTGATGGTCAGTGCGAACGGTACGCCTTATGCCACCAACTTTACGGTCTCTATTGAGGCGGCAACGGGCGTTACCACCGGCATTTCTGCTGCAGATCGCGCCCGTACTGTGCAGGTAGCCGTGAATGCCGATAGTCGTCCGGAAGACATCGTGCAACCTGGGCATATATTCCCGTTGATGGCACGGCCCGGTGGGGTACTTTCAAGGGCAGGGCACACTGAAGCAGGGTGTGATCTGGCCAGATTGGCAGGGCTGACTCCGGCGTCGGTTATCGTCGAGATCATGAATGAAGATGGCAGC
Organism: Pokkaliibacter plantistimulans; assembly: GCF_003194385.1. Lineage (GTDB taxonomy): Bacteria > Pseudomonadota > Gammaproteobacteria > Pseudomonadales > Balneatricaceae > Pokkaliibacter > Pokkaliibacter plantistimulans. The sequence continues at coordinate 12,052 of NZ_LAPT01000003.1, forward strand.
ATGGCCCGCCGTCCTGATCTGGAAGAGTTCGCTCGAACCCATGATCTAAAGATCGGCACGATCGCTGATCTGATCCACTATCGTACTCTGCATGAGAGGACGATCGAGCAGGTAGCAGAGGCTGAGTTACAAACAGAATTTGGTGCTTTTAAAGCCGTGACTTTCTTTGATCGCATTCAGGGAAAATCGCATTTGGCCCTGGTGCGTGGTGAAATCAATGCGGCTGAGCCGACACTGGTGCGTGTGCACATGGCAGAAGTAATGCGCGATATTATCGGTGTGCAGTCGCCCGGTAAGTGGACAATGCGCAGCTCGTTGCAGGCTATCGCTGAAGCAGGCTCTGGCGTGGCAGTGCTGCTCGCAGGGCAGCAATGTGAAGACCTGGGAGCAGCGCTGGAGAGTTTTGTCCATCCGAAACGAAGCCGGGTGGCACAGCGTGAAGGCGGCGTGTCTGGGGTGTATCAGACCGTGGGTACCGGATCACAGATTTTACGCGCATTGGGAGTAGGCAAGATGCGTCTGCTGTCGAGCCCGGTCAAATTTACCGCGATTTCTGGCTTTGACCTGGAAATTGTTGAATATGTTGAAGCTGAAGATTGAGTGTCGGAACGGATAACTTATGAGCGTTAAACGAATCGAAGGGGACTTCACCAGAGTGACTGGTAGTTACACCATTGTGGTGGCCCGCTTTAATAGCTTTGTGGTGGATAGCCTGCTGGAAGGCGCTATCGATACCCTGAAACGTCATGGTGTGAGCGAAGACAATATTCGCGTTGTCTATGTGCCCGGTGCATTCGAAATCGCACTGGCTGCGCAGAAAGTGGCCGAGCAGAAGCGTGATGACGCCATCATTGCTTTGGGGGCAGTGATTAGGGGGGGCACTCCTCATTTCGAGTATGTCTGCTCTGAATCTGCCAAGGGCCTGACCAAAGTAGGTCTGGATAGTGGTATTCCCGTCATGAACGGCATTATCACTGTGAACAGTATCGAGCAGGCCATTGAGCGCTCTGGTACTAAAGCAGGCAACAAAGGCGCTGAGGCCGCTTTGGGCGCGATCGAAATGGTCAGCATGCTCAAGCAGCTGGAGGCAGATGCATGAGCCAGGATAAGCCGGTCAAAAAAGAGGCGTTAGCTAACAAGCGGCGCAACGCCCGCCAGTTCAGCCTGCAGGCTTTGTATCAATGGAGCTTGGCGGGTGGCAATCTGACCGACATTGAGGTGCAGTTCCGCACTGACAATGACATGTCGAAAACGGATCTGACCCTGTTCCGTGAGCTGTTGCATGGTGTGCCGGCCAAGGTGGCTGATCTGGATGTGCATTTGCAGCCAAAGCTGGACCGAGCTCTGAAAGATCTGGACCCGGTAGAAAAATGCATTCTGCGGATGGGTGCCTATGAGTTGGCTTTCCGTCTGGAAGTGCCTTACCGGGTGGTCATCAATGAGTGTGTTGAGTTGGCCAAGTTGTTTGGTGCTACTGACAGCCACAAGTACATCAATGGTGTGCTGGACCGGGTAGCGCGTGAACTGCGTGCAGCAGAAACTCAGCGCAACAATCGCCCTGCCTGATTCTGGCTTTCATGGCGCTCTCCGAGTTCGATCTCATTCATCGCTTCTTCCAGAGCGAGTCATTGCAGTGTGGGCAGGGCGTCATCCTCGGTATCGGTGATGACTGCGCCCTGCTGAATTTGCGCCCCGGTGAACAGCTGGCGGTATCGATGGATACCATGGTCAGCGGGGTGCATTTTCCCGTTGATGCTGCTGCTGAGGACATCGGCTATCGGTTACTGGCGGCTAATCTGAGTGATCTGGCTGCGATGGGGGCGGAGCCTGTCTGGTTTACGCTCGCGTTGACGATACCGAGCGTCAATGAAAGCTGGCTTGAGGGCTTCTCGCGTGGTCTGGCGCAGCTGGCGGGGGAGTTTCATCTTTCTCTGGTGGGTGGAGATACCACACGCGGGCCTCTTACGCTGACGGTACAAGTGCATGGCCGGATTCCGGTCGGTCAGGCACTGCGTCGTGATGGTGCCTATGCTGGGGATCATATCTATGTCAGCGGCAGTCTGGGTGACTCTGCTGCCGGATTGGCTCTGGCACTTAATCCCCCTTCCTTGTTATCTGCTACTGATAGTTATCTGCTCGAGCGCTTCTATCGTCCCACGCCACGGGTGGAAATGGGGCGGTTGTTGCGTCCCTATGCGTCAGCAGTGATTGATATATCCGATGGTTTGCTGGGTGACCTGCAACATATTCTGCAACGCAGTCACATGGGCGCTGAGCTGGAACTTCAGCATGTGCCGCTCTCGGAGCCGCTGCTGGCGACAATGCCAAGGCAGGATGCGTTGCTGAAGGCGCTGACCGGCGGTGAAGACTTTGAGCTGTGCTTCACGGTTAATCCGGCCGATGAGGCTAACATGCTGCGAGAACTGCAACGCCTGCAGGTGCCACTCACTCGTATTGGCACCATTACTCATCGTACCGGATTGCGCATGGCTCTGGATGGCGAAGAATTTTCTTTGCCAGCACATCTGGGATTTCAGCATTTCTAACCCCATCTTTCCAACGCACCCGTATACGACGACATTATGGCCAAGCATTACCCCCCGTTACCGATCAGTATCTGGCGTCATCCTGCGCACATTCTGGCATTTGGTTTTGGCAGCGGACTGTCACCCAAAGCTCCGGGTACAGTAGGGACGCTGGCGGCTGTCCCTTTTGTCTGGCTGGCGATGCAGTACTCGCTGATGCCTTACCTGATCATTCTGCTGGTGGCGTCGCTGGTTGGTATCTATGTGTGTGACAAAACCGCCCGAGACCTCAGGGTGCATGATCACCCCGGTATTGTCTGGGACGAATTTGTTGGCTATGGCATTACCCTGATTGCGGCACCAGATACCAGTTATGCCTTGCTGCTGGCCTTTTTCTGGTTTCGCCTGTTCGATATTGCCAAGCCCTGGCCCATTCGCGTGCTGGATGCCAAGGTACATGGTGGCTGGGGCATCATGCTGGATGACATTGTTGCCGGGATGTTTGCCTGGGTGGCAGTGCAACTGAGCTATTTGCTCTGGCAGTTATTTTGAGTGAAGACATTACAGGCCGCGTTTGCATGGTCGGCGAAGACGTGATGGCCAGACAATCCTGCAGCAGGACTGGCAAGCGCAACTGAGTTCAAGAGGAAATAAAGCAGTGACGATACGTTATGTCGCTTCATCCCGGTTACCTACGCCATGGGCGGTGTTTACTATGCATGGCTTTGCAGAGGAGCAGACGGGCAAGGAGCATGTGGTGCTGACGTTAGGCGCTGTGGGTGATGGTGAGCCTGTGCTGGGGCGTATCCATTCTGAGTGTCTGACCGGGGATGCCTTGTTCAGTCTGCGTTGTGACTGTGGTTTCCAGCTGGAGGCCGCTTTACAGGCTATCGCTGAAGAAGGGCGCGGAGCATTGCTCTATGTGCGTCAGGAAGGCAGAGGTATTGGTCTGCTGAATAAGATTCGTGCCTATAATCTGCAAGACCAGGGTGCGGATACGGTCGAGGCGAACGAGCGACTGGGCTTTGCGGCGGACATGCGCGATTACAGTATCTGTATTCCGATGCTTGAGCATCTCAATATCAAGTCACTACGCCTGATGACCAACAATCCGCGCAAGGTGAAGGCTATGCAGGGCTTCGGCATCAATATCGCGGAGCGTGTACCTTTGCAGGTTGGACGTAATGTACACAATGCCCACTATCTGGCGACCAAGGCAGGTAAGCTGGGACATATGTTTGAAGTACCGCTGCAGCACCATCAGGACTGATAGCTTTAACCGCCATCAAAGCCGCCATGCTCTATGGCGGCTGTTTGCCGGATTACTCTGAGATCGCCAGTAGTGCTTCCAGTCGTCGCTTGAGGCTGATTCGGTCCAGACTGCACCACTGTCGCTGCTGTTCGGCGGAGCCATGAGGAATATAGCGATCTTCTATGCCTAGATGAGTAATCCGTCCCATATAACCCTTGTTTAGCAGATGCTCAGCAACGGCCGATCCAGCACCTCCAGCGATGGCATGCTCTTCAATTGTCACAATCTGTTCGTGAGTTTGCATCCAGCGCTCCAGTAGCTCTGCGTCCAATGGCTTAACAAAGCGCATATCTGCCAGGCTGCAATTCAGTTCCAGCGCTGCCTCTTTGATGTCATGCAGTATCGGGCCAAAGGCCAGCACAGCAATTCGTTGACCGTGATAAAGGGTCCTGGCCTTACCCAGGGGGAGTTGCGGCAGGCTGTGGTCGGGCAGATTGCCTGGACCATGTCCGCGTGGATAGCGCACTGCCGCGGGTCCGGGGTAGTGATAAGCAGTGGTCAGAGCTGCGCGGGTCTCTGCTTCGTCAGACGGGCAGAGCAGCAGCATATTGGGAATGCAGCGTAAAAAGCTGATGTCGTAGACGCCCGCATGCGTTGGGCCGTCTTCACCGACCAGACCAGCACGATCAATGGCAAATAATACGTCCAGATTCTGGATGGCAACGTCATGGATTAGCTGGTCATACGCCCGTTGCAGGAAGGTGGAGTAGATGGCGACGACCGGTTTGGCTGAGGCGCAGGCCATGCCGGCAGCCAGTGTCACAGCATGCTGTTCGGCGATGCCGACATCGAAGTAGCGCTCAGGAAATTGTTGTGAAAAGGCGATCAGGTCGGAGCCTTCGCGCATGGCCGGGGTAATGGCGAGTAGTCGCTGATCCTGTGCTGCCATGGTGCAAATCCAGTCACTGAATATGCGGCTGTATTTCGGCCCCTTGGCGTCTGTCGTGCTTGCAGGCTCCAGCTTAGCGATGGCATGGAAGCCGACGGGGTCTGCTTCTGCCGGTGTAAATCCCTTCCCTTTACGAGTCAGAACATGGATGAGATGCAGGCCTGGTTGGTGAATGATGTTATCGAGCTGCTGGGGGAGGTGCGTCAGGTCATGGCCGTCAAGGGGGCCGTGGTAGCTGAAGCCCAGTGCAGTGAACAATTCTCCTGCATGGCTGGAGTCCAGGTAAGTGGCCAGACTGCCAACATTAGGTGAGATCGACATATCGTTGTCGTTGAGGATGACCGTCAGGTCCACGCCAGTCTGGGCTGCGTGATTGATGGCCTCGAACGCCATACCAGCAGTAAAGGCACCATCGCCGATGACGCAGACAACCCGGGGGGGGATCTCTTCAGGTCGCACAGTCTGACGGCCAAAGGCAATGGCCATACCTAATCCGGCACTAATGGATGTACTCGAGTGGCCAACACCGAACGCATCATAAGGGCTTTCATCCCGGCTGGGAAAAGGCGCTGGTCCTTCAGCCTGACGGATCTGAACGAGCGCATCACGGCGCCCACTGAGGACCTTGTGCGGATAGGCCTGGTGGCCCACGTCCCAGATCAGTTGGTCGTGAGGCAGGTTCAATACGTGGTGCAGGGCAATGGTCAGCTCGATCACACCCAAGCCCGCACCGAAATGGCCGCCACTTTGACTGACGCTCCACAGCAGATAGCGACGTAGCTGATCTGCCAGCAGTGGCAGGTCGCTGGCGGGCAACTGACGAACCGCGGCGGGCTGATCAATCTGATCCAGCAGCGGAGTGGAAGGGCGTTGCCGCGGAAGTTCGGTCATGCTGTAACTCTGATGTGTCGTCGTCGCTCAGTGATTGCGGCGAACAATGTAATAGGCAAGCTCGCGCAGCAGTGCAGCGTGGTCACCCAGTGGGGCCAGGCTGGTAATGGCCGTGTCGATCAACTTTGCTGCGTACTCTTTGGCATGCTCAAGGCCAAGTAGCGCAGGATAGGTCGATTTGTTGTGCTGCAGGTCTGAGCCCTGAGGTTTGCCCAGCGTGGCGGTGTCGCCTTCAATATCCAGAATGTCATCCTGAACCTGAAATGCCAGCCCAATACAGCGGGCATACTCCTGCAGACCTGTGCGTATTGCTTCTGTCGGCTGGCTAACCAGAGCAGGGCCTTCTACTGCGGCAAGCAACAAGGCACCGGTCTTATGACGATGCAAGCGTTCAAGTTGAGGCAGCGTGATCTGCTGGCCTGTGGCCGCCATATCCATCATCTGGCCTGCGACCATACCATGCATACCTGCTGCCCGGCTGAGGCAGCGTATAAGTTGCAGGCGTACGGCGGCAGGTAGGGCGTCTTCGTCGCTGATCAGCTGAAATGCCAGAGTATTGAGGGCGTCGCCTGCAAGAATGGCAGTGGCCTCTCCATAAGCTATATGGCAGGTTGGCTTGCCGCGCCGCAGGTCGTCATCATCCATGGCTGGCAGGTCGTCATGAATCAGGGAGTAGGCGTGGATGCACTCGATGGCAGCCGCATAGGCGTCAAGCAGCTTTGTGTCGACTTGTAATGCCTGCGAGGTGGCGTAGCACAATATGGGACGGATGCGTTTACCGCCGTTGAACAGACTGTATCGCATTGCCTGTGTGAGCAGTTCAGCGCCTGCATAGTCCGCAATATAACGCTCCAGTGCTTCGTCAACCTGCTGCTGCCAGTGTAGCGAAGCTGTTTGCAGTTGGTGCATGTCAGATGTCGTCCTGAAAGGGGGGCTTGCTGACTTGACCATTTTGTTCAAGAACCAGATGTACCCGTTGCTCCGCATCACTGAGTGTCTGCTGGCACTCTCTGGCCAGAGCAATTCCCTGCTCAAAGGCGCTTAGTGACGCCTCCAGGCTGAGGTCTCCCTGCTCCAGCTGCTGCACCAGCGTTTCCAGCTCCTGCAGTGCCTGCTCAAACTCGACTTTCTTTTTGCGTGCCAACCTTAGTCTCCCTTGGCATCTGCCTGAATCACAGGCAAGCTATGACCGCGTGCCATTTTAACGACAATGTGCCCTATAATAACAGGCGTGTGTGCCATGCCTAAGGTATTGCCAAACAACTGTTAAGCCGCAAGGGATCGATCGTACTAATCACGTGGATGAAGTGAAGGGGATGCCGTGGACATAGCAACGCTGGTCGGACTGGTGGGGGCGATGGGTCTTATTGTCGCTGCCATGGTAATGGGGGGAAGTCTCGGCGTCTTTATAGATGTGCCATCTATCCTGATTGTATTTGGCGGAGCTACTTTGGTGGCGCTGATCAAATTTACTCTGGGGCAATTTCTTGGTGCCGGTAAAACCGCTGCCAAAGCCTTCATGTTCAAGTCGGTCGATCCGAACGTTCTCATTCAGGAAATTGTTGAGGTAGCGGATGCTGCTCGCAAGGGAGGTCTGTTGTCGCTGGAAGACAAGCAGGTATCCAGCCCTTTCATGCAGCGGGGCATGCAGCTGCTTGTTGATGGGCATGATCCTGAGGTGGTCAGAACGTTACTCAATAAAGAATTACGCCTGTCCAAAGGGCGGCACGAAAGCAGTATCAAGATATTTGAAGCATTGGGTGATGTCGCGCCAGCCATGGGGATGATCGGTACCCTCATCGGTCTGGTACAGATGCTGGCCAATATGAGTGATCCCAAGGCCATCGGACCTGCCATGGCTGTTGCCCTGCTGACAACGTTGTACGGCGCCTTGCTGGCAAGCGTGATATGCCTTCCTATTGCTGACAAACTGAAAAATCGCAATGAAGAAGAGGCTGAGTGCGGCGCCATTGTGGTCGATGGCTTGCTGGCTATTCAGGCAGGTCAGAACCCCCGGGTTATCGAACAGATGTTGAAGAACTATCTGCCAGAGTCGAAACGCGGCACAGCGGAAGCGTGATAGGGTGGGGCACCCATGAGCGATGATGTAGAAGAGTGTAAATGTAAGCCTGGCTTGCCTGCCTGGTTGGCGACCTTTGCCGACCTGATGTCCCTGATGATGTGCTTCTTTGTGTTGTTGCTGTCCTTCTCTGAAATGGATGTGCTGAAGTACAAGCAGATTGCTGGTTCCATGCGCGCTGCGTTTGGGGTGCAGAATCAACTACAGGTGAAAGATATCCCCAAGGGTACCAGTATCATTGCTCAGGAGTTCAGTCCAGGGCGTCCAGAACCCACACCGCTCAATGAGGTGCGCCAGTTTACTACGGACCAGACTCGCAGCACGCTTGATGTGCAATGTGCTCCCGGTCGGGTGGTGAATCCACCGGAAGAGCAGAATGAAGAAAATAAGCCGCAGGCTTCTGCACAGCAGGACAGCCAGCAGCAATCCCAGGAAGACAGGGAGGCACAGCAGCAGACGGAGGAGACGGCAATCAATGTCGCCTCAGCACTGAATGCGGAAATAGCCAAAGGCTCTATAGAGGTTGAGACTCAGGAGCAAAAAATCATTATTCGCGTTAAGGAGCAGGGTTCGTTTGAATCAGGGTCGGCAGCAATGAACTATGCTTTTGTGCCTATCATGGCCAAAATCCGCGATGTGCTGCTCGGCGTGCGTGGACGTATCTCGATTGAAGGGCATACCGATAATGTGCCCATCCATACTGCGCAGTTTCAGTCCAACTGGGCTCTGTCCACTGCTCGTGCCTTGTCAGTTGCAGAAGAGTTGTTCGCCGATGGGCGGCTGGATCAGCGTCGGTTTAGTGTGGTCGGGTATGCGGACACCCATCCGTTAGCTCCCAATAATACATCTGCCAATAGAGCTGCCAATCGTCGGGTGGAGATAGTCATACATCAAGGTAAAGATCTGCAAAGTGATGAACCGTTGGTTACGCCACCTCCGACTACCAATGAGGCTGTGCCTCTGGCTCCTCAGGAGATTTTCTAACAGTAACGGTGATGCAGGTGTCGCGTGGATGCCTGCTATGCCAGTCTGTGCTTTGTCGAGGTTTGGTAATGGATTTGAAGCAAGTGCTCGATACGCTGGCGGATGGCCAGTGGCATTCCGGAGCAGAGCTGGGTGAGGCGCTGGGTGTAAGTCGGGCGGCAGTGTGGAAGCAGCTACAGAAGTTTGAGGCTCTTGGGCTTGTTTTACATGCGGTAAAAGGGCGGGGTTATCGTCTGGTACGGCCGCTTGAACTGATCGATATGGCTTGGCTGGAGTTGGAGCTTGCGAGTAGTGCCGTGACTCGTGATTTGCTTACTTTACATTATTTCCTGAGTCTGGATTCAAGTAACAAGACCGCTTTGGAGTTAACGCGGCGCGAGAGTGGTCACGGTCATCTGATTATTGCTGAGCATCAGGTAGCGGGACGCGGGCGCCGCGGGCGAGCCTGGGTCAGCCCTTTTGGAGAAAATATCTATTTTTCCCTTATCTGGTCGTTCCAGTCAGGTCTCGCCGCACTGGAAGGTCTGAGCCTGGCTGTCGGGCTGGCACTGGCGCGGACGCTCAGCAAGGCCGGAGTCAGCGGTGTGGGGCTAAAGTGGCCGAACGATGTGTTGATTGAGCACAAAAAAGTCGCTGGTATCTTGCTGGAACTCAGCGGCGAGGCTGGCGGTGTTTGTCAGGTGGTCATTGGTGTGGGCGTGAATGTGGAGATGCAGGATCAGATGGGGCAGATCACGCAACCCTGGTGCAGTTTGCGGCCATACTTACCCGAAGGTTATGGGCGTAATCGCCTGCTGGCTGATCTGCTGCAGGAGCTGGTGGCCGTGCTGCAGGTGTTTCAGCGTGAGGGCTTTGTAGCCGTTAAGCAGGAGTGGATGTCGTTTAGCGTTCATCAGGGTCTGGCGGTGCGCTTGCAGGCGGGCGAGCAGTGTACTGAAGGGGTGATGGTGGGGCTGACTGATACAGGCGGTCTGCGCGTTGCCACTGAGCAGGGGGAAGAAGTATTTCATGGTGGTGAGGTGAGTGTTCGTGCGCTTTCCACAAGCTGAAGTAGATGTTGGTAATACACGAATTAAGTGGCGTGTTCGCTATGCGATGGATCGGCTGGGACCGGTCATGTATCGATCCAGTGCCGATTCTGCGGTGGTAATGGGGGAGTTGCAGGTTGATGGTGTGCGCGCCCTGGCGTTGTCATCGGTGGGTGCGCCTGCTGCCGTGCAGCAGTGGCAGCAATATGCACAGGAATGCCAGTGGTCACTCTATTTGGCAGCCTCTGAGTCAAGTGCAGCAGGGGTTGTAAACGCCTATCGCGAGCCGGGACGTCTGGGAGTGGATCGCTGGCTGGCTATGATTGCGGCGCACAATGCGTACCCCTCTGATTGTCTGTGTGTTTTCAATGCTGGTAGTGCGCTCACGGTCGACTTTGTTGCGACAAATGGTCGGCATCTGGGTGGCTACATCGTGCAAGGTTGGGCCATGTTGCAGCGGGCCTTGCTGGGTAATACCCAGCGCATTCATGTGCGAGCAGAAATGATGAGCGATACCTTGCCAGGAGATGATACGGATAGCTGTGTGGGACATGGTCGCCTGCTTATGTGGCAAGGTTTTATAAGGCAAATGATTGTGCAGGCTGAGAGCTATTCGGCGGTGCCGCGCTTTGTGGTTGCAGGTGGCGATGCTGATAAGGTGCTACCCGTGCTGCAGGGTCGGTTGTGCATGCATTGCCCTGACCTGGTACTCGATGGTCTCGCGATTATGGCGAGGTCGGCAGAATGTTGAGACATGTGTGGCTGCTGCTGATTGTTATTAATCTGGCAGTGGGTTGGTGGGGGTGGCAGCGTGAGCAGGAGGAAAAGGCGGGTCTGGGTCTGATGCTACCTGTTTTGGCTGATCAGAGATTGCTAATGGGGCATGAAATGGCTGCGAGTTTGTTGCAGCTGCGGGCTGAGGAAGCGCAGAAGGCATGTCTTGGTGTCATGCTGGACAGCGAAGCATTAGCGAAGACTTGGTCAGGATGGCTGGAATCCAAGGGGGTTGCTGTCACTATAGTTCGTTATGCGGAAGCTGCGTCCCCAGATTATTGGGTATACCTGGAAACGCGGGATGTGACTCAGCGCCAGTCGTGGTTGGAGAAACTATTTGCTGAGGGGATCGATGCCTATGTTATCGATGCAGGGCAGCTTAAAGGGTTTATCTCCATAGGGCGATTTACGCGTAGATCAGCAGCGGACTACGTTCAGGCTACTGTCAGTGCGCTTGGATTAAAGCCGCTGATCTATTCTATTGATCATGCAAGCGAGCAATGGGTGCTACGTGTTGATAGCACCTATGCTGATACATGGGCAGAGATAATTGCTGGGTTGCCGGCCAAAGATCAGCAGCAAATGCAGTTAAGTAAAATTCTTTGTAATTAGGGTATTGCAAGTATCTGATTCCTTGAGTAATATTCGCACCCGCTACGCAAGTGGTGGTGACTAAGCCGGTATAGCTCAGTAGGTAGAGCAACTGACTTGTAATCAGTAGGTCCCGGGTTCGATTCCTGGTGCCGGCACCATTATCTAAGCGCGGTGGGGTTCCCGAGTGGCCAAAGGGATCAGACTGTAAATCTGACGCGTGAGCTTCGGTGGTTCGAATCCACCCCCCACCACCAGCGCGGGCATCGTATAATGGCTATTACCTCAGCCTTCCAAGCTGATGATGCGGGTTCGATTCCCGCTGCCCGCTCCAGTATGCTCATGTAGCTCAGTTGGTAGAGCACACCCTTGGTAAGGGTGAGGTCGGCAGTTCGAGTCTGCTCATGAGCTCCATTGTTTGACGGCGTAACTCAAAAGGTTGGCGTTTGGTGTGGGAAAGTTCTTGCATCGAGTGGTTGAGATATATACCATACGCGTCCGGCTAAAATGAGTGGTGACAGGGCAGTAGTTCCAACGGCAGAACGTCGGTCTCCAAAACCGAATGTTGGGGGTTCGAATCCCTCCTGCCCTGCCAATACTCCGGTCGAATCTCTCCTGCCGAAATGGCACACCCTGTAACAAAAGCACTTGAATAGAGGCGCCTGGATGAGTGGGAAGGCAGAAGTTCAGGAATCCAAGCTGGATGGTCTGAAGTGGGTGGTGGTTGCTGCCCTGGTGGCTGTCGGTGTGGTTGGTAATGCAATGTATTCTGAACAATCCCTGTTGTACAGGGTAGTTGCGTTGCTTGTTCTGGCTGCTGTTGCGGCTTTTGTTGCTCTGCAAACTGCAAGGGGGAAGTCTTTCTTTGCGTTACTGAAAGAGGCTAAGACAGAGGTTCGTAAGGTTGTATGGCCAACTCGCCAGGAAACAACTCAGACCACTTTGATTGTTGTTGCAGTGGTTCTGCTGATGTCTTTGTTGTTATGGGCATTGGATTCATTGCTCAGTTTCTTGGTCTCTTTGGTCATCGGTTAAGGAGGTGGCATGGCTAAGCGTTGGTATGTAGTTCATGCGTACTCTGGATACGAGAAAAACGTGATGCGCACGTTGAAAGATCGTATCAAGCTGAATGACATGGAAGAGCATTTTGGCGATATCTTAGTTCCTACTGAGGAAGTTGTAGAGATTCGCAATGGTGTGAAGCGCAAAAGTGAGCGCAAATTCTATCCTGGCTATGTATTGGTTCAGATGGATATGAATGAGGCTGCTTGGCACTTGGTTAAGGAAACGCCTCGTGTAATGGGCTTTATTGGTGGTACTGCAGACAAGCCTGCCCCCATCAGTGATAAAGAGGCGGCTGCCATTCTGCAACGTGTGGAATCTGTGGTAGATAAGCCCAAGCCCAAGACTGTATTTGAGCCTGGTGAAGCAGTGCGTGTTATTGATGGTCCGTTTGCTGACTTCAGCGGTGTCGTTGAAGAAGTGAACTACGAGAAAAACCGGCTTCATGTGGCTGTTTTGATTTTTGGACGCTCTACTCCTGTAGAGCTGGAGTTCGGTCAGGTCGAGAAGGCTTGATTGGATTGTGCTAGTAAGCGTTTGCCTCGATTATATCGGGGCTTTTGCTTACCTGTTAAACGGGGAGCCTTCGGGCGCTATTACCCATTGGAGTGAAACATGGCAAAGAAAATTACAGCTTATATCAAGCTGCAGGTTAAGGCTGGTCAAGCTAACCCCAGCCCACCCGTTGGTCCAGCTCTGGGTCAGCACGGTGTTAACATTATGGAATTCTGTAAGGCGTTCAATGCCAGGACTCAAGGTCTTGAGCTGGGTCTGCCTACGCCTGTAGTGATTACCGTTTATGCTGATCGTAGCTTCACCTTCATTACTAAGACTCCTCCTGCTTCAATTCTGTTGAAGAAGGCTGCAGGTCTGAAGAGTGGTTCACCGCGTCCCAATACTCAGAAAGTGGGTAAAGTGAACCGTGCTCAGCTTGAAGAAATTGCCAAGGCAAAAATGCCCGACCTGACTGCAGGCGACATGGATGCTGCTGTGCGTACTATCGCCGGTAGTGCTCGTTCTATGGGCCTGGAAGTGGAGGGCGTATAAATGGCAAAGCTGACTAAGCGTGCAAAACTGATCGCTGAGAAAGTTCAGCCTGGCAAACTGTACAGCGTTGAAGATGCTGTAACTCTGCTGGCAGATCTGTCAAAAGTAAAGTTCACTGAGTCCATTGATGTGGCTGTGAACTTGGGTGTTGATCCACGTAAATCTGATCAGGTTGTTCGTGGTTCCACTGTTCTGCCTAACGGTACTGGTAAAACTGTACGCGTAGCAGTGTTCGCTCAGGGTGCCAACGCTGAAGCTGCTAAGGCTGCAGGCGCTGACGTTGTAGGTTTTGATGATCTGGCTGATGCAGTTAAAGCTGGCAACCTGGACTTCGACGTTGTCATTGCTACTCCAGATGCAATGCGTGTAGTTGGTCAGTTGGGGCAGATTCTTGGTCCTCGTGGCCTGATGCCTAACCCAAAAGTGGGTACTGTTACTCCTGATGTTGCTACCGCGGTTAAAAATGCCAAGGCTGGTCAGGTTCGTTACCGTACTGACAAAAACGGTATCATTCACTGCGGTCTGGGTAAGCTGGGCTTTGAGGCGGGTGCTATCAAGGAAAACCTGGAAGCGCTGGTTGGTGATCTGAAGAAAGCCAAGCCTTCTACTTCCAAAGGTGTTTACCTGAAGAAGGTAACCCTGTCTACCACTATGGGACCTGGTCTGGTAGTGGATTTGAGCAGCCTGAACGTATAATTCATGTTGCGATCGAACTTTGGGGTCCCTGGATATGTACTGGGGGCCGTCAAAGACCGCAGGTGAGCCTTGGCTCTTAATGTTGCCTGCGCAGATGGTGTCCCGGCTCAACCTTGTTGAGTCTGACCACCAAAAGTGCCCCTGATTTCAGGGGTGTGGTATGGAAATATCCAGGAGAAAGCCCGTGGCTTTGAAACTTGAAGACAAGAAGGCCATTGTCGCTGAAGTCAGCGAGGTGGCTAAAGGCGCGCTTTCTGCCGTGGTTGCTGATGCCCGTGGTGTGACTGTAGAGCACATGACTGGTCTGCGTAAGCAAGCGCGTGAGAATGGAGTTTACGTTCGTGTTGTACGTAACACTCTGGCTCGTCGCGCAATGGAAGGTACCCAATTTGAATGCCTGAACGAGGTTTTCAAGGGGCCAACCCTTATTGCTTTCTCAAATGAGCATCCAGGCGCTGGCGCTCGTCTGTTCAAAGAGTTCGCGAAAGGTAATGACAAGTTTGAGGTGAAGGGTCTGGCTTACGAAGGTAAGTTCATGACTGCAGCTCAGATTGACATCCTGGCAACTCTGCCAACCTACGACGAAGCTGTTGCACAGCTGATGAGCGTAATCCAAGGCGCAACCAGCAAGCTGGCACGCACTTTGGCTGCGATTCGCGACCAGAAAGAAGGCCAAGTCGCTTAATCCTTGTAGGGATAAGTTGCTTAAAGTATCGATTAATCATTTCTGTTTGGCAGAAATGTTATACGTTTAGGAAAGATTCAAAATGTCCGCTATTTCTAAAGAAGATATCATCAACGCAGTTGCCGAAATGTCTGTAATGGACGTTGTAGAACTGATCAAGATGATGGAAGAGAAGTTCGGTGTTACCGCTGCTGCTGCTGTAGCTGCTGGTCCTGCTGCTGCTGCTGAAGCGGTAGAAGAGAAAACCGAATTCGACGTGATCCTGGCTTCTGCTGGCGATAAGAAAGTTAACGTTATCAAAGTGGTACGTGCTGCTACCGGTCTGGGCCTGAAAGAAGCCAAAGACATGGTTGATGGTGCTCCTTCTACTCTGAAAGAAGGCATCAGCAAAGACGAAGCTGAAAAGCTGAAGAAAGAGCTGGAAGAAGCTGGCGCCACTGTAGAGATCAAGTAATTTTATTCTTATGGCATTTTCTATTGCCTGACGATACTATTACTAGTTGGGGCTGGTGGCCATCGCCACCGGCCTTTTCTCGCTTAAAATGCAGCCCATGTGGAGCGGCTATCCAAGCTCATTTTCTCAGACAGTCAGTCCGGCCAGAAAAAAGAGATGGCGGTGGCTGTTATTGTCTTTTGAGTCAGGTGCACAAGCTGGGGAACGCTGATGGCTTACTCGTATACTGAAAGAAAACGTATCCGTAAGGATTTCGGGAAACTGCCCCCCGTGATGGATGTGCCATATTTATTGGCAATCCAAATAGATTCATATCGGAAGTTCCTGCAAACCGGTGTGGCACTGGCTCATCGCAAGGACATTGGTCTCCACGCTGCGTTTAAGTCTGTCTTCCCGATACAGTCCTATTCTGGCAACGCGTCGCTGGAATATGTCAGTTATCGCTTAGGTGAACCGGTATTTGACGTCAAAGAATGCCAATTGCGTGGTTTAACCTTCGCTGCGCCGCTGCGGGTGAAAGTCCGTCTGGTGATCTTTGATAAAGAGTCACCGAATAAAGCGGTCAAAGATATCAAAGAGCAAGAAGTCTACATGGGTGAAATCCCATTGATGACTGATAACGGTACCTTCGTTGTCAACGGTACTGAGCGTGTGATTGTGTCGCAATTGCACCGTTCTCCTGGTGTGTTCTTCGATCATGATCGTGGTAAAACTCATTCATCAGGTAAATTGCTTTATTCCGCCCGTATTATTCCCTACCGTGGCTCATGGCTGGACTTCGAATATGATCCCAAAGATTGTGTCTTTGTTCGTATCGATCGTCGTCGAAAACTGCCTGCTACGATTCTGCTGCGTGCTCTGGGCTACTCTTCAGAAGAAATTCTGGAGATGTTCTTTGATACCACAACCTTCCGTTTGAGCGCTGATGGCGTGACGATGGAGCTGGTGGCTTCTCGCCTGCGTGGTGAGACACTGAGCTTTGATGTTAAAGATGCGTCAGGTAACGTCATTGTAGAGCAGGGGCGTCGTATTACTGCTCGTCATATTCGTCAGCTGGAAAAAACCGGGTTGGACGAATTGGAAGTGCCCATCGAATATCTGCTGGGCAAGATTTCTGCACGCGATATTTTTGATCCGAGTACCGGTGAGCTGATTGCTGAATGCAACAGTGAAATTACACTGGAACTGCTGGAAAAAATGCTCAATGCTGGCATTGACCGTATTGATGCGTTGTATACCAATGATATCGACTGCGGTCCGTTCATTTCAGATACCTTGGCTATCGATCCGACCCGCAACCAGCTGGAAGCGTTGGTCGAAATCTATCGTATGATGCGCCCTGGTGAACCGCCTACCCGTGAGGCTGCCGAGACGCTGTTCAATAACTTGTTCTTCGCTCCTGAACGCTACGACTTCTCTGCTGTAGGTCGTATGAAGTTCAACCGTCGTATCAATCGTCTGGATGAGAGCGGTCAGGCGATCGAAACTGGTCCTGGTATCCTCAGTAACGAAGACATCACTGATGTTCTGACAACGTTGATCGATATCCGCAACGGTAAGGGCGTGGTGGATGACATCGATCATCTGGGTAACCGCCGTATTCGCTCTGTTGGCGAGATGGCCGAGAACCAGTTCCGTGTTGGTCTGGTACGTGTTGAACGTGCAGTTCGTGAACGTTTGGCATTGGCCGAGTCCGATGGTCTGATGCCTCAGGATCTGATCAATGCCAAGCCTGTTGCGGCAGCGATTAAGGAATTCTTTGGCTCAAGTCAGCTGTCCCAGTTTATGGACCAGAACAACCCTCTGTCTGAAGTGACGCACAAGCGTCGTGTTTCAGCACTGGGCCCAGGCGGTCTGACTCGTGAGCGTGCGGGCTTTGAGGTTCGTGACGTACATCCGACCCACTATGGTCGTGTATGTCCTATCGAAACGCCTGAAGGTCCGAACATCGGTCTTATCAACTCACTGGCAACCTACGCCCGTACTAACCGTTATGGTTTCCTTGAGAGCCCGTACCGTAAAGTTGTTGATGGCACAGTAACTGAAGAAATCGCCTATCTGTCAGCGATTGAAGAGAGCCAATACGTTATTGCTCAGGCTTCTGCCAAGGTGAACGATGAGGGTGCTCTGGTTGATGAGTTGGTTCAGGTTCGTCATCTCAACGAATTTACTGTTATGCCGCCTGAGCGCGTCGACTACATGGATGTATCACCACGTCAGGTTGTGTCTGTCGCAGCATCATTGATTCCTTTCCTTGAGCACGACGATGCGAACCGTGCCTTGATGGGTTCCAACATGCAGCGTCAGGCTGTACCCACTCTGCGTGCAGACAAGCCGCTGGTTGGTACTGGTATGGAGCGTTACGTCGCGCGTGATTCCGGCGTATGTATCGTTGCCAGACGCGGTGGTGTGATTGAGCGTGTCGATGCCAAGCGTATCGTTGTGCGTGTCAATGAGGATGAGATCATTCCTGGTGAAGCAGGGGTGGACATCTATACGCTGACCAAGTATGTGCGCTCTAACCAGAACACCTGCATCAACCAACGTCCTATCGTTAACGAAGGTGATGTCGTTGAGCGTAAGGATATTCTGGCTGATGGCCCGTCGGTCGATTTGGGTGAACTGGCACTGGGCCAGAACATGCGCATCGCCTTCATGCCTTGGAACGGATACAACTACGAGGACTCCATCCTCATTTCCGAGCGAGTGGTGCAGGAAGACCGTTTTACCACTATCCACATTCAGGAACTGACCTGTGTGGCCCGTGATACCAAGCTTGGCCCGGAAGAAATTACTTCCGACATCCCCAATGTGGGTGAGTCTGCATTGGCCAAGCTGGATGACTCGGGTGTGGTTTACATCGGTGCTGAAGTTGGTCCTGGTGACATTCTGGTTGGTAAGGTGACGCCCAAAGGCGAAACTCAGCTGACTCCAGAAGAGAAGCTGCTGCGTGCCATCTTTGGCGAGAAAGCGTCTGACGTTAAAGACACTTCTCTGCGCGTGAAAACTGGTACCTATGGGAAAGTCATCGACGTCCAGGTGTTCACCCGTGATGGTGTGCAGAAGGATCAGCGTGCTCTGGAAATCGAGCAGATGCAGCTTGACGAGATCCGTAAGGATCTGAATGAAGAATTCCGTATCGTTGAGCGCGCAACCTTCGAGCGTCTGGCTCAGGCTCTGTCTGGCAAGACGGCTGATGGTGGTCCAGGGCTGATTAAAGGTCAGACTATCAGTGATGACTATCTGGCTTCATTGCCTCATGGCGACTGGTTCAAGATTCGTGTAGCTGACGAAGAGTCCATCGAACTGTTGGAAAAAGCCCAGCAGTATCTGAAAGAGTTCCGTCAGAAGCAGGAAGATAAGTTTGAAGACAAGAAGAAGAAACTGCAGCAAGGTGATGACCTGGCTCCAGGTGTTCTGAAAATTGTCAAAGTGTATGTTGCCACCAAGCGTCGTGTTCAGCCCGGTGATAAGATGGCCGGTCGTCACGGTAACAAAGGGGTTATCTCCATCATCATGCCGGTGGAAGATATGCCCTATGATGCCGAAGGTAATCCCGTTGACATCGTGTTGAACCCCTTGGGTGTTCCTTCTCGTATGAACGTTGGTCAGGTATTGGAGACCCATTTGGGCGCTGCTGCTCGTGGTTTAGGTCACAAGATCAATGGCATGCTGGAAGCTGAACGTGAGCGTGCAGAGAAGGTAGCTGAACTGCGTTCTTTCTTGCAGGAAGTCTACAACGCTCCGATAGGTAATCTGGTTTCTGCCAGTCAGGAAGATCTGAACTCTCTGAGTGACGATGAAATTCTTGAGCTGTCTGCCAACCTGCGCAAAGGTGTGCCAATGGCAACGCCTGTGTTCGATGGTGCCAAAGAGGCTGAAATCAAGCACATGCTGCGTTTGGCTGGCATCGATGACAGTGGTCAGATCAATCTGTTTGACGGTCGTACCGGCGAGCGTTTTGATCGTCCGGTTACCGTCGGCTACATGTACATGTTGAAGCTAAACCACCTGGTTGATGACAAGATGCACGCTCGTTCCACTGGTTCTTACAGTCTGGTTACCCAGCAACCGCTGGGTGGTAAGGCGCAGTTCGGTGGTCAGCGTTTCGGTGAGATGGAAGTGTGGGCTCTGGAAGCATACGGTGCTGCCTACACCCTTCAGGAAATGCTCACTGTTAAATCCGACGACGTGAATGGTCGTACCAAGATGTACAAAAACATCGTGGACGGTGACCACCGTATGGAGGCCGGCATGCCGGAGTCCTTCAACGTGTTGGTCAAGGAGATTCGCTCGTTGGGTATCGATATCGAGCTCGAGACCGAGTGATTTTCCTGACCAGGTGACAGGATTAGCGGGGAGCCTAACAAGGCTCCCCACGACGAAGTTCCCCAGGGGTACGGCCAATGAAAGATTTGCTGAATCTGTTAAAGAATCAGGCCCAACACCAAGAATTTGACTCTATCCGGATTGGCCTGGCTTCTCCGGATATGATTCGTTCCTGGTCGTTCGGTGAGGTAAAAAAGCCGGAGACCATCAACTATCGTACGTTCAAGCCTGAACGTGATGGTCTCTTCTGCGCCAAAATTTTTGGTCCTATCAAGGACTATGAGTGCTTGTGCGGTAAGTACAAGCGCCTCAAGCATCGTGGCGTGATCTGTGAAAAATGCGGTGTTGAAGTTGCTCTGGCCAAAGTTCGCCGTGAGCGTATGGGCCATATCGAGCTGGCTTCTCCTACTGCGCACATCTGGTTCCTGAAGTCCCTGCCAAGCCGTATCGGCTTGCTACTGGACATGACTTTGCGTGATATCGAACGTGTGCTGTACTTCGAGTCCTTTGTGGTTATCGATCCCGGTATGACTGATCTTGAGAAAGGCCAGCTGCTGAGCGATGAAGAATACTACGAGATGCTCGAAGAGCATGGCGATGAGTTTGATGCCAAGATGGGCGCCGAAGCTATTCAGGGCTTATTGCGTGATCTGGATCTTGAGCTGGAAATTCAGCAACTGCGTGAAGAAATTCCGCAGACCAACTCTGAGACCAAGATCAAGAAATTGTCCAAGCGTTTGAAGCTAATGGAGGCATTTGTTGCTTCCGGCAACAAGCCTGAATGGATGATTCTGACCGTACTGCCAGTTCTGCCGCCTGATTTGCGTCCATTGGTACCGCTGGACGGTGGCCGGTTCGCTACTTCGGACCTGAATGACCTGTATCGCCGTGTGATCAACCGAAACAACCGTCTGAAGCGTCTGCTTGAGCTGGCTGCGCCCGATATTATCGTGCGTAACGAGAAGCGTATGCTGCAGGAGTCAGTTGATGCGCTGCTGGATAATGGTCGCCGTGGTCGTGCCATTACGGGTTCGAACAAGCGTCCGCTGAAATCTCTGGCTGACATGATCAAGGGTAAACAGGGTCGTTTCCGTCAGAACCTGCTGGGTAAGCGTGTCGATTATTCCGGTCGTTCTGTTATCACTGTGGGCCCGACCCTGCGTCTGCATCAGTGCGGTCTGCCGAAGAAAATGGCACTGGAGCTGTTCAAGCCTTTTATCTTCCAGAAGCTGGAAGCTCGTGGGCTGGCAACAACCATCAAAGCTGCCAAGAAAATGGTAGAGCGCGAAGAAGGCTTCGTCTGGGATATCCTTGAGGAAGTCATCCGCGAACATCCTGTACTGCTTAACCGTGCACCTACGTTGCACCGTTTGGGTATCCAGGCATTTGAGCCAGTTCTTATCGAAGGCAAGGCTATTCAGTTGCACCCTCTGGTCTGTGCGGCCTATAACGCTGACTTCGACGGTGACCAGATGGCCGTTCACGTACCGCTGACACTGGAAGCCCAGCTGGAAGCGCGTGCGTTGATGATGTCAACCAATAACGTGCTGTCGCCTGCCAACGGTGAGCCTATCATCGTTCCTTCTCAGGACGTGGTATTGGGTCTGTATTACATGACTCGTGAGCGTGTAAACGCCCGTGGCGAAGGTCGCATCTTTGCTGACCTTAAAGAAGTGCACAAGGCTTACAACACGTTTGCTGAAGATGGAGCGCGCGCCGTACATCTCCAGGCCAAGATCAAAGTCCGTATCCACGAAGTCATTCGTGATATTCACGGAGGTGTGGAAGAGCGTACACGTATCGCTGATACCACTGTTGGCCGTGCGCTGCTGTTCGATATCGTGCCCAAGGGCTTGCCATTTGATCTGATTAACCAGGCGATGAAGAAGAAATCGATCTCTCGCCTGCTGAACGAGTCATATCGTCGTGTTGGTCTGAAAGATACCGTTATCTTTGCTGACCAGCTGATGTATATGGGCTTCAGCTTTGCTGCACGCTCAGGTTCTTCGGTCGGTGTTAACGATTTCGTTATTCCTGATGCCAAGGTCGCGATCATTGATCGTGCTGAGGGTGAGGTCAAGGAAATCGAACAGCAGTTCCGCGATGGTCTGGTAACGGCTGGTGAGAAGTACAACAAGGTTATCGACTTGTGGTCGAAGGCTAACGATGAAATTGCCAAAGCGATGATGGCTACTCTCGGTCGTGAGAAAGTGCTTGATCGCGACGGTAACGAAGTAGATCAGGAGTCCTTTAACTCCGTATACATGATGGCCGACTCCGGTGCACGTGGTTCTGCAGCACAGATGCGTCAGCTGGGTGGTATGCGTGGTCTGATGGCCAAACCTGATGGCTCCATCATCGAGACACCTATTACCGCGAACTTCCGTGAAGGCTTGAGTGTACTGCAGTACTTCATCTCTACTCACGGTGCTCGTAAAGGTCTGGCCGATACCGCGTTGAAAACAGCCAACTCCGGTTACCTGACTCGTCGTCTGGTAGACGTGGCACAGGATCTGGTCGTAGTCGAAGACGACTGCGGAACAGAAGAAGGCCTGATCATGACCCCGGTTATCGAGGGTGGTGATATTGTTGTGCCTCTGGGTGCACGCGTGCTGGGTCGAGTGGTTGCTCATGACGTACTGGATCCTGCCAGTCAGGATGTGCTGATCAGTCGTGGTACGCTGATCGATGAGGCTTGGGTTGAGCGTCTGGAGAAAGACGAGAACCTGTCTTCTGTCGACGAGATCATCGTTCGTACACCTATCAGTTGCGATACCCGCTATGGTATCTGTGCTAAGTGCTATGGTCGTGACCTTGGCCGCGGTCATCTGGTGAATGCCGGTGAGTCTGTCGGTGTCATCGCGGCTCAGTCCATCGGTGAGCCCGGTACTCAGCTGACCATGCGTACGTTCCACATCGGTGGTGCGGCATCGCGAGCGGCAGCAGTCGACAACATCCAGGTCAAGAATGGTGGTGAGATCCGCCTGCACAACATGAAGTCGGTAAAACGTGACGACGGCGTATTGGTTGTTGTTTCTCGTTCTTCCGAGTTGGGTGTTACGGATGAGCATGGCCGTGAGCGTGAACGCTATAAACTTCCTTATGGTGCACTGGTAAAAGTGGCTGATGGTCAGCGTGTTGAGCCAGGTGATGTGGTTGCCAACTGGGACCCGCACACTCACCCGATCATTGCCGAGGTCGCTGGTCAGATCGAGTTCGTGGGTCTGGACGATGGTATTACTGTCAAGCGTCAGACCGACGAACTGACCGGTCTTTCCAGTGTCGAAGTGTTGGAACCTAAAGACCGTCCAGCAGCAGGTAAGGACATTCGTCCTATGATTCGACTGGTGGATGCAGGTGGTAACGAGCTGACGCTGTCTTCCGGAGCGCCAGCGCAATACTTGCTGCCGGCCAAGGCGGTGTTGAACATCAACAATGGTTCCACCATCAAAGCGGGTGAGGTTGTCGCGCGTATTCCTCAGGAGTCGTCCGGTAACAAGGACATCACCGGTGGTCTGCCGCGTGTTGCTGACCTGTTTGAAGCACGTCGACCCAAAGAGCCTGCCATTCTGGCGGAAGTATCTGGCGTGGTGACCTTCGGTAAAGAAACCAAAGGTAAGAAGCGCTTGGTGATTACTCCGGCTGAAAGTGAGCCTTTCGAGTTGTTGATTCCAAAATGGCGTCAACTGAACGTATTCGAAGGTGAGCACGTTGAGCGCGGTGAGGTCATCGCTGATGGTCCGTCCAATCCTCACGACATCCTGCGTATTCTGGGTGTTGGTGAGCTGGCGAAATACATCGTCAATGAAATTCAGGACGTTTACCGACTGCAAGGCGTTGTGATCAACGACAAGCACATCGAAGTTATCGTCCGTCAGATGCTGCGTAAGGTAGATATCACTGATGCAGGTGATACCAATCTGATCAAAGGTGATCAGGTCGAGTACACCCAGATGCTGGAAGCCAATGAAAAGGCCGCCACTGAAGGGCGATTCCCTGCCAAGTACGAGCGTGTACTGCTGGGTATCACCAAGGCGTCCCTGGCTACCGAATCGTTCATCTCTGCAGCCTCCTTCCAGGAGACTACACGAGTACTGACCGAAGCAGCTGTCACCGGTAAGAGTGATCATCTGCGTGGTCTGAAGGAAAACGTGGTAGTAGGTCGTTTGATTCCTGCCGGTACTGGTCTGGCCTATCACAATGAGCGCAAGCGTAAGCGTGCTAAAGCTCAGATGGCTCCAGCGGCCAGCCAGGGCCCAACCGCAGAAGAAATTAGTCAGGCTCTGAGCGAAGCGCTGAAACAGCACCAGCTTGAGTCCTGAGCCAGAAAAAGTTGAAGGTCAGGGTGCGCCCTTTATTGTGCGTATCTTGACCTTTTGACTAAGGGTGATTAAAATTTCGCCCCCTCGATGACAGGCTTTTGCCTGTCATTTTATTGAGTGTCTGTAACATAAATTACAGATGAATGACGCCAAACTTGGAGTTTGCTGAATGGCAACTATTAACCAACTGGTGCGTAAACCCCGTAAGCGCGTTGTGGACAAAAGCGACGTTCCTGCTTTGCAGGGCTGCCCGCAACGCCGTGGTGTATGTACCCGCGTTTATACCACCACCCCGAAGAAGCCTAACTCGGCTCTGCGTAAGGTGTGCCGTGTTCGTTTGACCAACGGCTTTGAAGTGACTTCCTACATCGGTGGTGAAGGCCACAACTTGCAGGAGCACTCGGTAGTACTGATCCGTGGCGGTCGTGTAAAAGACTTGCCAGGTGTGCGTTACCACACTGTTCGCGGTGCACTGGATACCTCTGGTGTTAACAACCGTAAACAGGGTCGTTCCAAATACGGTACCAAGCGTCCTAAGTCTTAATTGCTTAGCACGATGGTGGCAATCTCTGCCACGGGACTGTAACAGAACATCTTTATATTCCTTTGCCTTGTCGCAAAGGGTGATTACTGGATAAGAGTAAGGTCAGGCCAAAAGTTGGTCCTGAGCTCCCCTGAAGAAGGACTTATCATGCCAAGAAGACGCGTAGCGGCTAAACGTGAAGCGCTGCCGGATCCCAAGTTCGGAAGCCTGACATTGGCCAAATTTATCAACCACTTGATGATCAGTGGTAAGAAATCTGTAGCAGAGCGTATTGTTTACGGCGCTCTGAATCGTATCGGTGAGCGTACCGGTAACGATGCTTTGGAAACCTTCACCAAAGCCCTTGAATCGATCCAGCCTCTGGTTGAGGTTAAATCACGCCGTGTAGGCGGTGCTACCTATCAGGTTCCGGTTGAAGTGCGTCCTAACCGTCGTGCGGCCCTGGCCATGCGTTGGTTGGTAGATGCTGCCCGTAACCGCAGCGACAAGTCTATGGCCATGCGTCTTGCCAACGAAATCTTAGATGCTGCCGATGGTAAAGGTGCAGCGGTTAAGAAGCGTGAAGACGTGCACCGTATGGCAGAAGCCAACAAAGCCTTCTCTCACTACCGCTTCTAATCAGCAGAGGACTGAGCCGTGGCACGTAAAACCCCCATTAAGCGTTACCGTAACATCGGTATCTGCGCCCACGTGGACGCGGGTAAAACCACGACTACCGAACGCGTTCTGTTCTATACAGGTGTTTCTCACAAGATCGGTGAGGTACATGATGGCGCTGCGACCATGGACTGGATGGAGCAGGAGCAGGAGCGTGGTATTACCATCACTTCTGCTGCTACCACCTGTTTCTGGAAGGGCATGAACCAGCAGTTCGATGAACACCGTATCAACATCATTGATACCCCCGGACACGTTGACTTCACTATCGAAGTAGAACGTTCTCTGCGTGTATTGGATGGTGCTGTAGTTGTACTGTGTGCATCTTCTGGTGTTCAGCCTCAGACTGAAACTGTATGGCGTCAGGCTAACAAGTACGAAGTTCCTCGTATGGTGTTCGTCAACAAGATGGACCGTGCTGGTGCAAACTTCTACAACGTTGTTGCGCAGATGAAAGCTCGTTTGGGTACTACTCCAGTACCTATCCAGATCCCAATCGGTGCTGAAGACAGCTTCAAAGGTGTCGTCGATCTGCTTCGCATGAAAGCTATCATGTGGAATGAAGCCGATCAGGGCATGACCTACGAGCTGGAAGATATTCCTGCTGAGCTGCAAGACAAAGCTGAAGAGCTGCGTGAGCAGATGGTTGAAGCTGCTGCTGAAGCCACCGAAGAGTTGATGAACAAGTACCTGGAAGAAGGCGAACTGACCATTGAGGAAATCAAGGCCGGTCTGCGCGCTCGTACTTTGAACAACGAGATTGTTCTGACCATCTGTGGTTCTGCATTCAAGAACAAAGGTGTTCAGGCAATGCTGGATTGCGTAGTCGAGTATCTGCCCTCTCCTGTCGATATTCCTCCTGTGGAAGGAACTCTGGAAGACGGCGAGACCAAGGCTACTCGTGACGCTGACGACAATGCTCCTTTCTCTGCACTGGCGTTCAAAATCGCGACTGACCCCTTCGTTGGTACTCTGACGTTCGTCCGTGTTTACTCAGGTCACATCAATTCTGGTGATCAGGTAATCAACTCGGTCAAGCTGAAGAAAGAGCGCATCGGCCGTATGGTTCAGATGCACGCTAACACCCGTGAAGAAATCAAAGAAGTTCTGGCTGGTGACATCGCTGCCCTGATCGGTATGAAAGATGTAACCACCGGTGATACTCTTTGCGACCTCAATAACGTCATCGTTCTTGAGCGTATGGAGTTCCCCGAGCCTGTAATTTCCGTAGCCGTGGAGCCCAAGTCCAAGGCTGACCAGGAGAAGATGGGTGTTGCCCTTGGCAAGCTGGCTCAGGAAGATCCGTCATTCCGTGTGGAAACCGACGAAGAGTCTGGTCAGACTATCATCTCCGGTATGGGTGAGCTTCACCTGGACATTATCGTTGACCGTATGCGTCGCGAGTTCAAGGTTGAAGCGAACATCGGTAAGCCTCAGGTAGCTTACCGTGAGAAAATCCGCTCAGCGGTCAACGCAAACCACAAGTTTGTGCGTCAGTCCGGTGGTCGCGGTCAGTATGGTCACGTTGTTATCGAGTTCATGCCTTCTGATGAAGAAGGTCTGGAATTCATCAACGAAATCGTGGGTGGTTCTATTCCTAAGGAATATATCCCTGCCATTCAGAAGGGTGTTGAGGAGCAGATGAAGAACGGTGTTATCGCCGGCTATCCTCTGATCGGTCTCAAGGCTCGTCTGTATGACGGTTCTTTCCACGAGGTTGACTCTAACGAAATGGCGTTCAAGATCGCTGCTTCTCAGGCTCTGAAAGAGTATGCGAAGAAGGCTGATCCTTGCCTGCTCGAACCTATGATGCAGGTAGAAGTTGTAACGCCTGAAGACTACATGGGCGACGTAATGGGTGACCTGAACCGTCGTCGTGGTCTGATCCAAGGTATGGACGACACCGTTTCTGGCAAAGTCATCCGTGCTGAAGTACCATTGGGCGAAATGTTCGGTTACGCAACCGACCTGCGCTCGGCTACTCAGGGTCGTGCGACTTATTCCATGGAATTCGCGCGCTATGCTGAAGCACCCAACAATATCGCTGAAGCAGTTATCAAACAGTCTTAATGACCTCGTTACGTAAGTAGGTGTAAGAATGGCTAAAGAAAAATTTGAACGGAGTAAACCCCACGTTAACGTAGGTACCATCGGCCACGTTGACCATGGTAAAACTACTCTGACCGCTGCACTGACTAAAGTGTGTGCTGAAACTTGGGGTGGATCTGTTAAAGCGTTTGATCAGATCGACGCTGCACCTGAAGAGCGTGCTCGTGGTATCACCATTTCTACCGCTCACGTAGAGTATCAGTCAACTGTGCGTCACTACGCTCACGTTGACTGCCCAGGACACGCTGACTACGTTAAGAACATGATCACTGGTGCTGCTCAGATGGACGGCGCTATCCTGGTTTGCTCCGCTGCTGACGGCCCCATGCCTCAGACTCGTGAGCACATCCTGCTGTCTCGTCAGGTAGGTGTTCCTTACATTGTTGTGTTCCTGAACAAAGCTGACATGGTTGACGATGCTGAGCTGCTGGAACTGGTTGAGATGGAAGTGCGTGATCTGCTGAGCACTTACGACTTCCCAGGTGACGACACTCCTATCGTTATCGGTTCTGCTCTGATGGCTCTGAACGGCCAAGACGACAATGAAATGGGCGTTACCGCTGTTCGTAAGCTGGTTGAGACTCTGGATTCTTACATCCCTGAGCCTGAGCGTGCTATCGACAAGCCCTTCCTGATGCCTATCGAAGACGTATTCTCTATCTCTGGCCGTGGTACTGTAGTAACTGGTCGTGTAGAGAGCGGTATCGTTCGCGTTGGCGAAGAAGTTGAGATCGTAGGTATCCACGCTACCACCAAAACCACCGTTACTGGTGTTGAAATGTTCCGTAAGCTGCTGGACGAAGGTCGTGCAGGCGAGAACATCGGTGCTCTGCTGCGTGGTACCAAGCGTGACGACGTAGAGCGTGGTCAGGTTCTGGCCAAGCCAGGCGCGATCAAGCCTCACACCAAGTTCGAATCAGAGGTTTACGTTCTGAGCAAAGAAGAAGGTGGTCGTCACACTCCATTCTTCAAAGGCTACCGTCCTCAGTTCTACTTCCGTACTACTGACGTGACTGGTTCTTGCGAACTGCCAGAAGGCGTTGAAATGGTTATGCCAGGCGACAACGTTGCCCTGAGCGTAACTCTGATCAACCCAATCGCTATGGACGAAGGTCTGCGCTTCGCGATCCGTGAAGGCGGCCGTACCGTAGGTGCTGGTGTTGTAGCTAAGATCATCGAGTAATACTCGCTGCTCTTAAAGAAAAGGCTCCTTCGGGAGCCTTTTTTGTTGGTTAGCGTTAAGAGATGAAAAAATGGTTGTTCGCGAACGTGGCGAGTGTTTTGCTCGGAAATAGAAGTATTTTGGAGCTTGGAGCTTGGAGCTTGGAGCTTGGATGGAATGAGGCATCCTTGCCTCGTTTGTTCGTGTTTAGCGGCCGTTGCGGCGCTTTCGTAAGGTAAGGCGGCTATCTTTTTCTCTTGCAGCGATATTAGCCAAGATGGCATCCATCTCTGATTTCTCGGCTTCTATTCTAGCCAGTCGTTCACTCTCGCGAGCTTCACGCTCTTTGGCTAAAGCTTCCCTTATACGCTTTTCTTTGACTGAAGAGCGTGCTCGGCCTGTAGGTAGAGTGTTCCCTGTCGTAGGAGAGGAAGGGGGCGCTGCGGCGGCAGGAGCCGCTTTTTTCAAGGTGGTTAGAACAGAGCTGTCCAGTCCGTCATTGAGATTACTCCGGTCGATAATGGCGTCCTGTTTGGCGCGGCTTACCGTAGCAGTGGCGGCTGCCTTCTTGCCACCGCGTTTGGGACTGGACTGCTGAACTCGTAATGCTGCAATGGTCGCTGCCAGATTCGAATTGCGCAGTACCTGTGCCTTATCCTCTGCGGCCATTTCCGGCTCGGTCGATGGTGAAGGATCGTTCTGCTCGTCGGCAATAGCCAACAGTTGCTGTGCGATATTCAGCACTGCTGATGCTCTGGCCTGGTCGGGCAGTTGTGCTGCGGTTTGTGCCAGCAGATCGGCTAAAGAATCAGTCAGCTGCTGATGTTCAGCGCTCTGAGCCTCAGCAAGAGCCGCATCGTCATGCACTATCTCATCCGTGGCTTCAGTTATAGCGTGTGAAGAAGGTGCAACCACCTCCGTGAGTGGGGTGCAACTATCTTCAGCATCTGAATCGCTGACGACGGACGAAGCAATGGGTGCTGTGCGGTTCTGCATGCTGGCGCGGGCTGCCAGAATTTCTTCCTGCAGTTCCAGCTGAGCAGCAGGAATGACCACTTTGGCAGTAGAGAATTTATAGCCTTTCAGCGAGCGTGCACGAGACTCAATGGTGTAATACAGCTCAAGTTCCTGTTGCTCCTCACGGGTCTCAGCAAAGTCGATTTCCTCGACTTCGAAGCTGACCTCTCCGTGCGCACGAATGTCCTCATACAGAGGAAAATCCATCCCTGCTTCAGCGGCTTTCACATACTCCTGCCAACGGGAATAGATGTCCCCTTTGGTAGAGCCAATGTAGGTCTGTTGTGTCTTGGTATTGGTAATCTTGAAGATTATCACGTGGACAACCTTTCAGTGGTGCGGTGAATTTGTCATGAGTCTGCTCCTGTGGCCGAAACCGGGCGCGCAAAGACCCTGGACGAACTGTCACTATCCATTATAGGAGAGGTGAAAGCAGTTATCCGCAGGAGGAGACTCTAGGGTAGGCGCGCCATTATACAGGCATGGGCAGATGATGAAAGAATTGACATTTTGAACTCGTGCATCTTTGAGGTGGGGTAACAGTGTGAAACAGTCTGAGCTGAGCGGAAATGCCTGATTTTACTAGCCTGTGCCATACTCCCTCTTGCACATTCGGTTGTCAGCGAATGTGCCACTTTGCTCTCAATCTCAACCCATCTTTCAGGCAGGTAGCTTACCTGCCTTATTTTTTTATCACGTTAAGCGCTGTCGTCATCTCATCTCACTGTTGCTACTAGTCCGGTTTTTTGGTCTGGCGGCGGCTAACAGGTCATATAGCTAATGGCTCTAAGTTAGAGCAAAGCAGTTTAGCGCTCTCGGTGAATATTATTGACATCAAACAGGTGGAATATAGACTACCCGCCTATTACTTTACGCGCTGATTTGTACTTCGGCTTGCGGGCGCGTTAGTAAGGCTTTCGACAGCTTTGCTAAAAAATACGCTAAAAGAAGGGTTTGGGCCGTTATTCCCGCCTTTGATCCGTTCTGCTAGCTCAGGATGGTTGCCTGCCAACCATCGCTATCCGCAAGTCATATTTGGATATGCGATGATCTCTCTAAAGCATCTAGTTAAAACTTACCATGGTCATGGTGCGCCGGTTCACGCGGTCTGTGATGTCAGCCTCGATGTGGCTGAAGGGCGTATATACGGGGTGATTGGGGCCAGCGGCGCCGGCAAATCAACTCTGATCCGCTGTGTTAATTTGTTGGAACGTCCCGATGCCGGTGAGGTTTGGGTCAATGGGCGAGACCTGCTGACCTTAACCGACGCTGAGCTGCGTCAGGCGCGGCGGCAGATTGGTATGATCTTTCAGCACTTTAACCTGCTGTCCACTCGTAGCGTCTTTGACAATGTGGCGCTGCCATTGGAGCTGGCAGGCTTGAGTCGCAGTGACATTGTTGCCCGTGTCCAGCCTCTGCTGGCTCTGACCGGTCTTGAGGCGCGAGCCAATCATTACCCTGCCCAGTTATCTGGCGGACAAAAGCAGCGTGTCGCTATCGCTCGCGCTTTGGCCAGTGAGCCCAAAGTCTTGTTGTGTGATGAAGCTACCTCTGCACTGGATCCTGAAACTACGCGCTCAATCCTGGCTTTGCTGCGAGATATCAACGAAAAGCTGGGATTGACTATCCTGTTGATCACTCACGAGATGGATGTGATCAAGACCCTCTGTGATGAAGTTGCACTGATGGAAGATGGTGCAGTCGTCGAACGTGGACCGGTGCAGGCTTTCTTTGCCCGACCCCAATCAGCTACTGCCAAACGCTTTGTGCAGGCTGCTCTTGAGCGACCACTGCCAGAGACCATTCTGAGCCGGTTGCAGAGTGCACCTGCTGCAGGGCTTGATCCGCTGGTGCGCATCACCTATGTGGGTGGGCAGGTTGACGCACCGGTGCTGTCTCATTTGAGTCGCGAGTTTGGTGTTGACGTCAATATCCTCTCTTCACAGATCGAACTGATTCAGCACCAGCCACTGGGCTTTATGGTGGCGCAGGTAGAAGCGCAGGATCAGCCTGCGGCGGAGACGGCGTTGGCGTGGTTGCAGCAACAAGAGTTACAGGTGGAGGTGCTGGGTTATGTCAGCCGCTAAGTTGGATCTGCTGACCAGCAGTCTGTGGGAAACCCTGTACATGGTCGCGGTGTCGGGTGGTCTCGGTGCTTTACTGGGTATTCCGCTGGGTATTCTGCTCTATACCACCAAGCCCGGACGGATGCTGCAGAATCACTGGTTGCACCGCCTGTTGGGCATCGTCATCAATGCCACGCGCTCTGTGCCCTTCATTATCCTGCTGGTTGCGATTATTCCCTTTACACGCTGGATCGTCGGTACCTCTATCGGCACGACAGCAGCGATTGTCCCCCTGACGCTGGGTGCCATCCCCTTTGTTGCCCGCATTACCGAAGGAGCGTTGAACGAAGTGCCTGGCGGATTGATCGAGGCCGCTCAGGCCATGGGGGCGACTCCCTGGCAAATTGTGCGCAAGGTACTGCTGGCTGAGGCCATGCCCGGCCTGATTCATGGCCTGACCCTGATGCTGATTACCCTGATTGGTTATTCGGCCATGGCCGGTGCCATCGGCGGCGGTGGGCTGGGGGATCTGGGTATCCGCTACGGATACCAGCGTTTTGATTCAAGCATGATGATCTCCACGGTGGTGATCCTGATCGTGCTGGTACAGCTGGTGCAGTCGCTGGGTGACTGGCTGGTGCGTCGCTACGACCACACTCGCCACTGAAGCAAGTACTGTGCACTGAAGTGTTAGTGTTTTGAAAAATACAAAGTGACATGCCGTATTGAAGGCCTGTCCGACAGTCAACTGGAGTTGTCACATGTCTAATCGTCGTACCTTTATCAAAACTGTTGCCGCTGCTGCGGTTTCCCTGCTGGTCTGGGGCCAGGCCCAGGCTGCTGAGCCATTGAAAGTGGGTGTGATGGCTGGCCCGGAGTCGCAGGTCATGGAGACGGCTGCGGCCGAAGCTAAGAAGCGTTTTGATGTGGATGTCAAACTGATCGAATTTTCTGACTACGTGGCTCCTAACGTAGCCCTGGCGGATGGTTCCATTGATGCCAACGCGTTCCAGCACCGTCCTTATCTGGATGCCATGGTACGTGATCGCGGCTTCAAACTGGTGGCAGTAGCTAACACCTTTGTTTACCCGATTGCTGCCTATTCCAAGAAGATCAAAAACATCAGCGAATTGCCTGAAGGTGCTCAGATCGCCATCCCTAATGATCCAAGTAACGAAGGTCGTGTGCTGATCCTGCTCGACAAGCAGGGGCTGATCAAACTCGAAGACAACAAAAATCTGGAAGCTACACCGCTGAACATTGCCGAGAACCCCAAAAAGTTCAAGTTTGTTGAGCTGGATGCGGCACAGCTGCCACGTGCGCTGGATGACGTCGATCTGGCCTTTATCAACAACACCTATGCTGTTCCTGCTGGCTTGCTGCCGACCCGTGATGGCGTGCTGGTAGAAGATAAAGACTCTCCTTACGTGAATGTTTTCGCTGCCCGTGAAGACAATCAGAACGATCCACGTCTGCAAAAGCTGATCGAAGCCTATCAGTCCGAGGCCGTTGCTGCCCGTGCTGAAGAGCTGTTCAAAGGTACTGCGATTCCAGGCTGGAAATAATCGTCAGTTAATCACAGACATCCTGCCATTGGTGGGATGTCTGTTGTTCCTCTTCTATCATCTCGCCACACTTCCTGCATATTCCCCGTATTTCGGCTGGTTCAGCCGGTTTCGTCCTCTTTGGCTAACTGAACAGTTGCCAGCTCGTTCAGCTATTGACGAATTTTGTTATCCATCTTGGCGTCAATTGTTATTGAGGCAGGTTGTCGCTTTCGGGGATGCTGTCCGACACTAAAATGGAACCTCCTCACGTGCCAAAGTGCTCTCAGGCACTCACGCATCAAGCTCAGACATCACCTTTAATGATGATGACTGGACGTCAATCAGGTTCATTACTTCTTTCCAGATAGGGCAAACACAGCAATGAAAACAATAAAAGACGTTGTAGTGGTAAGTGGCGTCAGAACGGCGATAGGTACCTTTGGTGGTGCATTGAAAGACATTCCGCCATCGCAGCTTGGAGCCATGGTCGTTGCTGAAGCGGTAAAGCGTGCCGGTATTGCGGCGGAAAGTGTTGGTCATTGTGTGATGGGAACGGTTGTGCCCACTGAACCGAAAGACATGTACATGGCCAGAGTGGCTGCACTGCAGGGGGGGTTACCTGATCAGACACCAGCACTGACGGTCAACCGCCTTTGTGGCAGTGGCCTGCAGGCGATAGTGACAGCCGCCCAGCAGATTGAACTTGGCCACTGCGACGTAGCGGTGGCCGGTGGTGCGGAGTCCATGAGCCGTACCAACTACTGGTTGCCTGCAGCACGCTGGGGCCAGCGAATGGGTGATGGCGCCATGATCGACTCCATGGTCGGTGCCCTGACCTGCCCGATGGAGCAGGTGCACATGGGGATCACTGCGGAAAATATTGCCGAGAAATGGCAGATCTCGCGGGAAGATCAGGATGCGCTGGCAGTGGAAAGTCATCGTCGTGCCCAGCAGGCGATCGAACTGGGCTATTTTGCCGAGCAGATTCTGCCGGTTACCCTGAAATCTCGTAAAGGTGATGTGCAGTACTGCACTGATGAGCATGTTCGCCTCAATGCCGAACCTGCGGACATGGAGAAACTACGCCCTGTGTTCCGTAAGGATGGCAGTGTGACGGCAGGCAATGCGTCCGGTCTGAATGATGCCGCCGCTGCAGTGGTACTGATGAGTGCCGAGGCTGCTGCGGCACAGGGGCTTCAGCCTATGGCTACACTGCGTGGCTACAGTGTGGCGGCGGTGGAACCTAAGTACATGGGCATCGGCCCGGTACCGGCTATACGCCAGTTGCTGGCGCAAACTGGTCTGACTGTGGCAGATATCGACCTATGGGAAATCAATGAGGCCTTTGCCGCTCAGGCGTTGGCCGTGGCTCGTGATCTGCAGTTACCTCAGGAAAAACTTAACCCCAACGGCAGTGGTATCTCCCTCGGCCATCCCATCGGCGCGACCGGTGCGGTGATTACCGTCAAAGCACTGTATGAGTTGCAGCGAACCCAGGGGCGTTACGCGGTGGTGTCACTGTGTATCGGCGGCGGGCAGGGGATTGCTGCCTTGTTCGAACGTCACGTCTGATGATCTGCTCATCAGCCTGACTGAATCGTCATCCAGTGGTGCCTGAGGGGCGTGCTGGTGCTTTAGAACACGTTTTGATAGCTGTTCTGTGTTGACTGGCACAGGGCAGCTTCACTTTTTTACTCCTGATAATAAGCATAACAACGAGGGTGCTATGAAGCCGAAACGAACCGGGAAACCGGGGTGGCGTGCCGGACAGTGCGTGCTGCTGGCCCTGGGGTTGAGCCTGACCGCAGCGGCGCAGGCCGGCAATGATCTGCTCACTATGCCGGCCTTACCCGCCAGCCACGCTGAGCATTCACTGCAGGTTGATATGGCCAGGGCCGGTTCACGACTGATAAGCGTGGGCGAGCGGGGCAATATCCTCTTTTCTGATGATCAGGGACTGCACTGGCAGCAGGCTCGGGTGCCCGTCAGTGTGATGCTGACCGCGGTCACCTTCAGCACTGACAAGCTTGGCTGGGCTGTGGGTCATGATGGCGTGGTGCTGCAGAGCGACGATGCGGGTGCCAGCTGGCGCAAGGTGCTGGACGGCAATCAGCTGAATCAGCTGGCGGTGGAAGACTGGCAGCAACAGGTGGCCAGGCTGCAGACAGAGCTGGCGGCCAGCCAGAGTAATCAGGTGAGCGCAATGGTCAGTACCGGGGACAATCCGCAGACTGAGCAAACGGCCGCAGATGCCGGTAATGATGCCGCTGACCTGCAGACCGCGCTGGAAGATGCAGAAGCCGCGTTGGATGATGCCAGGGCCGCCGTCAGTGATGGTCCCGGTAATCCGTTGCTGGACGTGCTGTTTGTGACCCCTGAAATAGGCATGGTGGTAGGCGCCTATGGACAGATTGCGCGGACTGAAGATGGTGGCAAGCGCTGGCACTCCTGGCAGTCGCAGATGGATAACCCCGATCACAATCACTACAACGCCCTGGTGCGTCTGGATTCCGGACGGCTGCTGCTGGCCGGTGAGGCCGGCCTGCTGATGAGTTCGGATGATCAGGGTAGCAGCTGGCAGCGTCTCGACAGCCCCTATGAAGGTTCCTACTTTGGTTTGCTCTCTGCGGGGGCTGATGCCTATCTGCTTGGCTTGCGCGGGCATGTTTTTGTCAGCGAGGATCAGGGAGATTCCTGGCAGCCGGTCAAACTGGATACGGAGCTGACCACCAATGCCGGGCTGTTCAGTGATGGCCAGCTGGCGATTGTCGGTAACAGCGGCTTGCTGATCAGCGGCCAGCCTGGACAACCCCTGGCCACGACCACTTTGCCTGGTCGTCGTGCTCACAGCGCCATCGCTGCCGTCCCCGGTTACTGGGTGGTGGGTGGTGAAGGTGGCCTGACCCGCATTGCCCGTACCCAGCCCTGAGGAGCCTGCTGTGATGAAGATTTTCAATCTGCTGCTCCGCCCTGTCGCGGCACTGGAAAGTGTGCTGGAGCGGGTGCTGTTTTTCCGTCGGCTGGGGGTGCTGTTGCTGTTTGCACTGGCCACCTTGTGGCTGGGCTGGCAGGCGGCTCATATCCGCACTGATGCCAGCTTTCTCAAGATGATTCCCAGCGATCATCCTTACGTCATCAATTACCTCAAACACCGTGAGTCGCTGTCAGGGCTGGGTAACTCCATTCGTGTTGCAGTGGAAGCCAGAGACGGCGATATCTTCAGCAAGGACTATCAGGATGTGCTGCACAAGATATCCGATGAGCTGTTCTTTCTGCCCGGTGTTGATCGCTCCGGCATGAAGTCAATCTGGACACCCAACGTGCGCTGGACCGAAGTGACCGAAGACGGCTTTGCCGGCGGCCCGGTTATCCCGGCAAACTACGATGGCTCCGCGGCCAGTCTGGAACAGGTGCGGCAGAATATCCTGCGCTCCGGGCAGGTCGGTGTGCTGGTGGCGAACGATTTCAAATCCAGCATCATTCAGGTGCCACTGCTGGACATCAATCCGGATACCGGCAAGCGACTTGACTTTCAGGCGTTCTCCGCCGCGCTGGAGAAACTGGTACGAGACAAGTACCAGAACGAGCATGTGGCGATCCATATCACCGGTTTTGCCAAGGCGGTGGGTGATCTGATCGATGGCGCCAGTCAGGTGGCCTTGTTCTTCCTGGTGGCCATTGGCATCACGCTGGTGCTGCTGTTTATCTATTCCCGCTCTCTGTCCTGCACCCTGGTGCCGCTGCTGACGTCACTGGTGGCGGTGGTGTGGCAGCTGGGGTTGCTCAATCAGCTGGGTCTCGGGCTGGACCCCTATTCGATGCTGGTGCCGTTTCTGGTATTTGCCATCGGCGTCAGTCATGGCGTGCAGATCGTCAATGGGCTGACCCATGAAAGCATCAACGGTGCTGACAAACTAACCGCCGCACGGCGTGCCTTCCGCAGTCTGTTTATTCCCGGCATGGTAGCGCTGCTCAGCGACGGCATCGGCTTTGTGACGCTGATAGTGATCGATATTCAGGTCATCAAGGAGCTGGCGGTGGCAGCCAGTATCGGCGTGGCGGTGATCATTCTCACCAATCTGCTGCTGTTGCCCGTGCTGATGTCCTACACCGGTGTGGGTGAAAAGGCGCTGCAGCATCAGCGCCGCCGCGAACAGTATCAGGACCGCTTCTGGGCACCGTTCACTTGGTTCGCCAAGCCTCGAGGTGCGATCGTGGCCGTGACACTGGGTATAGCGGCAACCGCCTATGGTTTTTATGCCGGGCAGGATCTGCAGATTGGTGATCTGGAGAAGGGGGCGCCGGAGCTGCGCGCTGACTCACGCTACAACCTCGACAACGCCTTTATCAATGAACACTACTCATCCAGCAGTGATGTGTTTGTGGTGATGGCGGAAACGAAACCTGAACAGTGTTCGAGCTACGCCAATCTGGCCATGATCGACCGCTTCCAGGGCTATATCGACAACGTCGCCGGTGTGCAATCCAGCGTATCGCTGGCCAATGTGGCCAGGATGACGATTGCCGGGATGAACGAGGGCAGCCTGAAATGGCGCACCCTGACCCGCAACCAGTACATGATCAACTCCAGTCTGAGCTTTGTGCCCCCCGGTCTGATGGATGCCGAGTGTTCGCTGGTGCCGGTCATCATCTTCCTTGATGACCATAAGGCGGACACGCTGCGGGGGGTTGTCGATGCGGTCAAACGCTTTGCTGCCGACAACAACAGCGACACGCTCAGGTTTGTGCTGGCGGCCGGTAACTCAGGCATTGAGGCCGCCACCAATGAAGTGATTGGCACCGCTCAGTACGCCATGCTGGCCTGGGTTTATGCGGTGGTCGGGCTGCTCTGCCTGCTCACCTTCCGCTCGCTGACCACGGTGCTGTGCATACTGCTGCCGCTGGGCCTGACCTCGGTACTCTGTCAGGCGCTGATGGCTAAACTCGGTATCGGTGTCAAGGTCGCCACACTGCCGGTCATCGCCCTTGGGGTGGGTATCGGGGTGGATTACGGTATCTATATCTATTCACGCCTGAACACCTATCTGGTGCAGGGAATGGCATTGCCGAAGGCCTATCTGCTGACTCTGAAAAGCACAGGTAAATCCGTTGCTTTCACCGGGCTGACACTGGCCATTGGCGTGGGCATCTGGATCTGGTCGCCGATTAAATTCCAGGCCGACATGGGCGTGCTGCTGACCTTCATGTTCCTGTGGAACATGCTCGGTGCGCTGATCTTCCTGCCTGCGCTGGTGTGCCTGCTGAAGCGGCCGGTAGTCGTGGAACCCCCGGTCGAGCCACGACGTACTGAGGAAGCCGAAGCCAGTGTAGTGCGCGTTCACTACGGTGATGAAATCAAACAGAGCAAAGCAGACCATGCGGGGCGGGAGGTGGGCCATGTCGTTAAGTAAGACTGTACTGGTGGTATTGCGCGCCCACGAGCAGGAAACCATTGCCCTGGAGCGTGGCCGCTTGATCGCCGAGCGCCTGCATTGCCGGCTGGCAGTGCTGGTGGCCGGTACCGAGGCGCAGCGCCTGGAGCGACAGGCCTGGCTTGAGTCGGAGCTGGCGGCCTTCAGTGCGGCCGGTCAGGATATCTGCATTGAAGCCGATGCTGATCCTGATCTGGCTGATGCTGTGCTGCGTGCCCAGAGTCGTCTGCAGGCCGGACTGGTGGTGAAGGAGTGTGATCCGCGTCATTCGCAGCTGTCCTGGCGTGCTCCTGCTGACTGGCAGCTGCTGCGCCAGTGCCCCTGTCCGGTGCTGCTGGTCAAGCGTGATATTCGCTGGCAGGGCGGCAAGGTGCTGGCGGCTATTGAAGGGCAGCCACAGAGCGAGCGCCATCGCCTGCTCAATCAGGGCATTTTGCAACTAGCGGCTCTGGTAACGCGCAGTATCGAAGGCCAGCTGCATCTGGTATCCGCTTTTCCGCCGCCCTTGCAGGGAGGCAACCCGGATGAGCTAACCGCGCAGCAGCTGGAGAGCCAGTGGCGACAGGCCTGTATAGGCCAGAGCGCCAGTCTGGTTCCAGCGCCTGCCGTCATGCACATCGGTGAGGGGCCGGCCGAGCACTGGATTCCCAAGATTGCGGGGGAAGACAGCTATGCGGTCGTGGTGCTGGGTACCGTCGCACGCTCACAATTTATCGGGGCGCTGCTGGGTAACACGGCCGAGCGTATTCTGGATGCCATCCACAGTGATGTGCTGGTGCTGCAACCTGACAACGGCGAAGCGGCACTGACCCTGCTGGAAGGTTGATATCCTCTTCGCTTTCTGTGCAGTTCCGCTAACCCTTCTTTCAGTGCAAAGCATGTCAGTGCCTGACTCAGGCGCTGACAGCGCTTGTCACCCTGTCTCCAGACACTCATCACTTGCACATTCTGTCCGCTGCTTATGTCAGTACTCATCTTGCTTTGCGCTGTTTCGCAGGCATAACTCATAGAGTCCGCTTCATGCCTGCTGACGAGCCACTGCCTGCACCGGCTGATATTTTTTGTTAGCGAATATGGTTCGTTTTGTTATTGAGCAGGATGTGTCAATTGCAGGATTCTGTACCCCATGCCAGAGGTAGTCGCCATTGGTAGCCCGGCAGTGTCTCCAGCAGGAGGCGGGGTGGCAGAGCGACTTACAACAAGAACAATCGAGGTAGGGTTACTATGCCTGGTTACAAAGCGCCATTACGTGATATGCAATTCACCCTCTTCGAAGTCCTGGGTATCGACAAGCACTACGCTGCGTTGCCTGGCTGCGAAGAAGCCACACCTGACATGATTACTGCCATTCTGGAGGAGGGCGCCAAGTTCTCCGAGCGCGTGCTGGCACCGCTCAATCAGGTAGGTGACCGTGAAGGCTGTACGTTCGATAACGGTACTGTCACCACGCCCACGGGGTTCAAGGAAGCCTACCAGCAATATGTTGAAGGCGGCTGGCCTTCACTGGCTCACTCCCCCGAACACGGTGGTCAGGGCTTGCCTGAATCACTTGGCCTGTTCGTCAATGAGATGACCGGCACTGCCAACTGGTCGTGGAGCATGTACCCAGGCCTGTCTCACGGCGCCATGAATACGCTGGAAGCCCACGGTACGGATGAACAGAAACATACCTATCTGACCAAGCTGGTGTCCGGCGAGTGGACCGGCACCATGTGCCTGACCGAACCTCACTGCGGTACCGACCTCGGTCTGCTGCGCACCAAAGCTGAACCTCAGGCGGATGGCAGCTACAAGATCAGTGGCACCAAGATTTTCATCTCTGCCGGTGAGCATGACATGGCCGACAACATCGTCCACATTGTGCTGGCCCGCCTGCCCGATGCCCCTGCTGGCACCAAGGGCATTTCCCTGTTTATCGTACCCAAGTTCATGCCGACCACTGATGGCGGTATCGGTGAACGCAATGCCGTCAGCTGCGGTTCCATCGAGCACAAGATGGGTATCCACGGTAACGCTACCTGCGTGATGAACTTTGATGCGGCCACCGGTTATCTGATCGGCCCGGCCAACAAAGGTCTGAACTGCATGTTCACCTTTATGAACACCGCTCGTCTGGGTACTGCCCTGCAGGGGCTGGCCCATGCCGAGTGGGCGTTCCAGAACTCCCTGCCTTACGCCAGAGAACGTCTGCAGATGCGGGCACTGAATGGTCCTGCTGCACCAGAGAAAGCGGCGGATCCCATCATCGTGCATCCAGAAGTGCGCAAGATGCTGCTGATCCAGAAAGCCTTCTCCGAAGGTGGCCGGGCACTGATCTACTTCTGCTCTACGCTGGTGGACAAGGTCAAACTCAGCACCGACGATGCCGAAAAGAAAGAAGCGGATGAGCTGCTGGCACTGCTGACCCCCATCGCTAAAGCCTTCCTCACCGAAGTGGGCTATGAAGCTGCCAACCATGGTGTGCAGATTTACGGTGGCCATGGCTTTATCGCCGAGTGGGGCATGGAGCAGAACGTACGCGACAGCCGTATTTCCATGCTGTACGAAGGCACCACCCAGATTCAGGCGCTCGACCTGCTGGGCCGCAAGGTGCTGATGACACAGGGTGAAACCCTGAAACGCTTTACCAAGATGGTGCACAAGTTCTGTCAGGCTGAAGAAGGCAACGAACAGCTCAAGCCGTACGTGCAGGAGCTGGCTAAACTGAACAAGGAGTGGGGCGAGCTGACCCTGCAGATCGGTATGGCCGCCATGAAAAACCGTGATGAGGTCGGTGCCGCGTCAGTTGAATATCTGATGTACTCAGGTTACGTCGTA
Source organism: Pokkaliibacter plantistimulans (assembly GCF_003194385.1). GTDB lineage: Bacteria > Pseudomonadota > Gammaproteobacteria > Pseudomonadales > Balneatricaceae > Pokkaliibacter > Pokkaliibacter plantistimulans. The sequence continues at coordinate 53,072 of NZ_LAPT01000003.1, forward strand.
CTGGGTTATCTGTGGGCGCGGATGGCCAAAGTGGCCAACGAAGCGCTGGCAGCAGGCAGCGATGAGGCCGGGTTCTATCAGGCCAAAGTGGCGACTGCCGAGTTCTACTTCAAGCGCATCCTGCCCCGCACCCGTGCCCATGTAGCCTGCATGCAGGCCGGTGCGGCGCCGATCATGGCGTTGGATTCAGAGCTGTTCCAGTTCTGAGGCGCCGTTCACGATCTGACGGCAGTTAATGTCACAACCTAACCCCTGCTGCCTGCGATCTCAGCCGCAGTGGGGGCTCAGCGGACGCCGGATGGGCATTGCAGTGAAGCGATTGATGAAAAAGGCCGCGGCCAATCCGGCGCTGGTGCAGGGGCTGATGGGCAATGCCGTTGGCCGTTGGCTGGTGCAGCGCCTGCTGGCCTCTCAGCAGCGCGCCTATGCCACCAGACAGGCGCGTACGGCCGCGCTCAAGGTGGAACCCGCGGCAGCCGTAGCGGAGATTGTTGTCGAACCCAGCCCGGCAGCTGTTGCCATCACGCCGGAAATGCTGGCGGTGGAAGCCATGACCAGTATGCCCGCTACGCTGACCGATACTCCTAATAATAATGACCGTTACCACGAGGATACCTCCATGTCTGCTATCGCCGCCCTGTTTCAGTCCATGCAGAGCCGTTTCAATGCCCAGGCCGCAGCCGGTCTGGATGCTGTGTTCCAGTTCGAGCTGACCGATGGTGATACCACCCATATCGTGATCGAAAACCAGACCTGCCAGGTGGTGGACGGTGAGCATGATGATCCCACCGTTACCCTGATCATGGATAGCGATACCCTGCAGCAGGTGATGACCGGTGAGCTGGACGGCATGCAGGCCTTTATGACCGGCCGCATTCGTGCCGACGGTAACATCATGCTGGCAACCAAACTCAACAACCTGTTTCCCCTCGACTGAGCACGTTCTTAGACTGGCCTGAGCTGCCACCTCAGGCCAAAACAGTCGTCGGGCGGTAAAGCCCAAGAAGGGCTTTGCCGAGCTCGTCTCTTATAAGAATAAGTTGGAGACAATGTGATGAACGCTGCCGCGACCGCAGTGACGGTGCAGCCCGCTGAATGGCCGAATCCGGAGGGATATCAGTCCATTCCCGAGGTGCTGAACCATGCCTGTAAGAAGTATGCCGAGCGCCCGGCCTATACCTGCTTCGGTCATGCCCTGAGCTATGCCGAATGGGACCGGCTGGCGGGTAACTTCGCGTCCTACATTCAGCATCATACCGACCTCAAACCCGGTGATCGCATTGCTATCCAGCTGCCTAACCTGCTGCAGTATCCGGTGGTATTGCTGGGTGCCATGCGGGCGGGGCTGATCGTGGTTAATACCAACCCGCTGTATACCTCGACAGAGATGCAGCACCAGTTTGCCGACAGCGGTGCCAGGGCACTGGTGATTCATCGCTGCATGGCCAGCAAGGCCGAACCGATTCTGGCGGGTACCCGCATTCGTCATGTCATCACCACCGAAATTGGTGATCTGCACCCCTGGCCCAAGCGGGCGCTGCTCAATGCGGCGGTGAAGTACGTCAAGAAAATGCAGCCTCCCTATCACCTGCCTAACGAGGTGCCTCTGCGTGAGGCACTGAATAAAGGCGCAGGTCAGGCGTGGAGTGAGGTCAAAGTCAATCGCCATGACACCGTCATGCTGCAATACACCGGCGGTACTACTGGCGTGGCCAAGGGGGCGATGCTGACCCATGACAACCTGATTGCCAACATGAGCCAGGTCAAGGCCCGCCTCCGCAGCGTCCTGACCGACAGCTCCATGACCTTTGTCGCGCCGCTGCCGCTGTACCATATCTACGCCTTTACCATGCACTGCATGTCACTCGGCTCGGCGGGGCACCACAGCCTGCTGATCACCAACCCGCGCGATATTGCCGGTTTCGTCAAAGAGCTGAAAAAGTGGCACATCCAGGGCTTCGTCGGTCTCAACACCCTGTTTGTCGCGCTGTGTGACAACGACGAATTCCGCCAGCTGGACTTTTCCCGGCTGGTGCTGACGTCCTCCGGTGGCATGGCGCTGTCCCATGCGGTGGCCGAGCGCTGGCAGAGCATCACCGGCTGCCCGATTCTGGAAGGCTATGGCCTGACTGAAACCTCACCGGTCGTCAGCTTCAATCCGCCCGACAACAATCAGCTGGGCACCATTGGTCTGCCGGTAGAGTGGACTGACTGCCGCCTGCTCGACAACGATGGCCGCGATGTGCTGCCGGGGATGCCCGGTGAGCTGTGTGTGCGTGGCCCTCAGGTGATGAAGGGCTACTGGCAGCGGCCGGAAGAAACCGCCAACGTGCTGACGGCGGAAGGTTATATCCGCACCGGCGACATTGCGGTGCGGCAGGAGGACGGCTTCCTGCGCATCGTTGATCGCCGCAAGGACATGATCATCGTGTCCGGTTTCAACGTGTACCCCAATGAAGTTGAAGATGCATTGATGGAGCATCCCGATGTGGTCGAATGCGCGGCCGTGGGTATACCGGATGAAAAGAGTGGCGAAGCCATCAAGGTCTTTGTGGTGCGACGCAATCCGACCCTGAACGAGGAAGTGCTGAGAACATTCTGTTTGGAGCGCCTCACTCGCTATAAGGTGCCTAAGCAGATAGTCTTCCGGGATGAATTGCCCAAGTCCAACGTGGGCAAGATCCTGCGGCGAGCATTGCGTGACTCTGATCAGCAACGTATCGCCAGTTGATTATTGATCGCCCGTCACCTTACCTCCCGGTCAGTCCCGACAGGTCTTCCTCTGGAAGCCGGGGTCATGCTGCTTGAGCAGAAGGGGCGGGCAGCAGCTTTGGGAGAAAATTTATGGCGTTGTCGCAAGCCGCGCCGCGGCGACTGATGCATACCCGTGATGTTCGTTGCCAGGGATTTTTGCGTGAGGACGGTCTGTGGGATATCGAAGGCTCGATGCAGGACATCAAGACCGATGAAACCCCGAGCCCCGGCCGTTCTGCCGGGCGCGTTGCCGCCGGTGAGCCCTTCCACCTGATGCGGGTAAGAATGACGGTGGATCTGGATCTGCTGATCCATGCCATCGAAGTGGAGATTGCCTCCTCGCCTTTTGATGGCTGCCCCAATATCAGTGACTCCTATCAGCAGTTGGTGGGCACCCGTATCGGCAAGGGCTGGAGCCGGGTCATGAAAGAGCGGGTAGGGGGCGTGCAGGGCTGTACCCATATCAGCGAACTGCTGGTACCGATGGCGACCACGGCGTTTCAGACTACCTGGCATGCACGCCAGCAGTTGCAGGAAGGCGGTGATGGCAAGTCATCCGGCAATGGTCTGGTCAACACCTGCTACAGCTGGTCGGAAAATGGCGAAGCCGTTAGACGTTTTATCCCCCACCGCTTTATCGAAGCCGAACAGAACACCTGACAGGCGTGGCCGCCAGCGGCGCTCCACGCTTGTCATCAACACGATCTGCAGTGCGCCGGCCACCCGGCGCAGGTTCGCACCTTCGTGAACCCGTTTCTGGACAGGGTTGCCCATGCGCATCTGCTAGCGTGGACGCACTGCCCGTCAGTCCACGGAACGACAAAATCAACAAGCGACTAAGGAGATTTCCGATGGCCCTGCCTGACGCATTTCAACACCTGGCCCTGCCGCTGATTTCAGCCCCGATGTTTCTGGTCTCGGGCCCTGAACTGGTGATAGAAGCCTGCAAGGCGGGTGTGATTGGCACCTTCCCGGCGCTCAATCAGCGCAGCAGTGAAGGGTTTGAGGAGTGGTTGCAGACCATCCGCTCGGCGCTGGATGAATTTGAAGCCAGCACGGGCCGCAAGGCCGCCCCCTTTGGCGTCAACCTCATCGTGCATCAAAGCAACCCGCGTTTGCAGGCTGATCTGGCGCTGTGTGCCAAATACCAAGTGCCGCTGATCATTACCTCTCTGGGGGCAGTCGCCGAGCTGGTTGATGCCGTGCATGATTACGGTGGTGTGGTGTTCCATGATGTGATCAATGTGCGCCATGCGAAAAAGGCGGCGTCAGCAGGCGTTGATGGTCTGATTGCGGTCTGTGCCGGAGCCGGTGGTCATGCGGGCACCCTCAGCCCCTTCGCGCTGGTAGGTGAGATTCGCCAGTTCTTCGACAAAACCGTCATCCTGTCGGGCTGCCTGTCCAGCGGTCAGGATATCGCCACGGCACAGATGCTGGGCGCTGATCTGGCCTACATGGGCACGCGCTTTATCAACACCCGCGAAAGTCAGGCGGCGGACGAGTACAAGGACATGATCGTTGATGCGGCTGCCGGCGATATTGTCTACACCCCGGAAATCTCCGGCGTCCCGGCCAATTTCCTGCGCCCCAGTCTGGTGGCAGCCGGGCTCGACCCGGACAATCTGGCGCCGAAGAAAGACATCGATTTTGGCAAGGAGCTGCAGGCACCCAAAGAGGGCGCCAAGGCCTGGAAGACCATCTGGTCAGCCGGACAGGGGGTGGCCAATATTCACGATGTGCCGACCGTAGCAGAGCTGGTGCAGCGGCTGCAGGACGAATATCAGGCGGCAGGCGAGCGCTTTAGCCGTCTCAGTCAGCGCTATGGTGTGGCGGCAGGCGAAGGTATCGCAGAAGGAGCGGCGCTATGAGTGACCAGATCTGTGTCAGCCGGGAAGCCGGTATCGTTCGCATCCAGCTCAATCGCCCGGATAAAAAGAATGCGCTGACCTTTGCCATGTATCAGGCCATGACCAGCGCGCTGCTGCAGGCGGCCGATGAGGATGTGCGGGCGGTGCTGATCAGCGGTTGCGCTGACAGCTTTACCAGCGGTAATGACATTGGCGACTTCGTGGCCGCAGCCAGCCGGGACTCCGACGACATTCGCATCCCGCTGGACTTTCTTCAGGCGCTGGCAGCCTGCCCGGTGCCGGTCGTGGCTGCGGTCAATGGCCTTGCCATCGGCATCGGCACCTCCCTGTTGCTGCATTGTGACTATGTGCTGGCCAGCAACGGTGCCCGTCTGCAGATGCCGTTCGTGCGTCTGGGGCTGGTGCCGGAAGGCTGCACCAGTTTGCTGATCCCGCAACTGCTGGGCCAGCGTCTGGCGTTCGAGCTGCTGGTACTGGGCAATGGCATTGATGCCGAGCGGGCTGCGCAGCTGGGGATCGTCAATCAGGTAGTGTCCGCAGAGCAGTTGTTGCCTGCGGCAGAAGCGGTGCTGGAGCAGATCTGCCAGCTGCCGCCTCAGGCCGTGCGTCTGAGCAAGCAGATGCTCAAGGGGGCGCAGGCCGATACCGTGTCCGCAGTGATCGAGTCTGAAGGGCAGCTGTTCAAGCAACGCCTGTTCTCCCGGGAAGCGCAGGCCGCTTTTGCTGCCTTTGCCCAGCGTTCAGCGAAGTAACTCCTCTCTTATCATCAGCACACATAGCACCGGTTTCTGCATGAATGCCGGTGCTATAGGCATGCATCCTTCACGTGATGCGTCATACAAAATAAAAAGCTTTGGTTCATAAAAATACAGTTTGTAAGATTTTGTTTATTTTTGGTTAAATGTTGGCTTCGTCAATCACGGATGGAACCTCAAGTGACCAATCACGACGCGACTCTTACCCCTCCCTCGACCCATGGCCTCCGCTTCAAAGGTACCGGCAAAGAATATTTCGGTATCTGGATTGTGAATGTGCTGCTGTCGATCATCACACTGGGTATTTACTCGGCCTGGGCCAAGGTGCGCAGCAAACGCTATTTTTACGGCAACACCCAGCTGGCGGGTGATCATTTTGAGTATCTGGCGACGCCGATGCAGATTCTGATCGGACGTATTATCGCGGTCGCTGCTCTGGCCTGCTGGAGCCTGCTCAATAACCTGCAGCCCGTGGTCGCCGGAGTAGTGGCCCTGATCTTTGTCTGCTTTATTCCCGTGCTGGCGGTACGCAATCTGCGCTTTGATGCCCGTATGTCGCGTTTCCGTAATGTCTGCTTTGACTTCAAGGGCGGCTATGTGGAGGCATACAAGGTAATGTTTTTCTACCCACTGCTGGGCTATCTGGCGGTCAGCGTTGTCGTTGGCATCGTTGGAGTGATTTTTTTTAATCCACGTACTCTGATACTGGCTATCGTGCTGGGCAGCATTGTCGGTCTGGCCGCCATGGTATGGGCCTATGCCTGGGTCACTGCCGCTTTGCACCGATACATCATGAATAACTACTGGTACGGCAATCAGGCCTTTTCTGCCGAGATCCAGCAAGGGCAGTTTCTCAGGATTGCTCTGGCTGCAGCACTGGTGTTTGTGGTGCTAGTGGCGGTGCTACTGGCCGTGCTGGGGGTGACCGGGGTGTTCTCCCTGAGCAGTTTGTCCAGCCTGACAACCGGAGGCACTGAGTCGGTTGCCGACATCTATACTCTGATGATCGTCTGCTACGTTGCCTTCGCGCTGGTGGGGGTGATCATCAGCAGCTACAGCCGTGCGCGGGTGCATAACTATGTGCTGTCACAGACCCGGGTGGCGGATCTGGCACTGTCTTCACGGATGCCCGTCTGGGGCTATGTCGGTCTGGTGCTGACCAATGTGCTGCTGACTGTCTGCACGCTGGGGCTGGCCTATCCGTGGGTTCGTGTACGCAGTGTTCGCTATGTCAGCGAAGCGCTGGCGGTGCAGGGTGATCTGTCGCTGCAGCAGGTTCATGGCAGTGCCGGACAGGGGCAGGTGGCCATTGCCGATGAGCTGAGCAATGCCTTCAATATTGAAGTCGGTGCCTTCTGATCATGTATGTGGTCAGTGGTCATCTGCTGGAGCCGGGAGCTGCTGCCCGGCATCCGGCGCAGCTGCACTGCGATCAGCACGCGCTTGCCCTGCATAGTGAGGTGAAGAGTGCGGAGTGTGGCTGGCGTGCGGTGCAGGTGTCGGACGATCTGGGCTCGCTGCCCAGAACCCTGACGTTCAGCGATGGCTGGATTTTCACTCCGCAGGATGTGCCCGCCTTCAATCAGCTGTTGCATCAGTTACGCGGTCGTTCCTGGTTGCAGCGCCTTGAGGGTAGTCTGCGCTGGATTCTGCTGGCGATGGTTGTCACTGTCGTCAGCGGCTTTGCGGTCTACCGCTATGGGGTGCCCTGGCTGTCTCAGGCTATTGCGCCCCATGTGCCCATCAGCGTGCTCGAGCTGATGGGCAAGCAGACGCAGGTGGTGCTGGACCATGCGGGCTTCACACCAACCCAGCTGACGGTGCAGCGACAACAACAGCTGCAGCAGGCGTTCGCGCAATTGCTGGCAGAGCTGCAGCAACAACACATGGCGTTCCGCGTGCCACCGAAGCTGGTGTTCCGCTCTTTCGAGCAGGGGCCGAATGCCTTTGCCCTGCCTGATGGGACAGTAGTACTGACCGACCAGATGGTGGCGCTGGCGCGCAATGACCGACAGCTGCAGGGCGTCTTGCTGCATGAGCTGGGGCATCTCTATCACCACCACATGATGACGCGACTGGTACAGAGTTCGATTCTGTCGGTGGCGGCAGCAATGATGATCGGTGATGGCAGCGGCGTGGCAGATACGCTGTCGGGTGCCGGGGTATTTCTGATGACCATGAGTTATTCCCGCGACCATGAGCGCGAAGCCGATGCCTTTGCTGCCAGCGTGCTGAGGACGCAGGATCACAACACCGAGGCGTTGGCCAGTCTGTACAGGCTGCTGCTGGCGGATAAAAAGGAAGGGGCGGTGCCCGTCTGGCTTAGCACCCATCCTGGCTTGCAGGAGCGGATCGAGGCATTGCAGCAGGCCCGGGAGTAACCTGTCTGTGTTGTCGCTCAGCGCCAGATGGACCGCTCATCTGGCGCTTCTTCTTTATGCCTGCCTGCTGCCATTGCCCTCATCTTCTTGCGCAGTGTTGCGTCATTTCCTTCACTGTTGAGTGTTGCATACAGGCATCTGCGCGTTCCTGAGTGGATGTTGGTCAATGATGCAGGACTGCTGTATCTTTGCTGCGCACGTACTGAACTGTCTGTGTTTCAATCTATTTTATTGTTGCGTGAATGGTTTTTCGGGCGCTTTGCAGATAGGCGGGCCAGCGTGGCTAAGGCGCGGCAGATCCTGAACACGTTCCCGGGCAATACGCAGCCGATGGTGCACAGGTTCAAGGGCAGTTGTCGGACGGCCATCTATAGTCATTGTGTAGTCATTCTTTCCTTCAGCTGTGGCGTACCGGGTCTGCCCTGATCAGAGGCAGCCGTTATCGTTCATGGTGCTGATTCTGGGACCGCTTATGCTGAAAGCCTTGCTGTCTGCTCACTTCGCCAGAGACAACATGATCTTTGCCATCAAGATGTTCATCGCCTCCATGCTGGCCTTGTATATCTCACTGGCAATGAGTCTGGAGCGTCCGGCCTGGGCCATGGCAACGGTGTACATCGTTGCCAATCCACTGTCTGGCGCGGTGGCCTCCAAGGGGATCTTCCGTATTCTGGGCACTGTTGCCGGCGGTGCCATGGCGATTGCCATCGTCACCACGCTGGTCAATTCGCCCGAGCTGATGTCGCTGGCCATGGCCTGCTGGGTAGGCTTTTGCCTGTTTGTCTCGCTGCAGGACCGCACACCACGCAGCTACTTCTTCATGCTGTCCGGCTATACCGCCGCCATCATCGCCTTTCCGGTGGTGGATAACCCGCAGCAGGTATTCATTACCGCTGTGGCGCGTATGGAAGAAATCATTCTGGGTATTGTCTGTGTGACGCTGGTCAGCCATTTGATCTTTCCCCGCCATATCGGCCCGGTGCTGGCCGGCCGTATTGATGGGGCACTGGCTACGCTGAGCAAGGCCGCACGGGATATTCTGGCCCCGCACAAAGGGGACATCAGCGTGGTGGAAGACGTCAAACGCCTGGCGGCCTCCATCAGCGAGCTGCATGGTCTGGCCATTCATCTCAACTATGAACCTTCCTCCCTGCGCGGCATGACCCGCCCGCTGCAGGCGCTACAGCATCAGATGGTGCTGCTGCTGCCGGTGCTGCTCGAGATCAACGACCGGATCAATCAGCTGCGCAGTCTGGAACTGAAAGCGCCGCAACCCCTGCGGGAGCTACTGGACGATATTCTGCAGTGGCTGGAGTCCAGCCATCGTCGTGATCTGACCCGGTCGGCCGAGTTTATCCGGCGTATCAGTGCGGTCGAGCAGGAGTGCGTGCGTGAAACGCCCTGGCTGACGGCTATGGAGCTGAGTGCGCTGACGGCGTTACGCACCTTCATTGAACGCTATGCTCAGTGCTGCCAGATGTGGATGGATATCCGCAGCGGCAATATCGATATGGACCGCTATCCGTTGGGTGACAGCAAGGGGCGTTTTGATCTGCACCGTGACCGCGGGGCGGCCATGCGCTCAGGCGTAGCGGCGCTGATCAGTGTCGGGCTGGCCTGCGCATTCTGGTATGTCAGTGCCTGGAACATGGGCAGCACCTTCGCCATGATGGCGGCGGTGGGCTCCTCCATTCTGGCCTCCATGGACAACCCGGTGCCAGCCATGCTGAGCTTTGTACGCTATACCGTCGCCAGCCTGTTCTTTGTGTTCATCTATGTCTGCGGGGTATTTCCCGCTATTGATGGCTTCCCGCTGCTGGTGCTGGCGTTGGCGCCGGTGTACCTGTGGTTCGGCTCGATGCTGTTCAATCCGGCCAATACCCTGACCGCGCTGCCGATTCTGGTGAATACGGCGATGCTGCTCAATATCACCAACAACGCAACACTGGACATGGCCGCACTGGCCAATTCTGCCGCTGCCATGGTGCTGGGCTTCCTGCTACCGGCGCTGGTGATCAGCTTTATCAGCGCCATGACCGCCGAGCACAGTGCCTGGCGCTTACTGCGTCACAGCTGGCGCGATCTGGCGGAGGCGGCGCGGGGTGAGCATCTGTATTCCGCTGAGCACTTCACCCGCACCATGCTGGATCGTATCGGGCTGTTGTCTGCCCGGCTGGCCAGTGCGCCACGGCTGACGGCGTCGGCCCAGACCATCTGGGGTGAAAGCGCCCTCGGCACTCGCCTGACCATCCTGCAGCGACTGCATCCTGAACTGCCGCCGATGATGCAGGGTCAACTGCAGCGACTGCAGGGCAATATTCATGACTACTACGCCGCCAAGGGCGAAGGGCGCAAAGCCGACCCGCACCTGCTGGACGGCAGTCTGGCCGAGCATCTGGTGGAGCAGCTGCTGCACCTGCCCGCTACCTCCAGCCGGCGGCAGGCGATGCTGATGCTGGTGGGGGTGAAGCGCTGTCTGGCGCTGATCCAGCAGGCGGAACTGAATTCTCAGGCAGCGCCGACGGTGGTGTAGAACACCATCGTGCGCGGGGCCGCCAATGATCGACGAGAGGTGGACGAGCCATGACCGGTGAGTCAGATATCTATGGTGTGTTTGTGCCCAGCCTGCTGGTGCTGGTGGTGGTTACCTACATTCTCCACCGCCTGCTCGGCTGGGGGCTGGCAAAAACCAGTGTGTATAAATGGGTCTGGCATCCGGCGCTGTTTGATCTGGGCCGTTATGTGGTGCTGTTGTGGGTGGTAGACCGGGTAGTGCGACAAGGGGTGAGCCTATGAATACGGTTATGGCGGTGATCCGCGTCATTCTGACGCTGGTAGTGGTGGCGTTGGCCTGTCTCTGTGCCTGGCAGTTGTGGAGCTACTACATGCAGTCGCCCTGGACTCGCGATGGCCGCATCCGTGCCGACGTGGTGGAGGTGGCGCCTGATGTGGCCGGTCTGGTGGATCAGGTGGTGGTAAAGGATAACCAGGAAGTGAAGGCGGGCGACGTCCTCTTTGTGCTCGACCAGAAACGTTATCAGCTGGCGGTGCAGCAGGCGGAAGCGGCACTGAAAAGTGCCGAGGCGCAGCTCGGGCAGGCACGGCGTGATCAGGCGCGTTATGACAGCCTGAGCAATCAGGTGGTGGCCCGTCAGCAGAAGGATCAGGTCAGCACGGCCAATCTGTCGGCGCAGGCGCAATATGCCGAGGCAGAGGCTGAACTGGCGCTGGCCCAGCTCAATCTGGCGCGTACCGTGGTCAAGGCAGCGGTCAATGGCATCGTCACCAACTTCTCCCTGCGCCCCGGTAACTATGTCAGTGCTGGCAAGGCGGTGGCCGCGCTGGTGGATACCGATTCCTACTACGTCAACGGCTATTTTGAAGAAACCAAGCTGGAGCGCATCCATATCGGCGATAAGGTCAGCATCGTGCCCATGGGTGATCACCTGACCCTGAACGGCAGGGTAGAAAGCATCGCAGCCGGTATTGAGGACCGGGAGCGCAGCAGCAGCTCTAACCTGCTGGCCAACATCAACCCCACCTTCAGCTGGGTGCGACTGGCGCAGCGGGTGCCGGTACGTATTGCGCTGGATAAGGACGATGCCGCCAAGGTACGCCTGCTGGCGGGGCGGACCGTAACGGTGCGGGTGCTCTCTGAATAAGCGCTGTCTGCCTGAGTGTTGCTTGTATAAGCGCTGCCAGAATCGCCCTGGCCGGAATCCCTACCGGCTCTTCTCCCTGAGCAGCGATGAACGAAATTGTCATTTCATGCTGCGCTGATCAGCAACGTGCTCTTTCCGATTTTCTCCTGTGTCTGGTTCTGCACTGCGCCATGCTGCCATCACTGAAGAGTGGTGATAGTGGCCAGTGGCGCTATTTTCTGCACTTAAATGACCGGATGTCAGCTACTCTGGCAGTTAGACCCGTTGCGGGATGATTTCTTTTGTCAGTGACACTGGCCATTTTTGTTATTGTTCCCTGCGACTGCCGCACTAGTATGGAGCGATCACGTTAACCGCGTTCTGTGCAGTAGCACGCGGGCATCGCATCACACCGGCTCACTTTGCTGACGCTAAAGAATAAGAAGGGGCTCTATGAAAGTCTTAGTCGCAGTCAAACGTGTCATTGACTACAACGTCAAAGTGCGGGTCAAGGCAGATCAGACCGATGTTGATCTGGCCAACGTCAAAATGGCCCTCAATCCATTCTGTGAAATCGCTGTCGAAGAAGCGGTACGCCTGAAAGAGCAGGGCGTGGCCACTGAGATCGTGGTGGTTTCTATCGGTGATAAAGCCTGTCAGGAACAGCTGCGCACTGCGCTGGCTCTGGGGGCTGACCGCGCCATTCAGGTCGATACCGCTAACGGCCTGGACTCCCTCAATATTGCCAAGCTGCTGGCTAAGCTGGTCGAGCAGGAGCAGCCCGGTCTGGTCATTCTTGGCAAGCAGGCCATCGACTCCGACAACAACCAGACAGGTCAGATGCTGGCGGCGCTGACCGGTATGCCTCAGGCAACCTTCGCCTCTGCTGTGGTGGTAGACGGGGACAAGGTCAGCGTCACCCGTGAAGTCGACGGTGGCCTGCAAACCCTCAACCTCAACCTGCCTGCCGTGGTGACCACGGACCTGCGTCTCAATGAGCCGCGTTATGCCTCGCTGCCCAACATCATGAAGGCCAAGAAAAAGCCGCTGGATGTGAAGACTCCGGCCGATCTCGGCGTGACGATCAAAAACCATGTACAGCTGTTGAAAGTCGAAGCACCTGCTGAGCGTCAGGGCGGTATCAAGGTCGCGTCGGTGGAAGAGCTGGTGGCCAAACTGAAGAACGAAGCCAAGGTGTTGGGTTGAGGAGCAGACGATGAGCATTCTGGTTGTAGCAGAACACGATAACCACAGCCTGAAACCGGCGACCCTCAATACACTGGGCGCGGCACAACAGCTGGGTAGCGACATTACCGTACTGGTCGCCGGCCAGCACTGCGGCGCGGTTGCCGAACAGGCGGCCAGAGCGGCGGGAGTGAGCAAGGTCATTCTGGCTGACTCACCCGCCTACGCCCAGCAACTGGCGGAAAACATGGCCACCCTGATCGTGGCTCAGGCTGCCGGGTATGACTACGTGCTGGCGCCCGCCACCACAACCGGCAAGAACGTATTGCCGCGAGTGGCTGCCCTTTTGGATGTCGCGCAGCTGTCCGACATTATCGCAGTAGTCAGTGCCGATACCTTCAAGCGTCCGATTTACGCTGGCAATGCCATCGCCACCGTGCAGAGCCTGGACCCGGTGAAAGTGATCACCGTGCGTACCACCGCTTTCGACGCTGTGGCCGCCGAGGGCAGCAATGCTGCCATTGAAGCGGTAGAGGCAGGTCAGGACTCCGGCCTGTCACGCCATGTCAGTGATGAAGTGGTGGTGTCTGACCGTCCTGAGCTGACTGCCGCAGGCATCGTGGTTTCCGGTGGCCGTGGGGTAGGCTCGAAGGAGAATTTCGCGGTGATTGAATCGCTGGCCGACAAGCTCGGTGCAGCGGTGGGTGCTTCCCGTGCCGCTGTGGATGCAGGCTTTGCTCCCAACGATATCCAGGTGGGCCAGACCGGCAAGATCGTCGCGCCTCAGCTGTACGTCGCAGTTGGTATCTCCGGCGCTATTCAGCATCTGGCCGGGATGAAGGATTCCAAGGTCATCGTCGCTATTAACAAGGATGAAGAGGCACCGATTTTCCAGGTGGCCGATTATGGGCTGGTAGCGGATTTGTTTACTGCGTTGCCGGAGCTGGAAAAGCAGGTCTGAGCGCGTTGTTACGATCTCTTGATCTGCTCGCTGCCAGGCTGCGGCAACAGCGAGAGATCGTGAACCGCTTGATACCCGCAGCAGTATTCACAGGGACGGCGAGTCTGTCGCCTCCCTTCCAAGGCTAAAAATAAGAGGAACCACCATGGAGTTTTCAGGTCAGGCCATTCAGGTCTCCGCTCTGGGCGATGGCATCTACGAGGTGTGCTTCAATCTGGCGGGGGAGTCGGTCAACAAGTTCAATCAGACCACCCTCAATGAACTGAAGGACGTGGCAGCTGGTCTGACCGCGACCGCAGGCATCAGGGGGGTACTGTTCAGCAGCGCCAAGGATGTGTTTATCGTCGGCGCTGATATCACCGAATTCAATCAGATGTTCTCGGCTTCCGAAGACGAGATCAAAGGCCATATCGCTGGCCTGAACGCCATCTTCAACAGCGTTGAAGATCTGCCTTGCCCCACCGTGGTGGCGATCAATGGAATCGCGCTGGGCGGCGGCTTCGAGATGTGCCTGTCCTGCGACTTCCGCGTCATGAGCGAGAGTGCCAAGGTCGGTCTGCCTGAAGTCAAACTGGGTATCTATCCCGGCTGGGGTGGTACCGTGCGTCTGCCACGTCTGATCGGGGCTGACAATGCCGTCGAGTGGATCTGTACCGGTGCGGAGAAACGTGCCGATGCCGCCTTCAAGGACGGTGCTGTTGATGCCGTGGTCAGCGCTGACAAGCTGCGTGATGCGGCACTGGACTTGTTGCAGAAAGCCATTGCCGGTGAATTCGATCACAACGCCCGCCGTCAGGAAAAGCAGAGTGCGCTGCCGCTGTCCGAAATTGAAAAGATGATGGTGTTCGAGAGCGCCAAGGGCGTGGTCGGTGCCAAGGCCGGTCCTCACTATCCGGCACCGATGGAAGTCATCGCGACGATCCAGAAAGCCGCCCGTCATGGTCGAGACAAGGCGCTGGAAATCGAATCCAAGGGCTTTGCCAAGCTGGCCAAGACTTCGGTGACCGCCTCTCTGGTAGGGCTGTTCCTTAAAGACCAGTTCCTTAAGAAACAGGCCAAAACCTATGAAGCCAGTGCTCAGCCAGTCAAACAGGCAGCGGTACTGGGCGCCGGCATCATGGGGGGCGGAGTGGCCTATCAGTCGGCGGTGAAAGGCACGCCGATCATCATGAAGGACATCGCTCCCAAGGCGCTGGAGCTGGGCCTGAGTGAGGCCAACAAGCTGCTGCTGAAGCAGGTTGAACGCGAAAAAATCACTGCCGAGCAGATGGCCCGCACCCTGAACCAGATTACCCCGGCTCTGTCGTACGGCGAGTTCGGTCATGTTGATCTGGTGGTCGAAGCCGTGGTGGAGAATCCCAAGGTCAAGGCGGCGGTGCTGGCGGAAGTGGAAGGTATGGTGCGCGACGAAACCATTCTGACCTCCAACACCTCGACCATTTCCATCAGCCTGCTGGCACAGTCGCTCAAGCGTCCGGAAAACTTCTGCGGTATGCACTTCTTCAACCCGGTGCACCGTATGCCACTGGTCGAGGTTATCCGTGGTGAGAAAACCAGCGAGAAGGCCGTAGCTACTACGGTTGCCTACGCCAGAGCCATGGGCAAAACCCCCATCGTGGTCAATGACTGCCCGGGCTTCCTGGTAAACCGCATCCTGTTCCCCTATTTCGCCGGTTTCTCCAAACTGATGGCCGATGGCGCAGATTTCCGTCAGGTCGACAAGGTGATGGAAGGTTTCGGCTGGCCCATGGGCCCGGCCTATCTGCTGGACGTCGTCGGCATGGATACCGCCTGTCACGCTGACAAGGTGATGGCAGACGGCTTCCCGGATCGCATGGCCCATGAAGGCACAACCGTGATCGAGAAGCTGTATGAGCTGGGTCGCTATGGGCAGAAGAACAATCAGGGCTTCTATGTCTATAAGGAAGACAAGCGCGGTAAACCCAAGAAAGTGGTGGATGACAGCGTCTTCGCGCTGCTGCGCGATATAACCGGCGAGCAGAAGGCCTTTGAGGCGGACGATATCATCGCCCGCATGATGATCCCCATGTGTATCGAAACCGCCCGCTGCCTGGAAGACGGTATCGTCAGCAGTGCAGCTGAAGCGGATATGGGCCTGATTTACGGCATCGGTTTCCCACCGTTCCGTGGTGGTGCGCTGCAGTACATCGACGCCATGGGCATGGCGGCCTTTGTTGAGCTGGCATCCCGCTATGCGCACCTCGGCAAGCTGTATCAGCCCACCGAGCGCATGCTGCAGATGGCACAACAGGGTGAAACCTACTACCCCGCAGCGACCCCAGCCAGCCACTGATCAGGTACGGAGAACAGAATAATGACAATGTCCAAACTGCAACCCAATGATGTGGTGGTGATCGACTGTGCCCGCACCGCCATGGGTAAATCCAAAGGTGGCGCGTTCCGCAATGTGCGCGCCGAGAATATGTCCGGTGAGCTGGTTAAGGCGCTGTTCGCCCGCAACCCCGGTGTTGATCCCAACGACGTGGAAGACCTGATCTGGGGCTGCGTCAACCAGACCAAGGAGCAGGGCTTCAACGTCGCCCGTTCGGTGTCACTGCTGGCCGGGCTGCCCATCAGCGTGGCGGCACAGACCGTCAGCCGTCTGTGCGGTTCATCCATGGCAGCGCTGCATACCGCGGCGCAGGGCATCATGACTGGCAACGGCGATGTGTTTGTGGTCGGCGGTGTTGAGCACATGGGACACGTTAACATGCTGCACGGTCTGGACCTCAACCCGGCCATGAGCAAGCACGTGGCGAAAGCCTCGATGATGATGGGCGTCACTGCAGAAATGCTGGCCCGTATGCACGGTATTGGCCGTGAGCCGCAGGATGCCTTTGGCGCCCGCTCTCACCAGCGTGCACTGGCCGCTACCGTGGAAGGGCGTTTTGATCGTGAAATCATCGGTATCGAAGGTCACGACGAGAACGGTTTCCGCAGCCTGATCAACCGTGACGAAGTGATTCGTGAAGGTGTTACTGCCGAATCACTGGCTGAGCTGCCTCCGGCCTTTATTCCCAAGGTAGGGACGGTGACTGCCGGTACCTCATCTGCCATTTCCGACGGTGCTTCAGCGATGATCCTGATGTCAGCCAAGCGCGCTCAGGAGCTGGGGCTGAAGCCCATCGCGGTCATCCGTGCCATGGCGGTATCGGGTTGTGACCCTTCGATCATGGGCTATGGTCCGGTGCCTGCGACCCAAAAGGCGCTGAAGCGTGCTGGTCTGAGCATGGAAGACATTGACATCATCGAGCTGAATGAAGCCTTTGCGGCACAGGCACTGCCAGTGCTGAAAGACCTCAAGGTGCTGGACAAGATGGATGACAAGGTCAACCTCAATGGCGGCGCCATTGCCCTTGGCCACCCCTTCGGCTGCTCCGGTACCCGTATCTCCACCACCCTGCTGAACGTGATGCAGCAGCAGGATGCCACCCTCGGTCTGGCCACCATGTGTATCGGTATGGGCCAGGGTATCTCCACCATCTTCGAACGGCTCTGATCGCTCGCTGCCCCGGCTTGCCGGGGTGAGCGTTGGCCTCGAAGGCGTCCTTCCCGGCCTCTGTCCTGCGTCACACGGCACGGTGGACAAAGGCAGGGAAGGGCGTCGGTGACCGGTCTGTCCCGCAGTCTGACGGGTCACCTGCTCTGGCGGAGAATCGAGCTGTATCGCCGCCGGAGCGCCCTTTGTTTTACATGTTCGTTGAGTTGACCAGGGGCGGCACCCTCCGCTCCCTGGACTTATCCTGAGTTGACTGGTGTTTGTTGCCCCCGCATGACGGGGGATTTTTTTAGCCTTTTTCTGTGCGATGCTGCTCAGGCTCGTTACTGCTGACTGCCTGCCCGGTTGGCTCTGTCTCCTGCATTTCGGTCAGGCTGATGTGCCACACTCCCTCCTGCTTTTCCATTTGCTGAACCTGAAAGGGGGTATTGGGCCGAATCAGCGCCTCCTCTTCATCTTTATACTCCGCAAACGCTCTGACATTGACCGCTGACTGGGTAGTGAGTGTCAGTTCTACCCGGGTGCCAGGAATGAAGGCTTTCTGCGGGTTCAATGAGGTGCTCATAAAGGCACTGTCACGATAGGGCCGGTCGAGGGCAAAGCGCGTGTGTACCTCTTCATCACTCATGTTTTTGCTAATGCCCCGGTATAGCGGGCTTGCCGCCTGATGCTCTGGCTCTTGGGCCAGCTTCTGCAAGCCCTGCTGCAAGGCCTCCACTACGGGGACCACCTTGTCGTTGTGCTGATAGCGCAGGTGATGGTTGATTGTCGGGTACAGATTGGTGGTGTACAGACGGATGGCAAGAAACTCATGGTAATCCGTAGCCGAAACGAGCCAAAGCTTGCTTAACTGCTGAGTCGTTGTAGCGGTTAGGCGGTGTGCTGATAGCGTTCGGATAGGCCGCCAACTGGCTGGCAGAGGTGGGTTTGTTGGCCGCCGAGCTGCTGCCTGAGGATGAGGCACCGAGCCATTTACCCAGCTTATGCAGCACGCCAGCCTTGTGTTTACCCTTGGTATGCTGTGGGGGGTTACCCTCGACGGACGAGGAATAGGGGCTGGCGGAGGGGGATGACAGTGATGCCTTCATGGCTGTTTCTCCGACATCAGTGACCGCCCCAACATCACTGCTGGATTAGCTGATCGATTGACCGACGCCTGCTGGTCCTGGCGGAAACGCGTGATAGTCTCCCGCAGTTGCTGGCTCAGTTGTTGCAGTTGCTCCAACACCTGCCCCAGAGGCTCTGCATCGCCATGGATCAGGCTATGGCTGTAGCGCAGACACAGCAGGCGCTGCTCGATATCCAGCGCGATACTGGCGTTCAACGTATGAGCCGGGGTCAGATTCAGGTGCAGTGACAGGGCAAGCAAACGGCCATCCTGTTCTGGGTCGATGCTGGTCAGCGAGTGGATGATAAACACGCTTTTGCCATCAGCGCTGGCAACCAGCAGGCATTCGTTGCCAGCGCTGAGCGGCCAGAGTAAATGCCCCTCCTGTCGCAGTGCTTCCAATTGGGCGCTGTCGGCTCCTAGCGGTCTGAGCACGTGTTCCAGACGTTGGGTCGGGTAGTTATCCATACAAATTCTCTGCGCTGTTGTGTTAGAGCGTGTTCGCGATCTGCTGCTTATCGGCCACACGACGTTGAAAAGATCTCCAGAATGTTCTTGATGGCCCATCAACTCATTGACCAGCCAGCGCTGTGACCTCTGCTGTTTTCGCCTTGTGTGGCCCAGGCTCATGCGTCGTGAACACATACGTAAACTGAAATATGAACCCAGTACGGGTAAAAGGCCGGAGCTGACTGAACCCTTCCACATACCCTGGGTTGTTGCGTTATCAGTGGAGCGCAGGGGGAGACTTGTTCCACTCAGAATCTGAACCTGCTCATGCTGTAGGGAAGCAGGTCCTAAAGGTGAATACTTGGCCAGGTTAGAGGGTGAACCTGCTTTGCTGCTAAACTTGTGCATCATTTCTATAGGCATTGCCATGACCCCTATCGCTGCGAGCATCGCGCTTGCCTTTGCACAGCGTCAGCCGCTGTTCAGCCGTTGTCAGACGGAAAACACCACCTGCTATCGCCTGTTTCACGGAACTAACGAAGGTTTGCCCGGCGTCACCGTTGATCGCTATGGTGATCTCTATCTGCTTCAGAGTTTTCATACTCCGCTTGACGTCGGGCAGTATCAGCAAATCGTCGCAGCGATAGAGCAGCAGCTGGGGCAGTCCGTGCTGTGGGTGTATAACGACCGCTCCGGCAGTAACAGCCGTATTGATACTGCACAGCAAGACTTCGCTTTGCGACCCGTGGACGCCGCGCTGGCGGATCACGAGGGGCTGGAGCTGGGCGTAAGCTATCGGGTACGAGGGCGGCATCAGGGGCAGGATCCGTTGCTGTTTCTGGATTTGCGTAATGCCCGGCGTTACGTACTGGAGAACAGCCAGGGCAAGGATGTGCTCAACCTGTTCTCCTACACCTGTGGTGTGGGTCTGTGTGCGGCCAAAGGTGGCGCGCGACAAGTGGTGAATATCGATTTTGCCCAGTCAGCACTGGCAGTGGGTAAGGAGAATGCCGAGCTGAATGGCTTCCCTGAAAGCCAGATCAGCTTTGTGCAGAGTGACTTTTTCCCTGCCTGTCGTCAGCTGGCGGGCCTGCCGGTTGCCGCACGGCGTGGCAAACGCCTGCCCAGCTATCCGCGGCTGGCACCGCGGCAGTTTGATCTGGTGTTTCTTGATCCGCCGCGTTATGCCAGCAGTGCTTTTGGCACCGTTGATCTGCTGCGTGATTATCAGAGCCTGCTGAAGCCTGCCATTCTGACCACTCAGGCGGATGGTCAGCTGATTTGCTGCAACAACGTGGCGCAGGTGGATATGGATACCTGGCGTGCGCTGGTGCTGCGCTGTGCAGAAAAGCTGGAGCGACCCGTGCGTGACGTGCAGGTCATCAGCCCGGCAGAAGACTTCCCCAGTCCTGATGGTCATTCTCCCCTGAAGACGCTGGTGTTGCAGTTCTGATCCGGGATCGTGAGCTCGTTCTGCCAGTCTGTTGATGGCCACGATGCCGTGGTGAAAGCGGGTGGTGACACTAATGTGACCACCCTGTGACAAATTTCTGACCATGTGGAATATTTTTTGCTGTTGAAACAGTCTGCTTCGGCATGACTGGAGTTCATCCAATACCACTGGGAGCTTTGCCTATGTCACGTTTTACCCTGCGCACCGCCGCGGTTTCTGTTGCTCTGTTATGGGGCAGTGTCAGCCTGCCGAGCTGGGCGGCGGATACCCCGGCAGCGCCTGCCTATACCACCAAGGATCTGAATGAGCAGCTGGTGCTGGCCACGCTGTGGATGCAGGCTTCCGGTGAGTTCAAGGCGCTGTCTTATCAGGCTTTCAATCTGGCCAAACTGCGGCTGGATATGTATCTGGCCGGTCATCCCGGCGGCAAGAAAGTCGCTGTGATCGTCGATGCTGATGAAACGGTACTGGACAACTCGGCGTACGAGGCCTGGCTGGTGGGCAAGGATTTCGGCTATTCCAGCAAGACCTGGGACAAGTGGATGGAGGCAGCGGAGGCCAAGGCCATGCCCGGTGCCGTGGCGTTTCTCAATTATGTGAAGAAGCGTGGCGGGGAAGTGTTCTACGTCACCAACCGCAAGGAAGTGGGCAAGGCTGGCACCATCAAGAACATGAAGGCGCTGGGTTTCCCCTTTGTTGACGATGCCCACCTGATGCTGCGCACCGACAGCAGTAACAAGGAGCCACGCCGTCAGCAGATCGCTGCTGACTATGATGTGGCGCTGCTGATGGGCGACAATCTCAACGACTTCAGTGCTGCCTTCGATACCAAGACCCTGGCAGAGAGCGATGCTGCGGTAGAAAGTAACAAGGCCAGGTTTGGTGCCGAGTTTATCGTGTTACCGAACCCCACATACGGTGACTGGGAAGGTAAGGTATACAACAACAACTGGGGCGCCTCACCGGCTGAGAAAGACCAGATGCGCAAGGCCCATCTGCATCCCTGGCAGCCTGCGGAGTAAGCGTCCGTTCTCATTGCTACGCGCTTATCGCCGGATACAACAAGACCGCCATCACGGCGGCCTTGTTGTATCCGGGTCTGACTAGATCATTGCGCCACCACTGGCTTCTTCATCCAGCATGTGAATAAAGTCCGCCTCGCTCATGGGTTTACCATAGTAGTACCCCTGTGCCTGCTGGCAGCCCATGCTGGCCAGCATGATGGCCTGCTCTTCGGTTTCCACCCCTTCTGCTACCAGCTCCATGCCCAGACTGCGTGCCATGGAAATGATAGCGCGTACCAGTGCAGCACTTTCCCGGGCCGTGGTGAGCTTATCGACAAACGAGCGGTCAATTTTCAGGGTATCGATGGGGAAACGGGCCAGATAGCCGAGGGATGAATAGCCGGTGCCGAAGTCATCCACTGCGATGGTCAGGCCCAGTGCGCGAATCTGCTGCAACTGCTCCATCACGTCGGGGCGGTCTTCCAGCAGAATGCCTTCGGTAATCTCTACCTCAAGCCATAGGGCAGGGCAGTGATGACGCAGCAGTGCCTGTTCGATCACCGTCAGCAAGGGCTGTTCGCTTTCAAAGAACTGACGCCCTGACAGGTTGACGGCTATTTTCAACGCCTGACCGGGGCGCTGGTTCCAGCGGCAGGCGGCCTGACAGGCGGTTTCGATCACCCAGCGGCCAAGATCGACGATGGTGCCGTTGTCTTCTGCCAGATGAATGAAACGGTCTGGCGTCAGTAGTCCGCGTCGTGGATGGTGCCAGCGAATCAGGGCTTCGGCGCCGAGAATCTGGCCGCTGCGCAGATCAATCTTGGGCTGATACAGCAGACGCATTTCGTCCCGTTCCAGACAGCGGCGCAGGTCATTTTCCAGCTCCAGCCGCTCACGGGCCTGCGTGGTCAGCTCTTTGGAGTAGAACCGCAGCGTATTGCGGCCACTGGCCTTGGCCATATACAGCGCGGAATCGGCAAAGCGCACCAGATCATCAAGATCATCGCCGTCATCGGGGTAGATACAGGCACCGATACTGGCGGATATGCTGATTTCCTTGCCATCCACCAGCAGCGGGTCACGAATGGCTGTCATCGCATAGTTGGCCTGGGTGTGCAGATCCTGACGGTCTTCAACCTTGCTGAGCACGACGCCGAACTCATCACCGCCGAGACGGGCCAGTATGGCGCTAGCATCCAGGCAGTTCTGCAGACGCTGGCTGATAATCTTCAGCAGGGTATCGCCATGGCCGTGACCGAGGCTGTCATTGACAGTCTTGAAGTGATCCAGATCGATGATCATCAGCCCAGCGCGCTTGCCCTTGAGGCGGGCATTGAGCAGGCTGCGGCGCACCTTGTCGTTGAAGAAACTGCGGTTGGGCAGGGCGGTCAGCGGATCATAGAAGGCCAGCATGTGGATACGCTGCTGGTACTCCTGAATGTCGCTGATGTCCCGCGCCACGGCCAGCACGCTGATCAGGGTATTGTCGCGATCATATTCGGCAGTGAGACGCAGCAGGGTGCTGATCTGCACACCCTGACTGTTGAGAATCTTGGTTTCCAGCTCGGTACTTTTGCCGGTGGCGATCACTTCCCCGATGGCTTCATCCACCTTGGACTCGCGCGGGATGTCGGTGTAGCCGTGCGACTGCAGAATCTTCAGCCGGGCTTCGGCGGCAGTCAGCCCCATGATGTCGCTGGCCTGCATGTTGACCAGCTTGAGCAGCGACGGGTTGCAGTACACCAGACGGCGCTGAGTATCGTAGCGACAGATGATGTCGGGGGAGTTCTCCACCAGGGTGCGGTAGGTCAGTTCGCTGCGATACAGCTGTTCTTCGATATCTTTGCGTTCGGTGATATCTCGGGCCACCGCCAGCACGCTGACGGTATCACCGCGCTGGCCCAGTTCGGGCGTCAGCTTCAGCTCAAAGTGGCGCAACCTGCCTTCGTCGGTCTGCACGCTGAGTTCGATACGGTCTGGCTGCTTGCTGGCGATCACCTGGCGCAGCTTCTGTTCCAGCAACTGGGCATCGACACCGGCTGCGGACAGTTCCGACGGTAATTTGCCCAGCGCTGCCCCATTGTTGAGGCCGCAGATTTGTTCATAGATATGATTGACGTAGATACGGCGACACTGAGTGTCGTAGCGCATGATGGCATCGGGGGAGTTTTCCACCAGGGTGCGGAAGGCCTGCTCACTGGCATGCAGACGTTCTTCCGCCAGATGCCGCTCGGTATAGTCACGGCCTACCACCAGCACGCTGCAGAGCTGATCATAGCGGTCAAACTCTGGCACCAGCCGCAGTTCGTAATAACGTTGCTGACCGTTGATATCTTCCACGCAGAGGTCCGTGGTGCCCGCATGGCCGGTATCAATCACCCTTTGCACGGTGTTCTGGTATTGCTGGGCGCTGCTACCGAGACCAGAGTGCTGCACCGGTGAGCGCCCCAGGCTGTCACTGGCCTGGGTACGGGTGGCCTTCTCGTACTGGCGGTTGACGTAGATACGACGGCACTGAGTGTCATAACGAATGATGACGTCGGGTGAGTTGTCGACCAGCGCACGGAACACCCGTTCCTTGTCGAAACGCTCATCTTCTTCATGCTTGCGTTCGGTAATGTCGCGGACGATCAGCGCCACTGACACCATTTCGTGCAGCTCATTACGGATCGGTACCATGCTGACGTCGATATAGCGGGTCAGGCCATTCTCATCCAGCGCGTCTTCAAAGTGCAGCGGTGCACCTCGCTCCAGACAGCGCTGTTCATACAGGCACCAGGAATCCCGGAAGGTGGCAGGTACCAGATCGCGTAACAGCCGCCCGGCCGCATCCTGAGAATGAAAGGCCAGATGGCGTTCGGCCGCCGGGTTGAGCCAGCGCACCTGTAACTGACGCTGGGGAGTGATATCCAGCAGCATGAAGGCGTCGTCGAGGCGTTCGAAGATGGTCTGATACTGGCGGTCACGTTCGCCACGGGCCGCTTCGGCATCCATCTGCAGTAACGAGTGCTGCTGTGCGACCCGCTGGCTGATATCGACACAGTAATTGACGATGAATTCTTCATCCTGATGCCGGAACAGGAACAGCGTCACTTCTACCGGTTTGCTGTTGCCGTCGGCATCCTGATGCTGGATGGTGAACTCGGCACGGTATTGGTGACGCAGCTCCTGCAGGGTTTTTTCGCGGTCATTGCGGCTCTGGCTGGCAGACCATTCGCGCATGAACCAGTCTCCGCTGATCTGCTCGGTATTCATACCGAAAAAGCTCAGGCTGGCGGCATTGGCGTAGACGATACGAAAGCCCTGGGAAGGCTGGGTAATCAGCACGGGAGAGCAGTAAGGCATTTCCAGCATGCTGAGTAACAGGGTGGGCCCATCAGCGACAAGCTTATCGCTATCCAGATAGAAAGGGGGGCTGGTTTCAGTGGGCGTCATAGCAAGGATCCTGCACCATCGCGACTGCATTTCTTAGGGTAGTCTGACGGTGGCTGTTGCGCCAAAGGGATCATCAGGCGCTGGCGGTATCCATGCTATATTCGCCGCTAAAGAGGGGGCGCCAAAGGCCATGTCTGACAGGAGAAGAATGATGACTGCACCACAGAATAGCGGGCGTCCTGCCAAGGCGGGGCAACGTTGGGGCAGAGCACTGGCGGGGGCGTTAATGCTCGCTCTGGCGGCACTGGTCAGTGTGCCTGCACTGGCCGACAGCTGCAGTGTGCCGGGCAGTCTTCCTGCCACCCGTATGATCCAGGTGGATTGTCAGGTCGATGGGCCGGTGACCGGCTATGTACTGGCACTGTCCTGGTCGCCAGCCTTCTGTGACAGTGCAGCAGGTCAGCGTGACAGCAATGACTTCCAGTGCCGGGATAACCAGTTCCGCTGGGTGGTCCATGGTTTATGGCCACAGAATTTTGACGCCAGGGGCGAGCGTTGCAGCCAGCCACGCCATTGTCAGGCGACGCTGGTGGATGCCGGTACAGTGCGCGATAACCTTTGCATCATGCCCGGTGTCCAGCTGATTCAGGGCGAGTGGCAGAAGCACGGCTCCTGCGCCTTCGATGCACCTGCTGACTACTTCAGTGAAATACAGCAACTGTGGCAGCGTATTCAGCGGCCACCACTGGAGTCACTGGCGCAGGGCGGGGGGATCAGAAGCGCCGCCATCAAGCAGGCGTTTATGGCCCTGAACCCGGGCCTTCGCAGCGACGATATGCTGGTTCAGGCAGGCAAGAAAAACCGTTTCAACGAGATCTTTATCTGTCTGGACAAGCAGGGACAGTTCCGCCGCTGTAATGGCAACGGCGTGCCAGATCATGTTGTATTGCAGCTGGTACAGTAGGTCACCTGGCTAGATCAGCCAAACCGCCATCAGCCCGTTCGCGGGGATATCGCCATCAGGGGGGCCGGAACCAGAGCAGCCGGCACAGCCACGGAAACAGATGCCAAGGGGATGTTATGAATGCACTTAATCAGCGCCACGCCCACGCCTGTCAATGGGCGCGAGAAGCCGGAGCGCTTGCGCTGGACTATTTTCGCCAGCGTGATGCACTGACCATCGACAGCAAGGGGGTGCAGGACTGGGTCAGCGAAGCGGATCGTAATGTTGAAAGCCTGATCCGCAGCCGTCTGGCAGAAACCTATCCCGAGGACGGTATTCTCGGCGAGGAAGAAGGCTGGCAGGCCGGCTCTTCAAACGGCTACTGGGTGATTGACCCCATCGATGGCACCACCAACTTTCTCCGTGGTCTGCCGGACTGGGGCGTAGTGATTGCTTATGTGGAAGAGGGCGAGGTGCAGATCGGGGTGATTTATGTGCCGATGCAGGAGCAGCTGTATCAGGCGGTACGTGGTCAGGGGGCCTACTGTAACGACCAGCCGCTGCACCTCAGTCAGCAGCCCATCGAGCTGTCATCGGTACTGATCTACATGGGTTTTGGTCGCCGTACGGCATTGCCGGATTATCTCGCTCGTATCGATTATCTCTACCAGTGTCAGATGGATCAGCGCCGGCTGGGCTCGGCCGCCCTGTGTCTGGCGCGCACCGCGGAGGGGCTGGTGGACGGCTTTTTCGAGGCGCAGATCAACCCCTGGGATGTGCTGGCGGGGCTGCTGATCGTGGAAGAGGCCGGTGGCTGGCATAACTACATCGGCCAGCCTGCGGCGACCGGCACCATGCGCGTGCTGGCCTGTGCAGCACCGCTGCAGGAGGCGCTGACGCCGCTGCTGCATATCGGTCAGCCACGGTAGGCCATCACCGGTTTTACAGCACAGAGCGATCCCCTCTAACAGAGTGTAAACACGTTCAAAGTGAAAAGGCAGGATAGAAAACATGGGGAGCGGTCGATGGGGTCGGGTAATGCTGTGTGGTCTGCTGTGGCAGGCCAGTACCGGCTGGGCCGGCACCTGGCAGTGCCAGGAGGATGTGGACGGGTTTATCCAGCAGCTGGAAGTGAACATGGAAGCAGACCGGTTGCTGGGGTTTCGCTATAGCGGCTCCACCACCGCCTTTGATGCCGAAGTGACGGCCTGCCGTTTAAGCGCCGAGCGTGATGACGGTGAAGTCAGCTGGGCCCTGCAGGGTCATACCACCACCATCAGTTATACCGGGCACAGTGACGATCAGGTCAAAATCAGCCAGATGGGATCGACCCTGATCTTTGATCTGTCAGGGGCCGCGCCCTGGCAATGCGGCAAGCAGGCCGTATCGGCTGCCACCATCGCTATAACCCAGGGCGAGCCGCATTGCCATAGCATCACCCTGCGTCAATAGAGGAGGTGCGGTCACCGCCCGGCTAGACAATCTGACTGGCCAGTTTGCGCGCTTCCTGCTGTAGCAGGCTGATCCACTGCTGGCATTGCTCCTCATCAAAGCGGGTGATCAACCCGGACAGGGCCAGAGTGCCTAGAAACTGACCGCCGCGATTGAACAGAGGCACCGCAACGGCGCCCACTTCTGCACTGCGTTCACCCTGTGAGCGCGCCCATCCCTGCTGGCGGATCACCTCATCCTCGGCGAGCTCTTCGCTGTAAGCCCGCAAGATACGCCCGGCAGCGCCCTGACCCAGCGGCAAGCGGATGCCCTCGTCGAGATGATGGCGCATTTCCCGCTGGGCATTTTCCCGATACAGGCAGATACGCTGCACACCGGCCCGTACGTAGAACGAGGCACTCTCGTTACTGGCATCACGCAGTGCCACCAGCACCGGGCGGATCAGCGGCTCCAGACTGTTTTCCGCATCACAGGCATGGCTCAGGCGGCGAATAGCGCTGCCGAGGCTGAACAGCCCCTTGCTGTCACGCTGGATGTAGCCAAACATTTCCAGCGACTTCATCAGGCGCAAAATCGTGCTTTTGTAAAATCCCGTCTGCTCGGCCAGTTCGGCCAGTGTCAGGCTGCGCCGTTGTTCACTGAAGCAGTCCAGCAGCGTCAATGCCCGCTCTACCGCCTCCACTCGATCATTTGCCATGGTCTGTTCCCGTACTTTTCCGGGTGAAAATTATGCCTGACAGAACGCTATTGCCGAAGTAATCCGCCATTGCGTTCTGTTCTGTAGTCTCTTATATTCTGTCAGAGAGAATAAAGTTCTCTTAAATAGAATTCAGGCTGTGGTTTTCCTGCCCTGGCCTGTCCTTTCTCAGCAGTCAGACTGCTGTCCCGATTTTGGTGGAGATAACAACAATGATTCGCCGTACCCGCTTGCTGACCTCACTCCCTCTGCTGTTACTGACATCGGCGCTGTCCGTGCCTGCCACCCAGGCTGCTGATCTGCCCAAGGCACCTGAATGTATCGCCCCGGCCAACCCCGGCGGCGGCTGGGATTTCACCTGCCGCACCGTCGGCCAGCTGCTGTCCACCCTGAGCTACGTCAAAGGTAATGTGCAGACCGTCAATATGCCCGGCGCCAGTGGCGGGGTGGCGTACGCCAACATCGTCTCCAAGCGCAACAGCGACCCGAATGTGGTGGTGGCTGCCAGCACGGCGACCACTACCCGACTGGCGCAGGGGCAGTTCCCCGGCATGAATGCCGAGATGGTCAAGTGGGTGGGGGCATTGGGCGCGGACTACGGGGTCATTGCCGTGGGCAAAAATTCGCCCTATCAGGATCTCAAGCAGCTGATGGCCGCGCTGCAGACTGATCCCAACTCGGTCAAGTTTGCCGGTGGCAGCGCCTCCGGTGGCTGGGACCATCTGAAAGTCCTGCTGGCGGCCAAGGCGGCCGGCGTCAGCGGGCTGGCGAAAATCAAGTATCTGGCCTTCAACGGCGGTGGTGAGGCGATGACTCAGGTGCTCGGCGGACACATTGATGCCTTTACCGGCGATGTGTCGGAAGTGCTGGGTTTCATGCAGTCGGGCGACCTGCGGGTGCTGGCCGTGCTGTCTGACAAACGCCTGCCTGCACCTTATGACACGCTGCCCACGGCTGCCGAACAGGGCATCGATACCGTGGCTCCGAACTGGCGTGGCTTCTATATCCCCGGCGGTGTATCGGATCAGGAATACCAGTGGTGGACGGCTACCCTCGACAGTCTATACGCCTCACCGGCCTGGAAGCAGACCATGGCTGAAAACGGCCTGATGCCATTCCACAAGGTTGGTGCTGATTTCGATGGCTTCGTGAAACAGCAGATCAGTCAGATTACCGACCTGTCCAGGGAAATTGGTCTGATTAAGTAATGTCCCTCTGTGGTGCTGCCACCACAGACAGCAGAGGCCCTGCCTGCCACCCCGATGGCGGGCAGGTGCCGGAGAAGTGTGATGAATCCTCCCCTCAAACATATTCGTGTACTGGACCTGACCAACGTACTGGCGGGGCCGTTTGCCTGTCATCAGCTGGCCCACATGGGCGCTGACGTGATCAAGGTGGAGGTACCCGGCTCTGGGGATCTGGCCCGTCAGCTGGGAGCCAGTGCCGAGCTGAATCGTGCCCTGATGGGGGTGTCCTTTCTGGCGCAGAACCCCGGCAAGCGCTCGCTGACCCTCAACCTCAAGAGTGAGGCAGGCAAGGCCGTTTTCCTGCAGCTGGTAGCCAGTGCTGATGTGGTGGTGGAGAACTTCCGGCCCGGTGTGATGGCGCGGCTGGGGGTCGGCTTTGAGGTGCTGAAGCAGCACAATCCGCGACTGATCTACTGTGCCATTTCGGGTTTCGGGCAGGATGGCCCCCTGCGCGATCTGCCTGCCTATGACCAGATCATTCAGGGGATGGCAGGGGTGATGAGTATTACCGGCGCACCGGACAACGCCCCTTATCGGGTGGGCTATCCGGTGGCGGACAGTGTCGGTGGCCTGACGGCCGCCTTTGCCATCGCCAGCCAGCTGGCCAATCCGCAGCGCGAGGCGAGTTTTATCGATGTTTCCATGCTGGAGGCGACGATGGCCACCATGGGCTGGGCGGTGTCGAACTATCTGGTGGCGGGGCGTGAGCCCAGACCCATGGGCAATGACAACGTTACAGCCAGCCCGTCGGGCACCTTCCGCACCGGCGATGGGTTGCTCAATATCGCCGCCAATAAACAGGAACAGTTTGAGGCCGTCTGTAATGTGCTGGGGTGCCCTGAACTGAAACAGGATCCCCGTTTTACCGAGCGTCAGGCGCGTCTTCAGCATCGCCTGCAACTGACGGAGCTACTGGAGCAGCGCCTGCAGACCGCCTCCACCGAGCACTGGTGGCAGGCGCTGAATCTTGCCGGTGTGCCAGCAGGGCCGGTGTACTCGGTCCCTCAGGTGCTGGCCCATCCGCAGATTCGTGATCGCGGCATGCTGGCGCAGTTCACTGCCGTGCCCGGTGTGGCGCAGGAGGTGTGCGTACTGCGCACCGGCTTCAAGGTCGATGGTCAGGCACCCGCGGTGGCGACACCGCCACCGGCGCTGGGCCAGCATACCGAGCAGATCCTGCAGGAGCTGGGCTATGACAGTGCGGGCATTGCAACGCTGCGGCAGGTCGGCGCCTGCTGAGATCGTGGGTACTGGCCGCTTGACCGTACAACGAACAAACCCTGCAGTGCCGCTGGGTGCTGCACCTGAAAGAGACTAGGCAATCATGGCAGACAATCTGGAAGATCAGGTCCGCGGCTGGTGGCGTACAGACATTATTGATATGGCGCCGGGCGAAATTCGCTATCACGGTTATCCCATTGAGGAGCTGATCGGGCGCCTGAGTTTTACCGACATGATCTGGCTGATGCTGCGCGGTCAGCTACCCGCTGCGGGTCAGGGACGGTTACTCGATGCGGCCCTGATGGCGGCGGTGGATCACGGCCCGCAGGCACCGAGTATCGCCATCGCCCGCATGGCCATGACCTGTGGCGTCAGTCTTAACAATGCCATGGCCTCCGCCGTCAATGTGCTGGGCGATGTGCACGGTGGCGCCGGTGAGCAGGCGATGCAGTTGTACAGTGATATCGCAAAGCGCCACAGTGAGGGCACGCCACTGGCAGAGGCGGCAGCGATTGAGCTGGACCGGTTTATCGAGCTGCACGGCAAGTTCATTCCCGGCTTTGGCCATCGCTTTCATCCGGTGGATCCGCGGGCCGGGCGTTTGCTGGCACTGGTGGATGAAGCGGCGGCCCGGGGTGAGGTCAGTGGTCAGTTTGCTGCCATTGGCCGCAGCATCGAACAGGTGCTGGCTGAGCGTAAGGGCAAGCGCATTCCCATGAATATCGATGGCGCTACGGCGGTCATCTATGCCGAGCTGGGATTCGCGGCACCGCTGGCCCGGGGGCTGTTCTGCCTGTCGCGCTCCGTCGGCATCCTTGCCCATGCCTGGGAGCAGGTCGGGCAGGGCGGACGCAACAAGGGGCCGATCCCCCGCCAGTTGATCTGGCAATACAGCGGCGCACCTGAACGTCATCTGTACGATGAATAAGCTGAGGTGCTCTGCTCAGCTTTGAGCCGACGCGCTGTGCGTCAGATTGTGAGCGGATAACGGGCTTGAAGAAAAATGCGACCTGCCGGATTGCAGGCAGGTCGAATGCAGAGCGTCAGGCTTTAAATCGACTTATCAGCCCGTGCAGATGGCTGATGGCAGAAGCAATATCATCGGCAGTGGCGGCGGTCTGATGTGAGGCTTCTTTCACTTCTGCCGAGGCATCACTGATGGTGACAGCGCTCTGGTTAACGCTCTCTGCCGTGCTGCTTTGTTCTTCGGCGGCGGTGGCGATCTGTACACTCATATCGCGGATGCGGCCGATGGCATCGCTCATGGCGCGTAGTGCACTTTCTGCCCGTCCTGACGACTCGCTGGTTTGCTGTGCCTTGCTGACACCACGTTGCATCGCCACGGCGGCATCCCGCGAGCCGTGCTGCAGGTTTTCCATGATTTCGCGGATTTCAGCGGTGGAGTCCTGCGTGCGCCGGGCCAGGGTGCGCACCTCATCGGCCACCACGGCAAAACCCCGCCCGGCCTCACCAGCACGGGCGGCTTCTATGGCGGCGTTGAGGGCCAGCAGGTTGGTCTGTTCGGCGATACCGCGAATCACTTCCAGCACCTTATCGATATCCGTACTGGCATTGGCCACCCGCTGGATGGTGTGGCTGATGGCATCCACTTCCTCGGCCAGTTCGCCGATATTGCGCACGATCACTTCCACCACTTCATAGCTGTCATGGGTCAGGCGGTCTGTCTCGTTGGTGGCGCTGGCGGTTTCCTCGGCGTGACGGGCCACTTCCTGAGCTGTCGCGACCATTTCGTTCATGGCGGTGGCGAGGGTGCCGGTTTCACTGGACTGACGGTGAATACTGTGGTCGGTGCGTTTGGCCGCCTGTTGCAGCTTAGCGGCCGACTGATTCAGCCGCATCGCCACCTGCCCGGTTTCCCGCACAATATCGGCGATACCAGCAGCAAAGCGATTGAAGGTAGCCGCCAGTTGCGCCAGCTCGTGCTTGCCGTCGGCAGGCAGTTGCTTGGTCAGATCACCATCGCCCTCGGCCAGCTCATGCATGGCGGCGATGGTACTGCGCAACGGGCGACGGATGCTGCTGATCACCATGGCCGCCAGGGCAATCAGGACCAGAATGATCAGTCCGGATTGCAGCGCCAGGGCCTCCAGCTTCTCCAGTGCTGCCCTGTTGAGGTCATCAATATAGATACCGGAGCCGATCAGCCAGCCCCAGGGTTTGTACTCGCGGGCAATGCCGAGTTTGGCCACCGGCTTACCGCCTTTGCTGCGCGGCCAGAGATAGCGCACCTGCGCCATGTCGCCCTGATCGACCCCCTTGAACAGCTCCTGGTTAATCTTGACGCCATTCTCATCCTGAATGTTCATCAGGTTGGTGCCGAGCTTGTCTTTAGGCAGGGTGGGATTGATGCGCATGATGCCGGTGCGCTCGGTGACGAAAATATAGTTGCCGTCGGCAAAGCGCATGGCACTGAGGGCTTCACCGGCGAGGCGCTGGGCATCGTCGTGGCTGAGTTTGCCTGCCTGTTCCAGCTCGGCAAAGTGGCTGACTTCCGATAGCGCACTCTGAACCACGAAGTCGATGGAGTGGATGCGACCGGCCAGCAGGGTATCGCGGATATTCAGATAGCTCATCAGGGTGCTGGCCAGCAGGGCCAGAATAGCCAGGCCGAGGATAAACCAGATACGGGTGGCGATCATGAAACGTTGCATTAGGGCTGTCATCGTTGTTATTCCCCTGCACTGATAGGGTATAGACGCAGCTATCCCCAGAGCGGGGTCTCTGCAGCGGTAATGGCATGTACCTTTAAGTAAACAGGCGGCTGACAGAATCGCACGTCAGGAATACACCGGAAGATGCCAGTTGTCGGACGCTGACGGGCAGTGGAAAGCAGCAAAAAAAGCCCCTCACAAGGAGGGGCAATTCGCCATGTTACGGGACATTCAAAGCAGGTACCCACTCAAAGCCAGTACTCAGAACCAGCTCGCGAGATCGCCAACGCCTCCTTAAGACTTAACGTTTACCCATGCGACGGATGGCATCGGGGGTGAAGTCGTTGTGACGGAACTTCTCACCAAAGCTGAAACCGTTACCTTCCTCGTTGGTCAGACTGCCGATCAGATAACGGCCTGACTGCAGGTCGTACAGGGCTTCAGCGGTCAGCCAGGGTACCTGGGCATCGCGGTACTGGAACTCATAGGCCTCGGCCACGCGCCACAGCTGATCACGGCCATCGTAGTGATCCACCACGGCGGCCTGCCAGGTATCTTCATCAATAAAGAATACACGTTTGGCATAGATATGCCGTTCGCTGGGCTTCAGTGTCGCTTCCACTACCCAGACCCGGTGCAGCTCGTAGCGGGGCAGGTCGGTATTCAGGTGGCCGGGTTTGACGATGTCATCGTACTTCAGGCTGCGGCTGGCGAGCTTGAAGCTGTTGTAGGGGATGTACATCTCTTTCTTGCCGATCAGTTTCCAGTCATAGCGATCCGGCGCGCCGTTGTACATGTCGAGGTTATCGGACGTACGCTGACCGTCGGTCGCGGTTCCGGGAGCGTCATAGGCCACCTGCGGGGCACGGCGCACACGGCGTTGACCGGCGTTGTAGACCCAGGCCTGACGGGGCTGGTCTACCTGGTTCAGTGTTTCGTACACCAGCAGGACGTTACCCACCAGACGGGCGGGGCTCAGCACTTCCTGTGTGAAGTAACTGAGGATGTTCTTGTCGCCATCCTGTACGCCATCTTCCATATAGGCAGGCCAGGCGAACTTTTCCTCCAGCTTGACCGGGCTGTAGTCGCCATTGGCCTGCACCGCAGCCTGCATCACGGTGCGCTGCAGGGTGCCGCCACGGTAGCGGGTGATGTGGTTCCAGATGACTTCCAGACCATTCTGTGGAATGGGGAAGGGTACGGCTTCCTTGAAGGTACTAACGCCGTTGCCACCGGCTGCCAGCTGAACCGAGGTGGCGTTGGCCTTGGCAGCATCATAGATGCGCTGAGGCAGGGACGCACTGCGGTGGCTGGGGTAGATGTTCATCTTGTAGTCAGGATACTTCTTGAACATGGCCACCTGACCGGGGGACAGCTTGTCCTTGTACTGGTCAACATTGGCGGCGGTAATGGTCAGCAGAATCTTGTCACTGGCATAGGGGTCAGCAAAGCGATCGCCGCTGCTGGCGGGCAGTCCGCCTTCCCATTTGGGGATGCTGCCATCGGCATTGCCTGCCATTTCGGCACCGATGGGGGTCAGGGAGGTTCCCAGTTTGGCCGCCTGATCAGCCGATACGGCAGCCTGAGTCTGGCAGCTGATGGCCAGCGCCAGCAGGCTTCCGAGCAATAGGGGTTTTTTATACTTATTCATTTTGGTGTCCTGTTACCTGCGTGGGCAGAGAGGCCATGGTAGCAGCATGGCCGTCCTTACATTTGGACTTTACGTTGGGTGCCTGATCAGAACGACATGCCAAAGCTCAGTGAGGCGTAGTCGCGATCCTTCAGCGTGTTGTAGTCACCACCGTAGAAGCGGTTCCATGACAGGGTGCCGTAGTACTTGTTCAGGTAGTCGGCACTAACTGCCAGACCCAGTGACTTGGCACCTTCATTGAAGGTACCGCCGGGCTGTGGTGAAACACCGTCGACGTCATGTTTGAATGACAGCGAGGGGGTCAGGTTAATCCCGGCAACGGCATCTGGGTAAGACAGTGAAGCACGCATGGCGTAGCCCCATGAGTTGGGCGTTACGAAGCCTTCGTTGTCACCTGAGGTGTAGCCGTAGGCACTACTGCGGCCGTATTTGATGGCGGAAGCGCTGTCATCCAGCCCGTGGACGTGGATAAAGCCCACTTCACCTACCAGTGCCAGCTGATCGGCGCCGAGCACGCGGTCAATAGTCTTGATGGCAGTCAGCTGTACCTGTGACACGTCAAACAGATCGTAGCCACGAATCACGTCACCGTAATCAGCCGAGCTGACACGCTGGTCGATACCGGCGTTGATGCCTGCCCCCCCCAGTGTGGCGATGGAACCCAGCAGCGCGCTGCCGTTGATCTGCATCGGTACGTCATGCTTGTAGCTGTACTCACCGGACAGGGCGATTTCACCCACGGTGGTATTGAAGCTCAGACCCAGCGTCTGGATGTTTTCCGGGTAGGAGGTGAAGTAGGTGCTATCCGCTGCGGCATCCAGTGTGTGCAGGGTAGCCACGGACAGCAGGCTCCTGTAAGTGCTGAACAGCGGGCTGGAAGGATTGCTGGCACCGGCTGAGGCCAGGGCCGAAAGGGTGGCCTGCAGCTGCGCCTGGGTGGAGATACCCCCGGTGGCGGCCTGCAATACGGCACTCAGGTTGGTGCTGCTGGGATCGGTGGCGGTTTTTACTGCGCTGACCACTGGCAGACGGCTGTGCAGGTTAGTGAAGTACACGCCGAATTCGGTGCTGTTCAGCTGTTCCGCCAGATAGCGGAAAGCGACACCGAACTGACCGTCATCACTGGCTTCGCGCACACCGTCATGGTCACGTTGAACCACGAACTGTCCTGAGCTGAAGTAGGCAGAGTCATCGGCCAGCAGGGTGCTGTAGCCGGGCAGGGCTGACAGCGCCGAGTTGTTGCTATAGACACGGATACCGTTACAGCCGGCGGCGGCATAGTCGTTGTCGGAGAACATGGTGCCGCAGCCATCGGCCACGGTGTGTTCAAACTCCAGCTGATAGAAGGCTTCCATGCTGAGATTGTCGGTCACGCCGAGGTTCCCGTACAGCATGTTGACCGGCAGCAGGCCTTCCTTCACTTCTGCACCGGGACGACGGAAGGTGTTGGCATCGACCGGGTTGATAGTGTTGATGCCGCCTTGCAGGAAGGTACTTTCACCCCAGCTCACGACCTGGCGACCGAGACGGACATCCAGCGGATGCGTGCCCAGATCGAAGTTGCCGTAAACGAAGGCATCCAGCAGCGCAGCGCCTGCGAATTTGGAGTAGTTGTCGAAGCCGTCATCGCTCAGGGGAGTGTTGGCGCTATAGCCGTTGCCACTGTTGCCGTGGCTGCGGTTGCCGTCTTCCAGCTCCATGTCGTACCAGTACTTGCCACGGACGAAGGCGCCGAGGTTCTGATAACGCAGGTCCAGATCGTGGACGCCTTTGAGGATCTTGGAGAAGGTTTCTCCCTTGTGGAAGTTCAGGTTGCCATCGTCATCGTTACCTGCACCCGGGCCGGTACCGCCGTTGGCTTTGGAAATCAGATAGGGGTCAGCATCTTCCAGACGCCAGCTGGCGCCAACGGAGATGTTAGAGTCCAGTCTGCCCTGAATTTCACCAATATTGAATTCGAAGGAATGAGCCTGGCTGGCAGCCAGCAGCCCGATAAGTCCAGAAATCGCAGCCGAAAGAGGACGGCGTGTGAAGCGCTGGACCCTTTTTATTTTTGTAGTCATGTGGCGTCACCTGCTTGGGATGTCGAATTGTCCGTGGAAGGGCATTCGCAATGTAATGAAACAGATTCAGTTTCATGCTGATGGAGTGTTGACTAGCTCCCCTGACCCTGCAATGACAATTTTGGCCAAAAACGCTAACAAAAAAATGCGGTGAGTATCTGGCGGAAAATGTCAGTTGCTGAGTGGCGCCAGCAAGCACGCTGGCTGCAGCGGCAGTGGTGAATGTAAACGAATATTCAGGTCGCCCGCTGGCAGGTTGCCCCTTTGCTGACAATAGTGTTGTCTGTGTAAAGTAGCGGGAAAACAACAACCAGTCCCGGTTGCGACATCTGCGCTGCACTGCATCAAAATCAGGCAAGTTGACAGATTCCGGGAGCAACGGAGATCGATCAATGACGCTGATGCGTGAGTCTGCTGCCAACGACCGCACCATCACTATTCCCGCCGGTTTTGTCGGTTATCTGCTGCGTCAGGTGGACAAGCAGGGCTACGATGTGGAGTCGTTGCTGGCGTCGGTAGACATCAGCCGGGAAGAACTCGACAGCGGCAATGAAATATCTGCCCGCAAGTTTGGCCAGCTCTATCAGCGGGTGATCTGGGTGCTGCAGGACGAATCCTTCGGCATGCTCAGTGGTGGCAAGGTACCCAATGGCACGTTCCGCATGATGTGCTATGCCATCATCCACTGCAAAAATCTGGAAAAGGCCATCCGCCGCTGCAGTGACTTCTACGAAGTCTGCCGCGGTTCCATCATCAAACCGGTGCTGCTGCGCCGCGGCCGCTATGCCAAATTCAGCTTCCAGCCGCTGGCCTCGCTGCCGGAAAACGCCCTCGGTGATCTGGTGCGGGATGAAACGCCGCTGGTGATTCGTACCTCTCTGTCGGTGTGGCATCACTTCCTCAGCTGGCTGGTCGGACGGCGGGTGGAGCTGAAGGCGGTGTATTTCAGCTTCCCTGAGCCCGTCGATGTGGATCACTACCGTCAGCTGTTTCAGGCGGAAGTGAAGTTCAGCCAGCATGACAACGTGATGGTGTTTTCATCGACCTATCTGGACTTGCCGCTGGTACAGACCGAAGAAACCCTGCGCGGCTTTCTCAAGACGGCGCCCTTCCAGCTGCATGTGATGGTGGATGATGAAAAGAGTCTGAAATCGCAGATCATCGCCATTCTGGGCAAGGACTTCAGCCGGGAGTTGCCCAGTGCCGAAGAGGTGGCGGTCAAGCTGAATATGTCGATCTCGACCCTGCGCCGACGGCTGATGGAGGAAAGCACCTCTTACCAGAAAATCAAGGATGACTGTCGCAAAGAGGCGGCGATCAACTACATGAACTCGCCGCATCTGAGTATCAACGATATTGCCCTGCTGATGGGCTTTGATGAACCCAGCGCTTTCTTCCGCTCCTTCAAGAAGTGGACCGGAATGACGCCGGGCGAGTACCGTCAGCGTGTGCGCTGGCAGGAATTTGACAAGCCCGCGCTCTGAGATTGTGGGTAGGCGCTGAGGTTTACTGATAGCGCTGCATGTTCTGTGGAGGCAGCGCCTCGACCAGGAATCCACAGATAGGCGTCAAGCTTGTTGCTCCAGGCCATACAGAAGGC
This sequence comes from Pokkaliibacter plantistimulans, assembly GCF_003194385.1. Classification (GTDB taxonomy): domain Bacteria; phylum Pseudomonadota; class Gammaproteobacteria; order Pseudomonadales; family Balneatricaceae; genus Pokkaliibacter; species Pokkaliibacter plantistimulans. Next base: position 91,073 of record NZ_LAPT01000003.1, read on the forward strand.
AGCATTCAGCGCCACGCCCCTGACCTTTGGTATCCGGCATTACGGTGATATACATCCATCCCATCCCATCCCATCCCATCCCTGACTATGGCTTCAGTACGGTCATTGTTGGCTACCTGCTTTCCCACCACATTCATCCTTGGGTACTTGGCGACGACGTCTTCGATGTCCTTGGTACGGATCAGCGTAACTTCTTCGTCAGACAGGTTGCCGATCATGATCGCCTCCTCCATGTGCACGGAGGCGGACTCCAGCTCGTTGGAGCCGACAAATACCCTGCCCTGCTGCGATGGTTTGTCCTCGGGCTTGCGGTTGACATACACCAGTGACACGCCGCCTCCACCGGATTAACGACCACCGCATCCAGTCTTCAGCAACAAAGCGCTCCAGCTGACTGAGCTGGCGGCCTGTGCCCTCCTGCGCATCGTCAAAGTGCACGGTAACGCCCTGGTTGGTCGCTTCATCTGCCATCGCTGTAGGAATCAGGTGAGAAAGTTCTGATCGAAATAGGCCATAGAAACCGCATTGGTTTCCGCCATGGCGTTCAGCAGAGTGGCACAAACAGCCAGTGTCAGTGCAGAGGCAATGGCGAGCATCTGCATAGCAGGACCTTGCTATGTTTATGACTATCCGAAATGCAGCCTGAGCCCACGGCTGCTGGGCTTTAGCCCGGGTGCAAGCTCTCGGAAACTAGTACTGGCAGCGCGGCAGAATACTTGTCGATTGCCTCAGAAATACCTCAGGTTTAGCCCGCAGATAACCTTCCTTTGGGTGTGTAATGACGATGGCTGGCAGCTGCCATGGCCATTTTTGTCAGTCATTTCGAGAGGAATTGTTATTGTCCGTGCAGGGGGCGCTGACTGATCCTGACAGTCATCGAAACGGCGCAGTCTGGCGAGGGATCCTTAAACGTCAGCAAGGCGTCAGGTCTAACGAGAGAACAATAGTGAAAGACTATCGCTACCCTGAACAGGATATGCGTTTTGTGCTCGACGAACTGGTCGGCATTGAACGTCTGGCGGCCCTGCCGGGTCAGGAAGAACTGTCGGCAGAGCTGGTGTATGCCGTGCTGGAAGAGGCCGGGCGCTTCGCCAATGAGGTGCTGGCACCGCTCAACGAAGCGGGTGATCGGCATGGTGCGACCCTGGCGGACGGCGAGGTGACGACCGCGCCGGGATTTCGTGAAGCCTACCGCCAGTTTGCTGACGCCGGCTGGGTTGGCATGTCGGTGGACAGCGAAGTGGGCGGACAGGGGTTGCCCAACGTGCTGGGGACCGCCGTCAGCGAAATCTGGCAGAGTGCCAATCTGGCATTCTCACTCAATCCTCTGCTCAGTCAGGGGGCCATCGAAGCCCTGCATCATCATGCCAGTGCCGAGCTGCAGCAACGCTATCTGTTACCGCTGGTCAGTGGTCAGTGGACCGGCACCATGAACCTGACCGAACCGGATGCCGGTTCTGATCTGGCGGCCATCAAGGCGCGTGCAGTGCCAAAGGATGACCATTACCTGATTACCGGCCAGAAGATCTTTATCACCTGGGGCGAGCATGACTGCACCGACAATATCGTCCATCTGGTGCTGGCACGCCTGCCTGATGCGCCTCCCGGCGTAAAGGGCATTTCTCTGTTTGTAGTGCCCAAATTCCTGCCGGATGAGGCAGACAACTACTGTATTCGCAACGATCTGCGTGCCGTGGCGCTGGAGCACAAGCTTGGTATTCACGGCAGCCCGACCTGCGTCATGAGCTATGGTGACAACGGCGGTGCGGTCGGTTATCTGGTTGGCGAGCCCCATCAGGGCATCATCTGTATGTTCACCATGATGAATCATGCCCGTCAGGGCGTTGGTCTGCAGGGGCTGGGCATTGCTGAACGGGCCTATCAGCAGGCAATGGCCTATGCTGCTGAGCGTGTGCAGGGTGTTGGCGCGGATCGCAAAACCCGCGTCAGTATTAATCAGCACGCTGATGTGCAGCGTATGTTGCTGACCATGAAAGCTGCCACCGAAGCCATGCGGGCTCTGGCACTGACCGCCTCGGCGGAAGTGGACTTTAGCCGTTCCGGACAGCTGGCTGCCGAGCATCAGGCGCGTACCAGCCTGCTGACACCCATTGTCAAAGGCTGGATTACCGAGCTGGCGCAGGAGGTGACCTACCTCGGCGTACAGGTGCATGGCGGGATGGGCTTTATCGAAGAAACCGGCGCCGCCCAGCATTATCGCGATGCCCGTATCCTGACCATCTATGAAGGCACCACGGGCATTCAGGCACTGGATCTGGTGGGGCGTAAATGCCAGAGCGATGGTGGTCAGGCGTTGCGTGCCCTGCATCTGGAAATGCAGGAAGACGTGGCGGTGATTCGTGACCGCTATCCCCGTCTTGCTGCTGAGGCAGACAGCTTTGCCGCTGCCTTGCAGGTGGCGCAGCAGGCCCGTGACTGGGTATTGAATAACAGTGCTGACAATGCCGCCGCGGTTCAGGCGGGCAGTGTGGCATTCATGATGCTGCAGGGCTACGTCACCGGTGGCTGGCTGTTGCTGAAATCGGCAGCCTGTGCACTGGAAGCCGCTGACGCTGAGCGCCTGGATACAGGTTTTGCTGAGCAGAAAGTGCAGACTGCCTGTTTCTTCAACCAGCAGTTGCTGCCGAGGGTATTTGGCCTGTGGCCGAGCATTGAGAAGGGGTATGCCTCGTTAGCGGCACTGGCCGCGACGCAGTTTCCCGCCTGATGATGCTCTTTATCGACTCGCTATGCCGACGAGCCAAGGCGTAGCAAGTACCTTATCCTGCTTCCGGGATGGCCCCGGAGGCGGGTAACGGCTGTCGTAGTGACAGTCTTTCTCTGTGATCATTCCCGCATTCCGGGCCACCTCACCGGCCCGGCTTTTTCTTCCTGCCTTCCTGCTGTTCGACGTTACCTGTGACGGTCGACGTTGCCTGTGCCATACACCACCGTTGAAGAAGCAGCTGCTCTGTTTGACTGACCAGCTGATAGCACATACTCACGTCCTGAGTGCTTACTGACTTCAGGGGTGAGCAGAGTGCCGGGCTTCGCTATTGACGATGACCGTGCGGTTACGGCCGCCGCGCTTGGCGTCGTACAAGGCGGTGTCGGCGCGCTCAAGCGCAGAGATAAAGTCTTCCCGCTCGGCGTTCCAGTCACTCAGGCCCAGGCTGACGGTCAGACGAATATGTTGTTCGTGGCAACGCACCCGCATCTTTTCCACCGCTTCTCGCAGGCGCTCGGCGACCACCCAGGCCTGCTGCATGTCGGTCTGGGTTAGCAGGATAACGAACTCCTCACCACCCCAGCGGCAGAAGATATCGGTTTCACGCAGATGGGTATTGCACACCGCGGCAAACTCTTTCAGCACGATGTCGCCGCTGGCATGACCATAGTTGTCATTGATCAGCTTGAAGTGATCAATATCGGCGATCATCACGCACAGGCTCTGGCCGTGACGTTTTGACCATGACTGCTCGCGGGCTGCCTGTTCTTCCATGGAACGGCGGTTGTAGAGGCCGGTCAGCGGATCCTTGGCGGCCATATCCTGCAGTTTCTGCTGCAGATACATACGTTCATTGACGTTTTCTACCAGCGCCACATAGGTGCTGTCTTCACCATTGATACGCACCGGGCTGATGTTCATCTGGGTCCAGATGATTTCGCCACCGGCGTTAAGAAAACGTTGCTGATGACTGAGCTTGTCGACAACACCATCGATCAGCGCCTGATAAGTACGGCGGGTCGCATCGCGCTCTTTATGGTGGATCAGGTCAATCCATTGCCAGCGGGTGAGGTTTTCTTCGGGGAAGCCGATCATCTGGCAGAAGGCCGGGTTGACATCCAGGATGTGGCCATAGCGGTCAAGTTGCAGGATGCCGAGACTGGCATCTTCGAAGATCGCCCGAAAACGGGCTTCGCTGCGTTCCAGCTCACGGGCCGCCTGATGGGTCTGGGTAACGTCGTGAATGATCAGATACAGCAGCGGCTCACCGGCAAGAATGATCTGGCCGGAGTTGATCTCCACCCGGCGAGTTACACCATTCCACAGTTTCTGCGTCACTTCACAGGGGTTGGCGCTGCCGATCAGCTGCAGGGTGCTGATACCACCCGCAGACAAGTTATCCAGCGTCAGACGCAACAGATCTTTACCGGGGTAGGCATAGAACGCTATGGCCGCCTGATTCGCCATGACAATTTGGCCATTGAGCGGATTGACCAGCAGCTGGATGGCCCGGTTCTTTTCAAACAGGCTGTAGAAGTCCTGATGACCGCGCTTGATGTTGCGGTAAAAAACCAGCGCCAGCACAGCGAGAATGAGGGTCAGTACCAAGCTCAGGCCCAGCGCCTTGTACAGGTTGTTGTAGGGCGGGGCGAGAGCAGACCAGAGCAGGCGGGTGGGTTGCGATGTGTTGAGCTGAATGCTTTGAGTGGCGTCCGGCTCGGTACCACTGCTCAGTCGCAGCTGGCTGAAGCCGTAGTTGCTGGCCATGTTGGCCAGATAGCCGTTATCCAGCAGACGCCAGAACACCAGATAGCTGAGGTGTTCGCAGCTGGCCTCGAAGGTATTGGGTACCACGGGGGCGGCCGACAGCATGATGGTTTGTCCGGCTGCAGTGAGGAAGTCACTGCTGGCCGACTGCTGCAGGCTGCTCAGACGGGTGTCAGGCGTACAGCTGATCTGATGCTGACGCACGAAGTCCCGCACTTGCAGCAACTGCTCGGCAGTCAGGGGCTGCAGGCTGTTATTGAAACGCTCGGTGAAGTCCGGCGCCAGTATCAGAATGCCACTCATGTCGTTGGTGCTGATGGTGTCTGCACCGAAGGTGGACTCCAGCCACGAAGGATCCAGCTCCGACAGCTGCATCTGGCGAAAGGCGTCATCCCAGGAGGAGTGGTCGTACAGGGCGCGGGTCAGCTCACGCTTTTCATTGTTGAGCGCCGCCTGCAGCAGTGTCTGTTTGGATTGCCGGTACTCATCCTGCATCATGCTGCGCGATCCCAGCAATAGCACCAGCATCAGCAGCAGAAAGCTCAGAGCAATACTGAAAAAAACAGCGACGGCCCGACGAAATGGAAGCATCTTGATATGTTGTCCTCAGAAGACCGGCGGTTATTGCAACAGAGTACGATGACAGAACACGTTCTTAACTATTTCTCACCCTGACCGGGCGCAAGGTGGCCATCGGCAGCGGCTCCACTTCCTGCATGGTGTGGCGCGCACGCTGCACCAGCTGGCGATAATCCTGATCCGCTCGCTGCTGAAGCTCCAGTGTGGCCAGCGACACTCTGCCACAGGGAATGGCGGGGTGGCCGGCCAGCAGTTGATTGGGTTGACCACTGAAGTTGGCCTCGACCACCGAGCCTGGCGACACCATGCTTTGTTCGGCAATGACCGCCCCGTCCAGCACCACTGCGCCCATGCCAACAAAGGCACGACGGCCAACCTGACAGTTGCACAGGGTGGCGCCCGCAGCGATGTGGGTATCTTCTTCCACCAGCGTCCGGCGTCCGGCGGTGGAGTGCAGCACACAGTTGTCCTGCACGTGACTGCCGGAACGTATCTCCACTGTGCCCAGATCACCCCGCAGCGACGTCAGCGGGCCGATATAGCAGTTCCCACCGATATACACATCGCCAATCAACACCGCACTGGGGTGAATAAAGGCACTGGGGTCGACGACCGGGATTAACCCATCAAATGCGAATACGGGCATGACGTGATTCCTGTGCTAGACCCCGGGGGTGACGATAACGACAGCTCCCATGATGCAGGACAAGCTCTCTGGCCGTGGCTGGCGGTAAGCTAATCCGATTCAGTTGGTCGCCGTCGCCGGAATATTCGCCCTGGTGGTGGCAGCGCCGTGCGGCTGACCGTCATCCAGCAGTATTTTGCTGTGCCAAGTATAGTCTCAGTGGCGTAAGGATGGGACCGTCAGGGCGCCAAATGGCGAGAAAAAGTCAGCATGTTGCCCGGCCTGTTGCCGCTCTCGTCGGCACAGCACCATCGCGCCGCGATGGCTGTGCAAAGGCGGCGCTGCTTGCTCTGGCGGGGGCGCAGAGATGGTCTGGGGCAACGGTTGCTGCAGTCGCTTTGTCATCCCGGCAGCAGGTTGTCAGGCGGCCGTGATCTTTCCCTACTACAGTACATAATCAACAAGAAATGGACTGCATGATTGAACCTGCATTGAGGGGCATCGGCGTGATGGCGGCAGGTAGCGCAAGCGTATCTTGCCAGTCGCTGAGGGCCAGACCGTCTGAGGAGCAATGATGAACAGTCACAGGGAGACACTTTCAGTGAATATGGATACGGAACTGCCCGAAGCCGAGTTGTACAGTGTTGAAGTGTGGCGTCTGTTGCATTCGCCGCTGCAGATCTGTAGCCCTGAGCAGAGCCTGCAGCAGGTGATCCGGCGCATGTTCGAGTCGCGCAGCAGTGCCATGGTGATTATGGATGCGGGCCAGCTGCAGGGTATCTGGACCGAGCGGGACGCCAGCCATCTCAGTCAGCGCCCGGATGCCCTGGACGATCCCATCCGGCTGCACATGAGTACCCCCGTCAAGACCCTGCCACGCAGTGCTACCCTGCGCGAGGCCGGCGTGGTGATGCAGCGCGAGCGAGTGCGCCATCTGGTGGTGGTGGATGAACAGCAGCTGCCTATCGGTTTATTCAGCCTCAGTGACCTGATTCGCCATCAGGGCGTCGAGTACTACCTGGCCCTGCGTGATGTCGACAGTGCCATCACCCGCCTGCCACTGGTGATGGCAGCTACCACGCCGGCCATTGATGCCTTCCGTCTGATGTACTCGCAGCTGCGTGACGCCATGCTGGTGGAGTTTACCGATGGTGCGATGGGCATTGCCACCGAACATGACTGGGTGCGGCTACTGGTGGATGGTGGGATGCAGCGGCCGATCGGTGAGCTGATTCCGCGGCAGGTGGAAACGGTGGCCTCAGGGACACCACTGCTGATGGCCCGTAATCTGATGGAAAGCCGGGGCTTCCGACATGTTGGCATCACTACCGCCAGCGGGCAGGTCAAGGCAATTCTGTCTTACGGCGATATTCTCAGCAGCATTGAATACACCTACGTCAATCGGCTGCAGTCAGCACTGGATCAGCGTAATCAGGCCCTGCGCGAATCCATGGAGCATCTGCGTCTTGCGCAGAAGGTGATTGAAGCCTCACTGGATGCCATCATCGTCACCGATGCTGATGGCATCATCCGTTCGGTCAATCCCAGTTTCAGTGCTGTCACCGGCTACTCGGCCGAAGAAGCCATCGGTCGTTCACCATCGCTGCTGAGCTCCGGTCGCCATGATCAGGCGTTCTACGATGAAATGTGGTCGACCCTGCGCAGCAAGGGCAGCTGGCAGGGCGAAATCTGGAACAAACGCAAAAACGGTCAGGTGTTCCCCGAATGGATCACCATCACGGCTATCACCGACGAGCTGGGGGAGGTCAAGCAGTATGCGGCCATCTTCAGTGACATCTCCGACCGCAAGCAGCGTGAAGAGCAGATTAAGCGACTGGCCTACTTTGACGAACTGACCGGGTTGGCCAACCGTCGCCTGTTTCAGGACCGGCTGGAACGGGCGATTGCCAATGCCCATCGCCATCAGCACCGGCTGGGTGTGTTCTTCCTCGATCTGGACATGTTCAAGCGCATCAATGACAGCCTGGGCCACAGTGTCGGTGATCAGGTACTCAAGCTGGTGGCCGAGCGGCTGCAGGGTTGTCTGCGGGAGGGCGATACTGCCGCGCGTCTGGGCGGTGATGAATTTACCGTGCTGGTGCCCGAGGTGGCCTCCGACTACGAGCTGGAAGGGCTGGCCAGCCGCCTGCTGAAAGTCCTGTCGGTGCCGCTGCAGGTGGGCGAGCACGAACTGCATATTTCCACCAGCATTGGCATTGCCTGCTATCCCGATGACGGTGACAGTGTCGAGCTGCTGCTCAAGCGTGCCGACACCGCCATGTACCGCTCCAAGGACGATGGCCGCAACAGCTACAACCTGTTCCGCCGGCCACTGGAGGAGGAGTCCCATGCGCGTCTGAATATGGAGTCTGAGCTGCGCACCGCGTTGAAGCAGGGTGAGTTTCGTTTGTTCTTTCAGCCACGCATCAGCCTCGACAGCAACGAGGTGACCGGCTTCGAGGCGCTGATTCGCTGGCCTTGCCCTCAGGGCATGATCTCTCCCGGGCAGTTCCTGCCTCTGGCTCAGCAGCTGGGGCTGATGCCCAATATTACCCAGTGGGTACTGAACGAGGCGTGTCGACAGTTGCGTGCCTGGCAGAAGGAAGGGCGGCGGGTGGTGCCGGTGGCGATCAATCTGTCGGTCGCCGATCTGCACGGCAGCAGTCTGGTGCACAGTATTCAGCGGGCGCTGGATCATTATCATCTGGCGCCGGAGTTACTGGAGATCGAGATTACCGAGAACAGTTTCATCCCGGAAAAGTCGACGCTGGCACTGCAACGTCTGCACGCTCTGCGCAATCTGGGTCTGGGGATCGCTATCGATGACTTTGGCACCGGCTACTCCTGCCTGAGCTATCTCAAGCGCCTGCCGCTGGATTACCTGAAAATTGATGCCAGCTTTGTCCGTGGTCTGCCTGCTGATGATAACGACGTGCAGCTCACCACCTCGCTGATCAATCTGGCCCATGGTCTGGGCCTGAAGGTGATTGCTGAAGGCGTGGAGCGCCAGCAGCAGCGAGATTTTCTGCTGGCGGCGCAATGTGATGAAGTGCAGGGCTTCTGGTTCTCCGAACCGCTGCCCAGTGAGCAGGCGGTGGCGTGGCTGCCGTTACGGCGCTGAAGGGAACGTCAGCCGCTGAGGATGGTCGCACGGCCTTTACCAGACCAGACTTAACTGCTGCGGCTGCTGAGTGGTCGCAGCAGTCTTCAGCCTGACGCCAACGCCGATCAGACGGACTGGTCGCTGGCCACGTTGCCAGGCCGCTGTCAGCAGACTGGCATAATCACTGTCGGGCCGCTGCAGATGGCGTTCCACGGTGGTCTGTTGAAAATCGTGGAATTTCATCTTCACCACTCGTCCCTGAATCTGCTCCAGCAGCTGGCGGCGGGCCAGACGCTGTTGCAGTTCCTCCTCCAGTCGTGGCAACTGCGCCAGGCAGCTGGCCAGGTCGCGCAGGTCCTGATCGTAGGTATGCTCGACGCTCAGTGATAAGCGTTCCTCGCGCGCTTCTACCGGGCGCTGATCCTCTCCGCGGCTGAGGCGAAAGAGCTGCTGGCCGAAGCGTCCGAAGCGTTCCTGCAGCTGCTGCTGTGACCAGCCTTGCACGTCGGCACAGGTGTAGAGACCAAGCTCGTGCATGCGCGCGGCGGTCACTTTGCCGACGCCCCAGATTTTCTCTACCGGCAGTGGCAGCACAAAGCTTTCCACCTCATGGGGAGGGATGACTTTCATGCCGTCTGGCTTGTGCCAGTCGCTGGCAATTTTGGCCAGAAACTTGTTCGGCGCCACCCCGGCGGAGACGGTAATGCCCAGCTCGTTACGCACCCGTTCGCGGATATGGCTGGCAATACGGGTGGCACTGCCCTGAAAGGCGTCGCTGCTACTGACATCGATAAAGGCCTCATCCAGCGACAGGGGCTCAACGTGATCACTGAACTGCGCCAGAATGGCCATGAAGGCCCGGCTGACATCACGGTACTTGGTCATGTTGCCCGGAATCAGGGTGAGATTGGGGCACAGTCGCAGCGCGTGGGAGGACGGCATTGCCGAACGCACGCCAAACGTGCGGGCCGGGTAGTTGCAGGTGGCGATGACTCCGCGCTTGTCCGGGCGGCCGCCAATGGCCAGCGGAATATCGCGGTAGGGCGGATGGTCACGCATCTCCACGGCGGCATAGAAGCAGTCGCAGTCAAAATGAATGATCTTGCGCTGGTGCTGAGCTGGAACGGCTGAATCGTTATCGACAGACATAGTGCTGACCGCTGTGGTCTGGAACGTATTCACGATCTTGCGAGCTAACAGGTCGTTGAAAATCTATCTGCGTTGCCGAATACCGCGTCAAAAACAGGCTCAAAATGCTCATTTAGTTCACTAAACTCCGCTTTTTCGCCTGTTTTTTCCTTGTCTCGGCGGCCTCGATAACGTTTTTCAACAGCCTGCTAAAGCCGGACAGGGCGAAAAATGCTGAGGAAGCGGCCTTTACCTGATGTAAATGAGCATTCCGAAGGTCTTTTCAACGCGCTGTGGCCGATGCGCAGG
>NZ_LAPT01000030.1 GCF_003194385.1 Pokkaliibacter plantistimulans
ACCGCGTCAAAAACAGGCTCAAAAATGCTCATTTAGTCCACTAAACTCCGCTTTTTCGCCTGTGTTTTCCTTGTCTCGGCTGCCTCGATAACGTTTTTCAACAGCTTGCTAAGGCGCAAGAATGCAGGGAGCAGGGCCGTCGGGGCAATTATTCTGACGGCTCTGGCCGGATGACGCTGGCCGGTGTTACTGCAGCCTGATCAGCAGACAAGCCCGGCAAACCCGGCAATCCTTCCATCACGATGTCACTGCGTGTCTTCAGGTACGCATATAAGGCCCGCACCACAGGTGAAAGCTGCTTGCGGTGCGGGCATACCAGATTGAAGGGCACACTGCGCCCACTCCATTCCGGCAGCAGCAGTTGCAAGCGGCCCTGACGCACATCAGAGGCCACATCCATCCACGACTTATAGGCAATGCCTTCACCCTCTACGGCCCAGCGGCGGACCACATCCGCATCGTCGCAAATGAGCCCGCCGCGCGCCGTCACCTGCTGACTTTCGTTGCCCCGGCTGAACAGCCACTGATCAAACAACCGTCCGCGAATCATGTACAGCAAGCCATTGTGCTGAGGAATATCCGCCGGGCTCAGCAACGGCGGATGGCTGGCGATATAGCCGGGCGATGCCACCAGCACAGCGCGATTATCTGCCGCCAGCGGCATGGCGATATAGCTGGCGTCGTCGCTGCCGCCATAACGCAGGGCGACGTCGACCGGATCACGAAAAACATCGGTGACCTGATCAGACAGCTGCAGACGCAGATTGACTCTGGGGTGTTCACGGCGAAAGGCAGTGAGCCAGGGCAGTATGACGTTACGGCCAAGATCAGACGGGGCCGCAATCTGGATGGTGCCCTGCAGCTCCTGTTCGCCCTGTTGCAGTTGTTCATGGCCGAGCTGGAGGGTACGCAGCACATCGCGGGCGTAGGGCAGGTATTGTTCACCTTCCGCTGTCAGACGCAGGCTGCGGGTGGAGCGGGCAAACAGGCGCACATTGAGGTCACGCTCCAGCCGCTTGATGGCCGCACTGACCTGCGCCGGCAGCAGGTTGGCCTCGCGGGCCGCATTGGAAAAGCTGCCCAGCACGGCGGAACGAACAAAGAGCGTCAGGTCTTCCAGCCGGATCATTTGCACTCCAGTAAAGCAGATCAGGGTGTATGAGCGTGAAGACTGGTTCAATAGTCCACCCGCAGGCAAGCATTTATTCTCTATAAGTGAAAATGACAGAAGTAGCGCGAGATGGCTCAGGAAAACATACCTGCAGAGTATGTCTGCTTACTTATTTGATATTTGTTGCCACCCGGGTGCTCCGGTAGCGTGATCAAACGTGCACAAAAGTTGTACGAACCGTGCAGAGCAGGGGACGTTGTCAGAACCTGCATCGCTGATCTTTGAGCGATCTTCACAAGATCGTGAACACCTTCTTACCGGAGCAGGAGAGCGCTGACTGACCAATCCAAACTGACCTTCCTTTTTGCCAGGCAGCATCGTGTGCCGGGCTCGCTTCTCTTCCTGACAAAACCATGCCGCGCTATGCCGTGATAGCTGCAGGGGCACGCTTTTGTCTGAAAAGAGCCGCGGTTTGACATGCTGCACCCCGTTTCTCATGCAAACGAATACAAAAATAACGACAGGGTTGAACGCAATGAAGAATCATGAAGTGAACGGCATTATCGACAATGCCAGCTTTACCCCCTTCCATTGGAAAGTGTTGTTCTGGTGCACGCTGATCATCATCTTTGATGGCTATGATCTGGTGATCTACGGCGTGGTGTTACCCATCCTGATGAAACAATGGCAGTTGAGCCCACAGATCGCCGGCTTGCTGGGCAGCAGTGCGCTGTTTGGCATGATGTTCGGGGCGATGGGCTTCGGCATGCTGTCGGACCGGATCGGCCGCAAAAAAGTCATTCTTGTCTGTCTGACGCTGTTCAGCGTCACCACCGCTATCAACGGGTTTGCGACCACCCCCATGCAGTTCGGTGTACTGCGTTTTATCGCCGGGCTGGGCATCGGCGGGGTGATGCCGAACGTGGTCTCTCTGATGAGCGAATACTCGCCAAAACGCAGTCGCAGCACGCTGGTGGCGCTGATGTTCAGCGGTTATGCCGTTGGCGGCATGCTGTCTGCCGGGCTGGGGATCTGGATTGTGCCCACCTATGGCTGGCAGGTGATGTTCTTCCTCGCCATTGTGCCGATGCTGGCGGTGCCGCTGATTATCCGTTCGCTGCCTGACTCGGTGGGCTTCCTGCTGGCACAGGGCAAAACCGACACGGTGCGTACAGTCATGCGGCAGGTAGCACCGCAGCTGACGATTCAGGATCAGGACAGTTTCAGTGTGACGGCATCACCATCACGCAAAGCGGCCATGGCCGAGCTGTTCAGTCAGGGCAGGGCGATGAGCACGGCGATGTTCTGGCTGGCGTTCTTCTGCTGCCTGCTGATGGTCTATGCCCTCGGCTCCTGGCTGCCCAAGCTGATGTCGCTGGCGGGCTATCCTTTGAGTTCCAGCCTGATGTTCCTGATGATTCTGAACGTGGGGGCCATTGTCGGTGCAATCGGTGGCGGCTGGCTGTCTGATCGTTTTTCCCTGAAGTCAGTGCTGGTGACGTTCTTCCTGTTTGGCTCCATCGCACTGGTCCTGCTCGGCTATAAAAATCCCATGTGGGTGCTGTACACCCTGGTGGCGATTGCCGGGGCGACCACCATTGGTTCGCAGATCATTCTGTATGCCTGTGTGGCGCAATATTATCCCGCTCATGTGCGTTCTACCGGGTTGGGCTGGGCATCGGGTGTCGGTCGTAACGGCGCCATACTCGGGCCGATTATCGGTGGTGCCCTGCTGGCGATGGCGTTGCCGCATCAGGTGAACTTCCTGTCACTGGCGATTCCCGGTGCAATAGCCACACTGGCGGTGTCGCTGATCGGTATGGGCACCAGAGCACCTGCGGTACGTCAGGCCGACGAGGCCAGCACCACAGCTGAAGCCGCTAACTGATTAATCAGGCGGCTAACGCGTTCAGGAGGGCTGAGCGCCTGCCAGCCTCCCTATCTGCGGAGGCTGGCAGGTGTTACCTGATCCCAGCAGCGGATCTGCGCCCCGGCAGGCGTATCAACCCCTCCAGTACGGCATTCAGCACTTCGCTGTCAGGCGCAATGTCAGCGCTATAGCCTGATGTGTGCCGAATCTGTAGCTCCTTCCGCCTTGTCCACCTAGGTGCAACATGATGAACGCAAGCACCGGCCCTATTCTGGTAACCCTCTCATTCGTCTCTTTCAAGGAAGAGAAGGAGTCGTCTTATGCTGGCACTGTTTAGCCCCTACACCCTGAATGGAATCCCCCTGTGCAACCGGCCGCCACGTTATCGCCGGCCAAGCACAGGGGCGGCGCCGACTATTTCCGGGATAACCAGCGTGCTGCTGCCGGTAGGAACAGGTATTGAGGTCAGTCGATATCAGCCCTGATGACCTTTCCCGTGCACGACTTGTCAGTCCGTTCGCCTGTGATAGCAGCATTCGGGCATCCCGCTAACCTTGAGACCTTCACACTACGGCTGCCGCCTGCGCTGGCGGCGGCTCAGCCAGATGCCGTGCGGGTTCGGGTGGCGATACCCGTGCAGATGCTGCCATCCAGCCAGCCTGTTCCGGTACGCTTCTGGCTGCAGGACAGCACCAGTGACTCTCTGACAGATGCAATGGTTGCTGCGCTGAGCAGTCATACCGAGCAGGCTCCCGCCATCGTGGTGGTGACTGATCCGTTGCCTGTCAGCTGGTATATGGATTCCCATCAGGGAGAACGGGCGCTGGAGCACTTTGCTCTCGAACTGCTGCTGCCAAAGATCCAGCAACGCTTCGGCGTATCATTGGGTGGGCAGGGCAGCAGTATCGAGGGCATACACCTGAGCGCTTACGGTGCGCTGTATCTGGGGCTCAAGTATCCGCACCTCTTTGGTCGCATTACCGCCATTCAGCCGGTGATGATGGCTGCCGGCGCCGAGGTGCCGATGGAGCGCATTACCCCCTGGGTGTGGATGCGACGTAATCAGCAGCAGCTACAGCACTCCTGTATCACGCTGGTGATAAGTCAGCGCAACAATGCCTTCAATCAGGCCATCACCGCCTGTCATCAGGATTTGCAGCGGGCTCAGATTCCCCATCACTTTGTGCAGTTCACCACGGAGCGGCCAGCAGAGCCGACCGTCAGCACCTCCCATCTCTTGCTCGATTCGGCGATATAGCCCTGTGTTCAACTCAACCACAGGCGTACCGCTTGCGCTCGTTAGCTTGATAAGTAACCTCCCTTTCTTCCGGACAGCAAAGACGAGTAATTGACATCAGTTTGGCTATAATGCCGCCTTTCTGATCCGTACCAACACGCTCAGGCACAGGCTGACAAGACCGATTTATGCAAGACGAACTGAAAATTGATGATCTGGTAGTAGGTGAGGGCAAGGCCATCAAACGTGGCGCGCTGATCAAGGCGCATTACCGCGGCTGGCTGGACGACGGTACCGAGTTTGATTCATCCCACAAGCGTGGTGAGCCTTTCCAGTGTGTACTGAGCACCAACAAGGTTATTCAGGGCTGGGTGCTGGGCCTGCTTGGTATGAAAGAAGGCGGCAAACGCCAGCTGTGGGTCCCTGCCTATCTGGGCTACGGCGAGCGCGCCATTGGCAATATCATTCCCGCCAACGCCAATCTGAACTTTGAAATCGAACTGCTGGAAGTCATGAATCGTGATGACTGAACGGTTTTGCCCGCGTGCTGCAAACCGTTGATCCGCTCCAACACAGGATGAGCCTCATGGCAACTTTCCAACAACTCTTCGACATCGGCCAGGACTTCGCCAGCTTTGTACGTGGTGGGCTTGCCAGCGAGCAGGCGGCTGTGGATGCACTGGTCAGCAAGGTGGGACAGCCCGGCACGATCTCAGACGCTACCCTGCAGCGCATTGATGCACTGACAGGTCGTTACCATCTGCTGATTGTCGGTGAAATGTGGTGCCCGGACTGCCACGTCAACATCACGGCCCTGCAGTATCTGTGCAAGGCGCAGCCCAGAGTCAGTCTGGCCATCATCACCAAAGGCCGCGCTGAGGATGATCTGAAGAAACGTCTTGGCCTTGAGAAGGTATCGATTCCTCTGGTGATTGTGCTGGATGAGCAGTTTGAGCAACTCGGTCTGTTTATCGAGCAACCGCGCGCGGTCGTTGAGCAATGGTCAGAGCAGACCAGAGCAGACTATCGTCAGGGCCTCTATATGGACGCGACGCTCAATGATGTGCTGGCGGTGATCGCCACTGGCGAGACTATTTAAGCCGCTTGCGTGCAACTTATACGACCAGCTAAGCCCGGCGGGTTGCTGGTAAAGCAATAGCCAACTGATAGCACAAACAAAACAGCCCGCTGTTTCATCAACAGCGGGCTGTTTTTTAACCGGCAGTCAGCAATTAGTTGACCTGCTGTTTGGCCTCATCAATGGCGGTGAACAGCTGTTTCACCAGATCTTCACCCAGCTCCTTGGCCTGTGCATCGACAACCACTTTGGCCTTGGCGCGCATCTTGTCCAGCTCAGCAGGAGGAACATCATTCACCTGCATGTGCTGCTTGAGGAATGCCAGAGACTCGGCGGCCTGTTCGCGGCTCAGCTTGCGCTCGTAATCGCGTGAGGTAACGGCAGCCTGTTTGACGATGGCTTTTTCGTCATCGCTCAGCTTGTCCCAGAAGCTTTTGCTGATCAGCATGACCCAGGGGCTGTACACGTGGTGGGTCAGGCTCATGTACTTCTGAACTTCATAGAACTTGCTGGACTGAATAGTGGTGTAGGGGTTTTCCTGACCATCCACCGCACCGGTTTCCAGTGCGGTAAACAGCTCGGAGAAGGCCATGGGAATCGCGTTGGCGCCCATGCTGTTGAACAGGTCCAGATACATGGGGTTCTGCATGACGCGCAGTTTCACGCCATCCATGTCAGACATCTTCTCGATGGGGCGCTTGGAGTTGGTCAGATCACGGAAGCCGTTCTCCCAGTACACCAGACCTACCAGCCCCTGAGCCTGCAGACCGTCCAGCAGCTCCTGACCGACTTTGCCGTCATACACCTTGTCAGCCACTTCGGGCTTGTCGAACAGGAAGGGCAGATCCCAGATGCCGAATCGCTTGTCGATGCCGACCAGCGACGAGGTTGCGCCCATCATCATTTCCTGAGCGCCACCGATCAGCGCGTTCTGCATCTGCATTTCGTTACCCAGCGAGGCGTTGGCGAAACCTTTGACCTTGAACTTGCCGTCAGACAGACGCTTCATTTCTTCGATGAAGAACTTCACTGACTCGCCCTGTTTGCTGTCTTCACTCAGACCGTAGCCGAAGCGGATCAGGCGGTTGTTGATCTCAGCAGCAAAGGAGCTGACCGCGCCCAGGCTCAGGGTGACACCCAGCACAGCCGCAGTCAGGGATTTCAGTACCTTTTTGGAGGTAGTAACGGAGGTCGTTGTTTTCATTATTTTGCTTCCTTCGGGTTAAAACATCTGTGTCCAGGACACGGGTGGGTGCGGGGTATCCGCGACAGTAACCTTGTTCTTGCGTAACGCTTTCTACAGCCAGGCTGCCGGTACGGTGACAATGCCCGGGAATACCACCAGCAGCGCGATAATCACCAGATACACCAGCAGGAAAGGCATGACACCGCGCACGATGACTTCCATCGGCTGCCGGGCGACGCCGGAAACCACGCTCAGTACCGTACCGATGGGCGGAGTGATCAGACCGACGCAGCCCACCATCACGAACATCACGCCAAAGTAGATCGGGTCGATACCGGCCTTGATCACCAGCGGCATCATCACAGGGCCAAGAATCAGGATGGTGGGTGTCAGGTCCATCACCATGCCGATCAGGATCATCGCCAGCACAATGGTGGCCATCAGCAGGCGCGGGCTGTCGAGCAGCGGGGCCAGCAGATCAACCAGCTCAGAGGGCAGGTCGGCCAGGGTCACCATGTAGGAGGAGACGATGGCGGCAGCGCAGAGGAACATCACCACGCTGGTGGTGTAGGCGGCGCGGATAAACAGCGGCACCAGTGCCTTGAAGTCCAGCTCGCGGTATACCGCCAGACTGATCAGCAGGGCATAGCCCGCGGCAACGACCGCCGCTTCAGTGGGGGTAAACAGACCTCCACGCAGACCACCGATGATGATGACGGGCATCAGCAGCGCCAGAATGCCGTCTTTGGCTACCGCCAGACGGTGCTTCATGCTCTTGCGCGGCTGGGGTTTGATCTCGATCTTGCCCATGCACCACTTCCATGCCAGTACCAGACCGAGGCCCATGATGATGCCGGGGACGATACCGGCCATGAATAGCTGGCTGATGGACTGGTTGGTGGTCACACCAAAGATGATGAACGGCATGCTGGGCGGAATGATCGGCGCGATGATGCCGCCTGATGCGATCAGACCTGCAGAGCGGCCGACCGGATAGCCGTTGTCACGCATCATCGGCAGCAGCAGGGTGGCTAGTGCAGCGGTGTCGGCAATGGCCGAGCCGGACAGACTGGCGAGAATCACTGAGGCGATGATGGCAACGAAACCGAGGCCACCGCGACGATGACCGACGCAGGCAATGGCCAGATTGATGATGCGTTTGGAAATACCCCCGGCGTTCATCACTTCGCCAGCAAGGATAAAGAAGGGCACGGCCATCAGCGGGAAGCTGTCTGCACCGCTGATCAGGTTCTGTGCGACCAGCTGGGGGTCGAAGAAGTCCAGATGCCACATCATGGCCACGCCGGTCATGATCAGGGCAAAGGAAATCGGCATGCCCAGCGCCATAAAGCCAAGCAGCGCCAGCAGGAACAATGCCAGAGTCATCAGTGCATCTCCTCGGCAGCAGTAAGGTCATGACGGTGTTGGCCGGGAATATGCGCATCAGGATGGCCGATGAGGATGCGAATCAGGTTGGCCAGCAGATACAGCCCCATGCCCAGTGCCAGTACCAGACCAGAAGCCGCCATCAGGGCCAGTGGGTATTTCATCACGGTGGAGGTGATGCGCAGGCCGATCTCGAACTGATGCCAGCTGCCTTCCAGACACAACCACAGGCTGTAGAGCATCAAGCCGTGGCTAACGATGGCGCACAGTTTGCGCAGCGGTGCCGGCAGGGCGCGCTGAACCAGATCAAAGCCCAGATGGGTATGACGACCCATGGCCAGAGTGGCACCCAGGAAGATCAGCCAGACAAACAGCAGGCGCGAAAGCTCTTCGGAAGCAGCGATACCTGAGCCGAACACATAGCGCAGGACGACGTTGGCGAATACCGCAACAAACATGACGGCGAGGGCTGCCGCCATGAGGTATTCAATGAACTTTTCCAGACGATGAATGAGGCTCGTCATCTCGGGGAATCCTCGTTGCAGGAACAGGAGCGAAGTCAGCGTCACCACCAGCCGATACCTGCAAATAGCCGCAGGTTTCAGGTGTCGCTATGCTCATGCTCTATCGGTTGGATGGCATTGGCACAGTGGCTGTGCAGTGCCATCCCTTCTGCCATGTCCGCACATTCAGGCTGAATCAGGCCCTGTCGCGCTCTGGCCGGTATGAAGGAATACACCGGCAGAGGCGGAAGAACGGAGCGGAAATAGCGATTTAAAGCGCCATGGCTCAGTGACCGGCGGCGTAATGCTGCAGCCGGTCAGTGTGAGTGGCGGGGTGGGCCACTGCGGGCGATGACCTTCATGTGCAAGGTGGCCGGTTCCAGACAGCCGCCGGTCGACAGCTGGCCGACCAGCTGACGGTACAGCTCCTGCCAGGGCGTCTGTGACTCAGGAATATTGGGCTGCCAGTCAACACGACGGCGCGCCAGCTCTTCCTCGCTGACCAGCACATTGACGCTGCGGTTGTTGAGGTCGATGCGCAGCAGATCGTTGGTCCGCAACAGCGCCAGACCACCGCCCACCGCAGCCTCCGGTGACATGTTCAGAATCGACGGGCTGGCCGAGGTGCCGCTCTGGCGACCGTCACCCAGACAGGGCAGGGAGTCGATGCCTTTTTTGATCAGTGCTGCAGGTG
The DNA here is from genome assembly GCF_003194385.1 of Pokkaliibacter plantistimulans. GTDB lineage: Bacteria > Pseudomonadota > Gammaproteobacteria > Pseudomonadales > Balneatricaceae > Pokkaliibacter > Pokkaliibacter plantistimulans. Next base: position 9,066 of record NZ_LAPT01000030.1, read on the forward strand.
GCGCCATGTTGACGACTTCAGCACTGCCGGGATAGCCGACGGTGCCAGCACCACGAATCACCAGAATGCAGTTTTCGTCGATTTCCAGCGCCGGGTCGTCGATACGTGCGTGATAGTCCTCCGGCCCTTCGAACACGATGGCGCGGGCTTCGAAGGTGTTTTCTTCACCGGGTTTGGACAGGTAGGTCTTGCGGAAGGCTTCACCCACTACCGACATTTTCATGATGGCGCTGTCGAAGAAGTTACCGCTCAGCACGATAAAGCCTGCACGGTGTTTCAGCGGCTCATCGTAAGGCTTGATCACATCGTCATTGCTGGTCGCGCTGGCGCTGGCAATCTCACCGATGGTCTTACCGCTGACGGTCTGGCAGTTTTCGTGGAGCTTGCCTGCTTTCTGCATCTCATGCATGACGGCAGGGACGCCGCCTGCACGGTGAAAACCTTCACCGAGGTACTTGCCTGCGGGCATGCAGTTCACCAGCAGAGGTACTGACTCGCCGACGCGCTGCCAGTCATCCAGACTCAGCTCGACACCCATATGACGGGCAATGGCGATCAGGTGGGGAGGGCAGTTGCTGGAGGCACCCAGCGCCGACGCCACGGCAATGGCGTTCTCGAAGGATTCGCGGGTCATGATCTGTGAGGGGCGCATGTCATCCCACACCATCTGGCAGATGCGCTTGCCGGTGGCATAAGCCATCTGACCGCGCTCACGATAGGGCGCTGGAATACTGGCACAGCCGGGTAGCGACATGCCCAGCGCTTCCGCGATGGCGTTCATCGACAGGGCGGTACCCATGGTGTTGCAGTGGCCAACCGACGGCGACGCCGCGGTGGTCATTTCCATAAAGCCTTCGTAATCGATCTCGCCAGCGGCCAGCAGGTTGCGGGCATGCCAGATCACCGTGCCGGAGCCGATCAGCTCACCTTTGTGGTGACCGTCCAGCATTGGGCCGCCTGACAGCACAATGGCTGGCAGGTCAGTGGTCGCCGCTGCCATCAGGCAGGCAGGGGTAGTCTTGTCACAGCCAGTGGTCAGCACCACGCCGTCGAGCGGGTAACCATGCAGCACTTCCACCAGACCGAGATAGGCCAGATTGCGATCAAGCGCCGCAGTAGGGCGACGGCTCTGCTCGGCAATGGGGTGCACCGGGAATTCCATCGGAATACCGCCCGCATCGCGGATACCGGCCTTGACCCGCTCGGCCAGCTGGACATGATGGCGGTTACAGGGGGTAAGATCACTGCCGGTCTGGGCAATACCGATGATAGGACGGCCTGACTGCAGCTCATCGCGGGTCAGACCCTGATTCATGTAACGCTCGACATAAAGGGCAGTCATGTCGGCATGGCTTGGATCATCAAACCAGTCCTGGCTGCGCAAACGGCGCTTGGTGTTGTTGCTCATGGTTGGGTCTCGTCTGTTATTCGTTATTATCGTGACGGTGCGGCGTGAAGCCGGCAGGGTATTACTCTGATGAGATGTGGCTTCACGACGCTGGCAATAAATTCAGTGCACGCCGTTACAGCAATCCGCGTTGGGCCAGATTCTTCATCAGCGCGCCGATACCGAAGGTCCAGGGTGTGGCACGGTCACTGTGTGTGACCACATTACGCAGGGCACCAAGGCGTGGGCTGCTGATGCTGACGCTGTCACCCAGTTTGTGGGTGAAGCCACCGCCCGGATGATCGCGGTCTTCCGTCGGCGCAAACAGGGTGCCGCAGAACAGCAGGAAGCCGTCGGGATACTGGTGGTTACCGTTCAGTGCCTGTGACGCCAGGTCTTCCGGGTCACGGCTGATCTGATCCATGGAGCTGGAGCCCTGCAGCACGTAACCGTCAGTGCCTTTTACTTCGAGCTGAATGACGCAGTTGCGCACGTCATCCAGAGTGAAGTGCTCATCAAACAGGCGAATAAAGGGGCCTAGGGCACAGGAGGCATTGTTGTCTTTGGCTTTGCTCAGCAGCAGTGCGCTGCGGCCTTCAAAGTCACGCAGGTTGACGTCATTACCCAGCGTCACACCGTGAATCTGCCCCTGACTGCTGACCGCCAGCACGACTTCAGGCTCGGGGTTATTCCATTCGGATTTGGGGTGGATGCCGATCTCAGCACCTGAACCCACGGCGGCCAGTACCGGTGCCTTGGTGAAAATTTCAGCATCAGGGCCGATGCCCACTTCCAGATACTGTGACCACATGCCTTTTTCGATCAACAGTTCCTTGAGGCGCATGGCCTGTTCAGAACCGGGCTTGACCGCACGCAGGTTGTCGCCGATGACATCACGCACCAGTGCGCGCACGCCTTCGGCCTTGGAAGCATCACCACCGGCCTGTTCTTCGATCACACGCTCAATCATGGATGAAGCAAAGGTCACACCGGCAGCCTTGATCACCTGCAGGTCAGCCGGAGCCAGCAGGGAAGGCTGTGTCGGGTCAATAGCGCCGCTGCTGTTGGCCAGCAATGCGTCGACGCTGCACAGCAATGTACCCTCGGCAGCGCGTACCGCCTGCAGGGGAGAAGACTGTTCAAGCAGGGCACTCAGGGTGGCGAAAGCGGAGGACAGGTCATACACCTGACCGTTGCGGATAACCACGGGAGAAGGGCCGGCAACGGCGCCAGGAACCCAGGCACGGCCAACCAGCGTGGCCACCTCTGCATCAGCAGGCAGACTGTTGGCGGGAGTCAGTGCAGGAACGAGATGTGTTGTCATGATTAGGATTTCCTAGCCTGTATGAGCTACACACTAGGCGCCCATGTCGATAAACTCCAATGACATCTTCTTAAGATTCGATAACGATCCGTTATCGAAATGCGCAGTGTCCGATGCGGCTACTGACCATTTTAAGAACGACCCGAAGATCGACTTGAAGATCGTGCGACAAGAACAAGAGACACCATGACTAATCTGACTGTTTCCTCCTTCTGCAACTGGCTGAAGTTCCGCCATCTGGTACTGATCGATACGCTCGGACGCACCCGCAACATGCATCTCGCCGCACAGCAGATGAACCTCAGCCAGCCCGCCATCAGCAAGATGCTGAAAGAAATTGAAGGGCTGCTCGGTTTCGACATCTTTGAGCGACAGCCCCGTAGCATGCCGCCCACGGCGCTCGGCGAGCATGTGGTGCGCTACGCCCAGATCATGCTTAACGATGCCAAGAGCTTCGTCGATCAGATCAACAACCTGAGCAACGGTGGCCACGGGTATCTGAAAGTGGGAGGGATTTTCGCCGCTACCGCCGTGGTGCTGCCCGAGGCGATTGTGGAGATCAAACAACGCTCGCCGCTGCTGGAGATTGAAGTGGTGGAGCAGACCAGCGGCCAGCTGATGCAAATGCTGGAGAACCGGGTGATTGATCTGGCCATTGGTCGCTATACCGAAGAGGGGCAGCAGCAGCGCTTTGATTTCACACCGCTGGCCCCGGAGCCTTTTTGTCTGGTGACCAGTACCAGACATCCGATCAGCGGGCAGGGGCCACGCGCCCTGCATGAGCTGGTGGACTGGCCCTGGCTGCTGTATCCCAAGGGCACACCCATTCGTGACCGGATGGAAGAAGCCTTCGCCCGTGCCGGCGTAGCCATTCCGCAGAACACCATCGTCACCATTTCCATGCAGACTTTCCTCAAGCTGCTCCAGCGCGGCCCGATGATCGGTATGCTGCCGGTGGCGATGGTCGGCCCCCATGTGGAAAGCGGTGATCTGTCCGTGATCGACACCCCGCTGGACCTCACGCCGCAGTATTACGGCATCCTGACCCGCAAAGACGAACAGCTGTTCGGCCCGGCCCGGGAGTTTGCCGATATTCTGCAAAATAATGCCGACAGAACGCTGGGTAAAAAGGCCGCTGAAACACCCTGACGGTGCCTCTACTGATTCCCAATGGTTATCGTTTAATCCAAAAATACCATTGGGAATGAATCGATCCGCGACATAGATTACCGCCCATGACCAACCACGGGACGGTAAAAAACGATGTCCGATCAGTCCAGTCAATCCAATCTGTCCAGTCAGTCCAAGCAAGGCTTCGCTGGTCACAACTTTATTGGCGGTCAGCGTAGTGCTGAAGGCAGCGTCGTGCTGTATAGCCGCGCAGCCGCCAGCGGTGACGCACTGCCCATGCCTTTTTATCAGGCCACCGTCGCTGAAGTCGATGCCGCCTGCCATGCTGCTGCCGCTGCCTTTACTACCTTTCGCAGTATGCCAGCCAGCCAGCGTGCCGACTTTCTCTGTGCCATCGCCGATGAGCTGGATGCACTAGGCACCGATTTCGTCGAACTGGTCCAGCAGGAAACCGCCTTACCCGCCGCGCGGATCATGGGCGAACGTGGCCGTACCAGTGGTCAGATGCGCCTGTTCGCAGAGGTGCTGAAACGCGGTGACTTCTACGGCGCCCGCATTGATCTGGCACTGCCTGACCGTCAGCCGTTGCCGCGTGTCGATCTGCGCCAGTGTCGTCTGGGCGTTGGCCCGGTCGCGGTGTTTGGCGCCAGTAATTTCCCTCTCGCTTTCTCCACTGCCGGTGGTGACACCGCATCCGCGCTGGCCGCAGGTTGCCCGGTGGTGTTCAAGGCCCACAGCGGCCATATGGGCACAGCTGAAAAAGTAGCCGAAGCCATTGTTCGCGCCGCTGAGAAAACCGCCATGCCTGCCGGTGTATTCAACATGGTGTTTGGCTCCGGTGTGGGTGAAGCACTGGTCAAACACCCGGCTATTCAGGCGGTTGGATTCACCGGCTCGCTGCACGGTGGCCGGGCGCTTTGTGATATGGCGGCGGCACGTCCGCAACCCATCCCGGTGTTTGCGGAAATGAGCAGCATCAACCCCGTCATTCTGATGCCACAGGCACTGTCAGTACGTGGCGAAAAGATTGCCAGCGAGCTGACCGCCTCCGTGGTACTGGGAGCAGGGCAGTTCTGCACCAATCCCGGTCTGGTACTGGGTATTCGCTCCGCTGAATTCAGCGCCTTTGTTGACCAGCTGACTGCCAGAATGGCCGACCAGCCGGTGCAGTGCATGCTCAACTCCGGCGTACTCAGCAGTTACCGCAAAGGCTGTGCCGTGCTGCGTCAGCACTCAGGCATCACGCCACTGGCCGGTGAGGAAGCGCCTGATCGCTGTGCTCAGCCACAGCTGTTCAAAGCCGATGTCAGCATGCTGCTGCAGGGCGATGCGCTACTACAGGAAGAGATTTTTGGCCCGGCCACCATCGTGGTGGAAGTCGCTGATCATGCCCAACTGCTGGCCTGTCTGCAGGCACTGCATGGTCAGCTGACCGCGACACTGATCGGCGAAGCCGACGAGCTGGCTGGCGCGGCAGACCTGATGACCATTCTGGAACAGAAGGCCGGGCGGGTGCTGATCAACGGCTATCCCACCGGGGTAGAGGTGTCAGATGCCATGGTCCATGGCGGCCCGTATCCAGCTACTTCCGATGCGCGTGGCACCTCGGTCGGAACGCTGGCGATCGATCGCTTCCTGCGTCCGGTGTGCTACCAGAACTGCCCCGATGCGCTGTTGCCTGCGGCGCTGCAAAACGCCAATCCACTGGGCATTTCCCGTCTGGTCAATGGTGAACAGTCACGGCGTGCGCTGCCCTGACGGGCTGATCATGGCGAACGTTTTCGGCCTCTTTGAGGGGAGTTATCGAAATGGAAAACAGGCAAAACATGAAGAATAAAAAAGTGCTGATTACCGCTGCCGGGCAGGGGATCGGTCTGGCCAGCGCACGCGCCTTTCTCGATGCCGGAGCACAGGTGATCGGCACCGATATCGACATCAGTGCCCTGCAGGGCATCGAAAACCTCACCGCTCTGCGACTGGATGTGCTGTCTGAAGCCGACATCAAGCGTGTGTATGACCGCGTTGGCCCGATTGATGTGCTGTTCAACTGCGCCGGTTACGTGCACGCCGGTAACATCCTTGAATGCGAAGAGAGCGCCTGGCAGCGTTCGTTCGATCTCAACGTCACGGCCATGTATCGCATGATCCGCACCTTCCTGCCGGGCATGCTGGTACGCGGTGGCGGCTCCATCATCAACATGGCCTCGGTGGTATCGAGCATCAAAGGGGTGCCGAACCGTCTGGCCTATACCGCCAGCAAGGCCGCCGTCGTCGGCCTGACCAAATCAGTGGCAGCGGACTATATCGGCAAAGGCATTCGCTGCAACGCCATCTGCCCCGGTACGGTGGAGTCACCGTCCCTGCGTCAGCGTATCGCTGAACAGGCTGCCCAGCAGGGCGTAGCTGAAGACGTGGTGTACAAACAGTTTATTGACCGCCAGCCCATGGGCCGTATCGGTCAGCCCGAAGAGATCGCGCAGCTGGCGCTGTATCTGGGCTCGGATGCCTCGTCCTACACCACCGGTTCGGTGCACGTGATCGATGGCGGCATGAGTATCTGAGCCCCTGTCCATTTAGAACAACATCTGCAATCAGGAAAGCCCTATGAAATTACTGCGATTCGGTACAAAAGGCGCCGAGAAGCCCGGCCTGCTGGATGCCAATGGTCAGATCCGTGACCTGTCTGCCCATATCAGCGACATCAACGGCGCAGCTCTCTGCGCTGAAGCTCTGGCAAAACTGGCGGACATCGACCCGCAAACCCTGCCTGTGGTCGAAGGCGAACCACGCCTTGGCGCCTGCGTGAACGGCGTCGGTAAATTTATCTGTATCGGCCTCAACTATGCCGACCACGCCGCAGAGTCAGGCATGGATGTGCCCAAGGAACCGGTCATTTTCAACAAATGGACCAGTGCGATTTGCGGCCCTAACGACAACGTGGAAATCCCCCGTGGCTCCTCCAAAACCGACTGGGAAGTGGAGCTGGGCGTGGTGATCGGCAAAGCCGGTCGCTATATCGACGAAGCCGACGCCATGGATTACGTGGCGGGTTACTGTGTGATCAACGATGTCTCCGAGCGCGAATGGCAGCTGGAGAAGGGTGGCACCTGGGACAAGGGCAAAGGCTTTGACACCTTTGGCCCCATCGGACCCTGGCTGGTCACCAAAGATGAAGTGACTGATCCGCACAATCTGGACATGTGGCTGGAAGTGGACGGCCATCGTTATCAGCAGGGCAACACCCGCACGCTGATTTTCAACATTCCCCAGCTGATCAGCTATCTGAGCCGCTGCATGAGCCTGCAACCCGGCGATGTGATTTCTACCGGCACGCCACCCGGCGTGGGTCTGGGGCAGAAGCCCAGCCCGGTTTACCTGCGTGCAGGGCAAACCATGCGTCTGGGTATTGAAGGTTTAGGTGAGCAGCAACAGCTGACGGTTCAGGCGTAAGCAGAAGTGGTGTTCACGCGCTGTCGTGAATGCCTTCTCCATGACCGTATGACCCTTCGGGTTTTTAGTTGTTTTTTCACCCTCCGTTGTTTTCTTGTTCTCTCTTTTCCTGTTTGGCCTCCTGTTGGAGGCCTTTTTTGTTGCAGTTGCCCCGTCCTGAATACGGTTGACACCTTCCATCCCAGATTGACGGTGTGATGCAGGCATCAGGCGATTATGCATGGGGAAACACCCTGTCGCTGAGGAAATCCACCAGAGCGCCCGCACCTCCATAAGCCTACTCGACAATCAGCGTGACAAACGGTTCATCGGCAAGGATGGCTGGGCGAATCGTCAGTGATGGCATGGTGTTTTCTTCAGTGCTGGGCAGACAGTGATCTGTTCAATCGTGGGTTGCACGGCTATTAGCGCGGTTTTTCCGGCGGTACCAGCAGGCCATTCTTGATATCACCGAACACGAAACTGCTTTCCCATGAACCGATACCGGGCAGCTCTGCCAGTTTGTTACGGACAAAGAGTTCGTAGCTGTCGAGGGACGAGGTAAAGACCTGCAGCAGATAATCCTGACGGCCTGTCATCAGGTAGCAGGAGGTAATTTCGACGGTATCGCGCACACTACGCTCGAATTCAGTCATAACGTTCTTGCTCTGAGAGGCCAGCCTCACTTGCACGAAGGCAATGATGGGCATCCCCAGTGCCCGGTGATTGATGCGGGCGCTATAGCCTTCGATCACGCCGGATTCTTCCAGCATGCGTACCCGCCGATGGCAGGGAGAGGGGGAGAGATTGACCCGTTCGCTCAGCTCCTGATTGGTTAAACGGCCGTTGCGCTGAAGCTCAATTATTATTTTGGAATCTATTTCGTCCATTCGTTATTTCCTTGGAAGAATTTCCCAATAAATCAAAATAATGCCGACGATTTTGGCAGGTTTTGCAGGATTTAATGGTGTATTGTTTTTATCGTTTAAAGCGGCCCGATTATACGGGCAACTGCTGAAACCTTGAAAAATGCACTCTTGAAAAATGCACTTCAGGGTCAAGCGACGGAATCCATGCTCAGGGAAGGGCGATAGCTGTAACTCAGCCGCTCGAATATCTCTTCTTTAGCCTGCCAGCCGTCAGCTCACCTGCCGTTTTTCAAACACCTGTCTGATCAAAACAAAACCGCTGATAAAAACAACACCATAGGAGTTATGAATTGACTCAGCCAACATCCCACTATGCCGTGGACGATGTGCCAGCCGTTGGCACATCAACAGTAAAGCGTGGTTTCTGGTCATCAAGGATGGCCTTTATTCTGGCGGCTACCGGCTCTGCCGTTGGTCTTGGCAATATCTGGAAGTTCCCTTACATCACCGGTGAGAATGGCGGCGGTGCCTTCGTACTGGTTTACCTGCTCTGCATCGCCATTATCGGCATCCCCATCATGATGGCCGAAGTGCTGATCGGCCGTCGCGGTGGCCACAGTCCCATCAACAGCATGCGCACCCTTGCCCGCAACGCTAAGCTGACCCCCCGTTGGGTGTGGCTGGCAGGCATGGGGGTTTTTGCCTCGTTCGTCATTCTGTCGTTCTATTCAGTGATTGGCGGCTGGGCGACTTCCTATGTGCTGACTGCAGCCAGCGGTCAGCTGAGCGGGCAGAGTGCTGACGCCATCGGTGCGATGTTTTCCGGTCTGCTGGGGGATCCGGTCAGGCTGCTGATCTGGCACAGCCTCTTTATGGGCCTGACCATGCTGGTGGTAGCGAGGGGCCTGCGTGGCGGGCTGGAGCGTTCTGTCACCATTCTGATGCCAGCGCTGTTCATTCTGCTGCTGATCATGGTCGGCTATGCCAGCACTACGGGTCACTTTGGCGAAGCGGCCCGTTTTCTGTTTCAACCAGACTTTTCCAGACTGACTACGCAGGGCGTGCTGATCGCACTGGGCCATGCGTTCTTCACCCTGAGTCTGGGTATTGGCGTGATGATGGCCTACGGCTCCTACCTGCAGCAGGATATTTCCATTGCCCGCACTTCCGTCACCGTGTCGGTACTGGATACCGTGGTGGCCTTGCTGGCGGGCATGGCGATTTTCCCCATCGTGTTTGCCAATGGTCTGGAGCCGGGGTCAGGCCCGGGGCTGATCTTCCAGACCTTGCCGCTGGCTTTCGCGCAGATGCCATGGGGCAGTGTGTTTGGCACCGTTTTCTTCGTTCTGCTGGTGTTTGCGGCCTGGACGTCAGCCATTTCGCTGCTGGAACCGATTGTGGAATGGCTGGAAGAGCTGGATGGCATGAACCGTGTTACCAGCACTCTGCTGGCGGGTGGTTTGTGTTGGCTGCTGGGTATTGCTTCGATTTTGTCCCTGAATGCATGGTCCGGTTTTACCCCGCTGGCGATGTTCCCCCTGTTTGAAGGCAAAACTATTTTTGACCTGCTCGATTATCTGACGGCCAATGTGCTGTTGCCGCTGGGCGGGCTGACTGTGGCCGTGTTTGCTGGCTGGTTCCTCAAACGCGCCATGCTGGAAGAAGAGCTGGCCTTACCCCAACCCTGGTTCGGGCTGTGGTACAGCGTGCTGCGCTATATCAGCCCGGTCGCGGTGGCCATCGTATTTGTTTATAACCTGGTTTAACGCTGCTGGTTTCACCGTTCTCCGCACCATGACAAGCCGCTCATGGTGCTAACCGACTGGCCTCTTTCCGGAGAGGCCAGTTTGTCGGGTCACTTCTTACACGCTGAGTAAATCTGAGCAGGTTAGCTGCGATGATCCCCACGCAGGATGTACGCAGGGATCTGTTCCAGTGGAATTTCCTTGCTCACAGCATCCAGCTTTTTGGCTTCTTTCGGCATGCCATAAACCACGCAACTGGCTTCGTCCTGCCCGAGGGTAAGGGCGCCGGCTTCGTGCATTTCCCGCAGACCGCGGGCACCGTCATCGCCCATGCCGGTCATGATGATGCCGGTGGCATTGGCACCTGCGGCGCGCGCGGTGGAGCGGAACAGCACGTCCACCGAGGGTTTATGCCTGCACACAGGGGGGCCATCAATAATATCGACGACGTACTGAGCACCGCTGCGTTTGAGCAGCATGTGGCGTCCGCCGGGGGCGATCAGTGCCCGGCCGGGAATGACCCGGTCGCCGTGTTGAGCTTCACGCACTTCGATCTGGCACACCTTGTTCAGGCGGTCGGCAAAGGCCGCCGTAAATTTCTCCGGCATATGCTGCACGATGATAATGCCCGGGCAAACGCGGGGCAGGGCCGACAGCACGTATTCCAGTGCCTGAGTGCCGCCGGTGGAGGTGCCCAGCGCAATCACCCGTTCAGTGGTACGGGTCATCGCCGCCTGCGTGGCGGCGGGCATGATGGCATCGGCACTGAGTTTGGGGGCAGGTCCCGGCACCGGAGGCGTCAGCCGTTTCAGCCGGGCCTGTGCTGCGGCCTTGATGGCGCTGACCAGTTCATCGGTGGCATCCAGCAGAAACTGGCGCAGATTGCCCTGAGGTTTGGTGACGATAGCCACGGCACCGGCCGCCAGCGCCTCCATGGTGGTGGCCGCCCCTTTCTCGGTCAGGGTGGAACAGATCACCACCGGTGTGGGGTGCTCGGCCATGAGTTTTTTCAGAAAGGAGATGCCGTCCATGCGCGGCATTTCCACATCCAGCACGATGACATCGGGCCAGGCGCGCTTCATTTTGTCCATGGCGAATAACGGGTCGGGTGCGGCGCCTATGACTTCAATGCCAGCGTATTCGGACAGGCTGCCAGTCAACACCTGGCGCACGACCGCAGAGTCGTCGACGATCATCACTTTGATACTCTTCATGATGAACATGCCTCATAACGCCGACTGGCGATTTGTTGTTGAGTGGGATGTTTGAGGGCAATGTGGCCACTCCACACATCAAAAATCAGGTTGCGATACCCCTCACCGCCGACATGTTTGGCATGGCAGGTCATGCCATGGGCCGTGAGTAATTTAAGGGCTGCGTCTACATTCTGCTGACCAATGTTCTTTTGCATCAGCTGACCAAACATATTGCCACCACCGAACAGGCTCACCCGGTAATCCGAAGGCTGAGTCCCTGTGGCCCTGATCTCCTTTACCAGCATAAAGATCGCCTCGTCGGCATAGCGCCCATCAAGGGTTTTGCCCGGATTGCGCCGGGTCGGCAGCATGATGTGGCACATCCCGCCGAGCAGTGCGGTTTTATGCCACAGCACTACGGACACACAGGAGCCGAGCAGGGTGCGAATGCGTGTGTAGCAGTCGCTGAAATACAGCTCACCCGGCTGCAGTAATACCTCGATGACTCCCTCTGGCTTATGCATCTGGCTTCCGATAGATAGAGGGGCGAACTGCCCGTAGTTCTTCAGTAATTCCGTGCAAACTTTCCGAGTGGCTGACAAAGAAATAACCACCGGGACGAAGCCGGGTACAGAGTCGCTGAACGACCTGACGCTTGGTCTCTACATCGAAGTAGATCATCACGTTGCGCAGAAAGATCACATCGAAAACGCCCACATCAGGCAGGGGATTGTTCAGATTGATCTGGCGGAACTGCACCCGTTTGCGCAGCGCGTTATCAATGGTGAAAAAACCATCATGGCAACCCGTACCCTTGAGCCCGTAGCGCAGCAGCAAATCCCTGGGAATGCCTTCCGCATCGAGCAATGGATAAAGGCCCTTGCGTGCCTTGTCGAGAATGCGGGTGCTGATGTCGGAGGCCAGAATCTCCCACGGGCGGGTTGGTACGGTATCCGCCAGCAACAGGGCCAGGGTGTAGGGCTCTTCACCGCTTGAACAGGCCGCACTCCAGATCCGCAGCGGTTGTGCGCCGGTGCGCAGCTCACTTCGCAGCTTTTCCGCCAGAAACTCAAAATGCTTGGGTTCGCGGAAAAAATAGGTCTCGTTGGTGGTCAGCAGATCCACGGCGTTCTGCAGCTCGTTCTTGTCCTTCATCAGCAGCTTGAAGTAATCGCTGTAGCTGCCAATGCCGAAGTAGCGCAGGCGTTTATTCAGTCGGCCTGCTACCAGCTGCTTCTTGCTGTCGGCCATGGAAATGCCAGCGATTTCATAAATCAGCCCGCGAAACTGCTCGAACTCACGGTTTGACAGGGTCAGGCTGTTCATGGACGTTCCTCGTCTGATCAGGCTGTTAGAATCAGGCAGCGTCTTTATTCAGGCCGCTTCTTTTTCTTTACTCAGGCAGCGTCTTTACTCAGGCAGACTGCTTGCTGGCTGAGGCAGCGGTGCTGGCCAGTTGCTGCATATCCTCAAGGGACAGCACCCGGCCGATATCGAGCAGCACTACGATGTTGCCATCGATCTTGCCCATGCCGCGGATAAAGTCGGTACGGATGTGGCTGCCAAAGGTCGGCGCAGGTTCAATATCCTGTGGCGGAATTTCCAGTACGGCACAAACTGCTTCCACGACGATCCCGATGGTTTGCTGTACCTCATCCCGTGACACATCGAGGATCACGATGCAGCTGCGGCGGCCGATGCGGGTTTCACCTTCGCCAAAGCGCTGGCGCAAATCTATGATGGGCACCACACCACCGCGCAGGTTGATCACGCCCAGCACGCTGGCAGGCATCATCGGCACCGGGGTCAGGCGGCCAAACTCGATGATTTCACGGACATTACGTGTGCTTACCGCAAAGGTTTCTTGCCCCAGAGAAAATGTCAGGTACTGCTCGGCGGTGCCCTGGTCGAATGTCTGACTGGCATTGGACATGGTTCACTCCCGGGACGGTTGAGGTCCCTTGTCTGCTGTGTTGCACCTGTCTGGCGTTATGGAATCAGTACAAGTGCTTGCAAGGGTTATTTTATTGATGGAAGCGGACGAAGCCGTCAGACATAGTGCTGCTTTCCAGCATGCTGTCGTCTTCTTCGATTTCCCGTTTAGCTGCACGCTTGCTGCCGGATTTACGTAGCGGGCCGCTGCTTGAGGCACTCGCCATACCTGACACCCTGAAGAAGTTCATCAGTTGCTGCAGCTGCTCGGCCTGTCCGCTCATCTCTTCGGCGGTGGCTGCCAGCTCTTCTGATGCCGATGCCGACTGCTGGGTAATATTGCTCAGCTGCGTCATTGCAGAGTTGATCTGACCGACACCGGTGGTCTGTTCTTCCGAGGCGGCGGCGATTTCCTGCACCAGATCGGAGGTCTTGGTGATGGAGGGCACCATCTCATCAAGCAGGGTGCCGGCACGTTCTGCCAGAGAGACACTGTTGCGAGCCACTTCGCTGATTTCCTGTGCGGCGACCTGGCTACGCTCGGCCAGTTTGCGTACTTCGGCAGCCACCACCGCGAAGCCTTTTCCGTGCTCACCGGCACGGGCCGCCTCTATAGCGGCGTTGAGGGCCAGCAGGTTGGTCTGATAGGCGATGTCATCGACGATGCTGATTTTGTCGGCGATGGTTTTCATGGCGGTGACGGTGTTTTTCACTGCCTGACCGCCTTCATCGGCTTCGCGAGAGGCCTTGCTGGCCATGCTATCGGTCACCTTGGCATTTTCGGTGTTCTGGGCGATGGAAGAAGACATCTCTTCCATTGAAGCACTGGTTTCTTCCACCGAAGCGGCCTGTGCGGATGCGCCCTGACTCAGGCTCTGTGCCGTGGCGGAAATCTGTTCTGACGCGCTGGACAGTGAGTCTGCATTGCTGCGTACATCGCCAATGATCTGCGCCAGCTTCTCGACCATCAGTTTGATCGCACCCAGCATGCTGCTGGTATCGCCGTTTCTGGTGGAGACCGACACCGTCAGGTCTCCGGCGGCAATCAGGGACACCACTTGAGCCGCGTAGGCAGGCTCGCCACCGAGCTGACGCAGCAGATTGCGGGTGATAAAGAAGCCGATAAGGCTGATCAGCAGAATAGTCAGCACCGAGACTATGGCCGAGGTAATAGTGGCGGAGGTCAGTTGCGCCTGCGCATTGGCCGTGCCTTCGTCACCGAGGTCTTCGTTGAACTTCACATGCGCCTCAAAGTCGGCGGTCAGCACATTGATCACGTTGGCGTTAGCCAGAATCAGATCGCGAGCGGCATCAGTCTGGTTGCCTCGGGATAACCTCAGTACCTGTTCACGCACATCCTTGAAGGTCGCAATATCAGCAAGATCTTTGTCCAGCATCTTCTTGTCGTCGTCATTGGAGAGCAGGGCGCGGTAGTCCTCTGTGGCTGAAGTAAGTGTTTTCTCCGTTTGCGCCAGCTCCTCATCGATAGACTTCATACCCTGGTCATCAGGGGTAAGGATATGTTTGTACATCAGACGGATCTGGTCTTTCGAGGCGCTTTCCATCGCGCGTAATGCCAGCAGACTGGGGACGGTATTGTCATTGCCGTAACTGGCTGCGCTGTAGACCTGTCGCAACTGATACTGGCCCAGACCGCTCAGCACCAGGATGCCAAGGAGGGCACACAGCACCAGGAGAATCATTTTCTTACTTATGGTCATGATAGAACCTCCCAACTTGGACCGTTTACCGAGGTATATCAGTGGTGACTGCTGGGAATGGACACAGAACGCTGCTGTCCAGCCAGAGCCGCCAGCTCGTTCACAGACAGCACCTGCTCCATGCGTAACAGGGTGATGAAGTGGTCATCGAAGCGTGCCATGTCCTCAATGAATTCACCCCGAATACGATTACCGAAGGCCGGTGCCTGTCGCAGTGACGTCACCTCGATTTCCGTGACGGCACTGACAGCATCCACCAGGGCACCCAGCAAGTGGGTTTCGTCATCATCGATAATCTCGATGATGACGATGCAGGTGCGCACACCCACCGCAATCTTGCCCTGACCAAAACGCTCGGCCAGATCAATGATGGGGACAACCGCGCCACGCAGGTTGATCACGCCACGTACCAGACTGGGCATCATCGGCACATGGGTGATCTGATCAAACTCCAGAATCTCGCGGACATAACGGGTGGCAACAGCATACATTTCATTGCCTACCCGAAAGGTCAGATACTGCCGCTGCTGGTCGTCTTTCTGCTGCCGGATCATCTGGTTGGCGGCTGCCACAGGGTTGGAAGTTGACATGCTTCAGCTCCCGAAGCGGATAAAACCGCCCTCAAGCTCGCTGGCCATCTCGGTGGTACGTGTTGGCGTTGCACTTTTGATCAGTTGTTGCACGGCTGTCGAATGAGCGTTACCGGTGTGCTCTTTGCCACTCAATTGGAAAAACTGCATCAGATGCTGCAACTGGGCGGACTGGCTGTTCATTTCTTCAGAAGTAGCTGCCAGCTCTTCGGATGCCGCGGCGTTCTGCTGGGTAATGTCGCTCAGTTGGGTCATCGCCGAGCTGATTTGCGATACACCGGAGCTTTGTTCTTCGGAAGCGGCGGCAATCTCCTGTACCAGATCAGAGGTTTTGTTGATGGAAGGCAGCATCTGGCCGAGGAGTTGCCCGGCACGCTCAGCCAGTGCGACGCTACTTTTCGCCACTTCGCCGATTTCCTGAGCGGCGACCTGACTGCGCTCCGCCAGTTTGCGTACTTCGGCGGCGACTACGGCAAAGCCTTTACCATGTTCACCGGCACGGGCGGCTTCGATGGCCGCGTTCAGTGCCAGCAGGTTGGTCTGGTAGGCAATGTCATCGACGATGCCGATTTTGTCGGCAATGGTTTTCATTGCGCTGACCGTATCTTTCACTGCCTGACCGCCCTCGCTGGCTTCAACGGACGCTTTGCCTGCCATGCTGTCGGTGACTTTGGCGTTCTCGGTGTTCTGTGCGATGGAAGCCGACATCTCTTCCATAGCCGCACTGGTTTGCTCTACCGACGCAGCCTGACTGGAGGCGGCCTGACTGAGGCTCTGTGCGGTACTGGAGATTTCTTCAGCGGCATTACCCAGTGCCACAGTAGACTGATGCACTTCACCAATGATTTCCGCCAGTTTGTCGACGGTCGCATTCAGTGACAGCTGCAGTTGATGCAGGTGGCCTTTGTAGCTGCCTTCCATCTGACGGGAAAGATCCCCTTCGGCCAGTGCCGCAATCACATTCATGGCCTCACTGACCGGCACGACAATGGCCTCCAGCGTATTGTTGATGCCTTCGACGATACGGCGGAAGTCGCCACGGTGACGGCTGGCATCCGCACGGGTATCCAGCTCACCCTTCAGGGCCGCATCGCTGAGCATGCGGGTGTCATCGATCAGTGCAACCACATTGGAACGCAGCTGCTCGATACTTTCGTTGATAAAGGCTTTTTTACCGGGGAAGCGCTCCAGCGGGGCGTTAAGATCCCCTTCGCTGAAGGATTTGATGCAGGCCATAGCCTTTTTCTTGACGCTGATATGGCCCGTCACCATGTCGTTGATACCACGGGCAATATCGGCATAGGCGCCTTTGAAACGCTCGGCATTGATGACGACATCAATATCGCCTTTGTCGTGCTCTTCAGACATATGGCGCATATCTGCCATGAGACTTTTGAGGTTTTGCCTCAAACCCTCAATGTTGTCATTGATAAAGGTTTTCTTGCCGGGGAACTGCTCAAGCGGAGCGTCAAGATCACCCTCACCAATGGCTTTCACGCAGGCCATGGCCTTTTTCTTGACGTCGATATGGCTGGCTACCAGGGCATTGATACCATCTGTCAGCTCTCGATAGGCGCCGGGGTAGTTTCTGCTCAGCACCACATCGATATCACCGGCGGCGTGCTCCTTGTTCATATTGCGCAGATCGCTGAACAGCTGGCTGAGGGTACCCGCCAGCTCCAGCTGATGGGAGTACAGCGAGCCGGATACGGCATGGCCATGCTGTCCCGCAGCAGAAATATCGCCACGGCTCAGTTGCAGCGTCAGTGCAGTGAGCTGCTCAGGGGAAGTGCCGAGATAGCTGCTGATGGCCTGTTTGAACAGCACGGCCTGTGCAATCACTAACAGCGCACCGATGACGGCGATGGGCGTCATGGCGGCACTGCTCTGAAGAGCCGCTAAAAGCAGGATGGTAACAAGGGCGGTTGCGACCAGTGCCACAATACGATTGACCAGGCTCATTGGGCGTTACTCCTCAAATGGTTCACTTGGTTCAGTTGACTGGATGCAAGTCCAGCTCGGTTGTCGTTGTGAGTGACCTGTGCTAGCAGGCCAGGGATATCGAGAATCAGGGCAACAGCGCCACTGCCCAGAATGGTGAAGCCGCTGAGGGCTGGCACCTGAGCAAAGACCTTGCCCAGAGGTTTGATGACGGTCTGAAATTCGCCCAGCAGCTGGTCAACCACCAGCCCGGCGCGGATTCCGGCATAACGAACGACGACGACGTTTTCACGACGGGGAGGCGTACTGTCATCCGCGAACAGCTGACGCAGACGGATAAACGGCAGTACATCGCCACGCAGATCGAGAAATTCCTGATTTTCCAGGCCTTTGCCCGGCAGCTCGATGCACTCTTCCACCATATCCAGCGGCACGACATAGCTGGCCTGCCCGACACTGATAAGGAAGCCGTCGATAATGGCCAGTGTCAGCGGCAGGCGAATACGTACGCAGGTGCCCTGGCCCAGCTTGCTGTCCAGCTCCACCGTGCCACGCAGGGCAGTGATGTTGCGTTTGACCACATCCATACCGACACCGCGGCCGGACAGGTTGCTGATCTGATCGGCGGTGGAGAAACCGGGCTCAAAAATCAGATTGAAGATTTCCTTGTCAGACAGCGGTTGACCTTCTGAGGCCAGTCCGCGCTGCACAGCCTTGGCCATGATTTTCTGCGGGTTGAGGCCGCCGCCGTCGTCGGACACTTCGATGACGATGCCACCGGCTTCGTGATAGGCGTTCAGCCGCACCACACCTTGTGCAGACTTACCGTTGGCCAGCCGCTGTTCAGCAGGCTCGATACCATGGTCCATGGCGTTGCGGACCAGATGGGTGAGGGGGTCACCGATCTTTTCGACCACGGTTTTATCCAGTTCGGTTTCGCCACCGCTGACCTGCAGCACGATGTCTTTGCCCAGCTCTTTGGACACATCGCGCACCACACGCTGGAAGCGGTTAAAGGTGGCACCAATCTGCACCATGCGCAGGGTCAGCGCCGAATCACGCACTTCTTCCACTAACCGCGACAAGGTTTCGGCCGACTCATTCATTTCCAGCATGCCGCTACGCTGGGCCAGCATGCGGGTGTTGGCACCGGCAATGATCAGCTCGCCGACCAGATTGATCAGCTGGTCGAGCTTGGCCGCATCGACTCGAATCAGGTTGGAGTCGCCACCACCACGCTGGGCTTCCTTACCGGCTTTGGCTGCTTTGGCGTTATCGGTGGTAGCCACACTGGCGGGTGATGTGTTGCCCGCCGCCAGTGTGGGGAAGTCGCTTTTGGCATCGTCACTGCCGAAGGTGCTCATGGAAGTAGTGTCACTTTCTGCGACGACGGCCGGTGTCTGCAGCTGCAGCCATTCCGCTTCGGTCAGTGAACCGCAACGTAACAGCCGCTGCAGCTGCTCATCACCTTCGTCCTGTCGCAGTTGCAACAGGCTGGCAAAGGCGGTCAGCGGGGAGTGGGGCGGGATGATCTCGATGCTGCTTTCATCGCGGACAAATTCAAAGGTGCCATCGATCGTGGCCTGATCGGCATCCGATACAAAGGCCAGTTCCAGCCCGATATAGCAGGCTTCCGGGTCCAGCTTGTCCAGCGCGGGCAGGTGCTCAAGCACCGGCTCGACATGGGCAACAGTGCCGAAGGTGGCCATATAACGCAGGAAGGAGGTAGGGTCCATGCCGCTGCGCAGGGTGTCGGCACCAAAACGCAGTGACAGGTGCCAGTGATGGCTTGCCGTTTCGCCGCTGGCGGTGCGTGCCTCTGTGTGGTCTGACTCGGCTGCCTGCGGTGCCGTGGCTGCTGTCGGAGCCTCCTCCAGGTAGCGCTTCAGACAGGTGATCAGCTCAGCGTCGGTGGCGCGGGTTTCCACCGACACATCGGCCAGATCATGGCCGTCTGCCAGCCAGTCGATCAGCCCGCCGAGGTGATCACCCACCTGCAACATCAGAGCAATCAGCTCGCTGTCGAACCGCACCTCACCGGCACGTACCCGATCGAGCACACTTTCAGCGACGTGAGTAAACGCCACAATGGCGTCGTAGCCGAACAGGCCGGAAGAGCCTTTGATGGTGTGGGCGGCGCGGAAAATGGCATTGATCAGCTCAGGATCATCCGGAGACTGCTCGATTTGCAGCAGCGCATCTTCCATCTGCTGCAGGAGTTCACGGCTTTCGGCGAGGAAGGTGCCGATGATGCTGTCGAGATTCATCAGTGCAGCCCTCCGAAGGGCAGCTGCCCGTTCAGCCCCAGCATCTGTACGACGTCCGTCACGGCAGCAGTCGCTCCTTCAATGCTGAAGCGGATGTTCTGGCGTTGGGCTTCCTGGCTTACGGCCAGCAGCAACTGTAGCCCGGCACAGTCGAACTCTTCAATCTGGCTCAGGTTGAGGTGCAACTCCAGAGCACCTTGCAGCGCGCCAACCAGTTGCAGTTTGGTATCTGCGGCGGTGTAGATGGTCAATGCGCTGTCGAGAGTCAGTTCCCGATGACCGTCTTGGGTAGTGATGTCGCTCATGACGGACCTCTGCTACTCAGGGAAGAATCAGTTTGGATACAGCCGTCAGCATTTGCGCAGGCTGGAAGGGTTTCACCACCCACGCCTTGGCACCGGCGGCCTGACCTTCGGCCTTTTTGGCGTCGCCAGCTTCGGTGGTCAGCATGATCACCGGGGTGAACTTGTAGGCAGGCAGCTGCTTGACGTTCTTAAGAAAGGTGATGCCATCCATCACCGGCATGTTGACGTCACTGATGATCAGATGAACCTTGCGGCCATCGAGTTTGCGCAAGGCATCTTTGCCATCGACACCCTCGATAACGTCATATCCGGCATTCTTCAGAGTCATACCCACCACCTGACGGATAGAGGCGGAGTCATCAACGATAAGAATGGTTTTAGCCATGGTGCTTCCTCAGAAGAAGGTAATGTCATCACTGGCCTTGCTTTTCTTGCTGCTCTTGCCTGAGCGGCCGCCGTGATGAATTTCATGCTGTTCGGGGGTGGTGTAGGTGTGCGAAAGCTCTTCCATCCAGCTGCGGGCATCGACCTGCACGGCGTTCTTCTCGCTCAGGTGGTCTTTGAGCTTTTCGATGTCCTGACGCACATGGGTCAGGATCTGGCTGACGCGATCCTGAAACTGCAGGGCGATAACCACATCGGCAATTTCCTCACCCAGTACCGAGTTTTCTGCCTGCAGGGCGTTACTGTGTTCGACCAGACGATTGGCGCCTTCACTGAACTCGTTGATCACCTGGTGAATGATCTGACTGGCGTTCTCCAGCGTGCGGGAATCTTTAGAGGCGTGTTCGCTGGAGACGGCGAGCGTACGTTCGATGGCGCTGCTGACGGTTTCGATGACTTCGCCGATACGCTGGCCGGTGGTTTCTGACATGGTGGACAGTTTGCGTACTTCATCAGCGACCACGGCAAAGCCACGACCGGCTTCGCCTGCACGAGCGGCTTCAATAGCGGCGTTCAGTGCCAGCAGGTTGGTTTGCTTGGCAACATCGCCCACTTCCTTGGCCATGGTGCGTAACTGGCCGGTATAACTGCTGAGCTTCTCGACTTCAGCCAGCAGCGACTCCTTGCTCGACAGGGCCTGACGCAGCTGGCCGAGAATATCTTCTAATTCGGATTCGCTGTGCGATAGCAAGTTGATCAGGCTGTGGCTGTCAGCCTGACCATCACTGCTCACCGCGGCATTGAGGCGCCCGGCCATCTGACAGAAGCGGTCGCTGATGGATTCAATGGAAGACTGGGTATGGCTGCGGGCCACTTCGATGTTCTTTGCCCAGATCGGCGCAATGGAGGTGCAGAGTTCGGGCAGCCCTTTGACCAGCTCGGAGCTGGTACGGCTTGCACCGGCCTGTTCACCCTGCTGATACGCCTCCTGCAGGGCCTGGCTGTGGCTGTTGCTTTGGCTGCGCAGCCAGAGCCACAGAATCAGTGCAGGGAGGAGGGCGGAAATAACCCAATAGATGGAAGGAAAACTGGTCGCTAACCCGATTAGCACTGCACTTACAAGGCAAATCAGCACTACCGGCAGCCAAGGCGTACTCTGAGTAGGTGTAGGATTCGTCACTTTCGCGCTCCATCTGAGATGACGCTACAGCGAGGAGAGTGCTGCAGCGGATAGTCACATGATGGAATAAATGTGCAAACTGTCACATAGTGTGTTTCTGACATTTAAGTCAGGAATGTCTGGAAGTGTTGGTAGGAATTTCCCTACCTGAGAGGGATGTTACTGGCTGCCTGAGTCAGCAGCGGGAGATTGAGAAATAACCTGCCTGATTCCGGCTGGGGTTGAATTGACGTCAGTCAACCAAGCCGTTAGCCAGAGCGTATTTAACAATGTCAGCGTTAGAGCTAAAGCTCATCTTTTCCATCAGCCGCGTCTTGTGCGTGCTGACGGTCTTGTTGCTGATAATCAGTTCTTCGGCGATCTGATTGACACTTAACCCTTTGGCCAGCATCCGCAGAATCTGAAACTCACGGTCCGTCAGCTGGCTGGTGCCTGACTCCTGCGGCACGCTGTTGGCAAACGCCAGCTGCTCTGCAATACGCGGGTCCAGATAGCGACCGCCACTGGCCACCTTGTGAATCGCCGCAAGTAAGGTTTCCGGGTTGTGGTCTTTGGTCAGATAGCCACTGGCTCCGGCCCGCAGTGCCCGCTGGGCGATCTGCGCCTCGTTGTGCATGCTCAGTACCAGTATGGGGAGTTTCGGTACCTTGCCGTGGACACGGGTAATCAGATCCTCACCGCTCAGCCCCGGCATGCTCATGTCCAGCAGTAACAGGTCAAACTGGCTACTGCGCAGATGCTCGATCACCTGAGCGCCATTTTCTGCTTCTTCAATCACCCGGAGGGCGGGATCAAACTCGATCAGCTGCCGCAGGCCGCTGCGCATGATGGCATGATCATCGGCGATGAGGAGACGAATCATTGAAGTTCCTTGTTTTCCGTGGCGGGGAAGGTCGCCTGAATGGTCGTGCCCTGACCGGGGTGGCTGAAGATCACCACTTCACCGCCCAGGCAGATGCCACGCTCGCGCATACCCGCCAGTCCCAGAGAGTTTTTACCTACGCTGTCAGGTTTGAAGCCGACCCCGTTATCCGTGATATCAAGCCTATATTGATCGTCGAGACGTTCAAGACTCACCACTGCACGGCTTGCGCCAGAATGACGAGCAATGTTGGTCAACGCCTCCTGCACAATGCGAAAGGCGGTGGTAGCCAGATTGTCATCCAGCTTTGGCTCGCCGCTGTGGGCGACAAACTCACAGAGGATATGCGGATGGTGGCTGCGGAAATCATTGATCAGCCATTCAAGGGCCGGGTACAGGCCCATGTTGAGCACGGTAGGGCGCAGGTTGGTCGTCACTGAGCGCACCACCTGAATGGTACGGTCACAAATCTCCATCAGTTGTTCAACGTGCCCGTTCAGCCCCGGATTCTGCTCGCCATAGCGCAGGCGCATCATGGAAATCCCCATGCGCAGGGCAGTGAGGTGCTGGCCCAGCTCATCGTGTATCTCGCTGGCGATCAGTTTGCGTTCTTCCTCACGGGCGCTTTCACGTCTGCGGGTCAGCTCGCGCAGTTGTCGGTTACTTTCCGCCAGACGGCGTTCGGCCTTGCGGATATCGGTGATGTCACGAGCGAGAGAAATCACATTGGTCACATCGCCGCTGGTATTACGCTCCGGCACCATCTGCACCAGATAATGCGACTGCTGTTCAACGGGGCCATCAATGCCACGAATCAGCTCTTCTTCTACCGCTTCACCGCTGTCGGCGACCTGCCTGACCATGTCAGCCATGATGTCGACCTGCGAGTTCTCGCCGAAAGCTTCCCACGCCGGGCGCCCACGCACCTCCACCAGAGGCAGCCGGCACAGGGCTTCAAGCGCTGGGTTGGCATAGATCAGGCGAAAATCCGGGGTAAAGCGGCCAATGGCGTCGGGGATGTTTTCTATCATGATGCGCAGCTGGCGCTCATTGCGTAGCAGAGTGTCGGCCATGCGCCGCTGCTCACTGAGATCGTGAATCAGCGCCAGTACGTAGTATTTGCGGCCGTACTGGAAATGCTTGAACTGCATGGAGACGTAATGCTGCGGGCTACCCTGATGGCTGCTGAGTTCCAGCGTCAGAATGCGGTGCGACTCGATGGCTTCCAGCAACGAGACTTCGTGATTGACGATATGCGGTGTCAGCAGACTTTCCAGATTGTGGCCAAGCAGCCGACTGCAGGACAGGCCCAGCAAGGTGCAGGCCGCTTCGTTCAGATAGCGCACACAGTGATCGGCATCAAGCAGCGCCACGCCATCGGCGGTACTGTTGAGGGCATAACTGAGCAGATATGCCAGCTCGGGTTCATTGTTGAAGGGCAGTTCTTCCAGTTCGTCCATGTCGCGTCCTGCATGGTTATGTTGCACGGCAACCAGTCAGGTAAGTGTAGACAGTAATCTGCAGAAGAGCCTGTGAACAAGCTATGTTATGTTTTCTCACCCCTCATGAGATCGGATTACAGGGGCTTGGTGACTCTCACTGATATCGCCCTTCGGGTGCCGATATAACGTGGAGTGGTCGAAAAGGAGTTTCAACGTGCAAAGGTTAAAGAGTTTCAACGTGCAAAGGTTAAAGAGTTTCAACGTGCAAAGGTTAAAGAGTTTCAACGTGCAAAGGTTAAAGAGTTTCAACGTGAAAAGTTTAAAGAGCTTCAACGTGAAAAGTTTAAATGGCACAGA
>NZ_LAPT01000031.1 GCF_003194385.1 Pokkaliibacter plantistimulans
GAGTACACCGCGCCGGTTTGAGAACCTTAACGTGTGTTATACGTCCGAACCGAGCCCTGCTTTGAAAGGGATTAAGACGAACGGCAGATCGATACCGCTCTTACCGAAAACGTCCGAACCGAGCCCTGCTTTGAAAGGGATTAAGACTCGTATCCGTACCCAATAGCGCCGATAACACCGTGTCCGAACCGAGCCCTGCTTTGAAAGGGATTAAGACGCCTGATTGACGTCGTAACGGCCATGCTGCTTCAGTCCGAACCGAGCCCTGCTTTGAAAGGGATTAAGACGCAGTGCTATTGCACTACCGGGTCGCTGTGCTTTGTCCGAACCGAGCCCTGCTTTGAAAGGGATTAAGACCCAAATTCATTGGAGCGTACGTCCAGACGTTTTGTCCGAACCGAGCCCTGCTTTGAAAGGGATTAAGACACACTCAGCTCAAGCGTAGGCTTAGTTTGCGGGGTCCGAACCGAGCCCTGCTTTGAAAGGGATTAAGACCATCAGTTCCTCCTCACCATAGCGAGTCTCGTGTCCGAACCGAGCCCTGATTTGAAAGGGATTAAGACGTCACTGAAGTGACGGACTAGCTGGGTCATTGCGTCCGAACCGAGCCCTGCTTTGAAAGGGATTAAGACTGAGCTGTGCATTCAATGGATCAAGCTGTTGAGTCCGAACCGAGCCCTGCTTTGAAAGGGATTAAGACGCACCTGAACGGTTGATGAGGTCGAGGTAATCGTCCGAACCGAGCCCTGCTACAGGCATAAAAAAACCGAAGGTTGCCCTTCGGTTTTTTGTTTTTCGCATTCGCTGATTTAATTCAGCGAACTCCATAGCTCTTTCGCCGCTTTGGCTTTATTACGGTCGATACCCAGATACCCAAACACCGCTGTCAGGCAGGCTTTGGCTTCGGCCTTTTCCGCCTCTGACATGCCAGTAGCCAACTCTTTAAGCTTTTTAGCTTCTTCAAAAATGGGGTTGCCGGTACGGCTGTCTTTATAACTAGGGTGCTTTTTAGCCTGATCCGCGCTCATCAACTCCTGCACTTCCGTCAGGCATTGCTGGGCGGGCGTTAATGCTGCCATTTTTTGTGCTTTGGCTTCTTTGGCCTGGTTTTGTTCACGCTCGTAAGCATCCGCTGCTGACTCTTCCATTCGGCCAAAGCCGGTGGCCGTTTTGGCACCTGCACCTAACCATTCCAGTGCCTTGGCCAGCTCCTCCATCGCCTGCCCGACCTCCGCCTGAGCCTCTGGGGTTCGCGCCCCAATCAGAGTGGCGAATTTGCCTGAGCGGACGACCAGAAAGTAGATAGGCACAGGGCTGTGCCAGTCCGCCGGAACTTTATCGGCATAGTCATTGACCGAAATTTTGTCAGGATTGTCCTTACTTAGAGTGACTTGTCCGCCTTTTTCATACCAACCGCCCATGTGCGGTGTCATGACTTCACAGGCGAGCGTTACTTTATCGGTAGGCAGCAAGTCAAAAAACAGCAGCTCACCTGCACTGGCGTTGTGCTCATTGTTTTTTGCCGTGCCAAACCAGCGGATAACCAGCGCTTCGCGGGCTTGTTCGCTGTCAAAGTCCATCCATTCTTCTACCCAGGCCCTCAGTAACCCTTTCACGGCAGCGCCACTCATGTAAGGTGCGCCGAGGGTCGGGTGCCAGCTCATACCATTTTCAACCGGGTGGCTTAGGCCCACACCGGTGACAAACGGGCTGGTCGTTTCGAATACGCGGTAATGGGCCTTGATGCCTTTGGCCAGTTGCTGGCGTTGTTCGGCATGGCGCTGCAAATGCTTGGAAGGGGTTTCTTGTTTGGCGATAGCTTTAATCCAGTCTTTTTTCATCTTTTCAATCAAAGCTTTCGCCTTGGCATCCGTCTCCAGATTCCAATTACTGGTAAAACCCTGATAAAAACGCTCAAACCACAGGCCAAGGTGGGCCGTTTTGCTGGGTGGATGGCCATCGTCCAGCGCATGGCTGCCCGACTGATAAAGCGGCAACGTCATTATGCGGTCTCCTTATTACTGGCCTTGCTGCCAGAGAGATAAGCCAGCGCAAACTTTTTCACCCAGTCGAGGTAGACCATGGCTTCAGCCTGTGCCAAACGATAAGTGGTCATGTCGCTCTGGGTGATGGCGTCCATCAGGTCATCTTGCTTTTCAAAAGGCCGCTTGCTGGTACTTAGCCAGCTTTGCAGCACCTGATAAAGCTGCTGATAGCCGTCTTTGTCGCCTTTACTGCGAAAGAAGGCTGCTGTTGCGCCCAGGCCATTGGCGTGAATCATAAAGGGCAACTCTGATGCACGCGCCTTGAGTTTGTCTTTGTCAGGGTAGGCTTCCAGTTTGCGAATCTGCTCCAGCGCATGCCGGGCGCGTTCCTGCTGAACCGTCTGCATCACACACCTCCTACTCGAGTCACACGGCACCAGCCCATGCCCACGGTTTCATTACCACCCAGCTGCACATAAGGCGCTTCCTGCGGGAAGAGTGACAGGGTATGCGCCATCATCTGCTCTGCATTTTCTCCCCCCACTTTGCGTGAGCGATTCGCTGCCAGTACGGTATAAAGCAGCGTTTGCGCAGGCAGGGTTTCTTCGTACCACAGCGCGCCGTCTTTCACGGTTTTGCTTTTGTTATCAATGGCAATGTGCGGTGCCACGGGAGTGGCATGGCTGGCCAGATGGGCAAAAATGTTGTCATTGACCACCATCAGCTGCTTTTGCAGTTGCGCAGCAAAGTCAGGCTGATCACTGAATCGGGCGAGTACGGTGATAAGGCTGCTCAGGTCATGGGATTTGGCGTTAAAGCGATACTCCTCAAGGTAGACCAGCTCATCTGCCGCAGCCTGCAAAGCCTCTTCCGCCCCCAGTTCCGGCAAGCTAACCTCCGGCAAATCAGGAAGACCAGCGCGACGAGCATCCGCCAGCATGCGCTGCAACACCGCGGGGGAGCACACCCACTTGAAGTGGGTCGTGAGGCTGCGGATTGGCAGGAGCAACAGACGCGCATCACCCACCATCAGGGCACCGGCATGGTCGCTGGCATTGCGGGTATCCGGCCCGAACACCTCGGTAATCCAGCTGCCATTGTCGGTACTTTCCGCTTTGGCTCGCAGGGCACCCTTTACTGCCGAGCCAAACACACAGGGCCAGCCGGTGGTCGCTTCACGCTGGATAGGCAGGTCAATCACGCCGACAGACTTTCCCGCACCCGCGTGAATAGCCGTTTCAGCAAACAGACCCAGCATTTGATGTTTCATATCTGATTCCTTTTCGTCATGAATTCGTTGAAGAGTCCGGGGTATCAGTAGTAGCCCACGGCAAGAGTGCCGCGTCCCCAGGCTTGTTGCTGACCTATCTGGATACCATGCAGTGCACGCTGCGCCCCGGCGATATCCCCTTCCACTTCGCAGAAATACACACTGCCCGCCGGAATGAGTGATTGCAGATCACGAGGTTTACGATTGACCAGATCCCAGCCGCCTTCACGGCGTGGTTTGCCAAGTGCTGCGCAGAGCAATGTGAGCCTGATACCCGCCAGCTCACCGCGCCAGACACGGCTTTTCCCGGTGTCATCCTCGGTGAAGCCATCAGGAATCCAGCCCTGCTCAAAACTGGCTGGTGTT
This sequence comes from Pokkaliibacter plantistimulans, assembly GCF_003194385.1. Taxonomy (GTDB): domain Bacteria; phylum Pseudomonadota; class Gammaproteobacteria; order Pseudomonadales; family Balneatricaceae; genus Pokkaliibacter; species Pokkaliibacter plantistimulans. The sequence continues at coordinate 3,622 of NZ_LAPT01000031.1, forward strand.
AGCAGCATCAAGGTAAGGCCTTTTGCTGCTTTTAACGCAGCAACCGCCGGCAGAGCTTTCGCCTGAGTGCGAGACCAGCTCGCCATGCGCCCCTCTGCCCCAAAACGACAGATGCCGGTTGGCGGCAGGTGTTCATTCTGAAGGCCACGAATATCCATCACGATTTCGCAACCCTGACGTGGCCGCACGTGACGGGTCTGATACAAGAGCCCGGTTTCAACGGTGGCACGCTGATTATCACGGCCGATGCCAAGGCGCGGCTCCGCCTCGAAAAGTGCATCGGCACTGACTGCATCGGTAGCAGCGACGGGCTGCCCGGCCAGAAATGCCTGCAACCCCGCCTCAGTGATCCAGGTGTTCTCTCGGGGTCTGGCTCCTGCCAGAGTTTTGGCTTTTTGTGGCAATCGCACCAGCCCGAGATCACACCGGGTCGCACCATCTGCAGGAATAAGCCGTGTCTGGTCACTGCCCGCCCACAACAGGGACTGTGGCATCGGATAAAGGCGCTGCCCCTCCCGGCTCAGGTAGGGGCCAGAAAACTGTAAGGGGCCAAGGTCATCCGGGGTGCCAATAATGCCCCGTAGCGGATGCTCTCCTGCTGCATACTCCGCCCAATCGACCTGATGGGCTTCACCAATGGAGCTACGGATGGCGCCAATCACGCTACTGGCCGATGGCGGAAACAGGCTTTCTGCCAGGTTGGCGCCCACAGCTTCAATGGGTCGCGACTCTTTAAAGAACCAGCTGTCAGCCGCGCTGAAATTCCACTGCTCCATTACTCCACTCCCTTGTTGGCCAGAAAGCGCATCAGTAACGCACCGTCCGCATTCAATACAGGTGAGACATCCCATTGCGATACCGGAACACCGGCTTTTCTCGTGACCGGGCTGCATTGTTTCAGCAGGGGTTCGATGTACGCTTTGGCATCGCTGATGGGCCATTGACGGTTTTCAGCACTGTGCCAGAGCTCAACTGCAAGCAGATCAGCCCTTTCCTCGTAAGTCAGCACCGGCGCATCACTCTGGCCTTTGCGTTTCACCGTAACATTCGCTTTGCCGGTCGCTTGCGCAATTTCCGGCGTGTTGGATTTGCTCACCGGATTCAGCACATCAAATAACTCCCTCACACGGAACAGGAATTTATTACTGAAACGCGGGTTGTCACTTTCAAGGGCACGGAACTGATCAACCAGTTGGCTCAACACCAGCTCGCCGTCAGTCAGCGCGATGTCCCAGGGCTGGCTCCATTCAAGCAGCACGCCTGCAGGGTTCCACGCACGCACGGCAATGGCGTCGCGCCCGGTCTGGTCCTTGGCGACGTCATCCAGCAGCGCATGGGCATCGGTCAGCACCTGCGTGAGCGGCAAGCGCACATGGGCAAAAACAACGGCGGCGGAGATGGAGGTCTTCACCGTGCAGGCTTTAGCTGCAAAGCTTTGGTTATACAGCGCCCGCACTGCGACGGCACAGGTCATGGCATCTTCCATCGGCAGAATCGCCAGCACATCATCGCCACCGGCATAAATCAGCTGCCCGTTGTGTTCAGCAACCACCTTCGGTGCGCCAGCGGTAAAGGCATTGAGCGCTTCAGAAATGGGCTCTTGCTTTTTCTGATCACTCATCTGCACACCCAGGGAATCACCGTCCATTAACAGGATGGCGTAATAAGGCGAGAGGGGCGCGCTGCGTAATTCGGGATAGTCCCGTTTGAGGCGTTTGAACACCTCAGCGAACTCCTTCATTCGCACTTCACCATAGCCATAGGCTTTTGGGTTGGATTGCACATGCTCAAAAAACAGGTTGCCATCCAGCGCCAGTAGTTTGCGCACATCGGCACTTTTGCCAGCAGCCGCCTTTTTCAGGCAGGCAATGTCGGTGTGCCATTCATCATGGCTATCGTTCACTCTGATTGCCGTGTTGTAGAGATCCTGAAGATCAGGCTCGGCAACGACTTTTGCCAGCGTTTCCAGCCAGTGGGTTGCGGCCATATAAGCCACTGAGGGCATACCCGGTTCCAGCTTCCAGCCTTTGAGGGTCAAACCACTTTGCAAGGTGACATCCAGCTCATGGAAATAGCGGACGAAACGACGCTTAACATAGGCCATGGCACACAGGTGCTCTCCTTCGCGCAAATCCGTAGCAATGGCTTTGGGGCCATCGTCCCGAAGGTTGCGCCAGAAGCGGGCCAGCGGTGAATCCTTACCATCCCGCGTTTTTTGCCCCGGGCGCTCAGCGCCAGACAGCTCCTGCCAGCCATCCATCATCATGCACTTCACACCGGCTTCAGGCTCGGGCACATGACTGCGCCAGTTTTTGCGACGGTCTAACAGGTCAGTGGCGGCCTCATCCTCCGTTATCGCCCAGCTGATTTCCCAGAAGTGACGCTGCTGACGATCCCAGATACGGCGTGAATCGCCTTTGTTATCCAGCTCTGCCAAGCGATCGGCACTCCAGACCAGTTCAGCCAGCGCAACCCAGGCCTCTCGAACGGTCGATTCCAGTAATGTACCGTCAAATCCTTGCGGTACTTTGGCAGCCATCGCTTTAAATCGGTTAGGAATACTGCCCTGGCGTGGTGGCTCGCCCACGCCTTTGCCTTGAGTAACCCAGTCCAGATAGCTTTCGGCCGGGATCGGGAAAGTGACCTTTCCACCCTGACGGTGGATTTCCGCCATCGCTACACCCGATAGCCATGACAACAAAAATGAACCGGCCCAAAAGTCTCGTGTGCGTCTAGCTTGTGACACAAATCCTTGTACCGGCCCGAGGGTAAAGTAGAAATACTTACTGTCCATAGACCACCTCCCTTTCAGCAAAACGATCTAAATATTTATGAATCACGGACCAGTCAGGCTGGATCTGAACCTTAAATTCAAGATCACTTTTCACTACATCAATTAGCACCTTGGCGTTGTCGGGCAGAAACTGCGCAGGCATTAAGGTATGAACCCCCACGAATTCATCACCCAGGCGATGGATGTGCAAAAATAATGGGCTAGATCGGCGAGATTTATTATTGCCAACCATGTAGTTAATCTCAGCCGAACGCTTTATAGAGGAAAAATAGTAGTTGTGTGGCAGACCAAACACTGAGCGCTTGGCTGCGAGCTTGGGCTCTTTGCCATTGATGGCGTGGAATATCAGGTCATGGTCATCAGCAAAATTCCGCTCGGCAGGCTGCTTTAGTACCTCGCCGCCCTGACCAAAACTGCGATAACGCATTTGTTCGTTACCGATGGTGCGCAGCAAGCCTTCGGCACTTTGCGTGCTGCTCGTGGATATATCGACTCTCGTCTGTGCACTTAATGCAGTAAAGGGAGGCAGTGACGGCGAGTCTGCTTTCACCTGTGAGAACAAGGCAGCAAGCGCCGCCTTATAGCACGCTCGACTGGCTGGCACTTCGCGTGAATCCCCTTCCCAGCATGTCAGACAAACAGAGCCCATGCCGTGACGTGCTCGCGCACCTAAGGCTCCCAGTAAACCGAATGCCCATAGCGCGTCACTGACAGAGGCTATATCTGCCTCGGGCGTACCCGGTTTGAACATCAGACTGACGCTAAAAGCTCCGGATTTGATGTTCTTTTGTCGAGTGACACTTCCGCCATCTTTGAAGGTTCCCAACCCCATTCCCAACAAATACAGGACACCTTCATTCACCTTTTCAAAAGGCTTACCGATGATGTCGAGTTTCTTGCTGTCGACCTTAAGAAGAAATACCCCCTGCCCGCCAAGACTGACCTTCCCATCCTTGCGAGTTGCTGCGCCAAAGAGCCTTCCCTCTTTGCAATGAAGTTGCTTTAAGGCATCCACTTCATTGCCTTTGGCAATAGCCAGTGCGTCCGACCAGTTCAGCGCACGCCACCAGAATCGCAGCGCACCTTTAACAGAAGCAGCTCGCATCAGAGGCTGAGCTTCGTGGTTTGCATCACCGAGAAACATCGGCGTTACGATGTCAAACTCGGCTTTGACCTTGGTATTCATCCATTAATCTCCCAGCCACTCATGTGGATTTGTTCTTCATCCAGAGATACGTATAAGCCTTTACCCCGTCGGGTTTTGATCTTGTAGCGCTCAGCCAGAACATCCAGCTGCTCTTCCAGAGCATCATTTACCTGCTTTTGTCGGTCGGTAATAAAGCGTTGCTCCGATTCATAGTTTTTGACCGCATTTGCTTCATTGGCATCTTCAATCTGGAATTTATCCATTCCAGCCTGCTTGATCCGGGCAAAATCCTCCGGTGTCATCGAGGCTTTATTAAACATTCCTTCTTTCAATGTTTTATCAACTACGTGGGAATAAAAAGCCGCATTAAGTGGCGTCATTTTTATTACTTTGTCCTGGCATTTGACTGTCGCGGTGTTACCACGAGTCGCAATATCTTCCCAGTTAATTTCCAGACAGGGCTCTTGTGCAGACAAATTCATGATTTCAATCAGTTTGGAGAACGAAGCAGGCTTGTCACGCATATCCTGAGGTAATTTATGACCCAGATGTAAAATCGGAATTTCATGCAGATCAACACGCGCGCTTGAGGCATCCCAAGGTTTACCGCTCCTGTCATTAATAAGACGCGATTCCTTTGTTGGATAGAAAAAGCCCTCTTTGCCCGTCAGGCCTTCATAGCCTTCACTGACCAGCACATGAGAAAGCCGATCCTGCGGACGGCCGTACAGCGACATACAATAACCAAGTAAAAACCCCATGGTCTTACGCCCACCGGCAATCGAGGCATGGATTTCGGTGTCAGCATCTTTGGTTAACTGCCAGACAAACTCGGCAATCTGGTCAGCGACAGCCGCGCTATCCTCGATTGAACGAATATCGTCTATCTCATGATCACCGCTTTTAAAGGTATGCAGACAGTTTTTGTCGAAGGTGATCGAAACACCTTCAGGCAACCACTCCCGGCAAAAGCCCAGAAAATGTGCCCGGTCAGGATGCAGTAACTCGTTATACGCACGTTCACACCCTTCTCTGGTACTGAGAACAAGCACCTGATCTGGAATCCACTGCTTTTGAGTTACTAATGAGAACAGTGTTTCTGTAACTATTTGAGGAGACATCCCCGAGACTGCCAGAAAAATCTTTTTCATCGCCCGTCCAATCCTTCCAGAATTAAGTGATCCCAGAATCTTACTGAGTCCTACCTTCAACGGATAAACGACAATATTGTCGAGCCACAATGATGACTAACTTCCACAACCCATAGTCACTTATCAAGGGGAGAATACCTGAAGAAAAAAATGCACGTCTCTGAAATAAAACAACTTACAGGTAATCCTGCACTGTAAACCCATGTGGCGTATAGCGTTTATGATCTGGCATTAAACACGGACTCGTCTCTAGCTTGGAGGGCGCCATCCATCGCCAGAGTGCCCCTAACAGGTCGTTGAAAATCTATCTGCGTTGCCGAATACCGCGTCAAAAACAGGCTCAAAATGCTCATTTAGTTCACTAAACTCTGCTTTTTCGCTTGTTTTTTCCTTGTCTCGGCTGCCTCGATAACGTTTTTCAACAGCCTGCTAGTATACCGGTTTATCCGGCATTGGATCAGAGCTGCAGTGGTTGTTGTCCGACAGCCACTGCTTTTTGTATGACAGCTTTGCCACCTTGTTCACAAGACGATCAGTGCATGCCGAACAGGTGTGGCAGGGAGAACGACAGCCGTGGGGTGGCGGGTG
>NZ_LAPT01000032.1 GCF_003194385.1 Pokkaliibacter plantistimulans
TGCTCTCTGCTCTCTGCTCTCAAAAATTCAGCCAGCCCTTGCTCTGTCTGTCACTTGGCAGTCACTTGTTACCAGCAACAACATTTCAATTTACAAAAAAATATCAAACTGTAAAATTTGGAAAATTTTATGTAAGCACTCCTTTACGATGCAACAAGTGAACAGTTCCGCGCTCGACAGTGGCCTCGCCTGCCTGGTCCTACTCGCCCGGTATCACCATCTTCCCGTAGACCCAGCCCAACTGAAGCATCAGTTTGCGCGGAATGATCGGCCGTTTGGCAGTAGCGACATTATTCAGGCTGCCCGCTCTCTGGACCTGCGAGCCAAGGTCAGTAGCGCCCGCCTTGAACAACTCGCTCAGTTACACCTTCCTGCTATTGCCGCCATGAAAGATGGCAGCTTTGTTGTGCTGGCCAGTGTGGCAGAGGGCAAGGTGCTGCAGCAGTCCCCCGCTAGTCCCTCTCCTGAAGCACTATCCACCGACGATTTTCTTGCACGCTGGTCTGGTCAAATCATTCTGCTTACACGAAGAGCAGAAGTGAACAGCACCGGTGGGGCTTTCGGCTTGAGCTGGTTTGCCCAGGCATTGCTTAAATACAAAAAGCACCTGGCAGATGTATTTATTGCCTCCTTTTTCATTCAGATTTTTGCTCTGATAACGCCGCTGTTCTTTCAGGTGGTCATTGATAAGGTATTGGTCCACAAGGGCCTGAGCACCCTGGATGTGCTGGCTGTCGGACTGATCATCGTATCCGTCTTTGATGTCATTCTGAATGCCCTGCGTAACTATATCTTCACGCATACTACCAACCGTGTAGATGTTTCCCTTGGCGCTAAACTCTTCAATCATCTTATTCGGCTTCCTGTTGCCTATTACCTCTCACGTCAGGTAGGTAATACTGTCGCCCGCGTAAAAGAACTGGAGTCGATCCGCAACTTCATTACCGGTACAGCACTCACACTGGTCATCGATCTGTTCTTTACTCTGGTTTTCTTTGCCGTGATGTTCTACTACAGCCCTGTGCTGGCGCTGGTCGTTGTTGGCTCTATTCCCTTCTATGTTGTTCTCTCCCTGTTGATTACTCCTATACTGCGCAGCCGGCTTGATGAGAAGTTCAAGCGTGGAGCAGAGAATCAGGCCTTCCTTACGGAGTCCGTCACCAACATCGAGGCGGTCAAGAGCATGGCGCTGGAGCCACAGGTGCAGCGCCGCTGGGAGGAAAATCTGGCAGGGTATGTCGCCGCCTCTTTTAAAGCGTCCAACCTTGGAAACGTTGCCAGTCAGTTTGCGCAACTGATCAACAAGATCACCACCGTCCTTATTCTCTGGGTCGGCGCGTCACTGGTCATGAGTAATGAACTGAGTATTGGCCAGCTCATTGCCTTCAACATGATTGCAGGCAGGGTCAGCAGCCCGATCCTGAAACTGGTACAGCTGTGGCAGGATTTCCAGCAGGCACGCATTTCGGTTAACCGACTGGGCGACATCCTTAATACCCCCACAGAGCAAAGCTACAACCCCAACCGTTCGACCCCTCCAAAGATCAAAGGCCTGGTATCTTTTGAGCGGGTCAGCTTTCGCTACCAGCCCAATATTCCGCCCGTACTTAACGACGTCAGCTTTACCGCACAGCCCGGAGAAATTATAGGCATCGTCGGCCGCTCAGGTTCTGGAAAAAGCACTATTACCCGGCTTATACAAAAGCTTTATCTGCCGGAAAGCGGCAGCGTCAAGATTGATGGCCGGGACCTTTCTCAACTGGATCCCTCCTGGTTGCGTCGTCAGGTAGGCGTCGTCTTGCAGGAGAGTCGCCTGTTCAATCTGAGCATACGGGACAATATCGCCATTGCTGATCCGTCAATGCCGATGGAACGAGTAATAGCTGCTGCTCGCCTGGCCGGTGCTGATGAATTTATCAGCCAGTTTCCGGATGGTTACGACACCAAAGTCAGCGAGCAGGGTTCGACTCTCTCTGGCGGCCAGCGTCAGCGCATTGCCATTGCCAGAGCGCTAATCAGCAATCCTCCTGTTCTGATATTTGATGAGGCAACCAGTGCGCTGGACTATGAGAGCGAGCGCATTATCCAGGAGAATATGCAGCGCATCTGTCATGGTCGTACGGTTTTTATCATTGCCCACCGGCTCAGTACCGTGCGTCATGCCAACCGAATTCTGGTGATCGATCAGGGTAGAATCATTGAGCAAGGAGACCATCAGACGCTACTGGATCGACAGGGCTACTATGCCCGACTGCACAGCTATCAGACTCATCAGCCCACCATTCGTCAGGTAACCCCTTCCGCTCCTGCCTCCAAAGCAGAAGACAAGGAGGACCGTCATGGCTAATAACGCTGTCACTCAACCCTTGCGCCAGCAGGACATCTACAGCTTTCTGCCTGCCGCCATTGAACTTGAGCAAACTCCGCCGGTACCACTGACGCGCACGTTCCTCTGGACTATTCTGGCACTCTTTATCATCACGATTGCGTGGGCTTGTGTGGGCCAGGTCGACATCATCGCTTCTGCTCAGGGCAAAGTCATCCCCAGCGCTCGGGTGAAACAGATACAGGCACTGGAGAGCGCCAAGGTCAGCAATATTCTGGTCGCTGATGGCAGCAGGGTGCATCAGGGAGAGGTGCTGATCCAGCTTGAGGATACCGCGGCAGCCAGCGACGCGGCACGATACGCTGCACAGTTGCAGAATGCCGAGGCACAACTTTGGCGGCTCACTGCCTATACGCATTGGCTTGAACAGGGACGCACCGCTCCTGTAACGACATTTTTATTGCCAGCCTCCCCTGCTAACGCTGATCAGCGACAGCAATACCTGCAGCTGCAACAGCAGGCTGACGAACTGCTGGCCAATATCAGCAAGGGCGAGCAGGAGCGGCTACGACTGCAGGCACAGCAACGGGTCGCTGAAGCAGAAATGCTTAAAAATCAGCGCTTGCAGGGGGTTATCGGCGAGCGTGTAACTGCCCTGAAAACACTGCAAAACAAACAACTGGGCTCCAGGGCTCAATATCTGGAGCTGATGCAGGACCTGATCGAGGTGGAAGAGAATGTGCGTGTACAGCAGGCCACGCGAGACCAGTTGTCGGCAGCCATTAGCGCCAATCAGGCCACCAGTGATGCACTGGTCCATGAGAGTTACAAGACGGCCCTCAATGATCTGCAACAGCAGGTCACGCAGCGCGATTCTTTGCTACAGGAAAAGCGTAAAGCCGAACAGCGTCTTAGCCAGTTCACCCTCACCTCTCCTATCGATGGCTCAGTGCAAGATCTTGCTATCCACACCATTGGCGGTGTCGTCACCCCCGCTCAGGTGCTGATGCAAATCGTCCCCGATGAGGGGCCTATTGAAGTTGAAGCCTGGGTAGAGAACCAAGATATCGGCTTTGTCCACTCAGGCCAGCATGTCGAGCTGAAGGTTAACGCGTTCAACTTCACCAAGTATGGCGTTTTAACCGGCAAAGTCGCTGCGCTTTCTGAAGATGCCACTCAGGACAGGCAGGATAAGCAGCGTTACAGAGCACTGATTACGCTGGATCGCGACACCATGGATATTGACGGCAAGCCGGTACGCTTGTCACCTGGAATGGCCGTCAGTGCAGAAATAGAAACCGGCAAGCGACGAGTAATTGAGTTTTTCCTTTCTCCATTACTTCGTTATAAAGACGAAAGCCTAAAGGAACGCTAGGAAAGCATTAGGCTATTAACACACCACCAGGAAAGAAGCATGCTCAATAACACAATTTCCTCCATAGATACCAGCAGCTCTGAGGGAGTAATAAAGGATTTACTTGGTGATAATACTTTTAAGTGGGGCTCAGTATTAGGGCAAGGAGCCGATTTAATTATCAACAGGCCTTATGCGATAGCTTACACTGGCTATTATGCTACTGGAACAGAAAGAAGCACTCACAGCGACGTCAATATATCAGCTGCAAGCGCATTTGAATCTGCTGCAGAGGCGTGGGCTGCGGTAGCAGACGTTACATTTACTCTCTCAAGCAACCGTTTCTCATTATCTGATATCAACCTTGCTGGCAGCTCCTATGCAACACAGCGCCCCGTTGACAGTACAGACCACACCAGCAATCCATTTTGGAGTCTGATTTATGGCACCCACGTAGATATCTGGGCAAACAATAATCTCGCTTCAGGTATCGCATACAATCAGGGAGATGATGGATACTTTCATCTAATTCAGCAATTAGGCTTTTCACTCGGTCTAGATAATATAGGCAATCAATATGACAGCACGCTAACTGTGATGTCTAACAATGATGCACATAACATGATTGTTGATAATATTTTTACAGGTACGTACCACTTCGTTACCCCATCTACACCCATGATTTATGACATAGCTGCAATCCAATATTTGTATGGTGCCAATACGCGTTATCACACAGGAGACGATACCTATACGTTCGATCCCAACACGCCTTTTATGAAGACTATTTGGGATGCGGGTGGCAACGATACAATTTCCATTAGCAATTTCACAACTGACTCAACTATTAACCTCAATCAGGGAGAGTTGAGCTCTATTGGGTATGACATACCTTCTCACTTTGGTGTCAAGGATGCGGCACTCTATGATGGTACCAATAATCTTGGCATCGCCTTCAATGTAGATGTCGAAAATGCCATCGGTGGCAGTGGCAATGATCGTCTGATCGGCAATGCCTTGCGCAATGTCCTCACCGGCAACGCAGGAGACGATACCCTGCTCGGCAATGAGGGCAACGATGTGCTGATCGGTGGTGCAGGCAATGACCGCCTGGTTGGCGGCGTGGGCGACGATACCCTGCAGGGCGATGACGGGAACGACTCCCTGTACGGCGAAGCGGGTAATGACCGCCTGGTCGGCGGCTTAGGCAATGACTTGCTTAACGGCGGAGACGGCAACGATACCCTCTTTGGTCAGGAAGGGAACGATATTCTGGTTGGCGGTCAGGGTAACGATCTGCTCAACGGCGGCGAGGGGGATGACACCCTGCGTGGAGAAGACGGCAATGACACCCTGGTGGGCGGCAATGGCAATGATCGTCTGATTGGCGGTGCAGGCAATGACCAGCTTCAGGGCATGGATGGCAATGATTTCCTTTATGGTCAGGACGGCAATGATCGCCTGATCGGTGGAGCGGGTAACGACGTACTCAACGGTGAAAACGGAGAGGATGCACTTTATGGTCAGGAAGGCAACGATCGCCTGATTGGCGGAGACGGCAACGACTTCCTCAACGGCGGTGAAGGCGATGACAACCTGTATGGCGATAACGGTGTAGACCGCCTGATTGGTGGGCTGGGCAACGATCTGCTCAATGGCGGTGCCGGTGACGACAACCTCTACGGTCAGGAAGGCGCTGATACGCTGGTCGGGGGTGCTGGTAATGATCTGCTTAATGGCGGTGACGGCAACGATACCCTCTATGGTCAGGAAGGGGCTGACACGCTGGTCGGTGGCGCGGGCAATGACCGCCTGATCGGTGGTGCCGACAACGACACCCTGTATGGTGAAACGGGGAATGATCAGCTGTTCGGTCAGGAAGGCAATGACCGCCTGATCGGCGGTGACGGTAACGATGTACTGAACGGGGGTGATGGCATCGATCAGCTGTTCGGTCAGAATGGCGATGATCGCCTGATGGGCGGTGCGGGCAATGATCATCTGGTGGGTGGCGAAGGTAACGATACCTACGTATTCGGCCGTGGCGATGGACAGGACACGATTAACAACTTCGATGCTTCCGACGCCACAGATACGCTGCTGTTCGGCAATGATATTGCTAGCGACCAGTTGTGGTTCTCTCGCCAGGGAGACAATCTGCTGGTGTCGATCATCGGCACCTCAGACAGCTCTACCCTGCAGAACTGGTATCAGGACAGTCAGGCTCAGATCGATCAGTTCCAGACAGCCTCTGGTGACATCCTGCTGTCTTCTCAGATCGACAATCTGGTCAATGCCATGGCGGCCTTCAATCCGCCTGCCACCGGGGAAGTGACGCTGAACAACACTGACTACGCAGGCTTGGATACGGTGATTGCGGCAAACTGGAGCAGCGCTGCGGCGTAACATCACTGCCAGATAATAAACGGCACCTTGGTGCCGTTTATTTAGAAAAGCATATATTTGAGAGATTGATGTGGATGCCGTGAAAGCCCAGAGAAACGACAAAGCTCATCGGCACCTCTGATAGTTAAGACTTCTGAACAGGAATAAGGACAGTCAGGCACAGTTGGCTCAACTCAATGTAGCCACATGGTGCACTGCAATCCTCCCAAATCGATAACCTGAGCAAACTATGGCAGCGTTTAAGCCGTCAGCCACAAGAGAATTGGCCCGGCGTAGCACTGGCTACGCCGGTTTAGAAACGGTAATGCCGTGAGCAGGATCAATACCACTGCCTGATCACTCACTCTTTAAGTGTTTTGCTGTAGTACCGTAAATATGTTCGAGAGGGGACTATGACCACCGCTAATAATTCAACTGGAACCAACACCTACTCATCCGTCGACGATCAAGGTACCCCTGCATACATAGACTCGCTTATTGCTCAGGATGCATCTAAATGGGGTGGACCTCAGGGTACAGGTGCAACAATAACCTATAGTACTCCTGCTAATATAGCCTCATATGACTTTTGGGATTATCTCTATACTAAAGATAATCTACGCTCAACAATGACACCTGTTAGCAGCATTGTAGCAGCAGCCTTTACATCAGCTTTAGAAACATGGTCAGATGTAGCAAACATTACCTTCAGAAGAGTTTCAGAATCTATATTAAACCATGGCGATATACGTATAGCTAATAGTCGAAGCTTTGAGAAGTCAGATGACGAGGTTACATTAGCAGGTACTTATAACCCTGGCTATTCTTCAATATCGGGTGATATATGGCTAAATAGCACTCTTGATATGTGGAGTGCCAATGATTTAGAGAATAATCACGAAGGCTTCAGCACTATAGTTCATGAAATTGGCCATGCCCTTGGTCTTGATCATCCTGAAGGGGACGGCTGGAATCCAGGCTATAACCGCAGTGCTACTGTCATGTCCTACAATAATGTACATAACATGATTGTTGATAATATTTTTACAGGTACGTACCACTTCGTTACCCCATCTACACCCATGATTTATGACATAGCTGCAATCCAATATTTGTATGGTGCCAATACGCGTTATCACGCAGGAGACGATATCTATACTTTCGATCCCAACACGCCTTTTATGAAGACTATTTGGGATGCGGGTGGCAACGATACAATTTCCATTAGCAATTTCACAACTGACTCAACTATTAACCTCAATCAGGGAGAGTTGAGCTCTATTGGGTATGACATACCTTCTCACTTTGGTGTCAAGGATGCGGCACTCTATGATGGTACCAATAATCTTGGCATCGCCTTCAATGTAGATATCGAAAATGCCATCGGTGGCAGCGGCAATGATCGTCTGATCGGTAATGCCCTGCGCAATGTCCTCACCGGCAACGCTGGGGACGATACCCTGCTCGGCAATGAGGGCAACGATGTGCTGATCGGTGGTGCAGGCAATGACCGCCTGGTTGGTGGCGTGGGCGACGATACCCTGCAGGGCGATGACGGGAACGACTCCCTGTACGGCGAAGCGGGTAATGACCGCCTGGTCGGCGGCTTAGGCAATGACTTGCTTAACGGCGGAGACGGCAACGATACCCTCTTTGGTCAGGAAGGGAACGATATTCTGGTTGGCGGTCAGGGTAACGATCTGCTCAACGGCGGCGAGGGAGATGACACCCTGCGTGGAGAAGACGGCAATGACACCCTGGTCGGCGGCAATGGCAATGATCGTCTGATTGGCGGTGCAGGCAATGACCAGCTTCAGGGCATGGATGGCAATGACTTCCTCTATGGTCAGGACGGCAATGATCGCCTGATCGGCGGAGCGGGTAATGACGTACTCAACGGTGAAAACGGAGAGGATGCACTTTATGGTCAGGAAGGCAACGATCGCCTGATTGGCGGAGACGGCAACGACTTCCTCAACGGCGGTGAAGGCGATGACAACCTGTATGGCGACAAGGGTGCGGACCGCCTGATTGGTGGGCTGGGCAACGATCTGCTCAATGGCGGTGACGGTGATGACAACCTCTACGGTCAGGAAGGCGCTGATACGCTGGTCGGGGGTGCTGGTAATGATCTGCTTAATGGCGGTGACGGCAACGATACCCTCTATGGCCAGGAAGGGGCTGACACGCTGGTCGGTGGCGCGGGCAATGACCGCCTGATCGGTGGTGCCGACAACGACACCCTGTATGGTGAAACGGGAAATGACCAGCTGTTCGGTCAGGAGGGAAATGACCAGCTGTTCGGTCAGGAGGGCAATGACCGCCTGATCGGCGGGGACGGTAACGATGTACTGAACGGGGGTGATGGCATCGATCAGCTGTTCGGTCAGAATGGCGATGACCGCCTGATGGGCGGTGCGGGCAATGATCATCTGGTGGGTGGCGAAGGTAACGATACCTACGTATTCGGCCGTGGCGATGGACAGGACACGATTAACAACTTCGATGCTTCCGACGCTACAGATACGCTGCTGTTCGGTAATGATATTGCCAGTGACCAGTTGTGGTTCTCTCGCCAGGGAGACAATCTGCTGGTCTCGATCATCGGCACCTCAGACAGCTCTACCCTGCTGAACTGGTATCAGGATAGTCAGGCTCAGATCGATCAGTTCCAGACAGCCTCTGGTGACATCCTGCTGTCTTCTCAGATCGACAATCTGGTCAATGCCATGGCGGCCTTCAATCCACCTGCGACCGGGGACGTGACACTGAACAATGCCGACTATGCAGGCTTGGATACGGTGATTGCGGCAAACTGGAGCAGCGCTGCGGCGTAACATTGCCTAGATAAATGAACGGCACCTTGGTGCCGTTTATTTATACGAACATCTCCTTAAGAGACTGATGGGGAAGCTATGACAGCTCAGGTAAATTCCAAGATCATTGGCGCCTCTGATAGTTCATGTCTCTAAACAGGCATAGGTGGTTCAGCTCAAGGCCGCCACAGATGATGTACTGTAATTCTCCAAAATCGATAACCTGTTCAACGCTATGGTGGCGTTTAATTCACCAACAACAGGAGAGCTGACTCGACATAGTGCTGACTAGGCCGGTTTAGAAACGGTGATTGCCGTGAGCCGGAACAGCATACTGCCTGATGACTCACTCTTTAAGTGTTTTGCTGTAGTACCGTAAGTATGTTCGAGAGGGGACTATGACCACCGCTAATAATTCAACTGGAACCAACACCTACTCCTCTGTCGATGGGAGTAATACAGCCAGTTATATCAATGCACTTTTAGAAAGCGAATTCACTTACAAATGGGGAGGGGCTCAGGGCACGGGTGCCACTGTTACCTATAGTATCCCAGGTGCCAATGCTTCTTGGCCCGACTACCCGCTGGGTGATGAGCCAACCTTTATGACCCCTGTAAATAGTGAAGTAGCCAATGCCTTTACTGCCGCACTGACAACCTGGTCCAACGTTGCCAATATCACCTTTACCAAGGTGAATGAGAGCGCAACTACTGTCGGCGATATACGTGTAGCGTATTACGACCTTATGGACAGTGACTCTCTTGCCTGGGCGTACTTCCCTAACTACCCGAGCTGGAGTGGAGATGTATGGTTGAATCCTGCCCAGGATATCTGGAGCGGTACCGACCTGACATCCGGACATCTTGGCTCGTTGACCCTTATTCATGAAATTGGCCATGCTCTGGGCCTTAATCATCCCGAAGGCGAAGGCAATACAGCAGGGTATGACCTCAGTACTACTGTGATGTCTTACAACGAACATCCCAATGGCTGGGTTTATGACAACTCTGGAAGCTATGGTTATGTTCAGCCTTCGACTCCCATGATCTACGACATCGCAGCCATTCAGTATCTGTATGGCGCCAACATGTCTTACCACGCAGGTAATGATGTCTATACCTTTGATCCCAGCACCCCTTTTATTGAAACTATTTGGGATGCGGGTGGTAACGACACTATTTCTATCAGCAACTTCAGTGATGGTTCTGTCATTGATTTGCACCAGGGCACTCTTAGCTCCATCTATTATCAGGTCGAATCCAACGCAGGCTACCTTGATGATGACCTGTATGATGGCAGCAATAATCTGGGTATCGCCTTCAATGTAGATATCGAAAATGCCATCGGTGGCAGCGGCAATGATCGTCTGATCGGCAATGCCTTGCGCAATGTCCTCACCGGCAACGCAGGAGACGATACCCTGCTCGGCAATGAGGGCAACGATGTGCTGATCGGTGGTGCAGGCAATGACCGCCTGGTTGGCGGCGTGGGCGACGATACCCTGCAGGGCGATGACGGGAACGACTCCCTGTACGGCGAAGCGGGTAATGACCGCCTGGTCGGCGGTTTAGGCAATGACTTGCTTAACGGCGGAGACGGCAACGATACCCTCTTTGGTCAGGAAGGGAACGATACTCTGGTTGGCGGTCAGGGTAACGATCTGCTCAACGGCGGCGAGGGTGATGACACCCTGCGTGGAGAAGACGGCAATGACACCCTGGTGGGCGGCAATGGCAATGATCTTCTGATTGGCGGTGCAGGCAATGACCAGCTTCAGGGCATGGAGGGCAATGACTTCCTCTATGGCCAGGACGGCAATGATCGCCTGATCGGCGGAGCGGGTAATGACGTACTCAACGGTGAAAACGGAGAGGATGCACTTTATGGTCAGGAAGGCAACGATCGCCTGATTGGCGGAGACGGCAACGACTTCCTCAACGGCGGTGAAGGCGATGACAACCTGTATGGCGATAAGGGTGCAGACCGCCTGATTGGTGGACTGGGCAACGATCTGCTCAATGGCGGTGACGGTGACGACAACCTCTACGGTCAGGAAGGCGCTGATACGCTGGTCGGGGGTGCTGGTAATGATCTGCTTAATGGCGGTGACGGCAACGATACCCTCTATGGCCAGGAAGGGGCTGACACGCTGGTCGGTGGCGCGGGCAATGACCGCCTGATCGGTGGTGCCGACAACGACACCCTGTATGGTGAAACGGGGAATGATCAGCTGTTCGGTCAGGAAGGCAATGACCGCCTTATCGGCGGGGACGGTAACGATGTACTGAACGGGGGTGATGGCATCGATCAGCTGTTCGGTCAGAATGGCGATGACCGCCTGATGGGCGGTGCGGGCAATGATCATCTGGTGGGTGGTGAAGGTAACGATACCTACGTATTCGGCCGTGGCGATGGACAGGACACGATTAATAACTTCGATGCCTCCGACGCTACAGATACGCTGCTGTTCGGTAATGATATTGCTAGCGACCAGTTGTGGTTCTCTCGCCAAGGAGACAATCTGCTGGTCTCGATCATCGGCACCTCGGACAGCTCTACCCTGCAGAACTGGTATCAGGACAGTCAGGCTCAGATTGATCAGTTCCAGACAGCCTCTGGTGACATCCTGCTGTCTTCTCAGATCGACAATCTGGTCAATGCCATGGCGGCCTTCAATCCGCCAGCCACCGGGGAAGTGACGCTGAACAATACCGACTATGCAGGCTTGGACACGGTGATTGCGGCAAACTGGAACAGCGCTGCGGCATAACATCTCGACCAAATATAAAACGGCACCTCGGTGCCGTTTTATAATCTATGAACTGAATCAATACCCTATTAGCGAACGACCTTAATACTTAAGTAAAGGATAACGCCCGTTTGCACATATCAGTCGCCCCCACTTTTTAATTTCCGGCTCCTGCATTTCATCGTGGGCTAGCCCGCCCGGCAGACCCATTGCCTGCCATTTATCTATCGGATTAAGAATGTGCAGACTCTGAAAACCGAAGTCTCCCGGAATTTGAGCATCCGCAACGACGTTATCACCGATATGAGCGACCTTGATGCCTTTATCAACGGTCTTTCCTGCCAGCTCACGCCATAGGCTGCCGTTGTCTTTTCTCAGCCCATTTTCGCTGGAAACCCATATCTGATCCGGGTGCCGGGCACCGATGTGATACAGCAAGCGCTCTATCTGAGCGGCGGAATAATAGGTATCAGATATCAGCAGCACTTTTTTGCCGCCTTCAATCAATGAGTTGAACAGCGCCAGCACCTCCTCTTTTGGCTGGCACTCTTCCAGATCCATTTCGAACTCCAGTTCAGCCATGGCGTCAGGCTCTGCTGGCAGATCAATAGTTGCAGCCAGATGCTGATAGACTTCAACCAACCCTACATCACCTGAGAACTGACGTGACTGCCGGCACTCGAACTCGGCTTGATTACGCTCTTTCACAAACTGTTGGGCACTCGGCACAATGCCTGCGCCAAACAACAGCTGGCCTACCTTGAGCTTTGCATAATCCGGTTGGTAATAGCGACGCTGCAGTAACGTATCAAAAAGATCAAAACTGGCTATATCTGCATTGTGCAGCTGATTGGCATATTCACTGAGAGGCTGGTGATACTGTGTATAGATGTAGCCTTTATCAAGCGTAAACTGCCCTGTCGGTGGATGATAGAAAAATGGCTTGTAGCCGTTATGTTTCACAAGCAGAGGAAGAAGACGTTCCAGCGCATGCAGCTCGGAACCATCATTGGCCAGCGGCTCTTCTGGAAAATCGCTGTATGACCAGGCCTGATCAAACAGCTGCTGCAGAGCAGCCGGGCGCGCCCAAAACATTCCGCCAACGGGATAGGCCAGGAAATCCTCCTCCAGAGCGATATTCCATTTTTCCAGATAGTGTCTGGCTGCCTGCTTGTTCATTGTCCAATGATTTACCCAGCTTGGCATTAACCAATAGGAAGTCGGAAAGAACATCCCCAAATCATCGTTATGGGCGAACAACTGCAGTATGCCGCGGATGACACCGGCATCGCCTAATAAGTATTCATTGAGATAGTCTGACCATTGAGTTTGCTCACGGCCTGAGTAAAGTGATTTTTTGGAGTGCAAATGCCCAACCAGGTCGTAATGCTTGAGCCTCTCAGAGAACTCCACCAGCAATGGGCCAAAGTTTCTTCCGCGATTGGTTGATACCGCGCAATGAATTTCCCTTGCCTCAGGACATCGGCCAAATACTGAGTGCACCTCTTCCACCCATGTTGGGTGAGCTACACTGACATAGATATCCACCTTTATTGGTAAGCTTTTTAATAAAGTGGCAAAGCGCCCAATAAAGTCTTTGTAGTAAATGTGCAGACAGAGTGCGATCTGCATATTCTTATAGCTGTTGTCAGCCAGATCGATCGGAAGTGATTGCGAAGGTTGCCAGAGCGGTTTAACACTATGAATTTCTCTGCCTTCTTTCTGACCAGCGTACAGATAATGCTCCAGTGCACCAATACCTGAGAAATATACGTCCAGATTACGTCGCATGTAGTCTTCGGTATCGAATTTCGCGGAAGGAGAAACATTCGAGTACTGTGATTTTCGGCAATAGTCAGCAAACGCTGATGATGCATCGCCGAATTGATGAAGGCTTCTGCTGTTATACCATTCAAAGTCAAATAAGCAGTCATGAGTCGCTTTGTCTAATAATGCCGCATCTCCAGCATCAGACCTGACCTGTATTGCCTTAAACTGCTGCTGTAACTTTTTTTTGCGCCATTGCTGTTTGACTTTGACCAGAAACCGCAATGCCTGGGGGTTACGTTTACGTAGGTAATCTTTAAGTTTCTTTTCCAATACTTTCCGTGACACCAGAAATACCTTTCTTTTGTGAAACAGCAATTAAATAGAGCAATACACTTTCGCTTCAATTACTTTCAGTCAAGCAAAGATTGTCAGCGGATTGATCACACCAAGCCCTGCATTATCATCATCAATATCAAATAATTTTTTCAGTTCTGTAGGCAGGTTACTAAAGCTTTTAATCATTGCGGCATACATGTTTTCCACATCCTGCCCGGTCGCTGCCACATCAGATCGCAACATGTCCTCTGCATAGCTCATGGCTCCCGCCATGATCACTTCGAGCTCATGAAAATGACGCTGCACATGCGTTAATCCACCATAGGTCATCTGTAGTTTCCCTGACGAATCAACAGACATATTTTTCAGCTGACCATTAGGAGAGGTCAATACAGCCTCAAGAAACAGCGAGCGATCCAGCGGTATGTAGCCCTGCCCTAGAGCCACTCCTTCTTTTAGCGCACCATGCATTCTAGCCCGGTACTGGCCGACCTCGATCTCACCAGCACGAGTCGCTATCCAGTAAAAGCCTTGTGTATCGGTGCCGTGTAATAGCGTTATCAGTTTTTGAATGGTACCGCTGTAACCCAAGTCGACCAGTGCTGAGCCAGCCGATGACAACATAGGTGCTGAATAGCGCAAGTAGGCATCTCTGGTAGGCTGAGCACAAGCAGCGAGCCGAGAAACGTGCTCTTTGAATACACGTATTACTTTTTCTTTATCGTCTGGTAAGACAACTTCCATTGCCTTTTGCGCAGGACTGAAGATGCTGTCTACCTCTGAATTCTTCAGACCCAGCCGCTTCTCACACAGCTGTTTTAGATTACCGCTAAACGCTCCCTGCAGGGCCAACTCCCAGCATTCAGGACGATCTAGCATGGCCCGATAGAGGAAGGTACGTGAAGCCAGCAGGTAGTGGGTCTGTACATCCGGAACCAACCCCTGATGCCGTAGCTGCTCATACCCTTGCAGCAAAAAATACCCCTCACGCGCCAGAAAAAGCAGGTTGTCAACGCCATACTGACTCACCTGCTCTCCCAGCCAACGGTAGTAGTGAGCCAATACAGGGCCAATAAAACAGACACCAAAGTCTTGTAGCTGCTGCTTCGACAAACTCACCTTGTATTCCTTAGTCGCTGAAATTAACTACGATGAGAGAAAAATCCTCATCAACAAATGAGACAACTTCCCATTTAGATAACATTTGGGAGCAAAAAACTACGCGCTTGCTACTTTTCCTGCAAAGTGGTTTATGATGGCTTCCTGCCTCACATAACTGAACCGCCCGGGTTGATCTTCGACACGGGAGTGCTCAGAGTCTCAATTGAGACAAGCCATGCATTTAACACAGAGCCTCCATCCGTGCTGCTGGAAAGGATACCAACAATAAAGATGACCGCTTGCAGAACTTCTGTGTTACCAGACCAGCTTAAGGATTAGCGTGAATCGTTGCCTAATGATTGCCAATACGTCTTGGTACTTGTTCAACTTCCATCAGGGTTTAATCCTGGATTTGCAGGAGGCAGGCTGGGAGGTTGAGACGGTAGCGCCTGAAGATGATTACACCGTTAAACTGCAAGCAATCAGCCAGCGGCATCATACATTGCATATGCATCGTCGGGGTGGCAACCCGCTAAAAGATCTTATCGCTTGCAGGGAGCTATTCTGCCTGTTCCGTCAGCGCCAGCCACAGGCCGTGCTTAACTTCACGCCCAAACCCAATGTTTATGGCACCCTGGCAGCACACTGGTTGGATATTCCCGCAATTAATAACATCACTGGTTTAGGAACGCTCTTCGCTGAACCCACAATCATGAACAGGGTAGCGCAATTTCTATTCAGGATATCGCAACCCAAAGCTCATCACGTGCTGTTCCAAAATCAGGATGATCGCGCCCTATTCATTGATCGCGGCTATGTAGCAGCAGAGAAGACATCACGGATACCGGGGAGTGGTATTGATCTGAACCGCTTCATTCCAACAGAAGCCCCAAACGATGGCATTGTCAGATTTATCCTGGTCGCACGTATGTTGCGGATGAAGGGTGTTGAGGAGTTTGTCGAAGCGGCCAGGCAACTGAGAGCCGAGCGATCAGATGTTGAATTTCTACTGCTCGGCCATGTGGATGCGGGGAGCGCCAACAGTATCAGTGAGTCACAAATCAAGGCCTGGCACAAAGAAGGGGTCATCAACTATCTGGGCGGCGTGAGTAATGTGGCACCGAAAATTGCTCAGGCGGACTGTGTTGTTTTACCCTCTTACTACCGCGAGGGAGTACCGCGCTCGCTGCTTGAAGCGGCGGCTATGGCTAAGCCTATCATTACGACCGATACCGTTGGCTGCCGAGATGCGGTTGATCACGGTTTGACAGGGCTGATATGTCAGCCACGAAATGCTCAGTCACTCAAAGATGCACTGACAGAAATTGCTAATATGTCTCACATCGAGCGAGTCGCCCTGGGACAAGCCGGGCGTATTAAAATGCAGAAGTCCTTTGATGTGAACCGTGTGATCAAGGCGTATATCACCCTGCTTGCCCCCTTGAAAGAAACACCTGCGCTAGAGACTCTCATCACTGATACCAAGTAGCGCAATAAAGCCTTTAAACTTACCGTCTATATTGCCCGAGTAAGTTGAAACGAAGATCAGAGCTGGAATTAATGGTAAGTAACATGGAAAGAACTCAGTTTGCAGATATGCAGGACTCTCCATCCTGGAGCGCCCTACTTGAACATGCAGATCAATTGGCATCCTCTCACATCTATTCGCTTTTCGAGCAAGATCAGGCGCGTTTCGAGAAGTTCCATGTATCCAGCTCTCCTATATTGTTTGACTACAGCAAACAACTATTGACAGAACAAACAGTCGAACTGCTCTTCAAGCTTGCAGAAGAAAAGAAGCTTCCAGAGCGTATTGCTGCCCTGTTCTCAGGTGCGCATGTAAACACCTCTGAAGATCGCCCCGCGATGCATTGGGCGCTTCGCTCACCAGCAACAGACCATACTTTTTACAATGGCGACGATATTTCTCAGCCGGTAGCCGCAGAGCTAGATAAGATCGCAGGCTTTGCTGAAATCATTCGTAGTGGTCAGTGGCGTGGCTTTAGTGGTTATGCCATTACTGATGTGGTCAACATTGGCGTTGGCGGGTCAGACCTTGGCCCTATGATGAGCTGCATGGCACTTGAAGATTGTATAGATGTAGAGCCAACGCCACTGCGAATCCATTTTGTATCGTCAATGGATGGCACCCAGCTTTCACCTCTGCTGGATAAGCTTAATCCCCATACCACTCTGTTTATTCTTTCATCGAAATCCTTTACTACCATTGATACGCTGTCGAATGCAGCTACCGCTCTCAATTGGCTAAATCAGGCATGCTCTGAGAAAGAGAAGGTACTTTCCAGTCACTTTATTGGTATTTCTGCACAACAGGACAAGATGTCAGCGTGGGGAATTCCGGAGTCCAATCAGCTGTACTTCTGGGATTGGGTAGGTGGTCGCTACTCCATGTGGTCGAGCATTGGCTTCCCTATCGCACTTAAACTGGGCATACGTGCTTTTAGGCAGCTCCTTGCCGGTGCCCACTGTATGGACAAGCAGTTCCAGAATACTCCGTGGAAACAAAATCTACCTGTATTGCTGGGTTTGATTGGTGTCTGGAATAGTAATTTCCAGAAAATCAATACGCACGCCATCTTGCCCTACGATGGCCGGTTAAAGTATCTACCGACTTATTTAAGTCAGTTAGAAATGGAGTCTAACGGCAAGTCTGTCACGCGCGCTGGTCAGTCTGTTGCTTTCAAAACCTGCCCTATTCTTTGGGGTGAGGTGGGCCCGAATGCTCAACATGCGTTTTATCAGCTTTTACATCAAGGTACCGAACGTGTGAGCTGTGATTTCATTGCTCCGGCCATGCGCTATCACGAGCACACCAATCCCTCACTAACTCAGCAGCATGAGCTAGCTTTAGCCAACTGTTTTGCTCAGTCACGCCTCCTGGCACTGGGAGAGCGCGTTTTACCCGATAGCAGTAGCCTGCCCAGCTACAAGCGCTATCCCGGCAACCAACCTAGTTCAACCATTATTCTTGACGAACTAACCCCCTTTAGTCTTGGCGCACTTATTGCCTTGTATGAACACAAGGTGTTTGTTCAGTCAGTGATTTGGGATATCAACCCCTTCGATCAGTGGGGCGTTGAACTGGGTAAGAAGCTGGCCTCTGACACACTGGAACTGCTGCAAGGCCATCGAAGCCTGGAAGGTTATGACCCAAGCACTTCAGGCCTTGTTGCGCATATCGTCAATGCATGGAAACAAAACAGCTAGAGTGTGCAAGAAAACACTTTATAGTAGAGTACCTAAGTTTTTGGCTAGTACTGCTGTAGAAGTTTAGCCCCCAAGCTCTGCAGGAGGCCTCCTGTAAGAGAATGGCAATGTCGTGAATTCGGCTTGCCGTTGTTCATTACGTAATGAAAGGACACAGCTATGAAAAAGGTTATTTGTGTTGTTGCACTGGCGATGGGTGTTTCATCCATGGCATTCGCTGAATCAGCCAAAGGCCCTGCTACTGGTGCAGGCCTGTCAGGTGGTGCGATTGCAGCCGGTGTAGTTGTAGGTGGCGTGCTGATTGGTGCCGCGGTTGGTGGCGGTGGTGACGGTGCTTCCGGTACTTCCGGCACAACCGGCACAACCGGCACAACCAACTAAGTTGTAAAGTGGTCAGCTTATGCTGACCACTCTTCCGCCTGGCTAGGAACCTCTCATGCATCTGCACAAATTCATCACTTTTCTAGCAACAAGCGTGTTTTTGGGAGGTTGCTCCCTCTCCCCGGTTTTTGAAGCAAGCATCGATAGCCTGAAATACAGCTTCTCCGACAAATCACTACAATTCACACCTCAACAGATAGACAGCCTACCCAAACCTTCGATGGCTGGGCGTTTATCTCCAGATTCAGCCGAAGCCTTGCTATACGGTTATCAGGAGAAAGATGGTCGTTATTGGTATAGCAGCAGTAGCGAGTATTTAGTGACTAATCATGCAAGGCTGATACGTAGTAGTGGCTTACAGTACAACCTTCTACACTCCTCACTGTCGAATGATGCCCTGCAAAGCCCTGAGCTACTGGCGGGCAAAACCTTTACCCAGTCGTGGACAATTGATGTAGAGCCTGGACACTGGTATGGCGTTCAAGTTAATAGCAAGCTTGTTCCCGTTGGACTGCAAGATGTTGATGGCTATGCCTCCCCCCTATTTCTTGTTAATGAACAAATCACTATCCCTATGATGAACTGGGAAGGCCTCAATCAGTTCTGGTTCGATCCTGACTCTCATAACATTGTGATGTCAAAACAGTTTATTCACCCTGACTATCCCTTTATAACCACACGAATAATCAAACCTTTCAAAGACGAGGCCAGACAGTGAAGCGACTTCTTTCATCCCTACTGATGCTGATCTCGGCTTCAGTGATGGCTGATATTACAGTTACTTATTCTGGTAACGTCGAACAAACTGGACCGACCAATTTCTCAGACAACTCCAGACTGTTTGAAATTACCCATGGAGTCCCTGCTGGCTCGGCGTGGATACCAGGTGCAGCACTCTTCCTGAAGCAGAATCTAAGCAGTGAACAGAGTGCGAAGTCAGCAATGCTTGAGGGTCTAAAGAGCATCTATAACTACACTGCATCAGATAAAGAGTCGGACAAACCGTTTGCAGAGTGGTTACTGGCATTGAGAAGCTGGATACAAACTCAGCCTGTTACTGGACGTCAGTTGGTTACTACACTTGATCCATTCCAGCTGGAAATTGATAAAACAGCGAACAAGAAAATAACGTCAGACGCTCGCCTGAACTACCCAAACCGCCCAGACTTCATTTCTATTATTGGGCTCAATGGAACATCTGATGGAACATCACCCTACCGAAAAGTGCCCTACCTGCCCGGGAAAGATATCCAGAATTATTTTAATGAGGACGATATTGCTTCATGGGCAAACAAGAATGAAGTTTATATCGTTAGCCCTGCAGGCCAGATAGAAAAAGTCGGAATAGCCGCTTGGAATTTTAAACACGTAAGACTAGTGCCTGGCAGCTGGGTATATATACCGATTGACAATGACGCACTGAGTGCCGCTCCCCATTTCAACGAAGGTTTTGTCCAGTGGCTCACAACAAGATCGCTTCCATGAGAAGGCAAACAAGAAACTTCAGACTGTCGTTGCTGACCTGTGCATGTACTACAGTCATGGCGCAGTCTGCCTTAGCCTATGAAGAGACAGGGCCAGTTACCCAAGGGGATTTCGGTGGGGCTGGATTGATGCAGACTCCCACAGCCAGAATGGCACCTGTTGGGCAATTAAACTTTCATTACAGCCATACTTCACCCTACTCGCGCTTTAACCTGTTCTTTCAGCCTTTTAGTTGGCTAGAAGGTGGGTTCAGGTATATGTCCATTTCGAATGTACCCTATGGCCCGGAGTCGTTGAGTGGAACTCAATCCTATAAAGATAAAGCAATAGATATCAAAGTCCGTCTGTGGGACGAAGATCGCTATATTCCTGCAGTGGCCATTGGGGGTCGAGATATTAGCGGTACCGGATTATTCAGTGGTGAATATGTCGTTGCCAGCAAACGCTGGAGCAACCTTGATTTCTCTCTTGGCTTGGGATGGGGATACGTAGGAGCAAGAGGCTCGTTAGGTAATCCGCTTTCACTGCTAAGCGCCAGATTCGATGAGCGAGGCGCTGCCAAGAGTGGGGGAGGAAAGTTCAATTTTAGTAATTACTTCAGTGGCGACACCTCCCTATTCGGCGGTGTCTCTTACTACATCCCGAACTCACCGTTTATTCTTAAAGCGGAGTATGACGGAAACGATTATCAGCATGAACCGCGCAACAACAATCAGGAGCAGTCTTCTCCGATCAATGTCGGTGTCGTCTATCAATTCAACGACAACATCGATTTCCAGCTGGGTTGGGAGCGCGGAAACACGGCTATGCTCGGTTTTACTTACAAAGCCAATATGGCGGCACCGTTTAACCAAACTCGCACTGACCCAGCCCCAGAACCCTTGACGTCCCCTACTGCTACTTCAGATTGGCAGCAGGTTGCAAACGATTTACGTAACAATGCTGGCTATGATGTCAGCTCAATCCGCACCGATAGTGATCAGGTCACGCTGGTAGGAGAGCAGACCAGCTACCGCGAGTCCAGCAAGGCCAAGATGCGGGCGGCTCGAATTCTCGCAAATAATACAGCCAGCGAAACGAACAACATCACCATCATCGACACCAAAAATGGTCTTCCATTAACCAAGTCCACGATTACCAGAGAAAGCTTAGAAGCTGCCGACGCAGGTGATATATCTACGGATGAGCTCAAATCACAAATGACTTTGAGAGATCCCGGCAGCTTAGCAGGCACTGAAGTATATACAGGTAAACTGGAACATTTCCGCTACAATTTTTGGCCGGGTCTGATCCAAAATATCGGCGGGCCAGATGCCTTCTATCTGTATCAAGTTACGGCCAATGCAACAGCAACCTATACTTTCACACCAGGTCTAGACTTGAGCTCGACGCTTAGCGTCGGGGTTATCGATAACTTTGACAAGTTCAAATATGACGCACCGAGTAATCTCCCACGGGTCCGCACCTACATCCGTGAGTACATGACCAACTCAAATTACGGCATACAGAATCTGCAGTTAAGTTATCGAAAACAGCTGTCAGATAACTGGTACGGACAGGCCTACGGTGGCCTGCTGGAGACCATGTATGGCGGTATTGGAGGTGAAGTTCTGTATCGCCCTATAGGGAAGCCTTGGGCTTTGGGAATGGATGTCAACTATGTCAAACAGCGTGACTTTGATAGAGGCTTCGGCTTCCGGGACTACACAACCACTACTGGTCATCTGACAGGTTATTACAACTTCGCAGACCAAGACCTGTTGGCAAAAGTCAGCATTGGCCAATATCTGGCCAAAGATAAAGGGGTAACCTTTGACTTCTCCCGCTATTTTGATAACGGTGTCTCCGCAGGATTCTGGGCAACATTCACCAATGTAAGCAGTGAAGACTTCGGTGAGGGCAGCTTTGATAAAGGAATATATCTGGTCGTACCATTTGATGCCTTCTTCACGCGCTCTACCGTCAAGTATGCACCAATCACATGGCAACCTTTGACTCGTGATGGCGGTCAGCGCCTGCAAAGAACCTCACAACTGTATGACGTTACCCGCATGAGAGACCAAAATATCTATCTTGATGGTTTCAGCAATGCCTATAAGTAACTCGTAGAATAAACCCAATGAAAAATGCCCTCTTGTTGAGGGCATTTTTATAAGGGGAGGTAATAGAATATATAACGCTCTACTTACACAATGTCAGAAAACATTCCCACCCAGTCAATATCTCCTGCACCGGTGGCAAGGAAATACGGATTAAGTATTTTACTGGTATTGCCATATCCAAGAGGCTCGCCTGCCAGAGTCACCACCTTACCTCCAGCCACTTCCACTACACACTGAGCAGCGGCAGTATCCCAGAGAGAAGTAGGCCCAAGGCGCGGATAAATATCTGCTTTCCCTTCAGCGATGAGGCAAAGTTTCAGGGAGCTTCCCATAGCCACCATTTGATGCTGTGGAAGGCGCTGCAGAAAAGTCCCCATGGCATCACTGCCATGAGAGCGACTTCCCACGACACGACAAAGCTCTCCCTGAACATAGCTTGATACCGAAATGGAGGCAGTCTCGTTGCCCTCAACCTTCTTAGCTCCGAAGCCTTGGGCTGCCGAATACAACACATCAATTGCAGGGGCGTAAACCACACCTAATATCGCCTTACCTGAGTCGATGAGCGCAATATTGACGGTAAACTCGCCATTTCTCTTGATAAACTCTTTAGTCCCATCAAGAGGATCCACCAACCAGTACTGATAATACTTATCTTGACCAGTGAATGAGCCAACGTCCTCTTCAGACAAAATTGGCGTAACCGGAGACAAGGCCTTAAGTTCACTGACAATAAAGCTATGTGCCCTGGCATCCGCTTCGGTCAACGGAGATTTATCGTCTTTATCAACGACAGCAAAGTCTCTTGCATAAACCTCCATGATCAGATCGCCGGCTTTGCGGGCTATTCTCTCTACTTCAGCCAGCACGCTTTCATTTACTTCCTGCATAGACTTACCTGCATCCTTATAGTGTGGAGACAAATGAATTAAAGCAGGTGCAGATTACTCTGCACCTGTAATTATTTAATCCACTAGTATGTTCTTTAACTTCAGAGCATCAACAATAAGATCGACTGCAGCATCTACCGACAACGACGTGGTATCAATACGCACTTCTGCACTTTCAGGACGCTCGTATACAGAATCTATACCGGTAAAGTTCTTGAGCTCTCCACGACGCGCCTTTTTATAAAGCCCTTTGGGATCTCGATCTTCAGCAACACTTAACGGTGTGTCGACAAAGACCTCAATAAACTCACCCGCTTCAACCAGTTCACGTGCCATCTGTCGTTCAGACCTGAACGGAGAAATAAATGCAGTAATTACAATAAGACCTGCATCGACCATTAGTTTTGCGACTTCTGATACACGGCGTATATTCTCAACACGATCAGTATCGGTAAAACCGAGATCTTTATTCAAACCATGTCTAACGTTGTCACCATCGAGCAGATAAGTATGACGCCCCATTGCGTGCAGACGCTTTTCCAATGCATTAGCTATGGTCGACTTTCCAGCCCCTGACAAACCGGTAAACCACAAAATGCTGGCTTTCTGTCCTTTGGCTAAAGCGCGCGCCTCCTTGTCTACATCAACATGCTGCATGTGGATGTTCTGGCTGCGTCGCAGTGAGAAATGCAGCAGTCCAGCCCCTACTGTATTGTTAGTCATTCTATCTATAAGAATGAACCCCCCTGTATCTCTGTTATCCTTATAGGGGTCATAAGCAATAGGACGATCAAGGCTTAAATTGCAAATACCAATGGCATTCAGCTCAAGCTTCTTCGCCGCAACATGTTCCATGGTATTAACATTAACCTGGTACTTGACCTCAGTAACCGTCGCAGATACTGATTTACTTCCGATTTTCAATAAATAGGGGCGGCCAGGCAGCATGGGCTCTTCATGCATCCAGATCAATGTTGACTCAAACTGATCTGCTGTTGCAGCGGGGGCTTCAATGCCAGAGATAACATCGCCTCTTGAAATGTCGATCTCATCCTGCAACGTCAGGGTAATAGACTGACCAGCAACGGCTTTTTCCAAATCTCCATCGAACGTAACAATGCGCGCAATGCTACTTTCCTTTCCGGACGGCTGCACTCGGACTTTATCGCCAGGTTTGATAACACCGCTGGCAATCGTACCGGCAAATCCACGGAAATCGAGATTCGGGCGATTGACCCACTGTACAGGCATGCGGAATGGCTCCCGCTGCATACGAGTGTCATCAACCTCTATAGTCTCCAGATACCCCATCAGCGTCGTACCATGATACCAAGGCATATTGCTGCTAAGATTGATTATGCTATCCCCTTTAAATGCAGACATTGGGATAAAGGTAATATTGTCCAGGCCAATTTGCTTAGCAAACTCGCTGTAATCCTCGACAATTGATCTGAAGACAGACTCTTTATAGTCAACCAGGTCCATTTTATTGATGGCAACTACAACATGTCGAATGCCGATCAAAGACATCAGATAGCTATGGCGTCGAGTTTGCGTGAGCACCCCTTTCCGCGCATCAACCATTAAGATAGCCGCGTCTGCCGTGGAGGCCCCAGTGACCATATTGCGTGTATATTGCTCATGTCCTGGTGTATCAGCGACAATAAATTTACGCCGATCCGTCGAAAAAAAGCGATAAGCAACATCGATTGTGATCCCTTGTTCACGCTCAGCAGCCAAACCATCGACTAGCAGCGCAAAATCAATCTGGTCACCCTGAGTTCCCCATTTTTTTGAGTCAGCCTCAATTGCACTTAGCTGATCCTCAAAAAGCATTTTCGATTCATAGAGCAGTCGACCTATAAGAGTGCTCTTACCATCATCGACACTGCCACAGGTAATAAAGCGTAGCAGACTCTTTTTCTCATGAGACTTAAGGTATTGATCAATATCGGTAGCAATCAGGTCAGATACGTGTGCCATTAGAAATACCCCTCCTGCTTCTTCTTCTCCATAGAAGCGGCAGAATCGTGATCGATCACACGACCTTGGCGCTCAGACGTTTTAGTAAGCAGCATTTCCTGAATGATTGAAGGAAGAGTGTCCGCTTCAGATTCAACAGCACCTGTCAGCGGATAGCACCCAAGAGTACGGAATCGCACCTTTTTCATCATGGGAACCTCACCGGGCTTCAAGGGCATCCTGTCATCATCTACCATGATCAAAGCACCATCTCTTTCTACAACAGGGCGAACAGCAGAGTAGTAAAGAGGAACAATAGGAATACTTTCAAGGTAGATGTACTGCCAGATATCTAACTCCGTCCAGTTAGACAATGGAAAGACCCTTATTGACTCGCCTTTATGCTTTCTTGCGTTATATAGCTTCCACAACTCAGGGCGCTGGCTTTTAGGATCCCAACGATGCTGAGCAGAACGGAATGAAAAAATACGCTCTTTGGCACGAGACTTTTCTTCATCCCTACGAGCGCCACCGAAAGCAGCATCAAAACCATATTTATCTAGTGCTTGCTTCAACCCTTCAGTCTTCATGATGTCAGTGTGAATTGCTGACCCATGCGTAAAAGGATTAATATTTTTTTCTACCCCCTCAGGGTTAATATGTACAAGAAGATCCATTCCGGTTTCTTTAGCCATCTTATCCCGAAATGCATACATATCCTGGAACTTCCAGCGAGTGTCAACATGCAACAACGGAAAAGGGGGTATAGATGGATAAAAGGCCTTTCTGGCCAAATGCAGCATTACCGCGCTGTCCTTGCCAATAGAATAAAGCATTACAGGATTCTCAGCTTCAGCAACCACCTCCCTCATTATATGGATGCTTTCTGCCTCCAGCCGTTGCAAATGTGTTAAAGACATATTATTCCTCTCCAGGCCGTAATATTCAGGTAGAGGACGATTACTCGTCCCTGAGATACCCCAATCAGCAGCTCCACTTTCTACCTTTTCACTCAAAAATGAGTTATCGAAAGATGGCTGATGAACAGTTATTCGCTGCGGATTTTGAGAAAGCCATTGACTCACATTACGTACACGGCGTAAGTCAACACCAAAAAGAATTATGGTTATATGCCCTGAGTAAGCAGTCAGCATGCACTCAAAGAGGCCTATAAAAATGTCGTCGGTAAGCTCTTTAACGCCTGAAAAATAGCAACTCACCTCTCCTTCAGGATTTCTTATCAGGATGGAAACAGAACTACCATTGAATACAGGAGTAACAACACATTCCAGAACCAATGACGAGCGCTCATGGGCTGCCTTATGTATAGCTGGCAGGATGCACTTAGACCAATATGACATTCCTTTCTGGCAGGCAGCTTGATCTAGTAATCGCCCCTCAATCCCCCAACGACCGCAGTAACGGGCAAAAGTACGCTCTGAAAGCTGCACACCTAAACGACGCTCTATCATCGAATAGATTTCACCCAGTGCCCACAGGCGTTTTCCATTGTTATCAGATACCGAACTGCATAAAACATCTTCCACTGCTTGTTCATGCACAGCACTTAACAGCCGGCCTTGACCTTGCACTCTTCCGCGCTTCTTGACATCGACAGCAGGCCAGCCTCCCATCAGATAGGCTTTGAATGCTGAGATGATTGTAGGGTTGCTGAGTCCTGTTTTTTTAGCAGCCTCAGCCAAAGTAGCACCGCGTAAGCGCAACTCAACAGCAAGTCTACGCCTCTCACTCAACGTACTCGGCGATAAATCTTTAACATGCCTATGCATCGCCTTCCCCTGTAAACTGGCACTCTTTCATCATCGCTGCGTACAAAATTGCAGAAAAACAGCACCAGTTTATATAATATGTGCCGACGATAAAAGCCAAGGAGACGAGCTATGGCTGGCTGGCTGGTTCTTGTAAGTGTTGGAGTATTACTAGCGCTGTTAATTCATGGCCGAACCCCTCCAGCAGTACTTTTTGCCACGTGGGCGGGAGCTTTTCTGCTTACAGGGCTAGTTGATGAAAAGACGATGCTAATGAATTACACCAATCCGGCACTCATCACCCTTCTAGTCCTGTTACTGATTTCCGTGGCACTTGAGCGATCCGCAATCCTGGACCTTCTTTCCGAGAGGCTATGTCGAGGCAGGACGAGCATTGCAATACTCAAGCTTTCAAGCGTTACGGCGTTTTTTTCTGCATTCCTCAACAATACTGCAGTAGTAGGATCTCTGCTAAACGTTGTTTGCAAGCAGAAACATATAGCACCTTCAAAGCTTCTGATTCCTCTGTCTTATGCATCCATAATAGGTGGAGTGACTACACTGGTAGGCACATCAACAAATCTGATAGTAAACTCCTTTGTTATAAATGCTGGATTGCCAGCTATCCATATGTTTGACTTTGCATTTGTTGGACTGCCAATAACCCTGCTCTGCATTCTGGCGTTAGTTATATTTGGAAAATTGCTTCCAGAAAATATAAGTACCGAGCAAGACTCAGGGCAGCGATATTTCCTTGAAGCGATTCTTACAAGCAACTCCCCACTGATTGGAAAGTCAATAGAGGAAAATAGATTAAGAACACTGGAAGGCCTATTTTTACTGGAAATAGCTCGCGACGGTAGACTGATTACTCCAGTAACTCCTGATGAAATTCTGCAAGAGAATGACACCCTTGTATTTACTGGGGAAATAGAAAAATTTCATATTCTCCAGAAATTTCCTGGGCTACAGGTTTTTGGCAACCACGCGAATGAGCTGCTAAAGTCGAATCTGGCAGAAGTGATTATAAGCAATGACTCGGAGCTATCAGGAAGAACACTTCAAGAAGTGGATTTTAGAACAATGTTTAGTGCTGGCGTAGTTGGCATTAGAAGAGGCGAGAGAAGATTAACAGGCCAACTTGGAAGAATTCCATTGAAGGTGGGCGATAGTCTATTACTTGCAATTAGTTCAGACTTCATACAGCACAGAAATATAGATAGAAACTTTCATCTACTTGGCAATATTCCTGTAAGGCCAAAGCTGTCACTATTTCAAAGCATAGTATCGTTTGGAGGATTTGCATTAGCAATCCTACTTTCTGCAATGAACATTATCCCACTATTAAATAGCCTCCTAATGTTACTTGCTATTCTTTTACTATCGAAAATAGTAACACTGAGTGAGTTGCGACGCCGCTTCCCCTTTGAACTGATGATTATCATCGGCTCAGCCCTTACCCTGGCTCAAGCCATGCAGTCATCTGGTGCAGCGGATCTTATCGCAAATTTAATAACGGCAGTTTTTGATGGCCATGGCCAGTATGGAGCACTTATAGGTATCATGCTCATGACGGTAATGCTGACCGAAATCATTACAAATAACGCAGCAGCAGCTCTGGCATTTCCTATCGCTTTATCTGCAGCAAATGCACTTGGTGTTGACCCAAAACCTTTTATTATGGCTGTCGCATATGGCGCCAGTGCCTGCTTCATGATTCCCTTTGGCTATCAGACCCATTTAATGGTCTACTCTCCTGGTCACTATAGAACAACAGATTTTATCAAAATTGGCGTAATAATTAGCACCCTTTATATTTCGACAGCAATAATACTGATACCGATATTCTTCCCGTTCCAATAATATGGTGGATATCCTAAAGAAATGAAGAGTATTCTAGTTACAGGGGCAAATGGTTTTTTAGGGAAGGACTTGTGCGGAGTATTATCAAGTCATCAATACCAGGTAACAGCCATCACAAGGAGCCCTGGACCCATATCCTCGTCTTCAGGAGTAAAATTCTACTCAATCGCAGATCTGAAGAGTTCAGGAGATTGGCATGAGCTACTGAAAGACATAGATACAATCGTACATACGGCGGCAACAGTTCACATTCCGAAGAACAAAGAAAAGGAACTAGGCAACTCATTCAATTCGGTAAATGTAGATGCAACGAATGATCTAGCACAATGTGCAGCAGTGGCTGGAGTGAAAAGATTCATTTTTATTAGCAGTATCAAGGTCAATGGTGAACAGACCGAATGTTCTATTCCATTTACCCACCTGGATACACCACGCCCTCAAGGCCTTTACGCAGAATCAAAATATCTGGCAGAACAAAAACTAAAGCACATCTGCGAAAAATCAGGGATGGAGCTTGTGATACTGCGGCCGCCACTTATTTATGGAAAAAATGTCAAAGCCAATCTTTTACAACTAATAAAAGCTATTGACTCCAATCTTCCTCTTCCCTTTGGCAGAACGGAAAACAAGCGCAGTCTTATCGCAAAGGAAAACTTTATCGACCTTATCGAGACTTGCATATGGCACCCAAAAGCGGCTGGCCAGATATTTCTTGCATCAGATGACTATGACATATCAACAACAGATTTAATTAAGCTATTGTCTATAGGTTTGAAGTCATCGCCGATACTATTTAGCCCAAATAAAAGGTTTTTAAAAGCCTCACTAGCACTTTTTAGCAAGAAGGATCTATATAGTCGTTTATATGACAATCTACAAGTAGATATCAGTCATACTAAGCGTACTCTTGACTGGACTCCACCCTTCTCATGTGCCGACATGTTGAAGTACACGGCTCAGTATTGGCGAAATCAAAACAATAGATGAGTCAGCGTATTGAACTACTCGGGAAAAATACTGCCCTCTTAAGCTCCATGCGAATCCCCCTATGACATTAGCATTAACAGCATCCAGCACACTATTTTTATATTTTGTACCTTTTTTTGTGTCACTGGCACTAACATACGTAATAAAAAATAGACTTGCTAACGCCCGGCAATTAGACATCCCTAATAATCGTAGCTCACACCGAATTCCAACACCGAGAGGTGGTGGTCTATCTTTCGTTATTGTTTATTTGACAGGGTTAGCTATATTCTTTGGCCTAGGAGCTATATCGACTAGCACATATATTGGGCTTTCCATACCGCTCGTAATGGTTGGAGGCATAGGCTACCTTGATGACAAAGAGCATGTCCCTGCAAAGTGGCGTCTTCTTATTCACTTTCTGTCAGCAAGTATCGCGGTATACATTCTTACACCTCTTACAATATCGGGCACTCCGTCATATTACTGCGTTATCTTTTTTATTCTTTGCACTACTTATCTGGCATGGCTTATTAACTTGTTCAATTTCATGGATGGTATTGATGGCATCGCAGCATCTGAAGCACTGACAGTCATACTTGCAATGATCATTATCCACATTTCAATATCAAGCTACGATGCTATTGCAATTTTGATCTTTTTGGCAGGAGCAATATCTGGATTTCTGATTTTCAACATATCACCAGCAAAGATTTTTATGGGTGATATTGGAAGCGGCTCTCTTGGAATAATGCTTGGAGGTTTAACTTTTTGTTCATTTCACAGCTCTTCAAAAATATTTATAGCCTGGAATATTATGATGGCAGCGTTTATCACTGACGCAACACTGACACTATTAAAACGACTTATAAATCGTGAAAGAATATTTGAAGCGCATAACAGCCACATGTACCAAAGAGCCTCACGTTATTTTAATAGCCATATGCGAGTAACTTTTTCTGTTTGTATTATAAACTTATTCTGGCTTCTTCCTGTTGCACTTCTTTTTACCTTGAACCAGATTTCAGCACCTATTTCTATACTAGTGGCATATGCACCTTTAATAGTAAGCTTTATATATTGGAGAAATTAGCCAGTAAAAAAAGTCCTATCAGATCATCGATTAACAGAAGAGTAATTAAGTAGCTTGCCATACAACTCAAGATACGACCTTGCCATGCTCTTACCTGTAAAATGATTCAGGTATCTATTTCTTGCATTCTCACCAAGAAGACATACTTTTTCAGGATCATAGTGAAAATCACGGATAGCCTTCACAAGCTCAGACGGAACGCTTGGATCAACAACGGTTCCTGTGACGCCATTCAAATTTACAAAACTTGTTCCGGTTTCTATTTCACAAGAGATCATTGGCTTTGAAAACATAGAGGCTTCTAGTAGCGTAACCCCAAACGCCTCTGAGCGGATATGTGACGGGAAGATTACGCCTCTCGACAAGGTATACAAAGCCACTTTTTCAGCATCACTTACATAACCAACAAAAATGACGTTGTTTAGCCCCAAGTCCTCTACTTTCTTCTTTAACTCTCGTTCTTCTGGCCCCTTTCCTGCAATGACTACCTTTATTTCAGGTAACTGTCGCAGTGCATCAAGTAATAAATGTAGCCCCTTATAATAACGTAAGACACCTACAAACAGGAAAAAGTCTCTCCCTAGCTTCTCTTCCAAAGAAATCAAGATATCGTTCTCTAGGCTCGGATAGCTATCCTCGCTAATACCCAACGGAATAATTTCCAGTTTATCCTGGCAAGCCGACAGGACGTCACTACTTTTAGCATAATTCGGAGAGGTTGCGACAACCGCATCAGCCTTACCTAAAAACCACTTCATCAATGGTTTATAAAGCTGCAGAAGGCCTTTTTGTTTTACTATATCTGAGTGATATGTAACCACGTATGGCTTCTTTACTCTTCCGAGCAGATGCAACATATCAGCAAATGGCCATGGAAAATGGTAATTTATAATATCGGCCCACTCCACCTGCTCTTTAAATAGAGCCATACATTGAAGTGAGATACTACAGGATGCTATTTCGAAGTGAAGCGGAGCACGAATTGTTAAAATCCCATCCTGAGAAAACTTATCAGGCATAGGATTTTTACTGAGATAAAAGACCCTACACTCTACACTATGCTCCATTTCAAGAGATTGAGCATTAATACATATCTGTCTTATAACTTCCTCTAAACCACCTTGAGTATCTGGAAAATAGGTTCTATAAACATGCAAAACTTTCATTTAAGATAATCTCACTTTTTAAAGCTGAATAGTCCAAATCACATATTAGATTTCAAACTTTCCCTGTTCTGTAAGACCATCTCACTCACTTCTTTAAGCAGTTTTTGTGCGCATTCGTCCCAGGAAAACCCCTGGACTCGTTGATAGGCCAGCGTTGCAAGCTGCTCTCGATATTGCTCATCACTACTTAATCGCACTATATTCTCGACCCATTCATCAGGTAAATCAGGGTCTGCAAACATTGCAGCACCTTCCAGCAATTCCGTCATGGCAGGCTTGCGGCTACATATTGATGGCACACGAAGTTGCGCAGCTTCCATAGGCGGAAGGCCAAATCCTTCATATAGGCTGGGAAATACCAGCGCTATTGCACTACTCACAACAGCTCCGACTTGGCCATCATCCAGCCTTCCCAAAAGAGTTACCTTATTTTTAACCCCCAACCTTTCTACCAAAGTGTTGGTTTTCTTGCTATCACCAATGACGACCAAAGATATATCTTCTAATCTTGGATCCTTTAACGCTTTAAGTACTACTTCTAAGTTTTTATGATGATCACATGAACCTATATACACCAAATACTTCTTATTTAGTCGAATTCCATCATGTAACGGTTCTACCGGCAATCTGGTAACTCCGTTATAAATTACTCGAATCCTGTCCAAAGGGATATCCAAATACTCATTTATATCGTGAGCACTGGTATCACTAATAGTGACAACAAGATCCGCTTGCTGAGCAATCCTTTTGTACCTATTTTTCCACTCCTCAGAAACTCTTGGAAAGAGTTCAGGCAGGATCATGGGGATCACATCATGAATCATGACAACAGATGAACTTGGAAGAATATTTGGGCACCAATGTACTGATGAATAGAAATGAACAACTGCAGCTGGAGCTTCTGCTTCTTGAACAAGCTTTCGTGCCTCCAGTTTACTCAGCAACTCTCTGGAAACACGTCCAATACCTCTCATATCCTCTAACGGTCCTCGGGCAAAACACAGCCTGAATGACTCATAGTCAATATCAACAAAGGACTCTTTTCCATAGACCGAGTTATTAAATAGAAACCTTCTTTTCAAAAAGTCCCACAGCCAAGGGGATTTTTGCACGGCTGACTTAACAGCAGAAAGCAGACGGGGGTGCCTTTTTAATACAGAGAGCACAACTGGAATCAGGCGTACTGGATTATATTCTCGCAGAGGCTGAGTCAGTCGCCATGACAAACTATGCTCAATAGACTCAATCTGATTTCTTAAATCAAGCACCATAGCTGACTGTATGCGAGAGCTGTTAACCTCCACATTCAGTCTTTCGTTTTCTTTCTTTAAATAGTGACATTCTGATAAAACATAACCATCAAAAACATTAGGAGGATATTCGAAATGTTTAAGCAGTTCTTTTCTTTCAGTGGCCACATAGAATCTATTAAGCCCATCCTTATATGCCATAAGATATCCATAGCTCATGAGATCTGTCTCCCAGGAACTATAGTTTTCAATAGTAGTCGTAGGTATGGTTGCTTCTACAATAACTACCCAGGGGCGATAGGATTTCCAGTCTCCTCCTGCTATTACTTTCTTTTCAAAACCCTCCACATCTATTTTCAAGAAATGAATGGTCTTATTAATTACGTGCTCAGCGCAAATATCTTTAAGACTAATAATATCAAGATCATAGCTTTCAACCACATAACCATTATTGGAGTAGCTCTCAGCAAGGCGTTCATCAAAGGTTGAAAGACCTGTATTTTTTACTTTGTAAAACTTTTCCCTTGAGCTATCTTCGCCGACACCAACAAATAAATTTATATCTCTTGCACGGTCTCGTTTTAATACTTTTATAAAGTCATCGTTAGCGTCTACATTGACACCACACCAGCCATTATTATAAAAAAGTTTAGTAACAGAATGCGTGTCCGGCAGTGCCGCACCTAAGTCAATATAAAACCCATTCTCTACATCCTGAAAGCATCGCCATAATAGTACATCTTCCAAATTCTGGGCATACGATATAAATGTCATAGCGATTCGAACTCAATATGGGTTTCTAACCGTGTAGGTCCATCAAAGTGAGGATATAAACCATTCACGACTGTAAACAACAACGCTAGATCCCTCCACTCATAGTTCTTTGCAATATGAGTGTCATCACCTGAAAGGGCAGTCTGTAAAGAAAAGTTCCCCACGCCTATATTTGCAACTACTGATATTTTCAAATTTATCCGACTACCAGCAGCCACATCGCATAGAGCCTGTTGAGTGTGGTGTGTATTAGTACCAAAGACCACCTGACCCAACCTGTCTTTTATAGAGAAGCCGAAAACCAACCTCGGAATGTCTTCATAGGTATCTATAGTAACAGCAATAAATACTTTCTCGCCTGAGTTAATAACTTCGACAGCTTTTCCATTTGCATCAAGAAGCCTTACCTCGGTTACACTTGCCCCTCCGGTACCAGATACTGTCTGAATCCGCCCTCCATCCAAAGCAATCTGTTTAACCTGCTGTTTTTGGCGATCAGCTAACATTGCATTGTAATAATCCATTACTGCCTCAGGCTGCCCATCCATTAATACACTTCCATTCGCCAGAAGTATTGCTCTGTTACAAATCGACTGAATAGCAACTTTATCATGAGAGACGATTAATAGCGTTGTCCCTTCTTGGCTGAATCGACGAATCTTTTCGAAACTCTTATGCTGAAAATACGCATCACCAACAGATAGCGCTTCATCCACAATCAATACATCAGGCCTTCTCGCGGTTGCTACACTGAAAGCTAACCTCATCTGCATACCACTGGAATACACTCTCACAGGGAGGTCCATATATTCCCCTATTTCTGCAAATGCTTCTATTTCTGGCAATAACTCCTCAACTTCTTGCTTGCTATATCCAAGCAGTTGACCTGACATATAACAATTCTGGCGACCAGTAAAGTCAGGATGAAACCCCATCCCCAGCTCAAGTAACGCAGCTACTCTACCCTTTATTTCAACACGCCCTTCTGTTGGCTTGGTTGTCCCTGTAATCAATTTCAATAACGTACTCTTACCTGCTCCATTTATCCCTATTACTCCAACAGCATCGCCTGGCTGTATATCGAAGTTCACGTCTCTGATTACCCAGTGTAGGTCGTGCTTATTACTTTTTCTTAAACTTAACCATTCGCTCAGTCTAGACCAACGATTTGCATATACCTTGTATGCTTTTCCCAGACTGGATATTTTTATCAGGCCCATTACAGTTCGTCTACCATATCTGCGGAGTGCTTTTTAAATATTCTTACAGCCAATGCACAGACCAATATTGTCAGTACTATCACATATACTAAAGACTCTAATCCGGGAACCGTATGCTCAATCAGAATGGTATGGTATGCAGCAATCAGATCAGCCATGGGGTTTAATCCCATCACAGGTTTGAACCACTCTGGCAGTATCGACTCAGGGTAGACAATCGGTGTAGCCCAAAACCAAAGCTGGAGAAATATTCCAAAAAACTGTCCAACATCACGAAAAAAAACATTCAACACACCAAGAACCACACCCAACCCAAGAGAAAACAGAATCTGTATAAGTAATACTGGAAACAGCCATATATAGTTCACACCTGGAAAGTTACCCGTCGCGACAAGAAATAGAGTAAACAATGTGAAAATTATTCCAAAATTCAATAACGAAATCATTATTGAGGTTACTGGCAAACAAAGCTTAGGAAAATTAACCTTCTTTATAAGATTACCATTATTAATAAAAACATCTTGAATTCTGTTAACAGTTTCTGAAAAGAGCCCCCAAGTCAAAACACCAGCACATAGATAAATACTGTAGCCAAATTCATTTTCTACACCAGCTAACTTATTTTTCATTACATGAGAGAATATTACTGTATACACAACTATCATGGATAACGGATTAAGTACCGTCCATGCCATACCCAGTATTGAGTTGCGATAACGAGCCTGAAACTCTCTCTTGACAGAGCCAATTATAAATTCTCTGTATTTCCACACAGTAAGTAGCAAATTAGAACCTCACAAAAATTCTAGTTCCATTCCCTGAAAGCCAAGAAATAAAAAGCATACATCCGCGGCATCGCAGCTATATTTGAAATCACTTTATTTTAGCTCTTTGTAGAAGCCACACGAGTTTCCTGTCTCGTTTAGTTCCAGGCTTTGTTTATCAAAGCTTTCTACTTCTTGTACTCTGCTAAAGCCTGATACCAATTCCCCCAGCAACTGGCAAAGTATGGTATCCAGATCCCTATCTTCCTCGTCAGTCAAAAGCAGACTCTCGAAAACGGATAAAGACTCGGTAAGTTTTTCATATTCAACACACTCCTCCATGGCCTTCATAATCTTCGGATGAGATGTTTTCTCAGAGTCGCTACCGATTAGCAGCTCTTCATACAGTTTCTCCCCCTTCCTTAAGCCTGTGTACTTTATCTCTATATCACCTTTGGGGTTGTCTTCACTTTTAGGTGTATACCCCATAAGCACGATGATCTTTTCTGCTAAGTGTCTTATCTTGACCGGCTCTCCCATGTCCAGCACAAATACTTCACCGCCCTTTGCCATGGATCCGGCCTGGATTACTAGGCTGGACGCCTCCTCAATCGTCATAAAATATCGCGTAATTTCTGGATGGGTAACCGTTACGGGCCCACCTTGCTCTACCTGTGCCCGGAAGCGCGGTACAACAGACCCGGACGAACCCAAGACATTACCAAAGCGGACCATACAGAATCTTGTTTGCGTCCCTTCCACTACCAATGACTGCAGAACTTGCTCTGCGACGCGTTTGGTCGCTCCCATTACATTGGTCGGCCTGACGGCCTTGTCCGTAGAGATCAGTACAAACCGCTCTACTCCAACCTTACTTGCAAGATGGGCCAGTGTGGCGGTACCCAGAATGTTATTCCTTATGCCCTGCTTGATATTCTCCTCAATAATAGGCACATGTTTATAGGCTGCAGCATGATAAACTGTTTGAACTTTGTAGTTGGTCAATATTTTTCCTACGAGCAAGCCATCGCAAACAGAACCAAGAATCGGGATTACCTCAATTGCGTGCAACTGGTTGTTATTCCTTATTTCTTCAAGCTCCATAGCAATCTGGTAAAGTGCATACTCATTTTGCTCCAAAATAATAAGCCTAGTTGGGCTATGAGCCATGACTTGCCTGGCAATCTCAGAACCGATACTGCCACCACCTCCAGTTACCAACACCGTTTTGCCAGCAATTGATTTCTCCAATAGCTCTGGGATGGCAGGCACAGGCTCTCTTCCCAGGAGATCTTCGAGCTGTATCTCCCTAAGCTGATCAACTGCTACCTTGTGCTCGACAATTTCTGCCATGCTAGGAACCGTCTGTATTTTAACGGGATACTGAAGTAGTCTCTCGACGATGCTTCTCTGAGCCTCACGACTATGAGATGGAATAGCCAGTAGCACTTGCCGGATACCAAATCGAGCAATCAAAGCCTCAATATCCTTAGACCGGTGGACAGGTCGACCTCTTACAATCTCTCCCCACAGCCGTGGATCGTCATCGATAAATCCAACCGGAAAGTAATCTCCGCCATTATCCAGTGCAGCCGCCAGCTGCACTCCAGCACCACCGGCTCCGTATATGAGCACAGGCTTCTTGTCCACAAAATGACGGACAAGCCACTGGTAGTACTGACGCACCAATAGTCGCGTTCCGCCCACATAGACCAATGCAACCAGCGCAAAATTGACGGGTATGGATCTGGGAAAAGGACTTACATTCGAAGCATATGCAAGACAGGCAAGGGCAACCGCCAATACGGCGACGCCCTTTGTTATCGCCAGAATGGCATGAGCCCCCATAAACCGAATAACCGCTCGGTACAGGCCAATCCTGGCAAATACGAAAACACCCAGAATGGGTAGCACTGCAAACAACCACCAGGCAGGCTGCAAAAACTCGACTGGCCACCAGGTGGAGAGCCTTAACATGTACGCTGAGAGCAGTGCACCTGGAAGGGCAATGAGGTCCGCAACGATCATGATTGCTTTCTTTTGCGAGCGACTCAGTGCCACGACTCGCTGATGAGTCGCTGAATGCGGTAGTCTTTTGTATTTCATTAATTAACCGGTAGCCTAGTCATTCCAGATATATACCTTTTTAGTCTTTGCCCTAGGATACATATGGACATCTATACACTTTGAATTCTACACACATATATTGTTTTTGCGGTATCCACTTGCACTTTTAGATGTTGTGATGACAAGAATACGGCCGCCTCAACCATACCTTTTTGTACTGCAATAAACCTCAAGCGCTATGTATATATTTCTTTCAAATAGTTCACTTCTCTGCACATTTTTTAGATTTCATGCGGAGGCTTTAAGAACACATCTCCTTATTTCTGCTATCTTCTTTGCGGGAAATTACTGCAGGGATCATCATGTCTGAACAAGGAAGCATACTCGTTACTGGTGGGGCGGGTTATATCGGTAGCCATACTATCCACCAGCTGCTGGCTGGCGGATATCGCGTCGTAGCATTGGATAATCTGGTAAATGGCTCTGCGGCCTCCCTGCAGAGAGTAGAGCAGCTGACAGGCAGGTACGTTCCCTTCTATCAGGCAGATATTAACGATGCTGATGCCTTGAGGTCGATTTTCAACGCCCATCAGATTGAGGCAGTCGTTCATTTCGCAGGTCTCAAGGCGGTAGGCGAATCGGTGCAAAAACCACTCTGGTATTACCAGAACAACGTCGGTGGCACCCTGACATTATGTGAGACGATGTCTCAGGCAGGTTGCAAGACACTGGTCTTCAGTTCTTCGGCGACGGTCTATGGAGCCCCTGCCAGCCTGCCCATACGTGAGGACTTTCCCACCTCAGCAACCAATCCTTATGGTCGGTCAAAGCTGATTCAGGAAGAAATGCTGCGCGATCTTCCTGTTGCTGATCAGGCGTGGAAAATAGCTCTTCTGCGTTACTTTAACC
Organism: Pokkaliibacter plantistimulans; assembly: GCF_003194385.1. GTDB lineage: Bacteria > Pseudomonadota > Gammaproteobacteria > Pseudomonadales > Balneatricaceae > Pokkaliibacter > Pokkaliibacter plantistimulans. The sequence continues at coordinate 38,728 of NZ_LAPT01000032.1, forward strand.
CCGTGGGTGCTCATCCAAGTGGTCTCATAGGTGAGCACCCCAATGGCACTCCCAGTAATCTGATGCCCTATGTCAGTCAGGTTGCGGTGGGAACAAGGGAAGTATTGCAGGTCTTTGGCAATGACTACCCCACCCATGATGGCACAGGCGTCCGGGACTACATCCACGTCATGGATCTTGCCGATGGCCACCTCAAAGCACTGGAGAAGTTAGATCAGACGGACTCAGGCGTATTAACCTACAACCTCGGCACCGGCCAGGGCTATTCCGTACTGGATATGGTGAGTGCTTTTGAAAAAGCATGCGGCAAGCCTATTCCCTACGTACAGGTTGCAAGACGGGCTGGCGATGTTGCCGCCTGTTACGCGGATCCGACGAAGGCTGAACGTGAATTAGGCTGGAAGGCAAAGCGGGGGATTGATGAGATGTGTGCCGACACCTGGCGTTGGCAGTCAAACAACCCTCGGGGGTATGAAAGCTAGCTCCGCGCCTGTGTCAGTCGTGCTTATAGCTGTAACAGTGGCTGGTGGCGCTATTTAGCTTTGCACCACCAGCCCGACTTTGGCTTGCACAGCGAGTCAGTTAGCCATTAAGTATTTTGATAGGCGCCCCCCGGCAAAATGCAACAATGGCATCAACCATCCCCTGATAAAACAGAGTATAGGTTTCTTTGGTAACGAAGCCTACGTGAGAGGTCAGCACCGTATTGCTCAGCTTGAGCAAGGGGTGATCCGGTGCAATGGGTTCCTGATCAAATACGTCCAGCCCCGCTGCCGCGATCTGGCCGTTACTCAGAGCGGCAATGAGAGCATTCTCCTCTACGAGCGGCCCGCGTGATGTATTGATCAGAATCCCATGGGCTGGCATCAATGCCAGATCATCTGCCTGCAGCAAATGATGAGTGGACTCACTCAGCTTCATATGCAACGTCACGATATCGGACTGCTGCAACAGACGTTGCTTATCGGCATACTCCACTCCAGCAGCCGCAGCACGCTCTGCCGTCAGATTCGGGCTCCAGGCCAGCACCTTCATGCCGAATACCTGAGCCACCCTGGCAACCTGCTGACCGAGATTGCCGAGCCCCACAATCCCCAGCGTTTTCCCTTTGAGATCGCCGCCTACAGTCGTTTGCCACTGCCCCTGCCGAATTCGCTGATCTTCCAGGGGGATATGACGCACAGTCGCCAGAATCAGCGCCCAAGTATGCTCAGCTGCAGCAGCCCCATTGTTAGGCGTCCCACTGACAACAACCCCCAGCTCTCTGGCCGCATCCATATCGATGGCTGCGTTACGCATACCGGATGTAATCAGCAACTTCAGTTTGGGTAACTGCTGTAGTTGTGCCCTGTCGAACGGGGTACGCTCACGCATGGCACAGATAATATCCGCATCCGAGATCGCCTCCTGCAGTGCCTCGCCTGTCAGCAACTCGCGACAGACCCGCACTTCAGCCAACTTATGCACCTCACTCCAGTCGGCCATACTCAGAGCGACACCCTGATAATCGTCCAGTATCGTTATTTTCATCGTCACACTCCTGGATCAGAACAGCAACTATACGACCACGCAGGCGATAAAAACAAAACCGCCTTGATAAGAATGAGTAGCAATACTACTCCTCCCCATCAAGGCGAGAAAGACAGCGAAAGTCGCTATTAACGATTACACGTTAAGCAACAGGTATTCGCGCTCCCAGGAGCTGATGACCTGCCAGAAGGTCAGGTATTCCGCGTGTTTAACGGCTCTGTACGCCTCAACAAAACGATCACCCAGCACATCACGCAATACTTCGCAGCCGCCAAACAGACGCAGCGCCTCATTCAGGGTTTGCGGTAAATCATCGGCACTGGCCTGCAAGTGTGCATCACTGGGCTGACTGGGCATCTGCCCTTCGATCAATCCCAGATAGCCACAGGCCAACGTGGCAGCCATCGCCAGATAGGGATTGGCATCCGCACCTGGCAGGCGGTTTTCTACCCGTCGCGCTTCGGGTGATGACATCGGCACACGGAAGGCCGCAGTACGGTTGTCGTACCCCCAGTTCACGTTGACTGGCGCACCACTATTTGGTCCGAGGCGACGATAAGAGTTGACGTTCGGTGCCAGCATCGCCATTACCGCAGGCGTGTATTTTTGCAGCCCGGCGATATAGGCGTGGAAATGTGCTGATGGCTGGCCATCCTTCTGACTGAAGATATTCTCGCCCGTCGCTGCGTCCACCACGCTCTGGTGAATATGCATGGCGCTCCCTGGTTGCCCTTGCATGGGCTTCGCCATAAAAGTGGCATACATACTGTGACGCAGAGCGGTTTCACGCATAGTCCGCTTAAACCGGAAAGCCTGATCGGCCAGCGTCAGCGCATTACCATGCAGCAGGTTGATTTCCAGCTGAGCGGCGCCCGCTTCGTGGATAAGGGTATCAATTTCCAGCCCCTGCTTTTCGCAGTAGTTGTATACGTCCTCGACCAGTGGCTCGAACTCGTTTACCGCATCGATACTGTAAGACTGGCGCCCAGACTCAGGACGCCCCGAACGACCGACAGGCGGCTCAAGGGGATAGTCCGAATCGGTGTTGGGTTTCACCAGGAAAAACTCCAGCTCTGGTGCCACAACAGGCTTCCAGCCGCGCTCTTCATACAGCTTCAGCACGCGCTGCAGGACATAGCGGGGAGCAATATCCACCATCCGGCCGTCATGATGATAGGCATCGTGAATCACCTGTGCCGTCGGTTCCGTTGCCCAGGGCACCAGACAGAGCGTGCTTAAATCGGGCCGCAGAATGATATCCCCATCGGTTTTGATGGTGTCGTCGTAATACTCATCGGGAAAATCACCGGCTACCGTCTGCAGAAAAATACCCTCAGGCAGGCGCATACCATTTTCCTGAGAGTATTTTTCTGCAGGCACAATTTTGCCGCGAGCAACTCCCGAGACATCGGGAACGATAGCCTCTACTTCTATGATTTTATTCTCTTTAAACCAATCTTGTATGGAAACCATAAACTGCTCCTAGGCAGGTTGATAGGAACCGACCCGACATATTTTGTGATACGTTTTTGATCAAGGAGAAACTTTCCAGAAAAGCCCTGAACAAAGGCCGGTGCGATTTGACGCGGAATATATCTGTTTTCCCGTTTGCGTCGCAGTACTAAGCTAGACATAATGTGATCACTTTTCAAGGGAGGATTCTGCATATAAAGCGGAAAACTCCAACGCAGTAACACATCAACTACCGACCCGCCGCGCTGCAAGATCAGTGCATCGGTGACAGCAGTACGTTTCAACGCCACTTTTGGCAAGACGACGGATTTTAGCGACTCCACGCACACTAGAACCGTTAACTCTACACTCCCATCTGGCCGACCGAGGGGTTACCCATGCCGCCAATGTCAATGCTTCAGGACTATCCACGCTCTTTCTACAGCCACACTGCACAACGAGAAGGCCTTCCCCCTTTCCCGCCGTTGCAGGGCAGTCAGGAGATTGATGTCTGCATTGTCGGTGGCGGTATTACCGGCCTTGCGGCAGCGCTGGAACTGCGTCGTCTGGGTTATCAGGTCATGCTGCTGGAGGGGGAACGTCTCGGCTGGGGTGCTTCAGGGCGCAGTGGCGGTCAGGTACTGACCAGCTATGCCTGTGAAATGGGACCGATTGAAGCACAGCTGGGCTTCGACGACGCCAAAAAGCTGTGGGACATGTCGGTGGAAGCCGTACAACTGGTCCGCGACCATATCAGCGAGTTCCAGATCGATTGTGACTGGTTCGATGGCGCCGCCGTGGCAGGCCTCAAACCCCGGCATATGGATGGACTCAAGCACTGGTTTGATGACATCAGCGAGCGCTATCAGTATCCCCATCTCCGCCTGCTCAACCAGAGTGATCTGTCGCAGCTGATCAGCAGTGACCAGTACATCGGTGCCGTCACCGACAGCTTTAGTGGGCACTTACATCCGCTGAACTACACGCTGGGACTGGCCAAAGCCGTTTATGACAGTGGCGTGATCATTCACGAGCAGAGTCGCGTCACCTCATTGCAGCGAGGAGCAAGGCCCGTGGTGCATACCGCCACTGGCAGCGTTAGCTGCCGTCATCTGATTCTGGGAGGCAATGCCTATCTGGGGCAGCTAGTGCCTGAACTGGCCTCCAAAGTGATGCCTGTCGGCACTTATATCGTGTCTACGGAAGTGCTCGGTGAGGAGCGACTGCGTCGTTTGCTGCCTGGCTACTACGCTATCTCGGATGCCAATTTCGTCCTCGACTACTACCGCCCTACCGGCGACCATCGTCTGCTGTTCGGTGGCCGTGTCAGTTACTCCGGTGTCCAGCCCCCCGATCTCAGCAGTGGTTTACGCCGTCGCATGCTGAAAGTCTTCCCTTCACTGCACGATGCCAAAATCGAATTTGCCTGGGGAGGCATGGTGGATATCACCGTCAACCGTGCCCCTCACTTCGGCCGCCTAGGAAATGACCCGATTTACTTTGCACAGGGCTTCTCTGGGCATGGTATGGCACTGACGAATCTTGCCGGCAAAATCATGGCAGAAGCCATTCACGGCGAGAGCCAGCGTCTGGATATCTTCGGCAGGCTCAAGCACCAGAGCTTCCCCGGAGGGCGCTGGTTACGCACACCTTCGCTGGTGCTGGCGATGATGTACTACCGCTTGCGTGACTTGCTGTAGTCCGCCAGCAGGAAGGGAAAGGAATCATGCCTGGCTATCTGCCAGGCATGATTTTTTCTGGACTGGATATCACTGGACCGTTGTTACTGGCCTGTTGCTACTGATCTGTTGTTACCGAGCAATTACCCAGGCCAATAGCACCATCACAACACCTGCGACAAGAAACGCTGCAGGCGCGGGTGCGTGGGGTTATGGAAGAACTTGTCCGGGGTATCTTCCACCAGCAGTTCACCGTCTTCCATGAACAGCACCCGGTCCGCCACTTCACGGGCAAAGCCCATTTCGTGAGTCACCACCACCATGGTCATGCCTTCTTTGGCCAGACTCTTCATAACATCCAGCACTTCACCGACCATTTCCGGGTCCAGCGCCGAGGTCGGCTCATCAAACAGCATGATTTTCGGCTTCATGCACAGCGCCCGGGCGATGGCCACACGCTGCTGCTGACCGCCCGACAGCTGGCTGGGGTAGTTGTTCATGCGCTCGGCCAGACCGACTTTCTTCATCAGTGCCCTGGCATGCTCCTCCACCTCGCTTTTGGCCCGTTTGGAGACCTTCAGCGGCGCCATCATCACGTTGTGCAGGGCGCTCTTGTGCGGGAACAGGTTGAAGCTCTGGAATACCATACCAACGTGCTCACGCAGCTTGTTGATATTGGTGTTTTTGCCGTACATATCGACCTGATCGATGACGATACTGCCACTGGAGATGGTTTCCAGCTGGTTCAGGGTCCGCAGGAAGGTGGACTTACCAGAGCCCGACGGCCCGATAATCACCACCACTTCGCCCTTCTTGATGGAGGCCGAGACCTTTTTCAGGGCATGGCAGCCATTGGGGTAAATCTTGTCGACATCTTTGGCGATGATGATGTCTTCGGCGTTCTGTAAATGCATCGTATCGTCCTCGCCTTAATCACTGGCTGCCAGTTTCTTTTCCAGATGCTGGATCATCCATGACAACGCGCCGGTCATCACCAGATACAGCAGCGCCACGGTGAACCACACCTCAAACGGGGCGAAGGTGGCGGAGACCACTTCACGACCGGCTTTGGTCAGGTCGGTGATGGAGATAACCGACACCAGCGAGGAGTCCTTGATCAGGTTGATAAACTGACCGGCCATGGGCGGCAGGGTGCGTTTGAAGGCCTGTGGCAGAATGACGTTGACCATCGCCTGCACATAGGTCATGCCCAGCGAGCGGGCCGCTTCCATCTGGCCGGGCGGAATCGACTGGATACCGGAGCGGACGATTTCCGCCACATACGCCGCGGTGAACACCGCCAGCGATGCCACCCCGGCGGTAAAGCGGTCCAGTGACAGCACGGTGCCGATAAAGAAGTAGAAAATGAAGATCTGCACCAGCAGCGGCGTGCCGCGGATGATCTCGATATAGGTGATACACAGCTGACGAATGGCCAGATTGCGGGAGATACGGCCAAGGCCAATAAACAGGCCGATGATCACCGCAAACACCAGCGATGCCAGCGAGATTTCCAGCGTAGTGATCATGCCTTCGGTGATGGGGCCGATGCGCCAGTTGCTGATGGTGGCCACCTGATCACCTTCAAAAATCAGATCGCCGTCGTTCACCGAAATCGCGCTGAACTTCTTCACCACCACCGGCTCGCCACCGGCATCGGGCACCAGCGTCAGGGTCTTGTCGTCAGTACTGACTTTGGCGGTACCGTCAAAGGGCGCACGAACCGATTGCGGCTCGGTATTGATCAGGTAGGGAACGACACGCTGCCAGTTCCAGTTGTAGTTGATGTGTTTACTGGAGGCGTAGACCACACTGCAGAATATGATCACCACCGCCAGATACACGCCTTGCCAAAGCATTTGGTTAGGCTGTTTTTGCATTCAAAGGTCCTCAAAGGTCATATCTGCCCCTGCTCCGGGCAACATATGCAATCTTGTTGTTGTGTACCGCTCTGCGCTGAGCCAGCTATGTATCGGCAACTCAGGCATACAGGCAGAGACCCGCACGGCAGACAACTTGGAAGTCGACCCAGCACTCCCGCTGGCGTTGCCCCCCTTGCCCACAGGCTTGCTACATGAGTTGCGATGGAACGCCCTACGGCAAACCAGACAAATTATCAGTAACAGCCACAGAGCAATAAAAGGGGGTCACTGTCGGGAAAGCGACCTGGAATTCACTCCTTCCCAAGCGGGCGCGGATTTTACTGTCATTTCTTGTGTCGATGCAAAAATGTGATCGCCTTTAGCAGAACCACTTTGACAATGCGTCCGGATTGCCAGCGGGTGGCTCATGGACTACGTTTTCCACAGGTATTCTTTGCGGATCACGCCACACTGTAGGTATCACTATGCACATTCAGTTTTACGGTGTGAGAGGCTCCATCCCCGCCCCCGGTCAACAGTCCGTTCGCTACGGCGGCAATACCGCCTGCGTCCTCGTTCGCAACGATGCTGGCGAACAGCTCATTCTGGATGCGGGAACCGGGATCAGGCAGCTGGGTACTGAACTGCTGACGGACCCTCGCCCCATTACCCTGCTGCTGTCTCATAATCACTGGGACCATATTCAGGGTTTCCCGTTCTTCCGCCCGGCCTACCAGCGTGATCGGGAGATTCATATTTTTCCCGGACTGACCACGCCACATGAGCCGTATGCCATTCTTAACCAGCTCAAGGGCAGTGTATTTCCTGTGCCAGCGACAGCCCTGGCGGCACGCATTCAGATTGAGAACGCCCCCGCCAGCCATGCCTGGACCTTGCAGGGCTTCCACATCCAGCGCTGTCCACTCAATCATCCCGGCGGGGGCAGCGCCTATCTGATTGAAGCGGACGGACAGCGCTTTGCCTACGTCACTGACAACGAACTCAATCCGCCGCACACCCCCGTAACGTCGTTCGATAAATGGTGCGAATTTGTGCACGGTGTCGACCTACTGCTGCACGATGCCCAATATGTGCCCAGAGACATGCCAATGAAACATGGCTGGGGCCATTCGCTGGTGTCTGAAGCCCTTGCTTTGGCCAAGGCGGCAGCAGTGAAGCACCTTGTGCTGTTCAGTTACGACCCGGAGCGCAGTGACGATGAGCTGGATGCGATTGCCGCCGACCTTGCCACTCAGGCCCTGCCCTTCCCTGTCAGCTTTGCCAGAGAAGGTATGTGCCTGTCATGCGCCTGAGCGACTACTGGCGAAAACACTATCGCCAGATCCTCGGCGGCTGTCTGCTGATGCTGCTTATCGCTGCTCTGCAGGTGGCGTATGTTTCCTCCTCGACCGACAGCATTGCCGTACTGAAACGGATAGACGGCATCCTCTATGACTTCCGGCTAAAGTCGACACTCCGCTGGCGCCCTCACTCCAGCCTGCCCATTGTCATTGTCGATATAGATGAGCGTAGCCTGCGTGAACAGGGGCGCTGGCCATGGAGCCGCGACAAGGTCGCGCAGATGCTGGCCAATCTGGCTCAGGCAGGAACAGCCGTGGTGGCTTTCGATATTCTGTTTGCCGAACCGCAGAACAATCCTGTGCAGCTGGTCATGACACACGTACAGGATCCTCAGATCAGACAACAGCTGGCCCCTCTGGTTGGACAGCTGGATGCTGATCAGGCACTGGCCCGTCACTTGCAAGACACGGATACAGTGCTCGGCATCCTGTTTCAGGATGACAGCAACGTGATTCGTGGTGAGTTGCCGCCAGCGGTGCTGACGACCGACAGCAACAGTAAACCGCTGGCCGTCGGCAGCTTTCCGGGCTATCTGGCTAATATCGAGCTGCTGCAACAGCGTGCAGCCGGTGCGGGCTTCATCAACAGTACTCCGGACGACGACGGATTCATCCGTTCGGCTGCTCTGCTGATGGCTCATCAGGGCATTCTGTATCCTTCACTGGCACTGGAGGCCGCAAGGCTTTATACCTTGTCGGACAGTTTTAAGGTGGATACGGCGGAGATCGGAGATTATCGCTCCATCATCGGTGTCGATGTGGGCGGCAAGCGAGTACCAACCGATACCTTTGGCAGGGTATTGATCCCTTATCGGGGCGCTGCCTACAGTTTCCCGTACGTATCAGCGACGGATGTGGTGAGCGGGCACTTACCAGCGGACGTATTCAGTAATGCCATTGTGTTTGTCGGCACGTCTGCCGTTGGTAACGCCGACCTGCGCGCCACGCCCGTCGGTGTGCTCTACCCCGGAGTGGAGGTCCATGCCAACGTCTTTGAAGGGCTGCTGAACCCGGAGTTGTTACCTGTCCATCCCGACTGGGCAGATGGTGCCCTGCTGGTGCTGATGTTGCTGGTGGGCAGTGTACTGAATGCGCTATTGCCTCTGCTGGGACCATTGGCCATGGCCATCAACGGCGCTCTGCTGGTGACTGCCGTGGTGCTGATCAATGGCTACCTGTGGGTGGTATGGCGCCTGGATCTGTCGCTGACGCTGAGTTTGTTACTGATCACCGTGCTCACCGTCTTTCACATGGCATCCGGGTTCTTTGGTGAGGCCCGCCAGCGGCGTCGCATCAAGTCGATTTTTGATCAGTATGTCCCGCCAGCCCATATCGAGCGCATGCTGAATCACCCGGAAGGGCTGGGAATGGACGGGGAGCGCCGTGAGATGACCGTGCTGTTTTCCGATATTCGTGGCTTTACCAGTATTTCCGAAAAACTGGGGGCCAGTGAGCTGAAGTCCGTACTGAACCGGTTCTTCTCCCCCATCACCAAGGCCATCTTTGAACATCAGGGCACCATCGACAAATACGTCGGCGACATGGTGATGGCGTTCTGGAATGCGCCTCTGGAAGACCGGGCGCATGCCGAACATGCGGTAGAAACGGCTTTTGCGATGCTGAAGATTACCGATGAGCTGCAACGGGTATTTGAGCTTGAAAGTTTACCTGCCATTGATATCGGCATTGGTATCAATACTGGCGATATGAACGTCGGCGATATGGGCTCCAGTTATCGACGGGCCTATACGGTGATCGGCGATGCAGTCAATCTGGGCTCACGCCTTGAAGGGCTGACCAAATTTTATGGGGTCCGTTTGCTGGTCAGTGAGTTCACCCAGGCGCAATGTCCTGACTGGGCCTTTATGCCAGTCGACAGGGTGAAGGTTAAAGGTAAACAGCTACCTGTCTCGATATATGAACCGCTGGGCAGACTTGCTCAGCTCACCGAGGCACAACGCTACGAATTGTCGCGTTTTAACCAGGCACTGACGCACTACTTCGCCCAGCAATGGAACGCAGCTGAAAGCTTGTTGCTAGAATTACAGCATCAGACTGAACATCAATCGCTGTACCTGCTTTATCTGGAGAGAGTGAGAGCCCTGAGACAGGCGCCACCCGGTGATGACTGGGATGGCAGCTACGCCCATACCAGCAAATGACAGCGATCTGAAACGTCTTGCTGGCAGGGCGCAGGATCTATCACTGCAATTTCATCGTCAGTCGTGAAGGTGTACGGCAACCAATCAACATCACGGGAGTCTGCAGCAGTTGCAGGTCAGCTCCTGGCATCATTCAGCAGGTTCAGACACCATGAGTCAGGCTCGCACCACACACCAAGATGCACTTCGCCATATGGTGGATATTGGTATCCGTTTGTCGTCGGAACGGGACACCACCAAGTTATTGGAAGATATTCTGCAAGCCGCGCGAGATCTGACCAATGCCGATGGCGGGACCATTTACTCCATCACCGATAACAATCAGCTTAAGTTCGAAACGCTGATCAACGACTCCCTGAACCTCTATCTGGGTGGCGTCTCCGGGGACTCCATCCCCTTTCCCAATATCCCGATCTACCACGACGACGGCAATCCCAACACCAATGCGCTGGTCGCTGTGGCAGCAGCCACAGGGGAGATCATCAATATCGAGGATGCGTACAACTGCAGTGAGTATGACCTCAGTGCCGCTCGCAGCATGGACCAGAAGAATGGTTACCACACCCTGTCGGTGCTGACGATCCCGATGAAGAACCATGAAGGCCTGCTCAATGGTGTACTGCAGCTGATCAACGCCCAGGAGGGCGATAAGGTGGTTCCGTTCCAGCCGCCAGCGATCGAGCAGGTGCAGACCCTGACATCCATGGCATCAGTAGCGCTCAACAATCGCCATCTGATCGACAGTATGGAGTCCCTGTTCCAGTCCCTGACGCGGCTGATCGCCAAGGCCATTGACGAGAAATCACCCTATACCGGCGGCCATTGTCGGCGGGTCCCCGAACTGACCATGATTTTTGCCGAGGCGGTGCATAACACCGAACAGGGGCCGCTGGCGACGTTTCGCATGACCGACGCCGACCGCTACGAGCTGTCCATTGCAGGCTGGCTGCACGACTGCGGCAAGATTGCCACACCCGAATACGTGATGGACAAAGCCACCAAATTACAGACGTTATACGACCGCATCAGTCTGGTGGATGCCAAGCTGGAAATTGCCAAGCGCGATCTGGAAATCCGGTTCCTCAAACAGATTTACCAGGCTGAACGCAGTGGTGATGACGAATTATGTCAGCGGCTGCAAAGTGAGCTGGAACAGCAGCTGATCAGTATCGAAGAGGATCGTTGTTTCCTGCACAAGATCAATATTGGCAGTGAGTTCATGGCACCTGAAGATCAGCAACGGGTACGCCATATCGGCAAGGACATGCAGGTAGAGATCGGTGGCGAGGTGCAGAATCTGTTGAGTGATGATGAGATGTATAACCTCAGCATTGCCAAAGGCACGCTGACGGCCGAGGAGCGCAAGATCGTTAACCGGCACATGGATATCACCCTGGAAATGCTGGAGGCCCTGCCCTTCCCCAAACATCTGCGCCGCGTGCCCGAGTATGCCGGTGGTCATCACGAGAAAATGGACGGCACCGGCTATCCGCGCGGACTGACCCGCGAGCAGATGTCAGTACCTGCACGTATCATGGCCATCGCTGACATTTTTGAAGCCCTGAGCGCATCAGACCGGCCCTACAAGAACGCCAAAAAGATCAGCGAATGTCTGTACATCATGGGCAAGCTGAAGCTTAGCAATCACATTGACCCCGATCTGTTTGACATCTTTATCGATCACAAGGTCTATCTGAGCTTTGCTGAGCGCTTCCTGAAGGCAGAGCAGATCGACGATATTGATTACAGCAAGATCCCGGGCTATATCCCCCCGGAATCTCGCCAATAATCAAAGCACTGCTTCACGAGCCATGACTATGACTGTACTTTCATAGTCATCAACAGCACGCGGAATGGCAGGGTCAGGGATGACCGAATTCATCTGCGTTATGCCATTCAGATCATCAGGGCTTGGCTACATGCCAGACGCCTTTCACACCGTCTCCCGTGGTATCTCCCGGCTGGCTGTCCTTCACCCAGGTATACAGCGGATGGCCTTTGTAGGCCCACTGCATACTGCCATCCTCACGCTTCACTACGCTGTAGTCGCCCGCCGCCACGGCATCTTCTGCTGCCTGCAGCGGAGGCCATGCCTTGGCACACTGCTCATAGCACTGACTGACACCGGCGCTGTCCTTGTCAAAGGTGTACAACGTCATCCCCTGACCATCGGTAAGTACCTTACCTAGCTTACTGTCTCCAACCATGGCTGGATCCGCCATGGCAGAGGAGGCGACAAGGGTCAATACTAATGCGATTACGGTCTGCTTGTTCATGGGTAACTCCTGTGTCTGATCGGAATGGATCAACAGGAATACGTTTACCTCATGCGTTTGGATGCATCTGAAAACGATGTATAGACGTAATACTTAACATGCACGTGCCACTCACTCCCCATCAGCCAGGGAACAGACACTCACGGTGACAATGGAACGCCCTCCCATTTCAACAGCCTTTCCGGCTGCAGATGCCACGGCTCAGGTTGAGTACTGGCTGCAAGAGATTGCCAGAGGCGATAAAGAAGCGCTGGCGGCACTGTATCAGGCCTACTTTCGTCGTCTGGCTGCCCTGCTCTATCCCCTGCTTGGCCATGCCAGCACCGTAGAGGATGTAATTCAGGAGGGGTTCATCAAGCTCTGGCACAAAGCCCATACCTGGCAGCCCCAACGTGGCAATGGTGAAGCGTGGATGATTGCCTTGTTCCGCCACCTGGCGCTTGATCAGCTACGCTCCGGCAAGCGGCGCACGGCAGTGTCACTGCAGTCAGAGCAGGAAGACGTGGCAATGGAGGATAAGGTGGTATTTGACGCGCCAGCCCCCGGCTTTCCTCATGAGCGCGAGCGCATCTGGCACTGCCTCAATCAGCTGGAAGCACAGAGCCGGGCAGCCATTCTATTGAGCTATACCCAGGGATACAGCCACGAAGAACTTAGCCAGCATTTTGCCACCCCTTTAGGCACACTGAAGTCCTGGGTCAGGCGAGGAATGGAGAAATTACGCCAATGCCTATGCCACTGAGATATCTGCAATCCGAGCTGCAAACACGATTAGCTGAGCGTTACGCGCTGGGCATGCAGACGTTGAAGGTCCGCCTGCGATGCCAGCAACTGCTGGCAGAACTACCGAGTATGGAGGCTCTGGTCATACAGTGGGAGCAACGGCTACAGCCACTTCTGACGACCACGGTGACGGACGATCAGCTGGCACAACTCAATCAACAGCATATCTGGCAACGTATTACCCAGCAGCTGCCTGATCAGCCCGCCCTCACCAAGAGGGTCGCCTCAGTGATTCAGTATTGGCAACATACCCTCAACCAACTGGCTCTGGCAGCCTGCCTGCTGCTGATGCTATGGCTATCTCAGTTTGCCATTACGCCCCACTCCACCATCCCGGTCCTGCCCCATTACATGGCAGTGTTACGCGATGCCAGAGAATCCCCCTCGCTGGTGGTCACATCAGCACGGCTTGCGCCGGGCCATGCTGTAGTCAAGCTATTCCCACAGCAGGCATTACCAGTAGGCGCAACGCTGGGCCTATGGGCAGAGGATCCAAAAGGCCAAAGAGTGTTGCTTGGTCATCTCGACAGTAGTCATCTGCAGTGGACCCTTAGCAAGCCTCAATGGCTGGCGATTGCCTCGGCTGAACGTTTGCTGTTGGTTGACTCAACCGCACCGCACAGCGTTCTGTGGCAGGGTGAATGCCAACAGCTGCGCGCATGGTAAACAGAAAGCCCACACAGGGGTTGAAGCGGGCATCGCATTGCAGCATGAAAAGCATGACGTCATCTTTGGCGACGGTAAACCCAGTCTGAGACAAGCAAGGTCGACTGAAAGGATCTGATCAGCAAACCCTCAGGCTAAAAAACAATAACGATCCCAGTACAGGGAGTCTGCTATGCCCAGCCCTATTACCATCAATCTGGTTGCACGAGAGACGTTGTCTGAACGCACTCTCAAGCTGGTTTTTCAGCGCGCCGACAATGAGCCCATCGTGTATGAACCCGGCCAGTTTTTTTCACTACACATTCCTACCGCAACAGGACAGGTGACACGCAGCTACAGTGTGGCCACCCTCACCGATAACATCCACGCCAATATGGAGCTGGAAATTGCTGCTACCTGTCTGGACAACGGTCAGGCCAGCGACTACTTCATGCATGCGCCACTCGGTGCGGAACTGACCATGACCGGCCCCTTCGGGGCTCTGACCTTGCCCGAGCAGCTACCTAAACGCTTACTTTTGATAGGCACCGGCACGGGCGTAGCCCCCTATCGTTCCATGCTTCCGCTACTGTCACGACGAATGAAAGTTCAGCCTGATACTCAGGTCATACTGCTGATGGGCGTCCGGCAACCTGAGGAGTTATTGTACGGGGACGACTTTATCCACTTTGCTAAACGGCAGCAGAATTTCCAGTTGTTAGCCTGCTATAGCCGTCTGCCTGTCGACGCACACCTGCATGACTTCGAAAGGCAGGGACGCTTGCTGCAGCATCTGAACGAACTTGAGCCGACTGCGGAACAGGATCTTGTCTATGTCTGCGGTCATCCCGCTATGGTCGATGATGTGTGGGCCTATATGAAACAGCGACACTTCTCGGTCCGGCAGGTAAAAAGAGAGAAGTACTTGCTCAGTGCTGCCGCCGCATCCACAGGCGGCTGACCCCGAAAGATCACGAGGGTAGTTCGACCGAAAAGCCCATGCCACCCGGACGAGTGCGGTTATTACGCTCTTCTCTGGGAGTGATGTTGAAGTGATTACGGTACGTCGTACTGAAATGAGAAGCCGAGGAAAACCCGCAGGCAAGCCCCACCTGCACGACCGACTTGTCACTTTGTTGCAACATCTGCCGAGCACGTTCCAGCCGCAATTCCAGATAAAACTTGGAGGGAACAGTATCGAGATGCTTTTTGAACAAGCGCTCCAGATGGCGGCGCGACACACCGACATGCATCGCCAGATCATCCGGGCTCAGCGGCTCCTCGATATTGGCCTCCATCAGGGTAACTGCCTCAATCAGCTTGGGCTGAGCCACACCGATTCTCGACTTCAGTGGTACACGCTGCGGCTCCTCGTTGGTCCGGATACGTTCACAGACAAACTGTTCAGATATAGAGGCGGCCAGGTCCATGCCATATTGATGTCCGATGATATAGAGCATCATGTCCATCGCCGCCGAACCACCTGAACAGGTAAAGCGGTTGCGGTCAATTTCATACAGGTTGGTGGTCAAACGCGTATTGGGAAAGGCTTCGCGCAGATGATTGAGATCCCACCAGTGAATAGTGGCCCGACACCCATCCAACAGCCCCGCCCGTGCCAGCAGATAGCTCCCCGTGCCCACACCACCAATGGCGGGCAGGCGCTTACCCTGTGTTCGTAGCCAGCTCAGTACCGACTCATGGCCGGTCTTGGCAATGGGGCTGGCACCGCACACCAGCAACATGTCGAGACTGGGGATTTCATTCAGGGAGAAATCGACCTGCACCGTACTCCCAACACTTGCCGTGACAGCCAAACCATCTGCGCTCAGGGTCAGGTACTCATATAGAGGTTGTCCGCTGATCCAGTTAGCCATACGTAATGGCTCAACGGCTGAGGAGTAACTCAGAAGAGAAAAATTCGGAAGTAACAGAAAACCAAACCGCATCGGCCTTGACCGCTGCAATTGACGGGTCAGTAGCGTATCCACATACACCGCTCAGATCAGCTTATTTTCGAGTAAGTGTAACCTACCTCAGCGGAAAATGTCTGTCAGCGACCATGCCGCCCATACAAAACTGAGCGGCGCATCATCATAAGCACCGCATCTCTGAACTACTCTGACCGCACGCTATCAACAAGGACCGGAAAGCTGGCCACTACTGCAAGCCCGCTGGGCTGCGCATTCCGAGCCACAACGTTACCACCGTGAAAGCGGATGACTCGCTCTACAATCGACAAGCCAATGCCATAGCCACTGCCTGTCTGCCTTGCCTGATCGGTACGGTAGAAGGGCTTAAACAGATGCTCCAGCGCTTCCGGCTCTACTCCCGGCCCTTGATCAGCAATGCTGAACTCCCATCCCTTACCAGCACGTTGCAAAGCAATACTGATAACTGAGTCATCCGGGCTGTACTTGAGCGCATTGCGAATCAGGTTGTCCATTACCCGGCCCAACCAGCGGCGCTGGCCAATCACCTCAATGTGATCACGCAGTACGGTATCAATACGTATGCCACGCTCCTCTGCTTCAAGCTGAGCCTGCTCCACTCTTTCCAGCCAAAGGTCCGCTACATCCACCAGCTCCGATGCGTCTGCGGGCTGATTGGCCCTGACCAGCGTCAGGACTTCATCGATCAGCTCATTGATGGCATTGCCTTCATATTCAATGCGGTCCAGCTCGCGCTCGACTACACCCGCCGCACGATGCCTTGCCAGTTCAAGTGCAATCTGCAGTCGTGCCAGTGGCGTGCGCAACTCATGTGAAATATCACGCAACAGCTGCTGTTGATCTTCCAGCAGTAACTGCAGACGCTGGGCCATGGTATTGAAATCTTTCGCCAACTCACCCAGTTCATCTCTTCTGGAGGAAACCGACTCAGCCACGCGCGAGTTCAGATTACCTTCAGCCAGCTCTCGAGTAGCCCGACTCAACGCCTTCAGCGGACGGGTAATATAGCCCGTCAAAATGGCACAGCAGAAAGCAGCCAGAGCAACGGCGATAGCAAGATAAAGGGGCAGGCGATTACGTTGTGCTATGTCGAAACGCTTGACCTGATCGATAGCCAACCAGTACGGTTTACCATCATC
This sequence comes from Pokkaliibacter plantistimulans, assembly GCF_003194385.1. GTDB lineage: Bacteria > Pseudomonadota > Gammaproteobacteria > Pseudomonadales > Balneatricaceae > Pokkaliibacter > Pokkaliibacter plantistimulans. The sequence continues at coordinate 55,569 of NZ_LAPT01000032.1, forward strand.
TCTGGCGCTCAGCTCGATATGCTGCCAGGCTCGAAAATGCACAGGAGGACCGCCTGATGGCTCACCATTAGGCACAAAGCTCTTACCCACCATATCTGGCGGAGGACCGGGAGCCCGGTCACTGGGAGCTCCATTGGCTGGAGGCACCATCTGCTCAGGCGGCGGCATTGGCCGCCCCTCTTCATCACGATGCCCGTTGGGCGGAGGAGGAATAGGGATAGGGATATTGGTCAAAGGCTGCATCGCAGGAGAGAGCAGGACCATTCCTTCAGCATTCCATGCGTCAGTCAGTACCTGTTCACCATCACGGCGATAGCGGGAGACCAGGTCGTCTCCCATATGCTGCCACTGTTCGACGTTGATTTCAGACTCGAACTGCTGGCGTCGTACTTCATCCGCTATAAAGAATGTGGCAACGCTGACCAGGATCATGGTAAGCAACACTGCCAGAAGCACTTTCCAATAAAGACGTATTCCCATTCTATACACGCTCAGTTTCAGGGCCGACTGACGATGGGAATATCAGGCGCGGGGATTGATCAAACTGGTGCACTCAGCCATTGCGCATCTGTGCAGATGGCATACTCAACAAATACCCCTGACCACGTACAGTAGCAATGCGTGGTAACCCATCACCCTCTCCCAGCTTCTTGCGCAGATTGCTGACATGCATATCCAGGCTACGATCAAAAGGCTGAAGGCGTTTGTGCAGGACCGTACGACTTAAGGTTTCACGACTGAGCAGTTCATCGGGATGGCTGACCAGCTCAAACAGCAAACTATATTCGGTACTGGTCAACGACAGCTCGCGGCTGTCGGCCTTGACCTGACGGGACTTGGGGTTGATCTGCAACAGGCCGATCGTTTTAACACCCGTCAATGAAGTCGTGGTTTCAACCGCTGTTTGACGCTCAAGATCAACTCGCCGCAACAGGGCACGAATCCGTGCCAACAATTCACGTGGGCTGCAAGGCTTAGGCAGATAATCATCCGCACCCATTTCAAGACCCACGATACGGTCCACTTCGTCACCACGCGCTGTCAGCATGATTACCGGAGTAGACTTGTCCTGGCGCAGTTCACGCAACAGATCAAAACCATTCTTCTTGGGCAGCATGATATCGAGGATGACCAGATCAACCTCGTTACTCCGCGCCAACACTAAACCTTCTTCTCCATCCCTGGCCCGTAACAGGGTAAAACCTTCCAACTCCAGCAACTCGGTCAGTAGGCCTGCCAACCCTTCATCATCCTCAACAAGTAATAGTGTAGCCATACGGACTCCTCTCTAATTGCGCCCATTCTGACATAACCAAATGGGCTAGCCAGCCCATGCAACAAGTTTTACCCCTCCTTTACACAGGTATGACCCCGGTTTACGCCGCCCTCCATAGACTGTGCTGCATAACATTAACTGAGGAGCTTACCCGTATGAAACCATCTCTCAGCGTCCTGCTAAGTACCGCAACCGCTGGATTATTAAACATGTCTCTTGTACATGCCGAGCCCATGCCTATCACTCAGAACTGTGGTGCCGTCCCTGTCATGCTTCCCATGCCAATGCCTGGACACGATGTGGGTACGCCTCCACCTCGCGCTCATGACGATAACGACTTCATGCACATGACCCGCGATCTGGACCTGACCGACGAGCAACTGGCTAATATCAAAACGATCCAGGCATCTCATCAAGCGGAACGCGAAAATCTGCACCAGCAGGAACATGATATTGATCACAAAGTCATGGATGAGGTGTTTGCCATTCTTACTCCAGAGCAGCAGTCCTTGGTAAAAGCCAGAAAGGAATTGCACAAGGCAGAGTTGACCCTGCGTATCCAGCAGCTGCAGAGCGAACTGAAAAAGCTGAGCAGTAACTAGGACTCATTTAAACCACATGGGTGACCCTCACGTAGTCACCCATCATTTATGCTGATCAGACATATAAATCTGATTAAATATTCTTGGACAGAATAACGCATCGACTCTAGGCTAACCCCGTTTCCTCTTATGCCTTGAGCTTCAATGTCATGGACTACCATCAGTTAGTTGTCGCCTTTGTTCTTATATGGATGCTTTGGGCCTTCGTCACTGAACGTCATGGACCCGATCTGGTCGCTGGCATCGGTGTCTCTGTACTGATGATTGTGGGCATACTAAGTCCAAACGAAACATTGGCGGTATTCAGTAACTCAGCCCCTGTTACCATCGCCTGCATGTTCGTGCTCAGTGCTGCACTTGAGCGAACAGGTTGTGTTGCCTGGCTGGCAGAAATTCTCAGTCGAGTCTGTGGGCAAAGTTTACGTTCAACACTGTTTGGCTTAATGCTGCTAGTAATTTTCCTGTCGGCATTTATCAACAACACTCCTGTGGTTGCCATCTTTACGCCTGTAGCAATGGCACTGGCTCGCAGCCGAAAATTGCCTCCCTCCAAGCTGCTAATCCCTCTGTCCTATGCCTCAATAATGGGTGGAACACTGACCATGATTGGCACATCGACCAACATTCTGGTCGATGGGGTGGTCCGCAGCCTTGGATTACCTTCATTTCATATTTTTGATATCAGCATGATGGGGCTGATCAGCGCGTCGGTAGGCCTCCTATTCATTTTAGGTTTTGGGCCGCTGCTGTTGCCCGTTCGTGAAACGCTGTCACAACGCCTACAGCCGGGTCAGGATCGGGTATTCATGTCTGAAGTTCTCATCCCCCACAACTCCAACGTTGTCGGGCAAAACCTTTCTGAAGCAGGTCTGAACGGCAACAGCGGCATTCAGGTTCTCAAGGTCTTCCGTGATGAAGAGGAGCTAAGCCAACCTCTTCACACCACAGTTCTGTGCGCCGGGGACCGCTTGATAATGCACTCCTCAGTACAGGACATGCTGGAGCTGAGAGCAGATGGTCGCTTGGCCTTTGCACGCTCGAGCCCGGACAAGTTTGAAACCATCTCCACGCATGATGCGACATTAAGAGAGGTTATTGTTGGCCGTCACTCACGCTATACCGACCGTCCGATGTCAGATCTCAATCTTGCTGCACGCTACGGTATTCACGTATTGGCGGTACATCGCAAGGACGAAAATATTCAGGAGAATCTGGACACATTGCAGCTGGAGTTTGGAGACGTCCTGCTGGTTGAGGGTACGGCTTCTCAGGTCAAAAAATTCGCTGAAAACGGTAATCTGATCATCCTCAATACCGTACAGGATAAATTCTATCGCAAAGACAAAGCCGGCATAGCTATCGGCGCTATTCTGCTGGTGATGATTCTGGCGGGGGTTGGCGTAATGCCGATTGAAGGCCTGGCGATGATCGCGGCCATCGGCGTCATTCTAGCGGGCTGCCTGAACGTAGACGAAGCCTACAAAGCCGTTGAATGGCGCATATTGATGATGATCTTCGGTATGCTAGCCATCAGCAAAGCCATGGACAAAACTGGCTTGGTCAATGATCTCGTCGCCACTCTTACGCCGTACGCCTCCTTGGCTGGGCCCGTTGTTTTGCTGTCAGGTATCTATCTGCTTACTTCGATATTGACAGAAATGCTGAGTAACAATGCCGTAGCGGTATTGGTTGCGCCGATTGCCATAGGTATGGCCCAACAACTAGGGCTGGATCCCAAGCCGTTTGCCATCGCCGTAATGTTTGCCGCCAGTGCCAGTTTTGCCACTCCCATCGGTTATCAGACCAACACTTTTGTATACAGTGCAGGAGGCTATCGCTTCGCAGACTTCCTGCGTATTGGTCTGCCCATGAATATCCTTCTATGGATAGTCGCGTCGATTGCCATTCCACTTATCTGGCCACTAACAACGTCATAAGCTCAGCTATTGCACCATCTCGGCATAAATAGGAGCATAGCCGTTCATCCGACATCTACGATGCCCTTTAAATAAAGGGCATCTTTATTTGGCATGTCATCGCAGGACAAAAAGAAAAGAGAAAATGCTGTTATGAGCAAACGAGTTTATGTTGCCTACACAGGCGGTACGTTGGGGATGCAGGCAAGTGAAAACGGATTTGTGCCTGCTCGCAACTTCCTGGAACCTTTCTTTACGTCACTTGGAAGCGCAATAACCAGTCAGTTCTCTTTCACATTCAACGAATACGCTGAGCTGATTGACAGCAGCAATGCAACACCACAAGACTGGTTGGATATTGCCAGAGACATCAAGGCTCACTACCAGGACCACGATGCATTTTTGATACTCCATGGTACAGACACTATGGCGTATACAGCATCGGCTCTGTCCTTCTGGCTTCAAGGCCTTGATAAGCCCGTCGTCATTACCGGCTCACAGATCCCTTTCTGCCTGGAGCGCAGCGACGCAGTTAGCAACGTCACCAATGCATTGTCATGGCTGAAGATGGAGGCATTATCAGAAGTCGGGCTTTGCTTCCATGACCGCTTACTGAGAGGCAATGCAAGTAGCAAAGTGAAAGCGACACAGCTCGACGCGTTTGATTCACTCAATCAACCATGGTTGGGGAAGATGGCTATCAAGCCCAAGCTTAACTATGCAAACCTGCTCCCCAAACCTATTTCAGGCAGCGACTGGCAGCTCCCTAAACAAGCCGACAACAATGTTGCTGTACTGAGGATATTTCCAGGCATGACAGCAAACTTGCTGAAATGCGCCTTTGACAGTGGATATACCGGTGTCATTCTACAGAGCTATGGCACGGGGAATGCCCCAGATAAAGACTTGGAGTTATTACAAACGATAGAAGGTTATACAGCAGAAGGGAAAATAATCGTTAACCTCTCGCAGTGCCCTTATGGCGAAGTAGACAGCGCTTACGCTACCGGTTCACGACTAGCACAAGCAGGCGTTATTAGTGGAAACACTATGACGGTAGAAGCGGCTTTCACCAAACTTCACGTACTCCTTCAACAATCTACTGATCGAGACGACGTTATGAAACTGTTTCAACAGAACCTTTGCGGCGAGCTATCACAGCTGTAATAAGCAAAATACATGTCACAACAAACCCGGCATAGCTTCATCTGCCGGGTTTTATTCAGCCTGTTTTCTCAAAAATTTCAAAGTAGCGTACGTCTGCTTAACATCATGCCCGCCAACTCCTTTAAGCAATCGTGCCGCCTGGAATATCCACCCCATGCGACCAGCGAGATGGCAGGTTGCTAGCCACACATCCCTTGGCGCATTCCTTTGATAAGTCCGCCAGACGTCCAGGACGAGCGTACTATCCTCTGGCAAATAGCGATACAGTCCATGAATAAGCAAGAATAAATCGCGGACCATACAGTCCAGAGGACTTATCTTCGCTGCCAAATCTTCCTCAAAGTCGATAAAAACGATATTGAAACCATTCCAAAGAATATCACGCAAGGCAGGTCGTCCATGCCATCGGCCATTATGGTGCAACTTAGCCAAGGCATAAGCGGCTTGTTGTAAGATTTCTTGCTGTTCAGAGGCAGAGTATTCATGCTGTTTCCCCTGAAGTATATGGTGAAGAGCAATCCCCGCATCTTCAATTGCAAACCAATCATCACCAGACGCCAGCACAGCCGGCACGGCAACCCCTTTCGATCTTAGAACTTGCAGGCGACGTATCTCATCTTTCAGCGCAGCTACACCACCTTCGCTTACTGTGGAGGTAAACAGGGGATTTGATGTGATAGAGGCTACCACGTCCCCAAGCTTATGCCAGACGCTCTGAATATGTTGCTCAGACTGCTTAACCCAGACCTTACGCCCCTTCCACTCAACAGCAAAGACTCGTTTCTTTCTGGTCTGTTTCTGCTGCTCGATATAAGAAGACAACTCCATGTCGTTTTGCATCGGCATCACCTGTAACTTGAAAATGGACTCATTCAGGGCTGAAAGTACCCAGCACCTGTTGATCAACATAAGAGAGGTATATTGCTATGCGTAATGATGCTAACACACAAGAAATTCCCAAAAACAAAACCCCTGACCGTTACCGATCAGGGGGTGCTGTAGTTGATGCCTGGCGATGACCTACTCTCACATGGGGAAACCCCACACTACCATCGGCGCTGACGCGTTTCACTTCTGAGTTCGGGATGGAGTCAGGTGGTTCCACGTCGCTATGGTCGCCAGGCAATTCTGGCTGAGTCTCTCGGGCTTACGTCCTCTGTCCGCTTCCGCTGACAGCCGCCGGTTTACTCAAATAAGGGTGGCTCTAATTTGACTACTCGCATCTTCATGCGCTTGCGACGATCACAAAATCTCTTCGTCTATCCAGT